>CAUUHV010000012.1:0-58623 GCA_963545085.1 uncultured Catonella sp. | reverse complement strand
GCATCTTGAAGAGGCTAAAATCAGAGCCGAAGAACGTGAAGAGAGGAAAAAGGAGCTGAAGGAAAAAAGAAAGGAAGAAAGAAACCGCCTCAGAGAAGAAAGAAGGCTTGAGATTGAGAGAGCACGGCTTGAAAGAGCCGAAGTCAAAAAGAAAGAAGAGGCTATACAGACGGCGGCAGACAACAGTAAAGCATCCTCAGTAAAATCCGTCTCAAATGAAAACAGCGGGGAGGATATGCCGAAGGTTTCAAACGAAGCTAATGAGCAGGTTGCCGACAATGTTGAAATGAAACAGGTGGGGAAGCCTAAGGTGGAGCTTTATATACACAGGCAGGAGGAAGAAAAGCAATTTAAAAATAATCCGGAGGATTCCGAATTTTATATGAAAGAGCTTGAAGAAAAATTCGGAAAAGAAGTAGAGGAATTTATAAATGACGAAAATGTTGTAGAAAACGGAATAAACTTATCGAAAGATGATGACGGTTGGGAGAGTCTTACGAATGGTGGTTTGGATGAGATTTTAAATTCTGAAAATGATGAAGAAACGGAAGATGAAAATTCTTCAAGTTTAGCGGAAAAACCAGAAAATATAGAAAATTCGTACAATAAGGAAAATGAATCGAAGCCTTTTAAATCAGATTTTGAGCTTGAAAAAGAAAATATACTTACTAAAAAAAGCATAAGCGGAAATAAACCTTTATCCTCTTTTACGAAGGCTTCGGAAACAAAGTATGAAACGAAAGACGGAGAAGAAAACGGGCATAAAGTTGAAAAAGTTTTTGAAAAAGAAAATATCGTTCAGGATATTAAATCTGAAAACGCTTTAAAGCATGATGCCGGTAAAGAAAAAAAGGTTGAGATATCGATTCCTCCCAAGCCTTATGTATTTCCACCTAAAGAACTTTTAAAAAAGCCGGATAACCGTGGGGAGACGATAAGCGACAGCGCGCTTCATGAAACCGCGGCGAAGCTGCAGGAAACTTTAGCCGCTTTCGGAGTGAATGTAAAGGTTACGGATGTAAGTTGCGGTCCTACAGTCACAAGATACGAATTACAACCTGAACAGGGAGTAAGGGTAAGTAAGATAACCTCGCTTTCGGATGACATTAAGCTTAAGCTTGCAGCCGCTGATATAAGAATAGAAGCTCCTATACCCGGCAAGGCGGCGGTAGGTATAGAAGTTCCGAACGAGAAAAATATGGTTGTTTTTTTCAGAGAGCTTATTGAGAATAAGAAATTCGCAGAGAATCAGTCGAAGCTTGCGTTTGCGGTAGGTAAGGATATAGGCGGTCAGACAATGGTTACGGATATAGCCAAAATGCCGCACCTTCTTATAGCGGGCGCTACCGGCTCGGGAAAATCCGTGTGTATCAATACTCTTATCATGAGTATTTTATATAAGGCGAAACCGGATGAAGTGAAGTTTATAATGGTGGATCCTAAGGTTGTAGAGCTTTCATGCTATAACGGAATACCGCATCTTTTGCTCCCTGTGGTTACCGATCCTAAAAAGGCGGCTGCGGCGCTTAACTGGGCTGTGGCGGAAATGAACCGCAGATATAAGCTTTTTGCCGAGGAGGGAGTAAGGGAAATAAAAGGTTTTAACAAAAAGGTCGGAAAAGATAGTCCGAACTGGCTTCCTCAAATTGTAATAATAGTAGATGAGCTTGCGGATTTGATGATGGTTTCGTCGAAAGAGGTTGAAGAGGCTATATGCCGTCTTGCACAGCTTGCGAGAGCGGCGGGAATCCATCTTGTAATAGCTACACAACGTCCGAGCGTGAATGTAATAACAGGTCTCATAAAGGCTAATATACCTTCAAGAATAGCGTTTGCGGTATCCTCACAGGTGGACTCAAGAACAATTCTTGACGGAGCAGGAGCCGAAAAGCTTCTCGGAAAAGGCGACATGCTTTTCTTTCCTTCGGATTATCCTAAACCTTTAAGGGTTCAGGGAGCCTTTGTTTCAGATAGTGAGGTATCGGATGTGGTAAGCTTTATTATATCGAAAAATGAAACACATACAAACTCTCATGATATAAGCGAGCAGGTAAACAACGCCATGGTGGCGGACAGCATCAAAGAAGCCGGAATTTCGGGACATGTGGAGGAGGATGACGGATATGACGCATACTTTGATGAGGCGGGTGCTCTAATTATAGATAAAGACAAAGCTTCGATAGGAATGCTTCAACGTGTATACAGAATAGGCTTTAACAGGGCGGCGCGTATAATGGACCAGCTTGCGGAAGCCGGAGTAGTCAGCGAGGAGGACGGTACAAAGCCGCGCAAAGTGCTTATGAGTAAGGAAGAATTTGCGGAATTTACGACAAAAAGACGGAATAAAACAGTTGTTTTACAGAAAGAGGAACGGAATGAAAACGGATATTGAAATTGCGAAAGAAGCGAAACTTTTACCTGTTACCGAAATAGCTGAAAAAATAGGTATAGCCGAAGAAGAGTTGGAGCTTTACGGAAAATATAAGGCAAAGTTGTCCGACGAACTTTGGGAGAGGATAAAAGACAGAGAGAGCGGCAAACTGATTCTTGTTACGGCGATAAATCCTACTCCTGCGGGTGAGGGAAAGACTACCGTAACGATAGGCTTGGGAGAAGCTTTCGGGAAGCTTGATAAAAAGGCTGTAATAGCCTTAAGAGAGCCTTCATTAGGACCTTGCTTCGGCATAAAGGGCGGAGCCGCAGGCGGAGGGTACTCACAGGTTGTTCCGATGGAAGATTTAAACCTCCACTTTACCGGGGATTTTCATGCGATAACCTCGGCTAACAATCTTCTTGCGGCAATGCTCGATAATCATATAAAGCACGGAAACGTGTTAAACATAGATCCTAAGCAAATCGTATGGAAACGCGCTTTGGATATGAACGACAGGACATTAAGAAATATAATAGTAGGACTCGGCTCCGCGGCGGACGGAGTTGTAAGGGAGGATCATTTTATAATAACGGTAGCATCCGAAATAATGGCAGTACTCTGCCTTGCGGATGATATGAAAGATTTAAAAAAGAGATTAAGTAAAATAATAGTTGCCTATAATTATGACGGAGAACCTGTGACTGCAGAAGATATAGGAGCTGTAGGAGCGATGGCGGCTCTCCTTAAGGACGCGGTAAAGCCTAATCTTATTCAGACTCTTGAGCATACTCCGGCTATAGTTCACGGAGGACCTTTCGCGAATATCGCTCACGGCTGCAACTCGGTAAGAGCTACAAAAACCGCGTTAAAACTTGCGGATTATGTAATCACCGAGGCGGGCTTCGGAGCGGATCTCGGAGCTGAAAAATTTCTTGATATAAAATGCGCAATAGCAGGACTTAAGCCTGATGTCGTGGTTTTGGTAGCTACCGTAAGAGCGATAAAATATAATGGAGGCGTCACTAAAGAAAAGCTTGTTGAAGAAAATATCGAAGCGCTTAAAAAGGGTATAGTAAATCTTGAAAAGCATATTGAAAATATGAAAAAGTTTAAGGTGCCGATAGTTGTTACCTTAAATGAATTTATTACGGATACGAAGGCTGAAACCGAATTTATAAAGAATTTCTGTGAGGAGAGAGGTTGTGAGTTTGAAACCGCGGCTGTATGGGAAAAAGGCGGAGAGGGCGGAATAAAGCTTGCAGAGAAGGTTATAAATACTATTGAAAATAAAAAATCAGAGTATACTCCGCTTTATGAAAGCGAACTTTCATTAAAAGAAAAAATAGAAACCGTATGCAGGAAAATATACGGTGCGGATGGAGCGGACTTTTCCCCTGCGGCTTTAAGAGCCATGGCTAAAATAGAGAAACTCGGTTACAAAAATGTTCCTGTTTGTATAGCAAAGACGCAGTACTCGCTTTCGGACGACGCAAAGAAGCTTGGCAGACCGGAGGGTTTTACCGTAAATATAAGAGAGATTTATATATCTGCGGGAGCCGGCTTTGCAGTAGCGCTTACCGGAAGTATAATGACAATGCCTGGGCTTCCAAAGGAGCCTGCAGCGTTTAATATAGATGTGGATGATGATGGTGAAATAACGGGGCTGTTCTGATAAAATCTAATTCAAATGCAGGTTCTCTCTGATGTTTTCCCTGTTCCAGAGGGCGATAAGCGAGGTTTTGGCTTCATCGATTACCTCGGGAGAGAACCTGTAATTTGTAACCATCATGCCCTGTGTACAGTTTTTTGCGGATAATTCATTTTTAAATATTTTAAATTCGTCTATGTCTATTATCTCGTCGGAGCAGATAACGAGGACAGCTCCCCTTTCAGTAAAAGACGTGCCGTTTCTGACACCGGTGCGCTCACATACCACATGAATTCCCTTGCCCTTTGAGTCATAGCGCTCCAATGCAAAACCTCTGCCGGTATAAAGCTCGGATATGCGTTTGAAAAGCTCCTCATCCGTCATGGAATCTATTATTTCAAGTTTTGTTTTTGTTATTTTTTCTTCTTTTCCGTGCTTAATCACCTGTTTTAATAAGAACGGAGAGGAAGCGACAAGAAGCAGACAGATAATAAGATTAAGAGGAGTGAGTACGCCGAGCCTAAACCCTATTATCAAAAGTATAACTATGGCTACGGTGAAGAACCAGAAGTCGAATTTTAAATCAGTCCTATTTTTATTCATAACTACCTCGCTGTAACGTTATTACAGATATAAATATACACCAATCATAAAGAATTTAATATAAAAATATTTATTAGAAAAAATAAAGGATAATCAGGTTAAATATAATGACAGCTTATATGGATATTTATTTTTAAGAGTGTTAAGATATTATACAGGACAGGATATCGGTATTTTTGAAAGGAAGATTGAAATGAAGGAATATATTCCGGTTAAAGAGGGCAAGGTAAGAGAAATCTATGATGCGGGTGACAGCCTTATCATGGTTGCTACAGATAGAATATCGGCGTTTGACCATATTCTTGAAAATGAGGTTAAGGATAAAGGTGTAATTCTTAATCTTATGTCCGAATTTTGGTTTAATTTCACTAAGGATATTGTTCCGAACCACATGATTTCCGTAAATACGGACGATATGCCCGAGTTTTTCAGAAAGCCGGAATATAACGGCAGAAGCATGAGGGTGAAAAAGCTTAGGATGCTTCCGATAGAGTGTATAGTCAGAGGGTATATTACGGGAAGCGGTTGGGAAAGTTATAAAAATGACGGTACGGTCTGCGGCATAAAGCTTCCGGAAGGGTTAAAGGAGTCCGAGAAGCTTCCGGAGCCTATCTACACTCCGAGTACAAAGGCTGAAATCGGAGCTCACGACGAGAACATATCATTTGAAAAAAGTATCGAAGTGTTGAAAAAGGAGTTTGGAGAAAAGGGCGAAGAGTATGCAGAGAAACTTAGGGACAGTACAATCGCCGTTTATAAAAAATGTGCCGATTACGCGCTTTCAAAGGGAATAATAATAGCGGATACAAAGCTTGAGTTCGGGCTTGATGAAAGCGGAAACATTGTTCTGGGCGACGAAATATTAACCCCGGACAGCTCGAGATTTTGGCCTCTTAAGGATTTTGAAACGGGAAAATCTCAGCCGTCTTATGACAAGCAGTTTGTAAGAGATTGGCTTAAGGCGAATAAGGATAAGGGATATAGGCTGCCTGATGAGGTTATAGAAAAGACCATCGCCAAGTACAAGGAAGCGCTTTCTTTACTTACGGATAAGTAATATTTGGCAGTTCACCGTTTTGACACTTTTTTGTTATATTATAGGATATAATTAAGCTTTAATCAGCCTGGTTGTATCCTTTTTGTTTTTTTAGAACAGAAGCGACATAAGATGATGCGGCTGTCAAAAGATAATTAATCATTTCCGCGGCAAGCCCTGCTCGGATTGTCAGATTTTTTCAATTTATATCATAAAATATAAAACACGGGAAAATTCGTAATATATTTTATATAAAAAACTTGACAAATTAAATACAAATGTTATCATTTTGCCTGTGACAGGCAGGAGTTTTTAAGGAGGTAAAAATATGTTAATAATACCGGTTTATAACACTATTATTTTGCCGGATGTACAATATAATCTTGAGCCGGATATTTTAAATGAAAAGGAGAAGAAATCCGTTCAAGAGAATGACACGATTTTACTTCTTCCGTTAAAAGAAGGCAAAAACAGAGAAAATCTGAGTGTCGAAGATTTTTATGAAATAGGGCTTTTAGGCACGGTTAAGGCAATAAGAAGCTCGGAGGAAGGCTTCGTGCTTGCCGTTCATACGGATAAGAGAGCAAGGGTTCTAAATCTTGTTGTCGATAATGACAATCTTTCAGGAGATTATGAGTTTTTGGAGGATGAGAGGGATATAGACGGGAGAGAAGAAAAGGCGACTTTCAATATGGTAATGGACTGTCTTGCTCGGATATCCTCTCATTTCCAGTGGGGAAGTTGGGCTATGCGCTTTTCCGAAAGGCTCGATAATATAAATGAAATCATGAGTATAATAGGACCTTATTCGGATCTGTCGCCTGAAAAAAAGTATGAGATGTTGGCTACAAATTCTCTGAGAGAGAGGAGCAGGCTTATTTATAAGGCTATGCTCGCGCATAAGGATTTAGTGGAGCTTCAGGCTGAAATAAGCAAAAAAATCAGGGATAAACAGGGAGAAAACTATAGGGAGAGTATGATTCGCAGACAGATGGAGCTTTTACAGGAGGAGCTCGAAGAAGCGAACCCCGATGAGGTTTCAGAGAAAAGAAGTTTGGAGAAACGGATAAACGGGGCGGGCTTTTCGGAGGAAGCTAAAAAAGAGGTTGACAGGGTATTTAATCATTTCAAACAGATGAGTAAGGATGATCATGAATATGCGTCAGTTTTGGAATATCTGGAATTTGTAACCGCTCTTGACTGGCATAAGCCGGAGCCTGTTTCCATTGATATAAAAAAGGCTAAAGAAATACTTGATAAAAGCCATTACGCTTTAAAAAAGGCTAAAGACAGAATTATAGAACAAATTGCGGTAATGTCATTAAGAAAAAAGAATTCGGGCTTTATAATTCTTTTTACGGGAGCGCCGGGAACGGGAAAGACAAGTATGGGAAAGGCGATAGCCGAAGCTTTGGGAAGAAAATATATAAGGATAAGTCTCGGCGGTATAAAGGATGAGGCGGAGATAAGAGGACACAGAAGAACTTATATAGGGGCTATGCCGGGACGAATAATGGATTCCATTAAAAAGTCAGGTGTAAATAATCCGGTAATAGTGCTTGACGAGGTGGATAAGTTGGGAAGGGGAAGCTTTAACGGAGATCCGGAGAGCGCTCTGCTTGAGGTGCTTGATCCGGAGCAGAATACCTCCTTTACGGATCACTACCTGAACATGCCGTATGATCTGTCGAATGTTTTGTTTATATGTACCGCCAATACTACGGACACTCTCTCAAAGCCTCTACTTGACAGAATGGAAGTTATAGAGCTTTCCGGTTATACGGCGGAGGAAAAGCTTCATATAGCGAAGGAGCATTTGCTTGATAAGTCAATGAAGGAAGCGGGGCTTCTTAAAAAGAATATATTCGTTTCTGATGCGGTTATAAAGACTGTTATAGCGGAATACACAATGGAAGCCGGAGTAAGAGGGCTTAAAAAGCAGTTTGACAAGCTTATGAGACAGGCGGCGGTAAGGCTTCTTGAAAAAGGCGAAACAAAGGTAACCGTAAAAAAGAATGAACTTCAAAAGTTTTTGGGAAATAAAAAAGCCAATCATGATAAGGCGCTTAAGAAGAATATACCGGGAGTCGCAACAGGACTTGCGTGGACGGCGGCGGGCGGAGAAATTTTATTTATAGAAACCACGGCAATGAGCGGCAGCGGTCAGCTTAAACTTACGGGAAAATTAGGCGATGTAATGAAAGAATCCGCAAGTATATCGGCAAGCCTTGTAAGATCCGTTTTATATAACAGAAAGCTTAATTTCAAGGACAAAGATATTCATATCCATGTTCCGTCTGGAGCGGTGCCGAAGGACGGTCCGTCGGCGGGAGTAACAATGTTTACAGCAATAGCTTCGCTTGTGTTAGGTATTCCCGTAAGCACGGAGCTTGCGATGACGGGAGAAATTTCTTTGAGAGGGCAGGTGCTTCCTATAGGAGGGCTTCCTGAAAAACTTATGGCTGCCGAAAGGGCGGGTATAAAAAAGGTACTTATTCCGCTCGCGAATAAGGATGATTTGGAAGAAGTGCCGGAAATTACAAAAAAGGCTCTCCGGATAGTTACGGTAGATACGGTTACGGATGTGGCGAGAGAAGCGCTCGGAATAAAACTTTATACTGCCAACAAAGGCTTTTTTGAAGAAATAAGAGAACAGAAAAGAGATATTCCTGACAAAGTTGAAATTCCTGCAATGTCCGGAGGAAAGCTTCCCAAACCGGATTTTTTGGCATAATAAATACATGAGTGAATTTCACCTTGAAAATTTAACGGGTTTGTGCCATTATATGATACAAGTGCTTAAAGTATGGAAGTACACAGCAATTTGTATTATGACAGGGAGTAACAAAGGAAAGGAATTTAATGAAATTTATAAGACTGAATAAAGATACGGTAAGATGTATACTTTCATCCGAGGATATGAAGGAGAACGGGCTTGATATAACGGATTTTATAGAGCAGAACGAGCATGCTACCAATTTTATCCACAGCCTTGTGGAAAGAGCGGCGGACGAGATGGGATATAAGTCGGGGAACGGAATGGTAACTTTAAGAGTTATGCAGATGCCGGATAACAAGCTTTCAATAACAATTTCAGAAACCTCGGAGGAAGAGTTGCTACAGCAGAATTTTTCATCGAAGCTGGAGGCGCTTTTTAAGAAACTGTCAGATATTGAGGATGAAAGAAATGAGCTTTTTGAAAAATCAACCTTTGCGGAGGATATTCGGAATAATACCCTCACGAATAAAAAAGCTAAAGAGTTTCCGGATTTAAAAGCCGATGCTTTGGCGTTTGCGTTTAAAAGTCTGGATTCGGTTTCCGAGTTCGCTTCATCAATTTCTTACGGAAGACCGATAAATAGTGACTTATATAAAACGGATGGAGAATATGTTCTTGTTATAAAAAGAGGTACGATGTCAAAAAACTCATATTCGAAGGTATGTTTTAACGCGCTTGACTATGATGCTTCTTTAATAAATAATGATAATGCGGCAGCAGTACTTTCCGAACACGGAAGCTGTCTGATAAAGAAAAAGGCTGTTGCGGTAATGAAGCGGATATGAGAGTAAAAGAAAAATTGAAACAGGAGCGAAAAAATGTTAGATATTAAATTTGTCAGAGAAAATCCGGAAATTGTAAAGGAGAACATAAAGAAGAAATTTCAGGACGCGAAACTTCCGCTTGTAGACGAGGTTATAGCGCTTGATAAGAAAAGTCGCGAAATAAAGCAGAAGGGCGATAATCTTCGCTCCGAAAAAAATAAAGCAAGTAAAGAAATCGGTGCGCTTATGGCTAAGGGAATGAAGGCGGAAGCCGATGAGATTAAAAAGAAGATAACCGAAGCCACATCTGAGCTCGGTGAACTTGAGGCGGAGCAGACAAGGCTCAATGACGAAATTAAAAAAATAATGATGACAATACCTAACATTATCGCACCTACCGTACCTGTTGGAAAAGATGACGGCGAAAATGTGGAGGTGGAGAAATACGGAGAGCCTGCAGTTCCGGATTTTGAGATACCTTACCACATAGATATTATGGAAAGCTTTAACGGCATAGATCTTGACAGCGCAAGAAAGGTTGCCGGAAACGGTTTCTATTACCTTATGGGTGATATAGCAAGACTTCATTCCGCCGTTCTTACATATGCGAGAGATTTTATGATAGACAGAGGCTTTACCTACTGCGTGCCTCCTTTTATGATAAGAAGCGATGTGGTTACCGGAGTGATGAGCTTTGCCGAGATGGACGCCATGATGTATAAGATAGAGGGTGAGGATCTTTACCTGATAGGAACCAGCGAACATTCCATGATAGGAAGGTTTATAGACAGTCTGGTACCGGAAGAAAGTCTTCCTCAGACCTTTACAAGCTATTCACCTTGTTTCCGTAAGGAAAAGGGAGCGCACGGACTTGAGGAAAGAGGAGTATACCGCATACATCAGTTTGAAAAACAGGAAATGATTGTTGTGTGTAAAAAGGAGGATGCCGGTTTCTGGTATGACAAGCTTTGGCAGAATACGGTGGATCTTTTTAGAAGCATGGATATTCCGGTAAGAACTCTTGAATGCTGCTCGGGAGATTTGGCGGATTTGAAGGTTAAATCTCTTGATGTGGAGGCTTGGAGTCCGAGACAGAAAAAATATTTCGAGGTTGGAAGCTGTTCGGATTTGGGCGACGCTCAGGCGAGAAGACTCGGAATAAGGGTAAGAAGCAAGGACGGCAATTATTTTGCGAATACTCTTAACAACACGGTTGCGGCACCGCCGCGTATGCTTATAGCCTTCCTTGAAAATAATCTTAACGCAGATGGAAGCGTAAATATTCCTACAGCCTTAAGACCTTATATGGGAGGAAAGGAAAAAATCGTTCCTTCAAGGTAACCGACCTAAAAAGGAGGCGAAAGTATGCTTTCAAATTTTAGAAAATTTATGTACGGCAGATACGGTGTGGACAATTTAACGTACTTTATTTTAATAGTATATCTGGTATTAAGAGTTGTTATGCTGCCGTTAAGATTTGTTCCGCCGGCTTATCGTTTGATTGACGTGATTTCATATTTAGGGCTTGCCCTCGGCATATTCAGAATATTTTCAAAAAATATAGCAAAGCGTTCAGAAGAAAACAGAATGTATATGAATTTCTATTCCGAAATTAAAAAGAGGTTTTATAAGCTAAAAGGCGGAATGATTGAAAGAAAGGATTTTCATATATATAAATGTAAAAGCTGCGGACAGAAAATCAGAATACCTAAGGGTAAGGGCAAAATAATGGTCATCTGCCCTAAATGCAAAAATGAGTTCGTAAAGCATAGCTGATGAAGATGGAGAATGAATGTACGGTTATGTAAATGTAAACAGGCTTGAGCTTAAGGTAAAGGAATATTATGAGTTCAGAGGATTTTACTGCGGCCTTTGCGTAACCCTCGGTAAAAAATACGGTCTTACCGGCAGACTTTCATTATCTTATGATATGACATTTTTAATAGTTCTTTTAACCTCGCTTTATGAGCCTGAGGCTGTTATAAGAATGCAAAGATGCTTTGTTCACCCGCTAAATAAGAGTCTTGTTATCACAAACAGATTTTCGGAATATGCCGCGGATATGAATATAGCGTTAGCCTGCGAGAAGTTTTCCGATGACGTTAAAGATGAAAAAAGCATAAAAGCCGCCGCGGGACTTGCTCTTTACGGCAGACATTATAAAAAAATCAAGAAGAAATATAAAAGGCAGTGCAAAGCTATAAAAAGAGAGCTTGAGCTTTTATCGGAGCTTGAAAAAAAGAACTCCGATGATATTGAGGAAGTTTCCGCCGCATTCGGCAGACTTATGGCGGAGCTTTTCGTGTATGAGAAGGATAATTTTGAAACGGATTTAAGGCTGACAGGTTTTTTTCTCGGAAAATTTATCTATCTGATGGATGCCTATGAGGATATTTCCGAGGATATAAAAAAGGGAAGTTACAATCCTTTTAAAAAAATATATAAAGAAAACGATTTCGAGGATAAGGTAAATACACTGCTCACTATTACAATGAGCGAGTGCGCGACGGCTTTTGAAAGGCTGCCGTTAATCAAGGATATCGACATTTTAAGAAATATACTGTATGATGGAGTTTGGTCTAAATACGACATGAAGAACGAAAAACCGGAGGGTAATGATGAATCCATACAAGGTGCTCGGTGTACCGGTAAACGCAAGCGATGAAGAAATAAAAAGGGCTTACAGGGAATTAAGCAGAAAGTATCATCCGGACTCATATTCGGGTAATCCTCTTTCTTCACTTGCAGAAGAAAAATTCAAGCAGGTTCAGGAAGCCTATGATCAGATAATGAAAGAAAGAAGCAATCCGTACGGAAATTTCGGAAGCTCATCCTACAGCGGCTCATCTTACGGCGGCAGCTATTCGGATGATTCTCAGCAGATGCAATCCGTATATTCAATGCTTTCAAGAAGAGCCTTCGGTGAGGCATTAAGGCAGCTTGACGGCATAAGGGATAGGAGCGCGAGATGGTATTATTACAGCGCTATTGCTAATATCGGCGTAGGAAATACGATGAGAGGTCTTGAGCATGCGAATACGGCGGCAAGAATGGAGCCGGGTAATCCCGATTATCAGAATCTCCTTAGCCAGTTAAGTGTTCAAAATATGAGATATAACGGAGTAAGAAATACCTATGGAAGAAGCGGCGGAGGCGATATGGCGGATATGTGCTGTAAACTTTGGCTTGCCGATACCTTGTGTGAATGTATGGGAGGAGATCTTTGCAGATGCATGTAAACACTAAAAAACTTACTCTTTCCGGTATATGCATGGCTGTCGCCATGGCGTTTATTTTAATTGAAAGCGTATTCGGTATGAGTACGCTTTTTTTACTCGGTATTGCCGGATTTATGATAGGAATAATAATAAGAGAGGCGGGTTTTAAGTATGCACTTATATATTTTGCGGCTTCCGTATTGCTATCCGTTATTATAGCACCGGATAAGTTGAAGCTGGTTACCTTTTTCTGTGCGGAAATATATATTCTTTTAAGAGAACGGGTATGGGAATTTCTTGTCAAAGACGATAAGGGAAAATATAAGAAGTTGATGATGTTTTATACGGCTTCAAAGCTTGTCTTTTTTAACCTTATGGCAGTTCCGATTATTTTAATTTTTCCGGAGCTTATTATGGAGAATACGGAGTTTAAATGGAAGCTTATAGCGCTTGTCGCGGCAAATCCCGTGTGGTATGTCGCGGACAGAGCCTATGATTATTTTCAGGCGGTGATTTGGAGCAGAATCAGAAGGTCTAAATGAGATGATATTAAAGAGATATACAGGAACATCGGAAAAAAGAGCGGACTTAAGTCTTTCCGAGTTTGAAGGGGAGGGAGAGCTTACGGAAATAGCTCCTTACGCCTTTAAGGAGCATAGAGAGCTTACAGAGGTTGAAATTCCCGAAGCGGTTACGGAAATAGGACATGACGCTTTTTATAATTGCAGGAATTTAAGAAAAATCATTTTTTATGACAGCTTGAAGTCCTTGGGTGACGGAGTTTTAAGGAATTGCACAAAGCTTTATTTTATCGGAGTTAAGCGCGCCGGAGGAAGCCTTATAGCGTTAAAGGATATATTATCTGAATATTCCGAAAGGCTTACGGTTTCTTTATATGAAAGTGAGATATTTTTTCCGCATTATCAGTTGGAGTTTAAGGAAGATAACGGAGCGAGAATCGTAAATCAGATTACCCACGGAGCAGGAGCAAGCTACAGAGAATGTCTAAACAGAGAGGCGCTTGATTATCATAAATATGATGCTTTGTTTTCGACCTGCAAGTACACCATGGATATCGAAGAGGGAATAGAAATAGCAAAAGCGAGGCTTTCTTATCCGTTGGAGCTTAAGGAAGAGATAAGAGCGGAATATTCGGAATTTTTGAGAAACAACAAAAAGATTATTTTAAGAAGCATTGCAGATTTAAAAGAGGCGACGGAGCTTGAAAAAATAATAAAAATAGGCATATTTTTCAAAAAAAACGAAACGGACGAAGCCATAGACTATTTTTGTGAGAATGATTTTGCCGAGGGTGTAAGTATTTTAATAGACTACAGAAATAAAACTTTTGAGAAAAACAGCATTTTTGATATGGAGATTTAACGGTATAGATGAACAAGAGCAACAAGGAATTGGAAAGACTGGGCATTAAGATACTTAATATGGCAAGAACCGAGCTTTATCTTGCGATGAGGTACCTTTATCCGGCGCTTGACAGGCTTACACCTACATCGGATATGCGGATTAAATTTCTCGCGACGGACGGGAGCAGGTTGTATTTCATGCCGCTTTTTACGGTGAAAAAATATAAGGAAAATCCCGTTTCGATTAACAGGGCATATCTTCATTCCGTTTTGCACTGTCTTTTCGGACATTTTTATAGGCATGAAGGAAGACGGGAAGACTTGTGGAGCCTTGCCTGCGATATAATGGTGGAGGGAATTATAGATAAGCTTGAGTTTTCGTGCGTGGAAACGGTAATACCTCCGTTAAAGGAGGATACGGAGGAGAGAATATTAAAGAAAGTGAAGCTTTTTTCGGCGGAATATATTTACGATTATCTTGCTTCGGAAAAACCGGATATTGTTCTTCTTGAAAGTCTGTTTGCCGTTGATGAGCATGATTTTTGGGAAAAAGACGAAAAAAAGGATGAAAAAAAGGACGAGAAAAAGGAAAATAACGAAAAAAACAGAGAGCTTTGGAGCGAGGCGGGAAAGAAAATACAGACAGAGCTTGAAACCTACAGCAAAAGCGTGGGTTTGGAGCGGACCTTGCTGTATCGGAGTCTTGTATTTGAAAATCGAGAAAAAACCTCTTATGATGAGTTTTTAAGGAAATTTAAAAGACCTCATGAAGAAATAAAGATTGATTTTGAAAGCTTCGACTATGGATTTTATAATTACGGTTTAAGGCTTTATGGGAATATGCCTCTTATAGAAGAACCGGAATATAAAATTTCGGAAAAAATCAAAAATTTTGTAATTGCCATAGATACATCGGGTTCGGTAAGTAAGGAGACCGTTTCGGGATTTTTGAGGGAAACTGTAAATGTGCTTACGGAAGGAAACGGTTTTAATGAATTTATAATAAAATGTATAATAATTCAGTGTGACAATCAGGTGCAGGAAGTAACAACCGTTTCGGGAAAGGAAGAGCTTGACGCCTATATTAGCGGTTTTAAGATAACGGGCAGGGGCGGAACGGATTTCAGACCTGTATTTAAATATATAGAAGATGAAATGGAAAAGAAAAATATTGATGAAGTTTCCGGAATGATATATTTTACGGACGGCTACGGTATTTATCCTAAAACAAGACAGGGCTATGAGGTGGCGTTTGTTTTTCCGGAAACGGCTTATGCAGACGAGAAGCTGCCGTTTGAGGCGGAAAGCTTTCCGGTGTGGGCAATGCATCTTACCGTGAAGGAAAGGAAAGATTGATATTTATGAATATAAAATCGGCAAAAACCGAAATAAAAAGAACCTTAAAGCTCTATCTTGAAAAAGATGAGAAGGGACACTATTTAATGCCGCAGGTGAAGCAGCGACCGCTTTTTTTAATAGGACCTCCGGGAGTGGGAAAAACGGCTATAATGGAGCAGATTGCAGCGGAAGAAAAGGTCGCTCTGGTTTCCTATACGATAACCCACCATACCAGACAGAGCGCGGTCGGACTGCCGTTTATAAAGGAGAAGGAGTATTCGGGAAAAAAGTATTCCGTTACCGAATACACAATGAGTGAAATTATAGCGGAAATTTATGAGACAATGGAAAGGACGGGAATTAAAGAAGGTATTTTATTTCTTGATGAGATAAATTGCGTTTCGGAGACTCTTGCCCCTATGATGCTGCAGTTTTTACAGGAAAAGAAATTCGGAAATTTCAGTATTCCTGAAGGTTGGGTAATAGTTACGGCGGGAAATCCGCAGGGCTATAATAAGTCCGTGAGAGAATTTGACAGCGTTACTCTTGACCGTATAAGAGTGATAAATATAGAAGCGGAATACGGAGTATGGAGAAATTATGCGCTCGAAAAGGGGGTTCACGGGGCAATACTCGGTTTTCTTGAGATTAAAAAAGAAAATTTTTATCATGTGGAAAATACCGTTGACGGGGTTAAAATCGTTACTGCAAGAGGTTGGGAAGATTTGTCGGTTTTGCTTGACGGGTATGAAAGAAACGGCTATGACATTCTTCCTGAAACCGTAGCGGAATTCATAAAGGATAAACGGATTGCGGTTGATTTTACCAATTTTCTTGAATTGTACAGAAAATACGAAAATAAATATAAAATAAATGAAATTCTTGAGTCGGGAGAAGTTAAAGAAAATGGCGAACATTATAGGAGCGCGGGCTTTGACGAGAAGATAAGCGTGGTTTCGATGCTTTTATCGGGATTAAATAATTATTTTATAAAAAGTTATACGGGAGAGGAGTATTTAAAACGGCTTTTTGAGGTATTAAAGAGAATAAAAGACGGCTGCTGCAGTAAGAAAATCTTTAATAAAGAGATGACTGAGATTTTGAACGAGTATGAGAGACTTCGTTTTAATAAACTGCTTGATAAAACAGATGAGAAGATTTATGAAAGGCTTATTTTTAAGCTTAATGAATTGAATAAATATATCGGAGATTATGAAAAACTTTCTTTAAGATGTTCGAAAATTTTTAAAGATGAAAAAGAAGAAGTTTTAAATACGGTAAGGAATGCCGACAGGGCTTTAAGCAATGCGGTGTCATTTATGGAAACATATATCAAAGAAGATGATGAGGACGGGGGGCTTTCCACATACAATGGCTCTGAAATAGTGTATTTCATATCGGAGCTTGAAACCAACTATTACAGCATGAGCTTTTTGAGGGAACACGGAAATGAGGCTGTTGAAAGGTACGGAAAGCTTTTAAAGACAGGAAGTCTCAGAAACGAGCTTATGGAAGAAATCGGGGAGATTGAATGATTTTTCACAATCGGTTCAAAAGTTTTTTAAGAGTATAAGTTTAGAATTTCTCGGAAAAAATAATTTTATTTAGGAAAGGATATGATTATGAGCTTTAAAGATTCGAAAGTGGTTATAATAGGCGCGGGGAATGTAGGTGCCGCAACGGCTTACACTATAATAAATCAGGGACTTTGTGAGGAAATTGTTTTAATTGACGTAAATAAAGAGAAGGCGCTCGGAGAAGTGATGGACATGAAGCATTCAGTTTATTTCATGAACAGAAATATTAAGGTGAACTGTGGAGAGTACGCGGACTGTAAGGATGCGGAGATTGTAATTGTTACCGCTTCCGCGCCTATGGATCCTAACGCTGACAGCAGACTTGATATGTTGGCTCCGTCAAAAAGGGTAATTAAAAGTATAGTAAGCTCCATTATGGAAAGCGGTTTTGACGGAATACTTTTAGTTATTTCAAATCCGGTGGATATTATGACATATTATACATGGAAGCTTTCCGGACTTCCGGCTTCAAAGGTAATAGGAAGCGGAACCGCCCTTGATATGGCAAGGCTTAATTGTGAAATTTCTGAAATGTTCGATTTGGACGCAAAAAGCGTTTCCTGTTACGTAATAGGAGAGCATGGAGATTCGGAGGTGGTTTCGTGGAATTCCGCAACCATAGGAGGCAAGAAGCTTACGGACGTGATGAATGATAATATGGACAGGGTTAAGAATGAAAGTTTTGAGAAACTTAGAAAAGACACTACTGCGGCGGGGTGGGAGATTTTCAGCAGGAAGGGCAACACCTCTTACGGTATAGCGGCTTCGGCGGCAGCTATAGTAAAGTCGATTTTGTTTAACGAGAACAGGATTTTACCTATCTGTGTGAAGCCCGAAGGACAGTACGGCTTAACCGATGTGTATTTAAGCGTGCCTACGATTATAAATAAAGAAGGTGCGAAGGAAATTGTTGAGATTAAGCTTACTGACGAGGAAAAAGAAGCACTTGACCGTTCGGCAGGAGTGATAAGATCATTTTATGAAGCTTTGCAGGATTAGATTTAAGCTTAGATATCCTGTTTGTTTTGCTGCAAGGTAATTTATTGTTGTAGTAAGTGAATTGCATAAAGATTTACAGATTCTATACGAAATGAATGTACTCCGCCGCATAGCTCAACCTTCAGACAAATCAACAAAATTTGAAAATTCGGTAAATTTTTACAATTGTATTTGTGTTTGAAGAATGTTATAGTGACTGTGTATATAAAGACGATACGGTCTTTTATCGGAGGTAAGATATGAATTCTATTTTCGGAGCGAGAAGAGGATTTGACTACTCGTCACTTTTTGAAGGAAGCTCGTCCGCATCTAAAGCGGGGCTGGGCGGTATTTCGTTCAGCGAGCTTAATATGATTAGAACGGGAGCTTACAAAAAGCTTGCGAGTAAGCATTACGGAAAAAAACAGGTTTTAACAAATAATAAAAATACGGTAAAACCGGCTGATAAGGCGCAGATGGAGAGCCTTTCAGACTCAAAGAGTCTTGCGGGAAGCCTAAGGAAAGCCGCAGCTGATTTAAGACAGGAAAACTTTACCGACAGGGATGCCGCCCTCAAAAAGTTACAGAGCTTTGTGGGAGCTTATAACAGAGTAATAAGGTCTGCCGACACTACTGAAAACACTTCTATTTTAAGAAGAACCGCAGGAATGGCGAGCGCCACTTCTTCTGTAAGAAAGTTACTTAAATCGGTCGGTGTGAGTATAGAAAAGGGTAACACCTTGAAGATTGATGAAGAAGCGTTTAAAAAAGCGGACGAATCCGCACTTAAATCGGTTTTTAACGGAAGATTCAGCTATTCGGACAGGGTAGTCGGTGCTTCATCCGCAATAGAAAGCATAGCTTCAAATAAATTAAGCAGCATGAGCGGTAAGCTTTATAACCATACGGGAGGCTATCGTAAATCGGATTACACCACAAAAATTGACAAAGCCGTATAAAATTTCTTGTAATAATAGTGAAAATGAGTTAAAATATATTTGTGTTTGATTGATTTTGATATCGGAGCAGGGGCAGAGTATTATCTGCTTCTGCTTGTTTTGTTAAATCAGAGAGAACGGAGGAACGGTGCGAAGCAGATTATCTTTAATTTTGCTTCTGGTTTTTATTGCGGTATCGGGAACATTTTTTGTTTTATCACAGAAAAAAGAGGCTTCGGCTGAAACTGAAGAAATAAGTCTTTCAGAATTGACGGAAACCGATACAGGAAATAACGGTGATGAAAACCGCGGTGTGAACGAAACTGAAAAAGGCTTTAAGAATGCTGAAAAAAGGATTGACGAAAAAAAGGATTCGGAAAGCGAAAATGAGTCGCAAAGCGTCTTTGTTTATGTATGCGGACAGGTTGTAAATGAAGGTGTTTATGAGCTTTCTTCCGGGGCAAGAGTTATAGACGCGATAAAGGCGGCGGGCGGAGTCACAAAAGCGGCTGCCGGGACTGCGGTAAATCAGGCGGAGAAGATCACGGACGGGACGCGGATATATATACCTTCAAAAAAAGAAATTAAAGAGGGCAGCATAAAGCCTTCGGGAAGTCAGCAGGTTTCCGAGGAAACGGGGAAGGTAAATATAAACTCGGCTTCAAAGGAAGAACTTATGACTCTTTCCGGCATAGGCGCTTCAAAGGCGGAAATGATAATCAGATACAGAGAAGAAAACGGCGGTTTTAAAGAAATTACCGATTTAATGAAAATAAGCGGTATAAAGCAAAATTCATTCAATAAGATAAAGGATAAAATTACGGTTTAATTAAAAAGAGCGGAGGAAGATATGGCGAGGAGAGTACTTGTTGTAGATGATGAAAAGCTTATAGTTAAGGGCATAAGATTCGGACTTGAACAGGATGGAATGGAAGTGGATTCCGCTTATGACGGAGAAGAAGCCCTTGAGATGGCGAAGAAAAATGCCTATGACATTATTCTTCTTGATATAATGCTTCCTAAGATGGACGGTTTTGAGGTATGCAGGCAGGTAAGGGAGTTTTCGGATGTTCCCATAATTATGCTTACAGCAAAGGGTGAGGATATAGATAAAATTTTGGGTCTTGAGTACGGAGCGGACGATTACATAACAAAGCCGTTTAATATTCTGGAGGTAAAGGCGAGGATTAAGGCTATTTTAAGGCGAAACGGCAAAAATACGTCGGTAGCGGAGGCAAAGCCCAAAAGTGTTATATACGGGGAACTCGGCATAGATTTTGAGAGCAGGAGAGTTTATATTAAGGATAGGGAAATAAATCTTACAGCAAAGGAATTCGACGTGCTTGAGCTTCTGGTAAATGATGAGGATAAGGTCTACTCGAGAGAAAAGCTGCTTAGCGTGATTTGGGGCTACGATTATCCGGGGGATGTGAGGACGGTGGACGTGCATATAAGGCGTCTGCGTGAAAAAATAGAGGAAAATCCGAGTGAGCCTAAATATATCCACACAAAATGGGGGGTGGGTTACTATTTTAAGCATTAAACCTCTTATACAGTTTATAAAAAGCCTTAAATTTCAAGGCTTTATGGTTATATTTTTAATGGCGGTAATACCCATCAGCGCATTTTCCCTGCTTATGCTGTCTTCATACGACAGAATCGCATACGAGGACAGAGTGGCTACAATAAAGGAATATAGCAACACGATAACAAATAATATAAGCTCTTTAGGTGTGGTTTCGTTTGATACTATAGCGGATTTTGAAACCGAAATATATCATTTCGCAAATATGTATGACGGAAGAGTTGTTGTGGTGGATAAAAATCTAAGAGTTGTTTTTGATACCTTCGGTCTCGGAGAGGGAAAGATTCTGATTTCCGAAGAAGCTGTAAAGAGCTTTTTGGGAATGGACAGTCAATACAGAAATTTCAACAAAAACTATGTAGAGCTTACCGTTCCGATAAACAGCATAACGGATAAATCCGTTATAGGAATAATGGTTTTAAGTTTTTCGTTAAAAAATATGACGGATGTAACGGATAAGCTTTCTTATGCCGCAGCCACATTGATTATGATAATGATTACATTTGCCGTGATTTTGGCAATTATTTATGCAAGAGCTTTGTCCGCGCCGGTAAAAAGACTTTCCGCCTATATAGATAAGGTGAGTGCCGGAGATACGGATGAATTTGTAGAAATAAAAGGTTATACGGAGCTTGAGTCGGTTTCCGTTTCGTTCAACAAAATGCTCGCAAGGGCAAAAAAGCTCGAAGGAAGCAGGCAGGAATTTGTGTCAAATGTTTCCCATGAGCTTAAAACTCCAATGACATCAATGAAAGTTTTGGCGGATGCTCTGCTTGAGCAGCCCGATGCCACCCTTGACATGTATAAGGAGTTCATGATTGATATAAACAATGAGATTGAGAGGGAAAATAAGATAATAAACGATCTTCTCTCTCTTGTTAAACTTGACAAAAAGTCGGGAAGCATGAATTTCGCATATATAGATTTAAATGAACTTTTGGAGCAAATCCTTAAAAGGCTCAGACCTATTGCGAATAAGGCCGACGTGGAGCTTATTTTTGAAAGCTTCAGGTCGGTAAGCGCCGAGGTTGATGAGGTTAAACTTTCTTTAGCTTTGTCAAATCTTGTGGAAAATGCTATAAAATACAATACCGAAGACGGTTGGGTAAGGGTTTCGCTTAATGCCGACCATAAATTCTTTTTTGTCAAGGTTTCCGACTCCGGAATAGGTATACCTGAGGAATTTCAAGATCAAATCTTTGAGCGCTTTTACAGGGTGGATAAGGCAAGAAGCAGAGGAACCGGCGGTACGGGGTTAGGTCTTTCCATTACCAAAAATATAGTTTTAATGCACCACGGGGAGATAAGACTTTACAGCAAGGAAAACGAGGGAACTACATTTACCGTAAGAATACCGCTTACTCATGTGATTCCGAAAAAACAGACTGTAAAGAGGAAAGGCGGTGGCTTCAGACTTGTCAAATAGATTTATTATAAAAGGTTTTTTGGGACTGCTCGGACTGTTTGTTTTAATCTTTTTTGTATACGGCTGCTCGGACAGAGAGGATACCGAGATTTCCGCATCACCTCTTACGGGCGCGAATAAAATATATAAAATATACTGTATAAATAATCAGGAAACAAAACTTGTTGATGAAAAATATGAAACGGAAACGACGGATGATGCCGCTAAGCTTATAGACGAGCTTATAGAAAGATTAAGAAGCGCGCCTGCGGAAATCACTTATAAGCAAGCTATTCCTGACGATGTCGCGGTAAACTCGTGGGAAATTAAGGACGGTCTGCTTACCGTTGATTTTTCGGATTCATATAATGCGCTTATCGGAGTTTCCGAAGTTTTAAGAAGAGCATGTGTTGTAAAGACGCTTTCTCAGGCGGACGGAGTTTTATCCGTTCAGTATACTGTGGGCGGACAGCCTCTTATGTATTCGGAAATAAACCCTGTGGGCGCTATGTCGGCGGATGATTTCATAGATAATACGGACGGAGAAACAACATATTATCAGACCGTTCAGGTTGCTCTTTATTATACCGACGCGAAAGGGGAAAAGCTCTTTCAGACAAGACATAATGTGGAGTTCGACGGTACGATTTCTCTTGAAGAACTTGTCATAAGACAGCTTATAGACGGTCCGCTTGAAACTGATGCACTGGCTCCGGTAATTCCTGAAAGAACGAAAATAAATAAGGTAAGCTATAAGGACGGAATCTGCTATGTGGACCTTAACGAGGAATTTTTGGATGGAAGAGACGGGGTTTCTAATAAAGTAATAGTTTATTCGTTAGTGAATTCGCTGGTTGAAATAGGAAGCGTGACCAAGGTGCAGTTTTCCATTGACGGTAAAATAATCGCGTCATACAGAGAAAGTGTGCCTATAGATTTACCGATTGAAAGGAATCTTGAAATTATTGAAAATACTGATAATTAAAAGACCTCTTGTTCCTATAGCCGCTTTATATGCCTTTGTTCTGCTTATTTATATGAGTTTAAGAGGTGAAATAAGCCCGCCGTTTGAGGACGGAAGCAGGATATCCGTTACCGGAACGATTATCGATATAAGAAAAACCGAAGGATATAACGGAGAAAAGTACAGAATAAGCATAGACGGCGGCGGAAGAGGACTTACAAAGTTTTTTATAATTGCTGAAACTTCGCTTGTTTATCCTGAATACGGAAATGTCATAAGATGTGAAGGAACTTTTAAAGAGTTTGAGGAAGCTTCAAATCCCGGACAGTTCGATTATAGAAAATACTGCTATAACGAGGGATATGCGGGGACTGTAGAGGCGAAAAGCGTGACCTCCGTAAAAACTTCTTTTTTTCATAAAATCCTATATTTTATTCCTTTAAAGCTATATAGTCTTAAAAATGCCGTAGAAGATAAGTTTAAGCTTATTTTAAATAAAACTGATGCGGGAACTTTATCCGCTATGGTATTGGGTGATAAGTCGGGACTTGACGAAGAAATAGAAGCTCTTTACAGGGATAATATGATAAGTCATCTTCTTGCGATTTCGGGGCTTCATATCTCGCTTGTCGGCGGAGTTATGTATCTGCTTTTAAAAAAGCTTAAATCTCCTTATGCTTTTTCTCCGATAAGCGCTTCAATCTTTTTAATCTTATACGGTATTATGACCGGATTTTCGGTATCTACGGCAAGAGCCGTCATTATGCTTGTAATATTCTTTTTATCATTCATATTCGGAAGAAGCTATGATTTACCGAGCGCGATGTCCGTAAGCTCTATTTTGCTTCTTACCGGAAACCTGAGACTTTTGTATCAATCGGGGTTTCTTCTTTCGTTTTCGGCGGTAGCTGCAATCTTTTATATAATGCCTGTAATAGAGGGGCTTTTCTTAAAGAAAGAAAAATCAAATAAAAAAAATATTGTTAAAAATATCACTAAATTTTGCGTCAGCTCCGTAATCTGTTCCGTGAGTGTCTATATTTTAACTCTTCCAATTGTTTTACTTAATTTTTATGAGGTATCGCTTTCAGGAATAATTTTAAATATAATTGTGATTCCGCTTATGTCCGTGATTGTGATAATGGGCTTATTAGGGGGCTTTGTAGCGCTTTTTTCGGAAATTTCGGGAGCGTTTCTTTTAGGTAATACTCATTTTATACTTGAGTTTTATACCTTTCTTTGTAAAAGCGCCGAAAAGGTACCGATCGGCAGAATTATAGCAGGAAGCCCTTCTCCGGTACAGGTCGTAATATATTATCTCATACTTTTTGTAATATTTTATATTTTCACTTTGATTATAAGAAAGGATAAGATTTTAAGACTTAAAAACGGAGAAAAAGGATTGAGCGTGAAAAAAACTGTTTTCATAAGAAAAACGGTATTCGTAGCGAGCCTGATTTCGGCTTTGATAATATTGTTTTACAGAAAGGACGAATTTTCAGTAAATATGCTTGATATAGGACAGGGTGACTGCTTTGTGGTAAATGTCGGAAAGAAGCATATTTATATATCGGACTGCGGGAGCACATCGGAAAAGGAGGTGGGTAAGAGGAGACTTCTTCCGTTTCTTAAATACAAAGGTTGGGACAGAGTACGCGGAATTTTTGTTTCTCATATGGATAAGGATCATGTAAACGGAATTATAGAATTGCTTAATTATAAAGAAATAAAGGTGGATAAAATTATTATTTCCACAGGTTATAAAAACAGGGAACTTGACTGCGCTGAGCTTAGAAACCTTAAAGCTGCTGCCAAGAAACGGGATATTAAGATTTTCTATTTTAAAAAAGGTGATGAAATAAGGGATGGAAGCAGCGGCTTTTTTTGTCTTTATCCTAAGGAGGGTGATATAATAACGGAGCAGAATGAGGCTTCAATCGTAATGAGGATGGAGAGCGGAGGGATTTCGCTTTTGTTTACCGGTGATGCCGGAAAAAGTACGGAGGAACGGATATTGGCGGAGAACGAAAGAGCTCTTATTGACTGTGATATACTTAAGGTAGGTCATCACGGCAGCAAAAATTCATCAACGGAAGGTTTTATAAATGAGGTATCACCCAAACTCTCTCTTATAAGCTGCGGGTTGAATAACAGATACGGGCATCCTCACAGACAAACCGTGGAAAGGCTTGAGGATTTTAAAAGCGGAATTTTAAGAACGGATTATCTGGGAGCGGTGATACTTACCGTAAATGACGGTAAATTAAAGATTACTTATAATAAAAGAAAGAAAATTCCGAAGAAGAAGGTTAATATTCATTACTGAAGTTGAAATTTTATGAAAAATTTGTAAACCTATTGAATTACAAAACTGTTTTTATTATAATAAAAACAGGAAATAGCCTGAAATGTTCGATAATTCCTGATGTTTTGAACCTACATGACATAAAACGGGATTCCAATATTTATATCTTTATGCCATGCCTCAATGTGCCCGGCACATTTTAGTGGAAGGCAGACGGATATGTGAGGTAACCCACCTGGCGAAAGCTAGGAGTCAAGATTCAGGAACCGGCATTTCGGGCTTGTTTTTTTGCAGTCATATAAAGAATTAAAAAATGCTTGAAAATATGGTTAACAAGTGCTATCATATTTTCATTAAGGTTTCAAAAGAATAAATTCATTGTTTTTAAATGAAAATTTTGTTACCGAAGGAGTGAAAAGTATGAAAAGATTTGCTAAATATATGTTATTTATGTTTATGTTCATGGTTGTGTTTTTTCTAAAAAATGAAAAGGCGCTTGCGGATTCGGCAACCATAGAGAATAATAACGATGGAACGGTTACCTTAAAGTACAATAATGAGTACGATGTAAAGGTCAAGCTGGTAGTTCAGCTTTCGGGAGGAAAGCAATATAAGTACGACATACCTAAGGGGACGTTGAATATAAATATTCCTATGACACAGGGAAACGGGGAATATAAGTTTATCCTTTGCAGAAACATATCGGGTACCAGATACGCGGTAATGCAGACGACAAGTATAACACAGAGTCTTTCTTCGGACGAGGAGGCTTATTTATCATCAAATTATATTATTTCGTGGAACTCTACAAATAATGCCGTTAAAAAAGCCGCCGCGCTTGCTAAAGGAAAAAGCGGAAAAGCAAAAATTAAGGTAATTTATGAATATGTGGTAAAAAATTATTCTTATGACTATGACAAGGCGAAGAATATAGATGACGAGTCGAAGACGGCAGCTTATATTCCTAATATAGATACCGTAATGAGCAACGGAAAAGGAATCTGCTACGATATTTCGATTCTTCTTGCTTCGATGTTAAGAAGCGTTGACGTGCCTACCAAGGTTGTAACCGGATATACTCCGAACGCTACCGTATATCATGCGTGGAATAATGTATATGAAAGTTCAAAATGGAATGTTATAGATGCTACATACGATTTACAGATGCATAAAGCAAAGAGAAAATACAGTATGTATAAGAGTTACAGCGATTATAAGGATATAGTTTATACTTATTGATTATTAGAAAATTTTGGTTTTGTAAAAGATATGCAGCCGCAATACATTTAAATGAAGGTATTGCGGTTGTTTTTTTGCGCATAACTTATATTATATGCTTGAGTTCTCTTGTTTTTTTCATTAAAACGCAGATGTACTTCTTAACAACGTGCTTTTTCCATACGGTCGTTATTGTCTATGTAATGCAGCTTATAAGTAGCATGGTTAGCCGCGTTTATGAAAAAACGCCAAAACTCGGGGTGTTACACGGGCTTGACTTTACCTTAAAAACCGTGATATCTTACATTAGCCGGTAAAATATTGTATGGATTTTAAGTTTATGAGAACGAAGTTTAAGTATGACAATATAGCGACATGAGGTAATATTATGGAAAAATTGTTTAGCGGGATATTGATAGGATTGGGTTTTGTATCTTTAGCAATAGGAGCTGTAGGTGTAGTAATACCGTTACTTCCGACAACACCGTTTCTGTTACTTGCTGCCGCTTTATTCGGAGCGGGTTCAAAAAAATTTCATAGGTGGTTGGTCGAAACTGATTTGTATAAAAATTATATAGGCGGTACCGTAGGTAAAAAAGGCATGACAAAAGCGCGCAAGATAAAAATGCTTTTGACCTTGACATGCTTTTTTTGCGCAGGAATTTTCTTTTCGCCGGGAGTTTACATAAAGGTGATTATCGCTGTTATACTATGTGGACATTTATATTATTTTTTATTTAGAATACCTACGGCTGAGGAAAATGAAACGTCTGAAACGGAGAAAGAAAATGTTTAATAAACGTTTATTATCGGAATTTAAAGAAAATAATAAAAAAGTAACAGGTATAGTTCTTACAAAATGGCTTATGTTAATCGCGAATATAGTGCTTATGCTTAAAACGGCGGAATTCATGGAAGCGCTTGTTTTAAACGGTAAAGATTTTGATGCTTTAAAAAGGAACGGAGTAATACTTGCACTTACCTTAATAGCCGTAATGTTTATCAGAAGTCTGCTTTCAACTCTTAACAGCAGACTTTCTTTTGAAACGTCGAGCAATATAAAAAGAAGCTTAAGGAATATGATTTATGACAAGCTCATGTTAACGGGAAGCGGATATAAAAAGTATTTTCAAACATCCGAGGTGGTTCAGCTGTCTACAGAAGGAGTGGAGCAGCTTGAAACTTATTTCGGCAGTTATATTCCGCAGTTTTTCTACAGTATGATAGCGCCGATTACCTTGTTCGCCGTTATCGGTACTATGAGTTTAAAGGCGGCGGCGGTGCTTCTTGCCTGCGTGCCGTTAATTCCCGTTTCCATCATAGCGGTGCAGAAAATTGCAAAAAGGATGCTTGCTAAATATTGGGGAAGCTATACCAAAATGGGAGATTCTTTCCTGGAATGTTTACAGGGACTCACAACTCTTAAAATTTACCGCGCAGATGAGAGATATGCGCTCAAGATGGATAAAGAAGCTGAAAATTTCAGAAAAATAACTATGAGAGTACTTGTTATGCAGTTAAATTCTATAAGTGTAATGGATTTAATAGCTTATGGAGGAGCCGCTTTAGGCGGAATTTTAAGTATTTTGGAATACAGTGCGGGAAATATCACTCCGGCTGAGTGCTTTTTTATAATTATAATGTCTGCGGAGTTTTTTCTTCCGTTAAGGCTCCTCGGCTCGTTTTTCCATATTGCAATGAACGGAAATGCAGCGGCGGATAAAATTTTTTCTTTAATTGACATTCCGGTGACCGAGAACGAAGAAAATGAGAAAGCGTTAAAGCAGGCGGAGCATACAGTATGCTTTGAAAATATTACGTTTTCGTATGAAAAGGACAGAGCGGTGCTTAAGGACATTTCTTTTGAGGCAAAAAGAGGAATAACCGCGTTGGCAGGAGAATCGGGGAGCGGAAAAAGTACGATTGTTTCGCTTTTAATGAAGGAAATAGTTAAAACGGGCGGGAAAATATATATAGGAAATTTTGAAATTGATGATATAGATGAGAATACGTTAAGAAAAATTGTTACAAGAATAGGACACGACAGTTATCTTTTTGCAGGAACTGTAAGAGATAATCTTATTATGGGAAAACATGACGCGGATGACGGTGAAATGTTTAACGCGCTTAAAAGAGTAAGGCTTTTTGATTTTGTGATGAAAAGCGGCGGGCTTAATTTTAAATTGTCGGAAAAGGCGGCAAATCTTTCAGGAGGACAGAAGCAAAGACTTGCGCTTGCGAGAGCGATTTTACATGATACTCCGGTCTATATTTTTGATGAAGCGACTTCAAATGTAGATGTAGAAAGTGAAAACGCAATTATGAGCGTAGTAAAAGAGCTTGCAAAGCACAAGATCGTTATTGTGATTTCGCACAGGCTTGAAAATGTTAAGGCTGCAGATGTGATATATGTTTTGAAGGATGGAAGCATAACGGAATACGGAAATCATTATGAGTTAATGGAACAGGCGGGCTTTTATAAAGAAATTTATACGGCGCAAAAGGAGCTTGAGCAGTTTGGAAAGGAGGCGCTTACAGGTGGAGTCTGATAATATGAAACATACCGGAAGAAGAAGCGGAATAGCGGTAATGGCGGGGCTTATAGGACTTGTAAAGCCTTTGATAGGAATAATGCTTATTGCGGTGGTAATGGGAAGCATCGGAAACCTTATGGCGACTTTTATAACGGTTTTGGGCTCTATGGGAATTGTTTCCGTTTTAGGTTTTTCGGAAATATTTACGCTTAAAGAAATTTTTATTTTGATGGCTATATTTGCGGCTATGAGAGGTATCATGAGGTATCTTGAGCAGCTTAGCAACCATTATATTGCCTTTAAGCTGCTTGCAGGAATAAGGCATAAGGTTTTTGCTTCTCTCAGAAAACTTGCTCCGGCGAAACTTGACGGGAAAGAAAAGGGAAATCTGATTTCGGTAATTACAAGCGATATAGAGCTTTTGGAGGTGTTTTACGCGCATACCGTTTCACCTGTGGCAATCGCAATTTTAACTTCGCTTGTTATGGTATTATATATAGGCAGTGTTCATATTCTGTTAGGGATTATTTCACTAACGTTTTATCTGCTTGTAGGCGGTGTTATACCTGTTATAAACAGCGCTAAGGGTCAGGAGGACGGTAAAAAATACAGAGATTCTTACGGAGAGTTAAATACGACTGTACTTGACAATCTTTACGGAATAGATGAGATACTGCAATATCAGATAAGTGAAAAAAGGAAGGAAAAAACGGGAAAATATACAGAAGAACTTGAAAAAATCGGACGTGTATTAAAGGGAAAAGAGCTGATTCAGCAAATCGGTACCGACACTGTTATTTTATCGGCGGGGATAATAATGGTGACAGTTGCGGGGATAATGGCGTCAAACAGGCTTATTTCCACAGATGGAGCCATAGTAGCCACCGTTTCGCTTATGAGCTCTTTCGGACCTGTGGCGGCACTTTCGGCGCTTTCCAATAATCTTAACCGGACTTTTGCAAGCGGAAATCGTGTGCTTGATTTGCTTCATGAGAAACCGATGATTGAGGATATTTCAGACGGAGCGGAAGTGGAGAGAGGAGATATTGAGTTAAGGAATGTCTGCTTCGGATATGCCGATTATAAAGGTGACGGAGAGAAGCCTGAAATTCTTAAGGATTTTTCGGTGAGAATTCCTGAAAATACAATTTACGGCATTCACGGAGAAAGCGGTTCCGGAAAATCTACGATATTAAAGCTTTTGATGCGATTTTACGAAACGGACAAGGGAGAGATTTTTTTCGGAAACGTTAATGTAAATGAGATTAAAACGGAAAGTTTAAGAAAACATATTTCTTATGTGACACAGGAAACATTTTTGTTTGCCGATACCATAGAGAATAATATTAAGGTAGCGAAGGAGGACGCAACAAGGGAAGAAGTTATAGAAGCCGCTAAAAAGGCTTCGTTACATGAATTTGTAATGTCGTTGCCTAAAGGGTATGATACGATGCTTGCGGAGCTCGGCGACTCGGTTTCCGGAGGAGAGAGGCAGAGAATCGGCATAGCGAGAGCGTTTTTACATGAGGCTCCGGTTATATTTTTAGATGAGCCTACAAGCAATATAGACAGTCTTAACGAAGGAATGGTTTTGAAGAGTCTGCTTGAGGAAAAAGAAGGAAAAACCATTGTGCTTGTATCGCACAGGGCATCCACGATGTCAGTGGCGGACGGGATACTTTATATGTAAAATCGGGCTTCGGCAAAGATATTTTTGCAAATTTTTGTAAAAAATGGTAAAATATAAAAGATATACGGTGCTTAAGAACGGAGGCGCTTTATGAGGGAAATGGAATTTAAGGTGGAAAGAAGCGGGCTTATCAATGTGGGAGATGAGCTTAATGTAACGGAGACCGAACTTGAAAATTTCCTGTATTATACTATTGAGCATGCCTATGGAATGAGCGGAAATATACCGTTTACGGAAGCGTTGAAAACAAGACGGGGAAGGGTTACGGCGTATGAAGGAAAGCCCGGGGGATTTTACGCCGTACTTGAATTTGATGAATAGGGGAGGAAAAAACTATGAAAATGGTGCTTGCCATTGTGCACAGCGATGATGGAGATTCGGTTACCGAAGCTCTTACGATGGAGGGATATATAGTTACAAAGCTTGCCACTACGGGAGGATTTTTAAGAAGAGGAAATACGACTCTGCTTCTTGGCGTACCGGAAGAGAAGGTTAAGGAAGTAATTTCTCTTATAAAGAGAGAGTCGGGAAAGAGGGAGCAGATAATTTACAATATGCCTTACTCACAGACGAGCGGAGTACCGGTGGCGGGCTATAATGCTATACCTAATACGGTTGATGTGGGCGGAGCGACCATATTTGTAATGGATGTGGAGCATTTTGAAAAGGTATAAACATAAGCCTTGATAATGACTTTCTATAACTATATGTGATACTTGAGGGCGTCTCTATTACTTGACTTTATAAAGACTGATTGATAGAATTGTTAAAAGTTTAAGGAGATGTGGTAAATATATGAATAAGATTGTTTTTTCCGTATATGTGGATAATACAGCCGGAGTTTTAAGCCGTGTGGCGGGGCTTTTCAGCCGCAGAGGATTTAATATCGACAGTCTTACGGTTAGTGAAACGGAAAATCCTTTATATTCCAGAATGACAATAGTTGCGGGCGGAGATGATCAGGTTTTTGATCAGATAAAGAAGCAGCTCGCGAAGCTTGAGGATGTTAAGGAAGTTAAGGTACTTCATCCGGACAGCGCCGTAACGAGGGAGCTGATACTTGTTAAAATTAAAGCGGAGCCCGCCGAAAGGCAGGCGGTAATAACAACCGCGGATATATTCAGAGCAAAAATCGTCGATGTCTCAAACAGCTCGCTTACTGCGGAGCTTACGGGAAATCAGGCTAAAATAGCGGCTTTTTTAAATCTCCTCGGAGATGATAACATAATTGAGTTGGTTCGTACCGGCGTCACGGGACTTGAAAGAGGCTCGGAGGTACGGGGCGAAGCATGGGCGGATTGAAAATCACATTAAAATGGAGGAAATATTATGTCGGAAGCAAGAATTTTTTATGGAGCGGACTGTGACCTTTCTCTTTTGGACGGAAAGAAGATAGCTATTATAGGATATGGAAGCCAGGGACACGCTCATGCTCTTAATCTTAAAGAGTCGGGTTTGGATGTTATTGTGGGACTTTATGAGGGCAGCAGGTCGTGGGCTAAAGCGGAGTCACAGGGCGTTAAGGTTTATACGGCGGCTGAGGCGGCTAAGCAGGCCGACATCATTATGATTCTTATAAATGACGAGCTTCAGGCAAAGCTTTATAAAGAAAGCATAGAGCCTAACCTAAAGTCCGGAAATATGCTTATGTTCGCGCACGGCTTCAATGTGCATTTCGGACTTATAACCGCTCCCGAGGGTGTTGATGTTGCGATGATAGCGCCTAAAGCTCCGGGACATACCGTTCGTTCCGAGTATCTTGAAGGCAAAGGAACTCCTTGTCTTGTGGCGGTTTATCAGGATGCTACGGGAAAGGCTCTTGAAACCGCGCTTGCTTATGGAGCCGGAATAGGCGGAGCGAGAGCGGGCATTCTTGAAACTACTTTCAGAACGGAAACCGAAACTGATCTTTTCGGTGAGCAGGCTGTACTTTGCGGCGGTGTATGCGCACTTATGCAGGCAGGTTTTGAAACTCTTGTTGAAGCGGGATATGATCCGAGAAACGCTTATTTTGAGTGTATTCACGAGATGAAGCTTATTGTAGACCTTATTTATCAGTCAGGCTTTGCGGGAATGAGATATTCCATTTCAAATACGGCTGAATATGGTGATTATATAACGGGACCTAAGATTATAACCGATGAAACCAAAAAAACCATGAAAAAGATTCTTTCGGATATTCAGGACGGAAGTTTTGCCAAGGATTTCCTTCTTGATATGAGTGCGGCAGGCGGAAGGGCTCATTTTAACGCTATGAGGAAACTTCATGCCGAGCATCATTCGGAGCAGGTAGGTAAAGAGATAAGAAAGCTTTACAGTTGGAATAATGAGGGAGATAAGCTCATAAACAACTGAAAATCGGATAAAGTTCAAAAAACTTACGAAATGTGTGACATCACTACTATTTGGGGAAGAGTGATACAAAAATGGCTGAAAAAAAGAATGTTTTGATGATTTGTACGGATCACTGGTCCGGTTCGCTTTTGGGGTGTGCGGGACGAAATGATATTATGACGCCGACTATAGATTATCTGGCGGAGCGGGGTGTGCGGTTTGAAAATTGCTACAGCGAGTGTCCGGTATGTATCCCTGCAAGAAGGACTTTAATGACGGGATTGTCACCGAGGAGACACGGTGACCGGGTATATTCGGAGCGGATGGAAATGCCGAACGCGCCGAATATGGCGGGAGTATTCAGCGAACAGGGATACCAGACTATAGCGGTAGGAAAGTTGCACGTATACCCTCAGAGGAATCGAATCGGCTTTGGCGATGTCGTTTTGGCGGAAGAAGGAAGATATGAGTTCGGAACGGTAGACGATTATCAGATTTGGTTAGGGGAAAACGGATACTTGGGGCAGGAGTTTATGCATGGAATGGGAAATAATACATATTATACCAGACCGTGGCATTTAGACGAGAAAGCGCATCCGACTAATTGGGTGACTATGGAAATGATGCGCCAGATTAAGCGGAGAGATATTACGAGACCGTTCTTTTTTTACTGCTCGTATCAGTTTCCGCATCCGCCGTTAGTTCCGCTTCAGACATATTTGGATATGTACTCGGAAGATGAAATAAATCCTCCCGTGTCTCAGGACTGGCTGGATGAAAGCCCGATTTGGAAAGCGATGTGTGAACAGGCGAATTTGTATACTGAAAAAGAAATGCGCAGAGCAAGAAGAGCGTTTTTTGCCCAGTGTACACATATCGATAATCAAATACGTCTGCTTATCGGCACACTGAGAGAATGCGGGGTATTGGATGATACTATTTTAGTATTTACCAGTGATCACGGAGATATGCTGTTTAATCACAATATGGTTGCAAAACGTTGTTTTTATGAAGAGTCGGCATGTGTACCGTTGATTTTTTCAGGGAAACCGATTATGGACAGACGGGGAACTGTGGAAAAGAAATTGGCAGGGCTTAGGGATGTAATGCCTACTTTATTGGATTTGTGCGGATTTGCCGTTCCTGAGAATGTGGAAGGCATACCTCTGTTTAGTGATAAGGAGCATTCATATTTATACGGTGAAGTCGGTGAAGATGAGAAGGCCACGAGGATGATAAGATGGGAGCAATATAAACTGATTTATTATCCATGCGGCAATATAGTTCAGATTTTCGATTTGGAAAAAGACAGGAAAGAAACTCATAACTGTGCGGAAGAAGAAGCTTACGCGGAGATTCGTGAGCGGATGGAGCGGTATCTTATGGAAAATATGTACGGAGAAGATTTGAAATGGATTACCGACGGAGTTTTAACAGGCTTTTCTTTGGCGGAGTATCATAAAAAAGCGGATTACGGCTTAAATAATCAGAGAGGTTACCATTGGCCCGCGCCGTCAGGGCACTGAAAACGGTATGTTATAAGATTTGTATAGTTGGCTGTTGTGTATAAATCGTGTATAATGTGACACGGTATTCGTGGATGCTGTCGTTACACGGTTTATATGCGGCGGCTTTTTAATTAAGGGGAATTATGAAAGAACGTTGGTTTATTAAAAGTTTTAAGGGTGATTTTAAAAGAATTTCGGATAAATACGGTATAAGCGAAATCACGGCAAGGCTTCTTGTAAACAGGGGTATTCGTACTGATACGGAAATTGAAGAGTATTTAAATGCTGAAAAAGCGGAGCTTTCCGAGCCCTCGCTTATGTATGATTTGGATAAGGCTTGCGGTATTTTGGCGGAAAGTATAAAAGAAAATAATAAGATTAGAATAATAGGCGACTATGATGTGGACGGGGTATGCTCCACCTATATTTTATATGATTATTTTAAAAATATCGGAGCTTCGGTGAGTTTTGACATACCGGACAGAGTACAGGACGGCTACGGCATAAATGAGAATATAATAGATAAAGCGTATTCCGACGGAGTGGAAGTTATAATGACCTGTGACAACGGGATTGCCGCCTACAATCAAATCGCTCACGCAAAAAAGCTGGGGCTTACGGTAATAGTTACGGATCATCATGATATCCCGATAGGTACGCCTTTACCGCCTGCAGATACCGTCACCGACCCGAAGAGGGAGGACTGCGATTATCCGTTTAAGGGACTTTGCGGAGCGGGAGTGGCTTATCAGCTTATAAGGCATTTTGCGAAAAAATATTGCAAAAAGAAAAAATTTACTCTTAAGGATATTGAAAAACGCTATCTTGATTTTACGGCTCTTGCCACCGTATGCGATGTGATGGAGCTTAAGCGGGAGAACAGGACAATTGTAAAAAAGGGGTTAAATGCCATAAGAGATACCGAAAACACAGGACTTAAAGCGCTTTTAAAGGTGGCTGAAATCAAAGATGAAGAAGAAATCAAGGTTTATTATTGCGGCTTCATTTTAGGACCTATGATAAACGCTTCGGGAAGGCTTGAATCGGCGAAAAAAGCTTTGGAATTATTTTTAACTGATGATATGGACGAGGCTTTGTTAAAAGCGGAGAAGCTTAAAGCGTTAAATAACGAGAGAAAAGATATAACGGAGCAAAGCATAAGAATAGCCGTGGAAGCAGCTGAAAGTGAAGAATATAAGGACGATAAAGTGCTTGTCATTTTGCTTTCCGACTGCCATGAAAGTATAGCGGGGATAGTAGCCGGCAGGATAAAGGAAAGGTTTAATAAGCCTTCTCTTATTTTTACTTATGCTGAAAGAGGTATAAAAGGTTCGGGACGTTCTATTGAAGAATACAATATGTTCGAGGAAATTTCAAAATGCTCCGAGTGCTTTTCGAAGTTCGGCGGACATCCTATGGCTGCAGGATTTACTCTTGACGGGGATACGGAGGAGGAGCAGAAAGCGAATTTTTATAAATTAAAGAAAAAATTAAACGAGAATACGAAGCTTAACGAAGAAGATTTGAAGCCTAAGGTAAGCTTTGATATGGAGCTTCCTCTTGTCTATGCTACCGAGGAGCTTATAAATGAAATGTCGGTTTTGGAGCCTTTCGGAACGGGAAATCCGGCTCCTCTTTTTGCTAAAAGGGATGTATATGTGCAGGATATGAGAATTTTAGGGAAAAACAGAAATGTGGTAAAGCTTACTCTTACCGATATGAAGGACGGAAAAATTTACAGCGGTATAATTTTCGGGGATTCGGTATCTTTTACGGATTATCTTAATAAAAAAGAGGGAAAAAAGCTTGATATTATATACAGACCCGAAATAAACGAGTACAATGGACGAAGAAGTGTTCAGATAAAGATAGAAAATTACAGATAGTAAGAGGAAAATATGGAATTTGAGGCATTTAAGAACAGAATATGGCTTTCATCCCCTACAATGCACGGCGAAGAGGAAAAATTTGTAAAACGGGCATTTGACACAAACTGGGTATCTACTGTAGGCGAGAATATAGACGAGCTTGAAAAACAGGTTTGCGGGTATTTGGGAGGAGAGCTTTCGGCTGTCGGGCTCGCTTCAGGCACGGCGGCGCTTCATCTGGCGTTTAGACTTTCAGATGTAAAAAGAGGAGATAAGGTATTTTGCTCGGATTTAACCTTTGCGGCTACGGTAAATCCCGTTTCTTACGAGGGAGGCGAGCAGGTTTTTATAGACAGCGAGTATGAAACATGGAATATGAGCCCTGCGGCTCTTAAAAAGGCTTTTCAGATTTATCCGAATACAAAATGCGTGGTTGCGGCAGATTTATACGGTACACCTGCAAAGCTCGATGAAATCAGGGAAATCTGCGATTTTTACGGAGCAATTTTAATAGAGGACGCGGCGGAGTCCTTCGGGGCTTCATATAAGGGAAAAAAGACCGGAACCTTCGGGCATTACAATGTAATAAGCTTTAACGGTAATAAAATAATTACAACTTCGGGCGGAGGTATGCTTATTTCCGAGGATAAAGAAGCTATAAACAGGGCTAAATTCATATCGACCCAGGCAAGGGAACCTTATCCATGGTACCAGCATGAGGAGCTTGGTTGCAACTACAGGCTTTCAAATATACTTGCGGGTATAGGCAGAGGTCAACTTATACATCTTGACGAGCATATAGAGAGAAAAAAGGCGATTTACGAGAGGTATAAGGAGGGCTTTAAGGGTCTTCCGCTGAAAATGAATCCTTGTGGAAGTGAGGCGGAACCTAATTTCTGGCTTTCGGTTATTTTAATAGATGAGGAAGCTGTGGCACCGCAGGACAGGAGTCGTTTTAAACCCGATTACGGAGGCGGACAGGGAAAATCGATCAATACCTTTGCGGTAAGGGATGAAAAATTTGATGATATGATTTTAAGTCCTGTCGAGACAATGAAAAAAGAGAAATTCAAATATATGGATTTTAGCGGAAAGTGTTATTTAAGCGAAAGAGGTAAGACATCACCGGAGGAAATAAGAGAGTTTTTAGCTTCCATGAATGTGGAATCAAGACCGATTTGGAAGCCTATGCATTTACAACCGTATTTCAAAAGCTGTGATTTTATTACGGAAAAAGGTTCTATAAGAGATCTTGGCGCGGATTATATTGATACGGGTTCGGATATTTTTGAGAGAGGGCTCTGTCTTCCGAGCGATATAAAGATGACGGAGGAAGAGCAAAGGATTGTTATAGAAATGGTGAAGATGTGTTTTGAGAAAACTTGACTATTTCACCTACATATAGTAGACTGACCTCGTAAATATTTGATGATATGGGATAAAACTCTTTCAGGAGGTTAATATGGACGGATTATCAATGAGTATAGCTTCTCTTTCTACGGATATGGCTATGTCAAAGACCATGGCTGCAGTCAGCACGGCGGTTGTGAAGAAAAACATGGATATGGAAGAGGCTATGGGAGCCGGAATGGTTAAGATGATGGAGAATTCGGTTACTCCGAATCTTGGCGCTAATGTGGATGTGAGAATTTGAATTTAAATTAAAAGTTTTATATAGGAGCTGTCCCGTCAAGAGCGGTATTTTGACGAGACGGCTTTTCGCTTTAAGGAGGATATATGGCGACCGGATATGCTTGTGATGACTGTAACAACTATATTTACGACGAGGAAGAGGATTCTTATATTTGCGTTCAGGATATGGATGAGGATGATTTTTACAGAGTATATACCGGGGGCTTTAAAAATTGCCCTTATTACAGGAGAGAAGATGAATATGCTGTGGTGAGGCATCAGATGTAACCGATTTTATGTAAACCCGAGATTTCGGACTCTTGCTTTTATATTAGTTTAGTGGTAAAATATTGCTTTGTGATAGGAATATTATACCTTATCAAATATAACCGAAACGGAATACGAGAGGAATGGAGTTAAGGGATCGGAATGAAGAAAATTGAGGATTATATAAGAACGATACCGGATTTTCCGGAAAAAGGGGTTATGTTCAGGGATATTACAACTCTGCTTGCCGACAAAGACGGGCTTAGAATGGCTGTGGACAGAATGGCGGCAGCTCTTGACGATACGGAGTTTGATATAGTTTTGGGACCGGAATCGAGAGGTTTTATTTTCGGTGTGCCGATTGCTTATAATATGCATAAATCGTTTGTACCCGTTAGAAAAAAAGGAAAGCTTCCGGGAGAAACGGCACAGATGGATTATGATTTGGAATACGGAAAGTCCACGCTTGAAGTGCACAAGGATGCTATAAAGCCGGGTGACAGGATAGTGATAGTGGATGATCTCATAGCTACGGGAGGTACCACGGAGGCTATGTGCAAGCTCATTGAGAGCCTCGGCGGAAAGGTAGTGAAAATTGCTTTTCTTATAGAGCTTGAGGGGCTTAAGGGCAGAGAGAAGCTGAAGGATTACAATGTGGTTTCAATAATCAAGTATCCGGGCGAGTGATGTTTTTTGCGATTTATCGAGCGTCAAGACTATGGCGCTCGTTTTGTATATAAGGATACAGGTGCGGGAAGTATGAAAATTTGAGTGGGGCTTGCTTCGGGAAGGATTTTTTATTTTTTGACACCTATATCATATAAGGGGAGTAATGTATGGGAACTTTGATTGAGATTTTAAAGGCGTTTTTATTCGGGGTTGTAGAAGGAATTACGGAATGGCTTCCTGTAAGCTCTACGGGACACATGATAATCCTTCAGGATTTCGTGAAAGTTAATATTTGGGAGGATGGTATGAAGCTGTTTGAAAAAGTGATACAGGGTGGAGCCATAATGGCGGTTGTGCTTTTGTTTTGGGATAAGCTCTGGCCTTTTAGGAAACCGGTTGAGAAGGGTGAGAGTATATGGAAGCCCGGAGCTTTAAAGATGTGGATAAATATCGTGATTGCCTGTGTTCCGGCTGCAATAATCGGTATTGCCTTTGACGATAAAATCGATGAGCTTTTTTACAATCCGCAGGCGGTGTCTACGGCGCTTATAGTGGTCGGAATAATTTTTATTATAACGGAGAGCGTGTTTACTAAAAATAATGTTACGGATGTAAAAAGCATATATAAGATATCTTATAAAGATGCTTTCATTATAGGTCTTTTTCAGCTTGTGGCTGCGGTATTTCCGGGAACTTCAAGATCCGGCGCGACTATAATAGGCGGTCTTTTATTAGGGCTTTCAAGAAAGGTTGCCGCCGAGTTTACGTTTTTTCTCGCAGTCCCTGTAATGTTCGGCGCAAGCCTTTTAAAAGCGGTAAAGTTTATTGCCAAAGCACCGGCTTTCGGAGGTGCGGAAATAGCCATACTTATAACGGCGACGCTTACAGCGTTTATAGTTTCATTATTTGCAATAAGATTTTTAATGGGATATATAAAAAAGAAGGATTTCAAGGTGTTCGGTTGGTACAGAATAGCCGTGGGAATTATAATAATAGCGCTTTCGCTTATGTGATTTTCGAGGGGTGTCACTTATTGATTTTTATGAATAATAAACATATAATATAAAAACATAAATTATTCATGAAAAGCGGTTTTCGGCATATAACATGAATAATTCGTTTTAAACGGTTCAGGCTTGGCTTTAGAAATAATATTTTAAGTTCAGGGGAATAATTTATGGCGGAGAAAACTAAGCAAAAAGAGGATGAATTAAGAGATGTGAGGGAGGAGCTTAATACCTATATTTCTTCCAACGAAAATCTCAAAAAAAAGCTTGAGGCTTCTGAAAGGGAGCTTGATTCTTTTGCCGAATTTACCCCTAAGGAAGAGCTTTATGACAAACTTATCAATACGATAAGAGAGTATCATCCGTCAACGGACATTTCAATGATAGAAAAAGCTTATAAGTTGGCGGATTCATGCCACGAGGGGCAGTTAAGAAAATCAGGAGAGCCTTATATCTGCCATCCGCTCTGTGTGGCTATTATATTAGCGGAGCTCGAGCTTGATAAGGAAACCATAATAGCGGGACTTTTGCATGATGTAATCGAAGATACCGCATGTGAGCCGGATGAATTAAGAGAAGAATTCGGAGAAGAAGTGGAGCTTTTGGTTGACGGAGTCACAAAACTCACACAGTTGCAGTACTCAAAAGATAAGGTAGAGGTTCAGGCGGAAAATTTAAGAAAAATGTTCCTTGCCATGGCAAAGGATATAAGAGTAATTCTTATAAAACTTGCGGACAGACTGCATAATATGCGTACACTTGAGTTTCAGTCGCCGCCTAAACAAATTGAAAAATCCAGAGAAACCATGGATATTTACTCTCCGATTGCGCAACGACTCGGTATAAGTAAGATAAAGGTGGAGCTTGACGACCTTTCGTTAAAATATCTGCATCCTGACGTATATAAAGATTTAAATGAGAAAATAACGGAAATAACTGTAGAAAAGAGAAGTTTTATTTCCGCTATAGAAAAAGAGGTCGGAGAGCATATAAAGTCCGCCGGAATTGAAGCCACTATAGGAGGCAGGGTTAAGCATTATTTCAGTATATATAAAAAGATGGTAAATCAGCATAAAACCTTAGATCAGATATACGATTTATTTGCCGTAAGAATCATAGTGGATTCATTGAAGGATTGCTATGCGGCATTGGGTGTTATTCACGAAATGTATGTACCTGTGCCCGGAAGATTTAAAGACTATATAGCCATGCCTAAGGTAAATATGTATCAGTCGCTTCACACTACGCTTATAGGTCCGAAGGGACAGCCGTTTGAAATCCAGATTCGTACCTACGATATGCATCGTACGGCGGAATACGGAATTGCAGCCCATTGGAAGTATAAGGAGGGCAAGGACGGAAAAACGAAAGCGAGTGAGGAAGCGAAATATACGTGGCTCAGACAGATTTTGGAGTGGCAGAAGGATATGTCCGACAATAAGGAATTTTTAAACCTTATAAAGGACGATTTAAATCTTTTTTCGGACAGCGTATATTGCTTTACACCTACAGGAGACGTAAAAAATCTGCCGGCAGGCTCTACACCTGTAGACTTTGCTTACAGCATACACTCGGCGGTAGGAAATAAAATGGTCGGAGCAAGGGCTAACGGCAGGCTTGTTACTATAGATTATGTAATTCAAAACGGTGACAGAATTGAGATTATCACTTCTCAAAACTCAAAGGGACCGAGCCTTGACTGGCTAAAAATTGTAAAAAGCTCACAGGCACGCACAAAGATAAACCAGTGGTTTAAGACTGAGCTTAAAGAGGATAATATAATAAGAGGAAAAGAGCTTATAGCAACCTACTGTAAAACTCATTCCTATATTGTAAGCGACCTTATGAAGCCGGAATTTATGCAGGTATGCATGCAGAAATACGGCTTTAAAGACTGGGATTCAATCTGTGCCGCGGTCGGCAGAGGCGGTCTTAAAGAGGGGCAGATCGTAAACAAGCTTGTAGAAGAAAAGAAGAAAAAAGAGCTTGCCGAGATTACGGATGAGGATATCCTGGCAAAAGCAAGTGATAAACTCCAGACACCTGTAAAAAAGGGTTCGTCAAAGGGCGGAATAGTGGTAAAGGGGATACACGATGTGGCGGTACATTTTTCAAAGTGCTGCTCACCGGTACCCGGAGACGAGATTGTCGGTTTTGTAACAAGGGGAAGGGGAATTTCCATACACAGAAGCGACTGTATAAATATGATGAATCTTCCGGAAGAGGACAGACGAAGAATCATAGAGGCTGAATGGTCTCCTGAGGCGGCTAAACAAAATGACAGATTGTACGCGACGGAGATTAAGGTTTACGCGAACAACAGAAACGGACTGCTTATAGATATATCAAGGGTATTTACCGAGGCGGATATAGGTATGACATCGGTATCGGCAAGGTCTAACAAGCAGGGAATAGCCACCTTTGACATTGCTTTCGAGATAAAGGGCAAAAATCAGCTTGCGTTTTTAGTATCGAAGCTTAAAGCAATAGAAAGCGTAATTGATATAGAGAGGACTACGGGATGACCGAAGTAAAGGTTGACAGACTCATTCTCGGCACGGTTGCCACAAATGCTTATATAGTAAGTTTTGGTGGAAAATGCATTGTAATAGACCCTGCGGACGAAGCGGATAAAATAAGTGCTTTTATAGACGAAAGAGGGCTTACTCCCTTAGCCGTGCTTGTAACACACGGACATTTCGACCATATGATGGCGGCAAGAGGAGTGGCGGATAAATACGGCATTAAGATTTACGCCGGAGAGGGCGACAGAAATTTATTCGAGAATCCGGAAATGAACGTATCCGTTCTTTTTACCGGGAAAGCTTTTACTTTAGCTCCGGATATTTATGTAAAAGGCGGAGAGACGCTTGATTTTGATGGATTAAATCTAAAGGCTATAGATACTCCGGGGCACACTGTCGGGAGTATGAGTTTTTATGCGGACGATGTGGAGACGGACGGAAAAGAAGTCAAAATAATATTTTCGGGAGATGTGATTTTTTCCGGAAGTATAGGCAGGTGCGACTTTCCGACGGGAAGTGAGAGAGATATGAAAAGGACTCTTAATACGATAATTAAGAGCCTGCCTAAGGAAACTCTTATTTTTCCGGGACATGGACCGGCTACAACTGTAGAAAATGAACTTTTAAGCAATCCGTACCTTTTATAGGAAGATGTATTTAATGATAGATATAAGAATAGAGGATAATTCCTTTGAACAGGATATAAGACCCCTTGTGAGAGCATTTTTCTCAAGGGAGGAAATAAGAGTGACTATAATACCTTTTTCCGAGCCGGAGCCTGTAGAAGAAGAAACTGTTTGCGAAAATTTCCCGAAGTATTGTATATTGGCGGTTCGTAACAATGAGAAGCTTATAGATATATGGCTAAGGGATGAAAAAGGCGTTACTGTAAGAAAAGCTTTTAAATATGATTCGCCGGAGGAGGACAGAAGGTTTTACAAAAACGAGCTTAAAAAGGTGCTTTACGGAGTTTTAAGTGAATATACCGGAAAAACTCTTCCGTGGGGAACTCTTACCGGCATACGTCCTACGAAGATAGCCTGCGATAAGCTTGAGCTGGGAGAAAACGAAGAGGAAATAAGAAACTTTTACAAAGAGCAGTATTTATGCGGTGAGGAAAAAACGGAACTTTCGATTGAAATTGCAAAAAGAGAGGCTTCGCTCTTAAATATGATGAACTACAAAGAGGGCTACAGCATTTACATAGGTATTCCCTTTTGTCCTACAACCTGCCTCTACTGCTCGTTTACTTCTTATCCGATAGGGATGTATAAAAATAAGGTTGACGATTATTTAAAAGCATTATTTAAAGAAATAGACTTTGCGGCGGGTATTTTACCGAATAAGAAGCTTACAACTGTCTATATAGGAGGCGGTACACCGACCGCAATAAATGAAAAAGAGCTTGAGAGGTTGATTGATTATATAAACCTTAAGCTTCCGATGGATAAAGTGAGGGAATTTACCGTAGAAGCGGGACGTCCGGACAGTATAACGAGGGAAAAGCTTAGAGTGATGAAGCGGCTCGGTGTAAAGAGGATGTCGATAAATCCGCAAAGCATGGTTGACAGAACTCTTGCCGTCATAGGCAGGAGGCATGACAGCGAGTCCGTGAGAACGGCGTATAGGCTTGCGAGGGAAGAAGGAATTGAGGACATAAATATGGATCTCATAATCGGACTTCCGGGAGAAAGTATAAAGGACACGGAATATACCCTGTCCGAGATAGAGAAAATGAACCCCGATGACCTGACCGTCCATACACTTGCGATAAAAAGAGCTGCAAAGCTTAAGCTTAAACTAAACGAGCTTTCGGATATGATGCCTCAAGATACAGCGAAAATGCAGGAGCTTACATATCGTTTCGCCGGAGAACACGGTTATAATCCGTATTACCTTTACAGGCAGAAAAACATAATCGATAATCTTGAAAATATAGGCTATGCAAGAGAGGGCAAGGAAGGGCTTTACAATATACTTATAATGGAAGAAAAGCATCCGATTATAGGTCTCGGAGCGGGTGCTTCATGTAAGTTCGTTTTTAAAGGAGGAGATAGAATTGAACGAACGGAGAACGTAAAGTTCGTTATGGACTATATAAGTCGTATAGATGAGATGATAGAACGTAAAAGAGTTTTTTTGGATGAGTTTGGGGAGCAGCTTTAATGCAGGATTATAATAATATTTTAGAGACTTGTATTTCCGATGAAGCCGTGCTGGCTATAGAGCTTAAAGAGCTTATCAGGCACGGAGTGGTTGTAAGCCGTCTTGCGGGGCTTATAACGAGGGAGCTTAATATGTCGGAAGAATTTATAAGTGATATTACTCAGGCGGGGCTTTTGCATGATATAGGCAAGCTTCGTATAGGGCACTATATTTACGGAAGAAAAAATGACGAACTTAAGGTTGAAGAAATAAAGTTTGTCAGAATGCATGCCGTATTAAGCTACGGAATATTGAAAGAGCAGGGCTATAATGATATCATTCTTACATCGGTGCTTCATCACCATGAGAATTTTGACGGCTCGGGCTATCCCGATAATTTGAAAGGAGATTTGATACCTTTCGGAGCGAGAATCTTAAGGCTTTGTGACGTTTTTTCGGCGCTTGTGGCAAATCGCGCCTACAGAAAAGCGCTTCAGGTTGAGGATGCCATGAAAGTTTTAATCGGAGAGATAAAAAACTACGATATGAAGTGCTTTTTGGCTCTTCAGAGGGTGGTACACGGAAATGAGTTTGAGGAGCTTAACGAAGTTATAGCGAGCAATAACCGTTTAGTTATGAAGCCTGCCGATGAGGATAAAGATATAAATTTGGATTTATGGTGAGGAAAATATATGATTACTAACAGACCTAAGGGGACTCAGGATTGGTTCGGAGAAAATGCGTGGAAGCGTCATATTATAGAAAAAAAGGCGAGAGAGCTTTGTGAAAGTTATAATATGGGGGAGATAATAACTCCCGCTTTTGAGCATACCGTACTTTTTTCAAGAGGAGTGGGTGAGACTACAGATGTAGTACAGAAAGAAATGTACACCTTTACGGATAAGGGCGACAGGAGCATAACTTTAAAACCGGAGGGAACGGCAGGAGCGATACGTGCTTATCTTGAGAACGGTATGCATGCCGAACCTCAACCTGTGAAAATGTTTTATTTTACTCAGGCTTTCAGATACGAAAAGCCTCAAAGCGGAAGATTAAGACAACATCATCAGTTCGGAGTTGAGTTTGTAGGCTCTGAAAGCCATATGGCGGAGGTGGAGTTAATTACTCTTGCGAGCGAGTTTATAAAAAGAATAGGACTTAAGGACGTTAAGCTTCATATAAACAGTATTGGATGCGGAAGTTGCAGAAGGGCTTATAATGAGGCTCTTATAAGCTATTTGAAAGGCTATGAATCCGAGCTTTGTAATGACTGCAGGGTGCGAATGAAGAAAAATCCTTTAAGGGTCATAGACTGTAAGGTTCCGTCATGCAAAACGATAGTTAAAAATGCGCCAAAGACCGTTGATTATCTTGACGAGGAATGTAAAACGCATTTTGAGGCGCTTAAAGATACACTTACGAAGCTCGGAATAGATTTTGAAGTTGATACGGGAATAGTAAGAGGACTTGATTATTACACAAAAACAGTTTTTGAATTTGTGGATAAGGACGGCTTCACGCTTTGCGGAGGAGGAAGATATGACGGACTTGTACATGAAATCGATGATAAATACAATATTCCTTCCGTAGGCTTCGGAATGGGTATAGAGCGCATTCTTTACTTCATTGAGAAAGAAGGGATAAGTCTCCCTGAAAAGCTGTCAGTGAAGCTTTATGTCGGGGTGCTCGGAGAAGAAGCGAGGGCGGCTTCGTTTAAAATTGTGACGGAGTTAAGAAATAAAGGAATAACGGTTGAAACGGATTACCTGAACCGTTCAGTTAAGGCACAGATGAAGTACGCGAATAAGATAGGTGCGGAGTTTTCCGTAATAATAGGGCAAAATGAGATTGAAAACCGCATAGTGACAATAAAGGATATGAGGGGAGACAATAACAGAGAAGTGAGCCTTTCAGAGCTTGCGGACTGCGTAATGAATTTATAAAGGAGACTGTATGAGCAGAGACGGAAAGATAATGGTATGGGATTCCGAAAGACAGGCATTTAACGATATAATGCCGAGTGAGTTTTTTGAAGTTCTGATGCCTGAAAATAATTATGAATGTCATCTCTTTCTGGCGTGGATGCCTCAAGTAAAAAGTGTATTTTTATATAGAAGAAAAAGAATGGAAATTGTTTTTATGGACGGAATGACTTACAACGTATCAAAAATGCCTTATTTATATGATAAAATATTTTCAATAAGACATGGAGTTTAATCTTAATAATTTTATAAAACTTAATTTTTGGAGGGAAATATACTATGGCTGAATCAATGAAAGGCATGAAAAGAACACACAGATGTGCCGAGCTTGGAATTCAGGATATCGGAAAGACTGTTACCGTCATGGGATGGGTAGCCAAATACAGAAATAAGGGCGGTCTTGTTTTCATAGATTTGAGAGACAGAACGGGGGTACTCCAGCTTGTTTATGAGGAAAAAGACTGCGGAAGCGAAAATTTTGAGAAGGCAACAAAGCTTAGAAACGAATATGTAGTGGCGGCAACAGGAGAGGTTATAGAAAGAGCGGCTATAAACGAAAATATACCTACCGGACACATAGAAATTAAGGTTAGGGAAACAAGGATTCTTTCAGAATCCGAAACGACTCCATTTGAGATTGTAAGCGATACAAAGACAAGGGAGGAATTAAGATTAAAGTACAGATATCTGGATTTAAGAAGACCGGATATGCAGGAAAAACTTATTCTTAAAAGTAGGGTGATGCGCTATATGCGCGATTTCATGGCGGATGAGGGCTTTATCGAGGTTGAAACTCCGATTCTCTGCAATTCCACTCCTGAGGGGGCAAGAGATTATCTGGTTCCAAGTCGTGTAAATCAGGGGAGATTTTATGCTCTTCCTCAGTCGCCGCAGGTGCTTAAGCAGCTCCTTATGCTTTCGGGCTTCGACAGATATTTTCAAATAGCGAGATGTTTCCGCGATGAGGATTTGAGAGCGGACAGACAGCCGGAATTTACTCAGGCGGATATGGAACTTTCTTTTGCCGATGTGGACGATGTAATAGAGGTGAATGAAAGACTTATAGCTCATGTGTGTAAAAAAGCAATCGGTCTCGACATTAAGCTTCCGCTTCCGAGAATGAGATGGATAGACGCTATGAATGACTACGGTACGGATAAACCGGACACCAGATTTGAAATGAAGCTTACAGATGTATCGGAAACTGTTAAAAACTGCGGTTTCAGCGTATTTACTTCAGCACTCGGGCTTAGAGACGGAAGTGTAAGGGGTATAAACGTAAAAGGACAGGCGGGGATGCCGAGAAAGAAGATAGACGCTCTTGTAGAAAAGGCTAAGGGGATAGGAGCGAAAGGGCTTGCTTATCTTGCGATAAACGAGGATGGAAGCTATAAATCTTCATTCACAAAATTTTTAACGGAAGATGAGACTGCCGCTCTTATAGGCGCTATGAAGGCTGAAAAGGGAGATTTGCTTCTTTTTGCCGCGGATAAAAATCAGTTAGTATGGAATGTGCTTTCGGCGATAAGACTGGAGCTCGGAGAGGAATTGGGACTTATAGACAAAAGTAAGTTCAATTTCCTTTGGATAACCGAATTTCCTCTTTTATCTTGGAATGAGGATGAAAACAGATTTCAGGCGGAGCATCATCCTTTCACCATGCCTATGGAGGAGGACTGGGACAAGGTCGGCACAGATCCGGGAAGTATGAGGGCAAAAGCCTATGACATAGTGTTGAACGGATTCGAGCTTGGAGGCGGATCGGTAAGAATACATCAGGACGATATTCAGGAGAAAATGTTTGAGCTTATCGGTTTTACAAGTGAAGAGGCCCATAACAGGTTCGGATTCCTCTTGGATGCGTTTAAGTACGGTGTACCGCCTCACGCAGGACTTGCGTACGGACTTGACCGCTTTGTAATGCTTCTTTCCGGAGCGGAAAATATAAGAGAGGTAATAGCGTTTCCAAAGAATAAGGACGCTATGGACCTTATGCTCGGTTCTCCCAACTCGGTTGACAAAAAACAGCTTGATGAACTCGGGATAGAAATTAAAGAATAATTATATAAATAAGGGGTGATATAATGAAAAGGGTTGAGGTTAAAGCTTTCGGAAGAACAAAGGAAGGGGAAGAAGCAAAGCTTTTTACGCTTGAAAATGAAAACGGAATGAGGGTGGTACTCTCGGATTTCGGAGCGACGGTAAAAGATATTGTTGTTAAGGATAAGAATAATAATCCTGTGGATGTATGCCTCGGATATGACGATATAGAGGGGTATTATAGCAATAATCCGTATTTCGGAAGTTTTGTCGGAAGGAACGCTAACAGAATAGCGAAAGCCGAAACCGTTATTGGCGGAAAAACTTACAAGCTTGATAAAAATGACGGAAACAACAACTGTCACAGCGGTTTTGACGCTTCAAATATTAAGATGTATGAGGCGGATATTACGGAGCTTGATTTAAGTTCCACCGTAAAATTTTCAAGATGCTTTCCGGATATGGAGCAGGGGCTTCCGGGAAATACGGATATGACGGTTTCTTATACACTTACCGAGGATAATGAGCTTATTATAGAATATTTTGCGGTTTCGGATAAAGATACTCTGATGAACCCTACAAACCACAGTTATTTCAATCTGAACGGACATAAAAGCGGAGATATACTTTCTCATGTGCTTAAGGTAAATTCGGATGCGTTTACGCTTACCGATAACGAGCTCATACCTACAGGAGAGATAAGAAAAGTGACCGGCACTCCTATGGATTTTAGAGAGCCTAAAAAGATAGGACTGGATATAGACGCGGATTATGAGCCGTTAAATCAGGCGGGGGGCTATGACCATAACTATGTGCTTGATATCCCTGAAGGAGAGCTTATTGATGTTGCATCGTTAATCTCCGAAGACACGGGAATAACTCTTGAGGTGCTTACCGACCGTCCCGGAATACAGATATATACAGGGAATTTCCTTGACGGTAAGCAGGGTAAGGACGGCGCCGTTTATAAAAAAAGAGGGGGAGTCTGCCTTGAAACCCAGAATTTTCCGAACGCGTGCAATGAGCCTTTGTTTAAAGGAGGCATATTAAAGGCGGGAGAAGAATTTAAGAGCATTACGGTGTTTAAGTTTATATAAAGAAAAATATAATATTCGTGCGAAAAAATGTGAATTTTTAAGGTAAATTTGCTGTTTTTTACACGAATATTTTTCTTATATTAAAATTATATAAATGGAGGTAGACTTATGGAAATAATATTTGAGAAACTCCCCGCAAATCTGGAAGAAATGAAGAACCTGGAGTACGCGTCTTTAAGTAAGCCCGAGTATGCGCCAGCTTTGTTTTTGGCTGCAATGAAGGTGTATGTTACGGATAAGGAAGCGGCATATGAGATGATACAGTTTTTGCAGGGACCGAGAGAGATTACAAATATGGACAAGCAGTTTTTAAGGGACAGAATGTCAGGTAAGGAGGACTATATAGTTGAGTCTTATTTTAAAGGCTCAAGTGTGGAAAATAACTATACTCCTTCCATACCTTATGTCGTATCTATAACTGAAAATCCTTACAGCTATTCTAATGAGGGATACGCGAGGTTGTTTTTAAAATCCTCCGGAGCAGATACCGCAAGAAGCATTACTATGAAGCTTAAACCATCAACAGGACAGTGGTTTTTATGGGAACAGTCGTCGGTACTTATGGGTATAAGAATACCTGCCGCAAAGGATCCGTGGGCTTAAATATAAAAGGAGAAATAAAAATGACTTATGAGCCTGCAGGTTTTGACTTTCTAAGCTTCTTATTCAGCTATGCTTTCTTAGGCTTTGCGGCAGTTCTATTTATAGTCATACCGGTTGTGTTGTGGATAAACAGAGGAAAACTTGTCACATGGCAAAAAGTTTCGGCAGCTTTTATAATGGGTTTATTGGTGATTTATTTTTCTCTCGTAATATGGCTGATAATAGGTTTTGGAAGAGTAAGCGGGGCTATATAAGCAAATGACATATAAGACCGGGAAATTTAATTATATGGATGTCAATTTAAAGTGTTTTCAGATATGGTCAGATAAAAACATAGAAATAATGAAACGGATAAATTCGTACGCTTAAGGGGGAAATAATGGAGAGAAGAATTCGAAAATACAGCGGCGTAAAGAGTCATGAAGTATCGGAGCGAGAGATAAGGCACAGGAAAACGGCAAGATATGCGGCTACACAGGGGTTTGTGCTTTTAAAAAATGAGGAATTGTTGCCTATAAGCAAAGGAGCTAAGATTTTTCTTGCGGGAAACGGGGCAGCTCATGCCATAAAGGGCGGAACCGGCTCGGGTGATGTTAACGAGCGTGAAGTGGTTGACTTTTTAACGGGTTTTAAAAATGCGGGGTTTAATGTTGTAAATGAGGAAGCCGTGCTTGCCTCCATAGCGGATTATAAAGAAGCGCTTTCGGAATATGTGAATAAAATTCTTGGCAATATGGATAAAATATCAAGTCAGGATTTTTTTGAGCTGTTTACACGCGAAAAAAGAAGGGATTTTAAAAGAGTACCGATAGCCGAGGTTGATGTTAAAGCTTCCGACATTGTCGTCTATGTAATAAGCAGGATTGCCGGAGAGGGTAAAGACAGGGTTTTAGAGAAAACTGATTATTATTTGAGTGACGAAGAAAGTAAAGAGCTTGAGGAGCTCGGTAAGATTACCGATAAAATTTTAGTTCTGATAAACACGGGCGGTCAGATAGACTTAAATGAAATAATAAGAAATAAAAGCGTAAAGGCTATAATGAATATTTCACAGCCGGGCATGGAGCTTGGAAACGCCGTTGCTGACGTTATATCCGGCGAAGAAACACCGAGCGGTAAGCTTTCAGATACATGGGCGCTTGATTATAAGGATTATCCTAATGCCGAAATTTTCAGCCATATTAACGGAGATACGGTAAATGAGAGATATACGGAAGGTATCTACGTAGGATACAGATATTTTGACAGCTTCGGCATTAAACCGGCATTTCCTTTCGGTTTCGGTCTTTCATATACGGAGTTTAATATTTCGGATGTAAAGGCGGGTGTATCGGATAACGAGATAACGGTAGAGGCTAAGGTTACCAACACGGGCAATAAATATAACGGTCGAGAGGTGGTTCAAATTTATGTCGCCTGCCCGCAGAGTTCTCTTAAAAAAGAATTCAAGCGTCTTGTCGGATTCGGAAAAACGGCTTCGCTTAAACCGGGTGAAAGTGAAATTGTAAAAATAACCTTTTATTCCAAGGATATTGCTTCTTTTGATGAAGAAAAAGGTGCATGGATTGTAGAAAAGGGCGAATATGGTATTTTTGCGGGAAACTCATCCGCGGAAAATAAGCTTGCGGGAGTAATTTCTGTAAGCGAAGATTATATTATAGAGAAAGTGACACATATTTTTCCGCTGCAGGAAAAGCTTAATGAAATCGTAAGACCTGATGAGGTTTTAAATAAGCTTACGGTAAAATGGAAGAAAGAAGCTTCGGACAAGGGACTTAAAGCGCTTAATTTCACTCCGAAAACGGAGAGGAAGGCGCCTGAAGGGCGCAGGGATTTGGACAGTATCTCGAAAGAAATCTCGGCAAAACTTACCGATGCGGAGCTTACTGCACTTCTTATGGGAGAGATTACAAAGGGACAGGATAATATTAAGGACAATGAACTTGTAGAAACAGGAATTTTCGTTCCGGGAGCCGCAGGGGAAACAACCTGTATTTTGGAAGAAAAATATGGAATTCCCGCTATATCCATGGCGGACGGGCCTGCAGGATTAAGAGTTTTAAGAAGTTATGATGTGGACAGAAAATCGGGAAAGATTTATGGGGTAAGCTTAATCGGAAGCCTTGAAGGAGGCATATTCAGACAGGATTATAAAAACGAGGACGCTGATACTTATTATATGTACGCGACGGCTATACCTATAGGTACGCATCTCGCCCAAACATTTGATACGGAGCTTGTAAAAAGCCTCGGAAAACTGATAGCTGATGAAATGACCGAATTCGGTGTGGCATGGTGGCTTGCTCCGGGACTTAATATCCACAGAAATCCGCTTTGCGGAAGAAATTTTGAGTATTATTCGGAGGATCCTCTTGTATCCGGAGCTATAGCCGCAGCAATGACTCTCGGAGTTCAATCCGTACCGGGGTTGGGAACCACAATTAAGCATTTTGCCTGCAACAATCAGGAAGATAACAGAATGGGCTCAAACAGCATAGTTTCCGAAAGAGCTTTAAGAGAAATTTATCTGCGAGGTTTTGAAATTGCGATTAAGAGCGCTCAACCTATGTGCATTATGACTTCCTACAACCTTATTAACGGTATCCATGCAGCGAACAGCTATGACCTCTGCACTACTGCGGCAAGGGATGAATGGGGTTTTGAAGGCATAATAATGACGGACTGGACGACAACGACCGCGGGAGGAAGCAAGCCTTTTGTATGCGCTATAGCCGGAAATGATTTGATAATGCCTGCGAATAAGATGGATGTGGATAATATAATGGCGGCACTTAAGGACGGCTCACTTCCGAGGAGTACGGCGAGGGCATGTGCGGCAAGACTTATTAAAGTTATATTACAGACTTTCGGCATTAAAGATGTGGCTGCATATTCGAATCAGTTCGGGTTTTAGAGGGGTATAAGTTAATTATTCCGCTGTAGCGAAGTATGTTTAGCTATATTTTACAAGATATTTTGTGAATGATCTAAATAAAAGAGCTGAGAGACAAGCCTTAAGCCTTGTACTTCTCAGCTCTTACTTTTAGTGAAGAGCTTAAAGATTGATATTACTTCGTTCCGTAAATTCTGTCTCCGGCATCGCCGAGTCCCGGAAGAATATAGCCTTTTTCGTTAAGTTTACGGTCTATGGCGCCGACATAAATATCTATATCCGGATGAGCCTCCTCAAGAGCCTTTACTCCTTCCGGAGCGGCTATAAGGCAGAGAAAGCGGATGCTTGATATACCTCTTGCTTTAAGACGGTTGATTGCCGCAATAGCGGAACCTCCGGTAGCGAGCATAGGGTCTACAACGAAGATATCACGTTTGGCGGCATCTTTGGGAAGTTTACAGAAATATTCCACAGGCTCAAGAGTCTCTTCATTGCGGTACATTCCTATATGACCTACTTTCGCGTTCGGAATCAGATTGAGTATTCCGTCCGCCATGTGAAGCCCCGCGCGAAGTATAGGAACTATACAGAGCTTCTTTCCGGCAATTTCTTTAACTAAGGTTTTTTCTAAAGGAGTTTCAATTTCCTTATCGGCAAGGGGAAGTTCCCTTGTAGCCTCGTAACAGATAAGCATCGCGATTTCAGAAACAAGATCGCGAAATACTTTTGTGGAAGTATCTTTAACACGCATAATTCCTATCTTATGCTGGATTAGCGGATGGGTCATAACTGTAACTTTAGACATCTTAACCTCCTGAATTTTAAAACTTGAATTTTTATAAAAATTTCCATTGTTATAAATTCTAAAACAATAATCCCCCAAATACAAGAAAAAATTATTTTTTAAATATGACGGAAAAATTTTTTTTAAATGCGATAAACACATGAAAAAGTAAAATATTTTGTTACTTAATATAAAAAATCATTTTTTTCATATAAAAATATTGACACTACTTAGGCAATGTGCTATCATGTAAACGTTTACAAGAACTATATAATAACAAAATTGCACAAAGGGGGTTATTGCGATGTTACAACTGAAAAAAGTAAAAGCTCTTTCTATTTTAACGGCTGCCATATTGGCGTTAACGGCATGTGGAGGCGGGAGCGAGAAGCCTGTGGAAGATAAGGGAAGTAAAAACGGCGCCGCAAGCGGTATAACTAAAGTAAGCAGTGTTAAAAGCGACGATAAGACGGCTGACGAGAAAGTGGAGCTGAGGTTCTTATTGTGGGGAAATCAGAAAGAAATTGAGTATAAGACAAAGTGGACCGACGAGTTTAATGCGGCGCACGATAATATTCATGTTAATCTTGAGGCGATACCGGAAGGGTTCCATGATAAACTGACGGTTCAGGTTTCTTCGAACACGCTTGCCGATTTAGTGCAGATAGCGGGAGATTTCGGCGGAGAGTATTTTAAGAAGGATGTGTTTGCTCCTTTAGATTCATATATTGAAAAGGACGGTTTAAAAGGAGCATGGGTTGACAGTCTTATGAGCGGGTTGTCATATAACGGCAGTGTTTACGCCGCTCCTACCACATTTTACTCGGGTTTCATCATCTACAACAAGACTATGTTTGAAGAAAACAATGTACCCCTTCCTACAAATGACTGGACGGAAGAAGACTTTTTGAAGGCTGCTGAAGCTTTGACCAAAGGTGAGGGCGACAGCAAGGTTTGGGGTGCCGATTTTTCTTCATGGTGGGCTTATTCTCTTGCGAGAAATTTATATGACGGTTATAAGGCGTGGGATTGGGAAGCCGGAAAGATGACCGCGGATACGGAAGGTTTCAGAGACGGCGTTCAGTTCATAACGGATTTATACAGAGTACATAAAATTTCACCTACGCCTACTATGGCAAAGGATGTGGGAGGAACATTTGAAACGGGCAAATACGCTATGACGGTAGGAGCTTCGTGGGATATGGCAAGCTTTAATGAGGCAATAGGAGATAAGTTTGAATGGGATATTGTAACCTTTCCTTCAAATCCTAAGTACGGAAAGTGGAGATCTCCTCTTTGGACAACAGCTATAGGTATTTCGGCGGATTCACCTCATAAGGATGAGGCGTGGGAATATATAAAGTATATGTCGGCTCAGGGAAAAGTACAGAATGAAATGGAAGTTATCGGGCTTCCCGCTTTGAAGGCTATAAGCGAAGACAGCAATTTTATAAATTCCATACCTGAAGGCTGGAAAAAATTCAATAAATCAGTATTCTTTGATGCCCTTGATTACGCTGTGGACGGCGTTGTGTTAAATGAGATACAGGATGAGATTATTAAGGTTGAGCTTGAATTATTATTTGCGGGAGAACAGGATATTGATACGACTTTGAAAAATATACAGGAAAAGGGACAGCTTAAGCTTGACAGAATGAAAGAGTAATTGATGTTTTCCGACACTTTGCGGAGCCTTGCAATATTCCGTAAAGTGTCGGAGTTTAAATCGGGTATTGAAGTACAGGGGAGGAAATGTTATGAGGCATAAAAAGAATCAGGCTAAATATTTTTATATGTTTATCTTGCCGTGGTTTTTAGGCTTTTTTTTATTGACTTTTATGCCGTTGGTATATTCTATATATTTATCTTTAACGCAGTATAACGGTATTTCGATACCGAAGTTTATAGGATTCAGAAATTATATAGATCTGCTGTTTTATGATGATTTATTTAAAAAAAGCCTTTTTAATTCTTTTCATTATGCGGTACTGGCGGTTCCCACAAGTTTGATATTGGCGTTATTTATGGCGTTTTTATTATCTAAGGAAGTTAAAGCGAGCAATGTTTTTCAGATAATTTTCTATTTCCCTTCAATAGCGGCGGGAGCGGCGGTTTACGCTGTTATAAAATATTTGCTGAGAGGAGAGGGAGGCTTGATAAATTATGTGCTGTCATTTTTCGGCATAGAAGGTCCGTTTTGGCTTACCGACTCGAAATGGGCGATGAGCTCTCTTATAATTGCAAATTTGATATTCTGCGGACAACAGATGCTGATATTTTTAGCAGGCATAAAGCAGATACCGGTTTCTTATTATGAAGCCGCGAGAATCGACGGGGCGGGGAATATCAAATGTTTTTTTAAGATAACTTTTCCTCTGATATCGAATGTTTTCGTATTTAATCTTGTCATGGGTATAATAAGCGCTTTTCAGGTGTTTGTGCAGCCTCTTATAATGACGGAGGGAGGACCGTTTAAGAAAACTTATATGTACGGTATGTACATATATGACAGCGGTTTCAGTCACGGAAGGTTCGGATATGCGGCGGCTCTTGCATGGATTATGTATATAATAATTCTTTTTATAAGTCTTGTTATATTGAGATCTTTAAGAAAACTTATGAATTATACGGAATAGGAAAGGAGGATATCCGCTATGTTTAAAAAAGTGAATTTTGCGGTTTGGTTCATCATCTGTATTATTTTAGGAGCGATATTTTTGCTTCCGTTTATCTGGATGTTATCCACATCATTGATGGGAACGGAGCAAATCGTCAAATATCCTCCGGAAATGTTTCCTTCTCCGTTTACTTTAAGATCGTTTAAGTATATATTTGAAAGTACACATTTCTTTATGTATTTTAAGAACAGCGGCATAATAACAATTTTAAATATTGTCGGAACCTTGATAAGTACTACTCTGGTAGCTTACGGTTTCGCAAAATACGAAGCGAAGCTCAAAGGTTTGTGGTTTACCATACTTATATCCACGATGATGGTACCATATTTTGTAACGATAATACCTTTATATAATATTTATGCCAAGCTTAGATTTACAAATACTTTCCTGCCTTTAGTACTTCCTAACATGCTTGCGGGGAGCAGTTTCAGCATTTTTTTGTTACATCAGTTTTTTAAAAGCTTTCCCAAGGAAATAGAGGAGTCGGCAAGAATAGACGGTTGCAGTGAGCTTAAGATTTTATTTAAAATGGTTTTGCCGAACTCAAAAGCGATTTTATTTGTGGTAGCGATTTTTATGTTCGTGTGGACTTGGAACGATTATTTCGGACCGGCGATATTTTTAAATGATGAACCGAAGTATACCTTAGCTGTAGGACTGGTATTTTTAAATTCATCTATAAGCGGATATAAGGATGCGCTTGACCAGGGACCTGTAATGGCAATGGCTTTACTTACGGTATTGCCGATTATAGCGCTCTATGCCTGCTTCCAAAAATATTTTATAAGGGGAATAGTATCAAGCGGGCTTAAAGGATAGGATATACGGGCTTGAAACGGTCTGTGTAAGAAACTTCGGAGAATGTATTTATGAATAAAAAAATAACTATTATAGAAATAGCTGAAATGGCGGGAGTATCTACAGCTACGGTTTCAAGAATAATAAACGGCACGGGAAAGGTTGATTTAGAAAAAAAGAAAAGGGTTTTGGAGCTGATTGAAAAATATGATTACAGACCCAATCAGATAGCTAAAGCCTTACAGGCGAGAAAGTCGAATACAGTAGGATTTGTAGTCCCTCATATTAACAGTCCTTATTATGCGGGGATATTTTATGAAACAGAGATTGTAGCTCAAAAAAGAGGATATACATTGTTGCTTTGCAATTCCGAGTCCGATAAACGTCTTGAAAGCAATATTCTTGATACCTTTGTATCAGCGAATGTGAGAGCGATGGTTTTTATGGGCGGACGTCTTGATGACATGAATATCGATAAAAAGTATATTGAGGAAATAGAAAATATAAACAGAAAAATTCCTGTAATATCCTGTGTGGACGTGCCGGGATTAAAATGCGCGCATGTGTATCAGGAGCAGGGAGAAAGCAATGACAGGCTTTTGGAACATTTCTTGAAAGAAGGATATAAGGATATTGCGTTGCTCGGAGGATATGAAAATGTAAGAACTACAGCGAAAAGACGTGAAGAGATAAGAGAATGCGCGAAGAAATACGGGATAGATATACGCGAAGAAATAATTGAGAGCGATTATTCCGTGGAAGGCGGCAATATAGCCATGCAAAAAATGTTAAGAAGCGGCGGATTGCCGGATGCCGTTATATGTATTAACGACCTTGTGGCAATAGGCGCTTTAAGTGAAACCTATAAAAATAATATAAGAGTTCCGAAAGATATAGCTATTGCGGGTTATGATAATTTGGATATCTCAAATTTTATTTTTCCGGGGATTACCACTATAGCGTGCAATTACAAGAAATACGCCGAAGCCATAGTAGATATCATACAAAATATAGACAATATCGACAAAGGTATAAGAAGGGTTATACCGACAGAGCTTATTATCAGAGGTTCCACGAAAAGAAGTGCATGAAGATACATATAAAGGAGAAATAACGGTATGAAAAATCCGCCTCGGATAAAGAAATTTAATGAAAAATACATGTTTTTTGTTGATGACAAACCTTTTATAATGCTTGCCGCGGAATTGCATAATTCGGCGGCATCATCGCCTGAATATATGAAAATCGCGTGGAAAAAAGTAAAAGAGTTGAATTGCAATACTCTTTTAGCTCCTATATATTGGAATCTTATCGAGAAAGAAGAACACAGATATGATTTCGATCTTGTGAAATCCCTGATTGAGGAAGCAAGGAAGCATGAGATTAAGTTGGTTTTGCTGTGGTTCGGAAGTTGGAAAAACGGATTGTCCGGTTACGCTCCGGATCGGATAAAGACGGATTTAAAAAGATTTCCG
>CAUUHV010000011.1:0-70569 GCA_963545085.1 uncultured Catonella sp. | reverse complement strand
GCCGGTATACCTAATGTTCTGCAAATGGCGACAAAAAGGATCTTTTTACTTAACGGATTGCCTTTTTTAAGCTTAAGGCAACCTACAGGTGTGGAGCATATCGTCCTGTAATCAAGCTCGGGTATATACTCTATATTTTTTTCTATATATTCCCATATAGAATAAGGGTTCTTAATAAACAGCGCTTTTGTTTCCTCATCAAAATATCCGTTTATAAAAGATCTGAAAGCCGTCATTTCCTCAAGATAAATCCTCGGGCAAAGCAAATTCTTGAAATAAATCTCATCCTTAAGCTCTCCTTTTACAGCCTCTAAATGGCTTTCCAGAATGTCCGCCTTTAAATCCTTATAATCCTTTACGCTCAGAGTCTTAAGAAGCTCTCCTCTTTTATAATCATCATTCTTATTTAAAAATTTATAAACCTCGTTAAAATTTCCTTTTGCAAGCCGCAATATCTCTCTTTGCTCCGGATACTCGTCCGCAAGCCTTTTACTGTAATAAGCTTCTTCCTTTTCCGTACGAAGCTTTATTGCCTCTTTTGTACGTGTTCTGTGTCTGTTTTTCTGCTCCGATGTCAATGTTTGTCGATTAACCTGCTTATCCGAAGGAGCTGAAATATCCATCTTCACCCATTTATCCGTCACAAAGCTCATTTCACTCAAATCGGTATCAAGGATTATCTCAACGAAATCTCCCTCGGTTATCTTAACAAGTCTTTCCCCGAAAAAGCCGTCCTTCATTGCCCTTATATTGATATCGCCTTTTCCTATGGTAATCCCCGCTTTACCTTCACTATCTGTAAAAAGAGTCGTCATACCCGCAAATTTCGCCATATTCAATATTTCTATACTTATTTCGGCTCCCTGTACGGGATTTCCTCCATTATCAAGTACAAGTACCGTAAGAAGCCTTGTCTCCGTGTAGGTAGAGGTACTGTTGTAATAAACAAGCCCTCCGTCCTTTGTTATGTATTCTTCTTTAGAATCGCTCATAAAATCGGAAAAAGTACGGGCATATACCAAAAGCGACCTGCCGGAAGCCCCCAAAAACCATCCCGTGTTAAGCACCTCTTCAGGCTCACATGCACCGATGAAGTACCATTTTCCTGAAATATATACCTCTACCCATGCGTGGTTATCGTCACAATGCGCCCACCACGGCGTATACACCTGTCTTGCAGGTATTCCGACGCTTCTCATAGCCGTTACGGTAAAAGTGGACTCCTCTCCGCACCTTCCCGCGCATGCTTTATAAACGGCAGCCGGTGACATGGTTCTCTCATCCGTGCTTTCATAAGTGACATTCTCCGCGCACCAATAGTTTATCTCGATTACGGCATCTTTATCACTTTTCCCCGCTATCCTGTCCTTTAATTCATCATAGAAAAATTTTCTGCAATCCGTGATATTCTCGGAATTTATCCTGTAATACAGTACATAGTGTACAAAAATGTCCTCCGGAAGATTTTTACATCGTTCCATAGTCTCTCTTAAGAAAATCGCATGACGGACATAGCTTAAAAAGATGTCAAAATCATATTCTCCCGCATCTCTTATCGGCATGGTTCCGTACAAAAACTTCATTAAAGCCGCTTCATCTTCCGTACACTTTTTAAGTCTATTCTCAATTTCCCCATAAATTTCTCTTAAAGCCTCTTTTCGCGATAAAAATTTTTCTTCCGCATATTCGGTAAGTGTTTTAGAAAACATAATATTTCTCCTTGTTAATTTTTATTTCGCTTATTCTTCCAACCCCTTCGCATTACACTTTTAATAAATCTCGGAGCCTGCTTTTAACAGACTCATAGAGGCTTTTCCTTCTTTTTTCGCTTAATCTTTAACCTGAACCTCAAGCACATAATCTATGGCGTCAGGAAGAACCGGATTTCCTCCAAGTTCGGCGAACAGTACGTCAGGATAATCTCTGTGAACCCACGAGGTCGACACCGGAATCTCATATCCTGTCGCCAATGCCCGTATCTTTACAAGACTGTTTTTATCAAGTCCTACGAGCGGAATCGGACCTATAGTATTCTCATACAAATGGAAATAATAAATATTTCCTTTTTTTGTAACTCTGCCGTAATCCGGTTTAGGAATATCCGCAATGCCGCAGCCGTAGATACTTTCACCGTTTTTAGACATCCATTCTCCTATTACCTTTAAAATCTCTACAGATTCCTCAGGTATATTTCCGTAAGCGTCCGGTCCTACGTTTAAAAGCATATTTCCGCCCTTGCTCACACATTCCACAAGCTTTTTAATAAGCATAGGCGCAGGTTTAAAGAATTTGTCAGTGCCGTGATATCCCCAATTATTGTTCATGGTTACACAGGCTTCCCACACCAAAGGCTTTCCTTCTATATCTTTCAATCCCTCCGGCGGAATCATCTGCTCCGGACTTACAAAATCTCCATGAAAAGGAGTAGGGTTACAAATTGCAAGCGAGCCTCTGCCCTCGCCGCTCACCTCAAGGCGGTTGTCTATTATGACCTGAGGCTGTAAGCTTCTCACCATATTTATAAGCTTTGTCGCTCCCCATTTTTCTCCCCTCATTTCATCATAAGAGAAGTCAAACCAGAGAATATCAAGCTTTCCGTAGTTAGTACAGATTTCTTCCACCTGATTATGAAAATATTCCAAATATCTTTCCCACTTGCGGTTTTCATTGCCATATTCCTTATTGTTTCTCATAGGATGGCACCTGTCACCGTAGTGCGGATAATCTTCATGATACCAATCTAAAAGGCTAAAGTAAAGCCCCACCTTAAGACCTTCTCCTCTTACAGCCTCCACATATTCCTTAATCAAATCCCTTCCCGCTTTTGTGTTTGTAGCCTTAAAGTCCGTATACTTGCTGTCAAAAAGACAGAAGCCGTCATGATGCTTCGCGGTAAGCACCATATATTTCATTCCCGCTTCCTTAGCCGCTCTTGCCCATTTCTTAGGATTATAATCCCTTGCGGTAAACTCATCGAAGTATTTCATATATTCTTCCTTAGACATTTCTTCGACGCTCCTTACCCATTCTCCTCTTGCCGGTATGGCATATAAACCCCAGTGGATAAACATTCCGAATCTGGCTGCCTTATACCATTCCATTCTTTTTTCGTATTCTTCACGATTAAATCTGTACATAATCTTCCCTCACTTGTTATATTTATCTCTTAACCGCGCCTATCATTACACCTTTCATAAAATATTTCTGTATGAAAGGATAAAGGCAAAGCAACAGGTAGTGACTCCACTACTATTGTAGAGCATTTTAACAAATCTACAAGCCCTCTTTAAGCAGAAATCCAAGTTGTGTCGCTTAGCTGAATTATGATAACGGATTTGTTCCCGAATATCAAACAAGGGAAAGCAATAAATGCTTTCCCTCGCAAAACTTTTATATATAGACTTTTACTTCAATATCTTTAAATCTGTTAGCTCTTATGTACTCCGGATGCTCAGCCATAATACCTGTACATCCGCCCTCGTCACCGTCAAGCTGCAAAATAAATCAGAATTATTCATTCCGCAATCGGAATAATACTAATTCTTCTTTTCCGCAATAGCAGCCTGTGCTGCTGCAAGTCTTGCTACAGGCACACGGAAAGGTGAGCAGGATACATAGTCGAGACCGATCTTGTGACAGAACTCAACGGAAGAAGGATCTCCGCCGTGCTCTCCGCAAATACCGATGTGAAGCTTCTCATTGGCAGGTCTTCCAAGCTTAATGGACATTTCCATAAGCTTACCTACACCCTTTTGGTCAAGCTTAGCAAACGGATCATTCTCGAAAATCTTTGTATCATAGTAAGCGTTAAGGAACTTACCTGCGTCATCACGAGAGAAACCGAAAGTCATCTGTGTGAGATCGTTAGTACCGAAACAGAAGAAATCAGCTTCCTTGGCAATCTCATCAGCTGTAAGGCAAGCACGAGGAATCTCCATCATTGTACCTACTTCATAATGAAGGTCTATACCTGCCGCCGCAATCTCAGCATCAGCCGTTTCTACAACTATCTTCTTAACGAACTTAAGCTCCTTAACCTCACTTGTAAGAGGAATCATAATCTCAGGGAGTACCTTCCAGTCAGGGTGCTTCTTCTGTACGTTAATCGCCGCGCGAATAACAGCCTTGGTCTGCATTTTGGCAATTTCAGGATAAGTAACCGCAAGACGAAGTCCTCTGTGTCCCATCATCGGGTTGAACTCATGAAGTCCGGTAATTATATCTTTAATCGCCTGCACACTCTTGCCCTGAGCGTCTGCAAGCTTCTTAATATCTTCCTCAGTAGTAGGAACAAACTCATGAAGAGGCGGATCAAGGAAACGAATCGTAACAGGCGCTCCCTCAAGAGCCTCATAAAGCTGCTCAAAATCTCCCTGCTGATATGGTAAAATTTTCTCAAGAGCCGCTTCTCTTCCTTCTACCGTATCTGAACAAATCATCTCTCTGAATGCCGCGATTCTGTCAGCCTCAAAGAACATATGCTCCGTACGACAAAGACCGATTCCCTCCGCGCCGAGCTCACGAGCTTTCTTTGCGTCCGCAGGAGTATCCGCATTTGTTCTAACCTTAAGCCTTCTGTATTTATCAGCCCAAGCCATAATTCTTCCGAATTCGCCGGCAATGGTAGCGTCAACTGTCGGGATTAAGCCTTCATATATGTTACCTGTTGTTCCGTCAATGGAAATCTCATCTCCCTCATGGAAGGTCTTGCCGCCAAGAGTAAACTTCTTGTTAGCCTCATCCATAACGATGTCTCCGCAACCGGATACGCAGCATGTACCCATACCTCTTGCTACAACGGCAGCATGAGATGTCATACCTCCGCGAACGGTAAGAATACCCTGTGCGGACTTCATACCCGATATATCTTCAGGTGAGGTTTCAAGACGAACCAAAACCACCTTTTCGCCTCTTGCCGCCCACTCAACGGCATCATCTGCAGTAAATACAGCCTTTCCGCAAGCAGCGCCCGGAGAAGCTCCAAGACCCTTGCCGAGCGGTGTTGCAGCCTTTAAAGCCTTAGCGTCAAACTGCGGATGAAGAAGAGTATCAAGGTTACGAGGATCTATCATAGCGACAGCCTCTTTCTCGGTTCTCATTCCCTCATCTACAAGATCGCATGCAATTTTAAGGGCTGCCTGCGCGGTACGCTTGCCGTTTCTGGTCTGAAGCATATAAAGCTTTCCGTGCTCTACGGTAAACTCCATATCCTGCATGTCTCTGTAATGGTTCTCAAGAGTCTTGCAAACCTCATTAAACTCCTTGAAAGCCTCAGGGAATTTATCCGCCATCTCGTTAATGTGCATAGGTGTACGAACACCTGCAACAACGTCCTCGCCCTGAGCGTTTGTAAGAAATTCTCCGAAAAGTCCCTTGGCTCCGGTAGCAGGATCTCTTGTAAAGGCAACTCCGGTACCGCAGTCATCACCCATGTTACCGAAAGCCATAGACTGTACGTTTACAGCTGTTCCCCATGAATAAGGAATATCGTTATCGCGACGATATACATTTGCGCGAGGATTGTCCCATGAGCGGAAAACCGCCTGAACGGCGCCGTAAAGCTGTTCCTTAGGATCGGTAGGAAAATCGCTTCCTATTTTAGATTTGTATTCAGCCTTAAACTGTGCTGCAAGCTCCTTTAAATCATCGGCAGTAAGCTCAACATCAAGAGTTACGCCTCTCTCTTCCTTCATTTTATCAATAAGCTCTTCGAAATACTTCTTACCGACTTCCATAACAACGTCGGAATACATCTGGATAAATCTTCTGTAGCAGTCCCAAGCCCAACGAGGATTATTTGACTTCTCCGCAATTACATTAACAACATCTTCATTAAGACCGAGGTTAAGAATAGTATCCATCATACCCGGCATGGAAGCTCTTGCTCCCGAACGAACCGAAACAAGGAGAGGATTTTCATGATCACCGAATTTTTTTCCGGTAATTCCTTCCAATTTAACGATATTTTCATCAATCTGAGCAAGTATCTCATCATTGATTTTCTTTCCGTCCTCATAATACTGCGTACAAGCTTCGGTAGTAACGGTAAAACCCTGTGGCACGGGAAGACCTATATTTGTCATCTCCGCAAGGTTCGCGCCTTTTCCTCCTAAAAGCTCACGCATATCAGCTTTTCCTTCAGTGAATAAATATACCCACTTTCTTGCCATTTCACTTTCCTCCTGTTTTCTTCCGATAAAGCCCCCTCGGACTCACCTTGAAAATATTTCAGCTGCTTTTTCATACAGCTACGTTGTTTTTCATAAACAACACAGTATTATATATAGTAGCATATTTTGCCGCCGATGTCACTACATACCTTATGCGGTTTTCTATTTTTCACGGATTTTTAACGAAATTCTCCGTGACATAACAAGACAGTTGTGTTTACAGCCTTTTTAAAAAGCCAATTTATTCGCAAAATAGCTCTTAAGCTCTGAAATTTTAATTCTCTCCTGCTTCATTGTATCTCTGTCTCTTACGGTAACCGAAGCGTCCTCCTCCGACTCAAAGTCATAAGTTACGCAGAAAGGAGTACCTATCTCGTCCTGCCTTCTATAACGTTTTCCGATAGCGCCTCTGTCGTCATACTCACAATTCCATTCCTTAAGAAGCTCGGTATATATCTTCTCCGCACCCTCTGCCAATTTCTTTGAAAGCGGAAGCACCGCTATCTTTACCGGAGCAAGAGCAGGATGGAAATGAAGCACGGTACGCATATCCCCGCCTTCAAGTTCTTCTTCCTCGTATGCCGCGCAAAGAAAAGCCAAGGTAACTCTGTCAGCTCCGAGAGAAGGCTCTACAACGTAAGGCACATATTTTTCTTTCTTCTCGTCATCAAAATATTCCATCGGCTCTCCGGAAACTTCCTGATGCCTCTTCAAGTCATAGTCCGTACGATCGGCAATCCCCCAAAGCTCTCCCCAACCGAACGGAAATAAGAACTCTATATCGGTAGTTCCTTTTGAATAAAACGAAAGCTCCTCAGGAGAATGGTCGCGAAGTCTTATTTCATTTTCCTTCATTCCTAAAGAAAAGAGCCAATCTCTGCAAAAGCCTCTCCAGTAAGCAAACCACTCCAAATCAGTATCGGGCTCACAGAAAAACTCAAGCTCCATCTGCTCGAACTCTCTTGTGCGGAAGGTGAAATTGCCCGGAGTTATCTCATTTCTGAAAGATTTTCCTATCTGTCCTATACCGAAAGGAAGTTTTTTCCTCGATGTACGCTGAACATTTTTAAAGTTTACAAAAATACCCTGTGCCGTTTCAGGCCTTAAATATACGGTATTTTTGCTGTCCTCGGTTATTCCCTGAAAGGTTTTGAACATAAGATTGAACTGTCTTATATCCGTAAAATCATGCTTACCGCAGCTTGGGCAGACGATTCCTTTCGCATCTATATATTTTTTCATTTCCTCATTGCTCCAGCCGTCCACAGCCGTTTCGGAAACTATACCGTTCTCCGCGTTAAAGTCCTCAATGAGTTTGTCCGCACGAAACCGTTCGTGGCAGCATTTGCAGTCCATAAGAGGATCGGAGAAGTTTCCTAAATGCCCTGATGCCACCCATGTCTGAGAATTCATAAGAATAGCGCAGTCAACACCAACATTATAAGGATTTTCCTGAATAAATTTTTTCCACCAAGCTTTTTTAACGTTATTTTTAAGCTCAACTCCCAAATTTCCATAATCCCATGTATTTGCAAGCCCGCCGTAAATCTCCGAGCCGGGATATACAAATCCTCTTGCCTTGGCAAGAGCCACGATTTTATCCATCGTCTTTTCCATAGTCTGATACCTTCCTAATTATATAAATTCACTTTGAAAATACTACCACAGCCGTTTCCCCTTCGTCAAGGCGAAGATGCTGTCTGTCAATTAACCTTCCTGCCGTATAATAATCTATTTTTGCTTTACTTTGAAGCAGTATAGGTCCTTCGAGCACCGAAACTCCTCCCGTACCTGCTCCTAAAACCTCATTTCCTTTCACGGTTTTCATCTCTTCAGATGAAGCGTCATAAAAATTCGAGCTTCCATACTCTCCCGCAGCTTCCGAAGCGTACATCAGCTTAAACGGTCTGTCTCCCTTAGTCTCATTAAAACTCATATAGACTCCGGCGCTTTTAAAGGTAAGAACGGCCTTTACTTTCTTTCCTGTCTCGCTTATTTCGGAAAGTATCGCCGCCGACTCCCCTCTAAAACTTTTATTAAAAGAATTAAGCTCCGAGCCTATATATGTCTTAAGCTCGTCAAGATTATAGTAGCTCTCTCCGAAATCCTCGACATAAGCAACCTGCACGCTGCCGTCTTCTCTTAAATAAAGAGTTTCTTCGTTTACATTCTCCGTTTTAAGCTCTTTTTCAAGCTTGTCCGAGCATGCAGTCGTAAAAAACACGGTAGAAAGCAGCATAAACATTAAAAATATTTTTTTCATAAACAGCTCCTTTAAATCATTTCCAAAGAATTAAATTTTACATCTATATTTGAAGCCCTGTACCTGTCCGCAAGTCTTATAAGTTCCGCTTTAGCCTCGTCGGATAGCGTAAATGTAAACAGATTTTCAGGCTCCGAACGCCTTATGAAATCGAGAGTATATTTTGCAGTATCGGATGGAACCAAACCGCAGATACTCTTACTGTCATACGCAGGCATTATTCCTTCTATATCAAATACTTTCCATTCATACACAGCCCTTATAAGCTCCGGCGAAAGAGCTTCCCTATAAGCTTCCAAAGCCCTGAACGCGGCATATATAAGCTTTATTAACCTCTTTGCCTCCACGTTTTCTTTTGAAAAATACGAGGCAAGCTCTAAAAAATAAAATCCGTAATATACCCTGTCTATATCGCTTCTCAGCTTCTCAAAGTAATTTATCGTCCGCGTTTCGACAAGGCTGTACGCATTCCTGCCGGAGGCAAGCTTAAAGCTTCCGAATAAAAAGGGCTCGGTTCCCGCAAGCATTCTGCTTCCCTGCTTTCTCGCGCCTCTTGCAAAGGCGTGAATCTTTCCTCTTTCGGCAGTTATCAAAACAACCCTTTTATCATACTCGCCAATGGGCGTACAGGAAACAACGATTCCTGTGACCCTTATCTCATCTATCAAAAATTTTCCTCTTTATATCCGAAATTTTTCATAAGAGAATCGGAGTTGCGCCAGTCTTTCTTCACCTTTACCCAAAGATTGAGATTGGTCTTCATACCTAAAAGATCAGCTATCTGAGCTCTCGCCCTGCTTCCGATTTCCTTTAGCATCTGTCCGTTCTTTCCTATTATTATTCTCTTATGAGAATCTCTTTCACAATAAACCGTCGCCTCTATATTCATAATGTTTTTATGACTGTGTCTTACCGAGGTATCTTTCTCCTCTTTCATTCTTTCTATGACTACAGCCACCCCGTGAGGCACTTCCTCTTTTAGAAGCCTTAAAGCCTGCTCTCTTATAAGCTCTGCGGTAATTTGTCTTTCAGGCTGATCCGTAACCACGTTTTCATCATAGTACATCGGACCTTCCGGAAGAAGTGAGAGAATAGACTTCATGAGCTCCTCTTTATTTTCTCCCGTAAGCGCAGACACGGGAATACAGCTCTTAAAGTCCACTATATCCTTATATTTGTCAATTACCGGGAGAAGTTCTTCCTTTTTAACCGTGTCCATTTTGTTTACAACCAAAATCACCGGTGTCTTTATTTTAGCCAAAAGCTCGGCTATATGCTGTTCTCCTTTTCCAGAATATGTGGTGGGCTCCACCAGCCACAGCACCACATCCACCTCGCTTAAGGTTCTTTCCGCAATACCCGTCATAAACTCGCCCAATTTATTATCAGCCTTATGTATGCCCGGAGTATCAAGAAAGATTATCTGACCCCTTTCGTCAGTATATACTGTCTGTATCCTGTTCCTTGTGGTCTGCGGTTTTGACGAGGTTATAGCTATTTTCTGACCTATCAGATTATTCATTAGCGTGGATTTCCCGACGTTAGGCCTGCCTATAAGAGTAACAAACCCCGACTTGAAATTTCCCATCTTTCCTCCTTTTTAAATCCAATGTTTAATTAGGCATCCACGAAACTCTAAGGGAGCGAAAATTGTATAAACAATTCAAGCGATCTGCACAAGCATTAGAACTTCTGTATAAGCGATAAGCTGCGTAATTAGCAGCTGATACGAATACTTAGAAGTTCTCGGCGCGGAAGCCGTTTGAATTGTTTATGCAATTTCCCGACCGTATATAGTTTCGCGGTTACCTATCCAATTCTTAACCCGAATTATTCACACTATAGGTCACAACTTCAAGCCTACGGCTTGATTACGATATTTTACAAGATGTTTCGTGAATAATTTATGGTAAATTTTCAAAATACTATATTTTCATTAAGCAAGCAAACTCGTTACGCTGTCAAATTTTTCCTCATTTTCTTTTATTTTCGCTTCGGAGCCTACCACCGTAAATACCTCTCCGTCAAGCACCGCCCTCGCGTATTTTGAAAGCCCTCTTATATCCTCGTCCGTCGCCGAAAGAATCTCCGTCCTCGCTTTTAAAATATCCTCGTCCATCATCCCCTTTAAATACGCGTTTAAAGAACGCTCGCCCTCCATATAAGGCGTGAGAGGAAGGTCAATATTACTTATAGTGCCTATAACGTACTTAGTCATTGTCCTCTCATCCGCTTCAAAAGCATCTATATAATCGGGTATTCCCTCATAAACTGCATCGGTTTCCAATAAATTCGGATCCCTGTAAGACGAAAAACTCATATCCCCGTTTCTGTCAAACCTCATTCCGCTTCCGTAGGCACCGCTCTTAACTCTTACATTTATCCATAAATAATCGTAGCTGAGTATCACCTGCAAAATTGAAAGTAAACCCGTGTAAGGAAGTCCCGCTTCTTTAAAGTTTCCGCTTCTCACAGCGTACTGCACCTGTCCCGAAGCCGTGTAAGCCTCTCTGTAAGGCTTCTTTCTGTTTCTTTTTTCTTCTTCAAGCCTTGTTTTTAATAAAGAAGGCAGATTTTTACCCGTTTCATTTTCAGTATCAGGCAAATTTTTTATCATTTTTAAAAGAATGCCGTTTGCTTCCTCATATACCTTATTCTCCGCCGTAAAACTTATTAAGGCTCTGCTTTTTACAAAATATTTTCTGATTATCCCATTCAAGGTTTCATACAAAGCTTCTTTTTTATCCTCAAAATTTTCCGAAAGCTCCTTTATGAACCTGTAATAGCCTACTCCCTTTACTTTGTCGCCCACAATACCCGCTACGGAAAAATGTGCCTGTCCTTTTGTAACGGCTGTTCTGTCTCCGCTCGCTTCAAGCGACATTTGCATACCGATAAGATTCTCCTTTAAGATTTCAAGAATTCTCTTATCGCTCTTTTCGTTAAATTCGGTAGTATATAACATTTCTTCCATAAGCTCCAAAGCTTTCCCGAATTTAAAAGCCAAAGTCTTTACATCAACGGAAAAATCAAGCCTGTCAAGAGCCATATCTTTTACATTCGTATAAAGCACAAAATCCGAATTTATGCCGCCGGTATGTGTAAGAGTTTCGGAAACGAAATCCGAATAGTCTCGCTTTGCGGTGTCCGTCATGCCGTACAGTTCGCTTAAAAGCGCAATATACGGAAGTTCTTCCTCTTTGCAATCCGAAAGCTCGAAATTCAGTCTGAAATATATTATTCCGTTTGTATACACATCATGTAAGATTACAGGAACTCCCGATATATTTCTTATATCATTTTTTAAAGGCTTGGATTCTTTCCCTATATCGCTTCTTTCAAGCATGGGAATGGCTTCAAGTTCCTCTTTTGTGGACGGCTTTTCCTGAAATTCCTTTAATCTTTCGGTACTCTTTCTAAGCTCCTCTATCTCTTTTTCCGTCATATAGGCTCTTTTTTGTGCAAGCTTCTTTTTAAGCTCCGCTTCTTTGCGGTCATTTTTACCCTTCTCGGGAACAAGAGTTACTATCGCCTTATGCTCATTTTTCAATATATACTTTTCTATAAGCCCTTCATAATAACCGGTGCCCGCCTTGCCTCTAAGCTCGTCAAATATCCACCCCTTATCAAGAAGTTCGAAAGGAGAATTTTCATCATAAAGCCAACTCTCACACATTTTCAGTCCGGCAAGAAGTCCCTTAGGATATCTGCCGTAGTCCTGCTCTCTGTACTTAAACTCCGAATAATTGATTGCCGCAAGCAGCTTATCCTTCGAAATGCCGTTCTTTACCGCTTCCTCAAAAGTATTTTCGATTATTTTTACAAACTCATCTTTTCTTTCAGGCTCCGAACCCGCCGCGTTTACGGACAACACAGGCTGTTTCTGACTCGTCATAAAGCCTGCTGATATCTCATTTCCTATACCCGCTTCCGTAAGCGCCTTTTTAACGGGAGCACCCGGTGCGTCCGTCATTACATACTGAATAAGCTGTAACGAAGTCATAAGCATAAGATCCTTAGATTCTCCCGTTACCACATTGTAAGAAAGAAAGGTTTTCTCCTTATCATCTTCGCTCTCAGCTATCGAATAAGTCGCCTCAATGTCGCTTTTTACCGGCTTTTGCAAATAAATTTCGGAATCCGGCGAGGTTTTATCAAAATTTTTAAGATAATTATCATTTAAAAAAGCAAGTCTTTCCTCTATATCGAAATCTCCGTAAAGATAAATATACGAATTTGACGGATGATAGTACTTCCTGTGAAAATCAAGATAGTCTTCATAGGTAAGCTCCGGTATTACATCGGGATCACCTCCCGACTCCCCTTTATAAACAGTATCCGGAAAGAGCGCCTCGTTCACTCTCTCACCCTCTATCGTATCGGGAGAAGAAAGCGCACCCTTCATCTCGTTATAGACAACTCCGTTTATCTTAAGCTCTCCCGTTTCCTCATCAAGCTCATAATGCCAGCCCTCCTGCTCGAAGATAGCTCTGTTTTTATATAAATTGGGATAAAAAACCGCATCAAGATAAACGTGCGTAAGATTTTTGAAATCCTTATCATTGCAGCTTGCCACCGGATATAAGGTCTTATCCGGGTAGGTAACCGCATTTAAAAACGTGTTTAAAGAACCCTTTACAAGCTCTACAAAGGGATCTTTTGACGGGAATTTTTCAGACCCGCAAAGCACTGTATGCTCTATTATATGTGCCACTCCGGTCGAATTATCCGACGGAGTCCTGAAACCTATATAAAACACCTTATTATCGTCTTCATTAGAAATAAGGGCAACCCTCGCTCCGCTCTTTTTATGTCTTAAATATATTCCGAGGCTCTTCATGTCCTTAAGCTCCGTTACCGAAACAAGCTCATATTCTGCCGGAATTTTCACTTCGCTTATGTGTTTAACGCTTTTACTCAATTTTAATTGTCCTTTCCGAACGGACATCTCTATTCTTTTTACAGTCCGTTAAGCGCAATTATAACACAATTACTTCGTTTTGTAAGTAAATTTCCAAAGTAAATTCGCCCGATAGTACCTAAAGCCTATTTTATCCCACATTGCCAAAAATTAAGCAGCATGATATACTAACCGCAATTACAATTATTCACTTCAAATGATACGGCTCTGTTAATTTCGCCTGCTTCGTTTTGCGAATAGTTTAAACTAAAATATTTGTTTCGGAGACCCTGTATATGAAAAAAGAAAATAAAGTCCTCACTTTTTTAGGTGTGCTGTTTTCAATTATTTTCAGTCTGTTTTTATCCGTTTCAATAATTATCCTTGTACTTCTTTTGTTTCTCAACGCCATAAATGAAAATGTCACCCTCCCCGATGCCTTCTTCTTTTCCGGAAGTTCGCTTGATTCATTCTTATGCTCCCCGTATTCCTATGTTTTAAACGGCGCTTTAATACTGATTCCGGTATTACTGATTATACTGTTAAATATCCGTCGCGCGCGAAGAATTTTTCTCGCGCTCGCCTATTCCTCCTGTATATCGATAATTCTTTTAATTACATCAGCAATTATCAGTCCGCATGTACTTAAACTGCTTTCCGGCGAATGGCAAAATGTCCTGATAAATACCACTGTCGTATTCAGAGATTTTTGTATTATTTGCACAATTATTCTATTTGTAATAGTAGTGACCTGTTTATCAAGCTATTTTTGCATATCTGCAGTTAAAGGAGGCAGGCATGAAAAAAACAATTAAAAACCTTCTCATTTTTTTAATCGCGCTGATTTTTCTGCTTATACTTTTTTCGATTGCCTGGGCATTTTTTATTTTTCCTAACTTCATATCTCCTAAAGATGAGGTCGAAGAAACAGAAACCCGCTTTCATAAGATAGCAAAAGAGTCGGAAAAAATTGATTTTAACGAATCAAACGGCATGCTGTATGTAAACAATGAGGTTGTTGTTTTTATCAAAGATGAAACAGCTAAAGAAAAAATTTCAGCTTTATTCGATTCCTTTGACGCCGAGGTCGATGAATCTATGAGCGATATCAACGTTTACAGGTTAAGTTTTAAGAAATCCATGAGCTATGAGGAGTTGGAGTCATTGATTAAGAAAATAAAATCCGATTCCATCGTTGATAATGCTTATTTGAACACGGTAAGTGAGTTTGAACCGGATACCTCCGATGCGAAAGATGACTTCAAATATAAGAGCCGGGTTTTTCCCGATGATCCCTGGAACGATAATATTTCATGGAATGTGAGCACTCCGCGCGGAATAAATTGGGGCGTTGAAGCAATTGACGCTCCCGGAGCATGGGGATATCTGGATCAAATGAGCAACGTAAAAATCGGACTGATTGATGCAATGCCAGATCTTTCTCACGAAGACCTTTCCCTTGCGAACAGTTCCTGCCTGTTTATAGATGAAAAGGGCGTTACAACTAAAAATAGTCATACTTTAGATGCCCGGCCTCACGGGACTCATGTTTCCGGAACCATGAACGCCGGTTTTAATAATAATATCGGATTATCGGGCGTTATGGGCGGAAAAGGCGAGTTATATTACAGTGCGGTATATTATTACTTAAATAAAAAAATATCCTCGGATTACGCCACAGCATATACCTATCTCCTTGCTTTAAAAAACTTAATCGATCAGGATGTGCAGGTTATCAATATCAGTCAAAATACAAGCCGCCTAATAGGTTTTGCTGCAAGCAGGGGTAATAAAAACGCAATCAATCACCTATCCTCACAAGCTGATTTAACCGAAAAAGGTTTATCAAAAATAATTAACAGCAGAGAAAATTCAAATAAACCGGATTTTGTGATTTGTGTTGCTGCAGGTAACAGTAACAGTACCTATTACTACAAGGATGATAAAGCTACCTACGGGTACCGTGAAGAAATGAATTTATGGGAAACCGTCATATCTATCTTCGGTTGGCGTGGAGAGCATGGAAACTCACTTGCTCTTTACAACAATTTCCTTAATCTTATGGATGATGATGCTGTCAAAAACAGGATCATAGTTGTAGGCGCAGTTGAAATTGAACACAAATCCTCCACCTCTGACAGTACAAAGTATTCCTACGCCGATTTTTCCAATGTAGGTTCACGTGTCGATATTGTCGCTCCCGGTGTAGATATTTACAGCTGTGTTCCCGGCGGATACGAAGCTATGGACGGAACCTCTATGGCTACCCCTCACGTTTCAGGTGTCGCAGGTTTGATTTTTGCCTGCAATCCTTCGTTAAGCGGCCCCGATGTTAAAAATATTCTTACCCTCTCAACTACCGGACGGTATTACCACGGCGCCGAATATAGCGGTTTATTAAACGCGAATAATTCGGTAGTAAATGCCCTGAAAACGGAAAAAACCCCGGTTAAAAGGGTACTTAAAACTGAAACCGGCGGAGGTTTGGATTTATGCTTTGTGGTGGACACTACCGAATCCATGGAAGATGATATCGATAACGCCAAAAAAAATATGACGAATATCCTTACTCATCTTGCAGCCAAGACCGAAAACTACAGAGTCGCGTTAATCGATTACAGAGATTATCCTGATAGAACAGATAGAGATGATGACTATCCCTCCAAAATACAGTTAAGTTTCACAAATGACACTTCCGCCATTACAAACGCAATAAACGGCCTTTCTTTAGGGTTTGGCGGAGATAACAATGAAACCGTTTACTCCGGTTTGATGTCGGCAGTTAATCTTCCTTGGAGAAGCGACGCGAAAAAGGTGATAATTGTTTTAGGTGACGCACCTCCTTTAGACCCTGAGCCTTATACCGATTACACTTATGACGATATTCTCCTTGCCGTTTTCAACTCCGACATCAATATAGACTATAAAAATTCGGATGAGCGGGTAATCGGCGCCCCTGACGAAAGTCTTATAAACGTCTTTTCCATAGGTACTGACGCAAGTGACGAAGCGGCGGATTTCTTCAAAAATATATCAGCCGGCACGGGCGGAAGCTATGCAGGTGTCGATGACGCGTCTAAAGTAGGTGATGCCATTATTGACTCCATAGAGCAGATTGAGGTTGTAGATAAGCTGAAAGTTAAAGCTGATTTCGGACAGGTTATGGCAAATCGGAAAGTAGACCTTTATTCGGAAGACGGATATATGTTCAGTATTGAAACCGATGAGAACGGTCGGTTTGTAATCGACTCCATTGCTCCCGATACTTACAGATGGACAAGCAACAGTCTTTATAACAACGGCTATATAGAGATTGATAAAAGCGGTAAGAATACAACAGTTAAGGTAACTTACAGTTATTGGTTTACACCTTTACTGAAGTTTTGGTATGAGCATAAGCTCCTTATTTTCATACTTCTGTCAGGCTACCTGATACTGTGCGTGAGCGTTCCTATCCTGCTTAAAATTTTATGCGGGTATCTCCGTAAAAAGAAAGAAGCCGCTGCCAATGTTAAAGCCTCGGCTCCTACGGTAAAACAAGAGCGAAGCTTTAAAAACTTCCGTTTCTTGAAAGGCTCCGTTTCTACCTGTCCCGATTGCGGAGCAAGTACCCCGACCGGAAGCTGTTTCTGCGAGCAATGCGGTCACGATTTGCAGGCTAAAGCCCTAAAGACCTCCGAACACATTTGTAAAAACTGCGGAAACCGCTATAAAGAAAGTGAAATTTATTGCGGTTACTGCGGCAAAAAATTAGAGAAAGAATGAGCGCATTGTCGTGCGGCGGGAAAACTCATTCATGCGACTTACTAAAAGCAAACAGGCGTAAAGAGTTCTCCGCTCAATTTTATATTACCCTCAGGTGTGTAATAGTGCAGGATACGGCATGCCTTCGTATCCGTAATTAAGGCGGCACCCGAAATTTCTCCCGGGTGCCGTTTTAATTTGTACTTTACACAATTATTCCGACAGCTTATTTAAATAATCCCTTTATTGCAGGATATATCTCTCTAAATTTCCTGTACTTAGTCTCGTACTTCTTTGCAAGCTCTTCATCCGGTTCCACCGTATCCGTAACCTCTGCAAGCTTTTTTGAGGCTTCGATTACGGAACCGTATTCTCCCGCGCCTACAGCAGCCAAAATAGCCCCTCCGAAGCCCGGTCCTTCTTCTGTCTTTAAAATTTCAAGTTTAAGATTAAGCACATTTGCCATAATCTTCTTCCAAAGCGGACTCTTTGCGCCGCCTCCGCAGATTTTAGTTTTTGTTACATTTATTCCGAGGCTTTTTGCGACTTCCAAAGAATCCCTTAAAGCAAACGCCACTCCTTCAAGCACCGCCTGTGTCATTTCCTCTCTTGACGTATCCATGGAAAGACCTATGAAAGCTCCCCTTACATCAGGGTCATTGTGCGGCGAACGCTCTCCCGTAAGATACGGTAAGAAAAATACCTGATTTTCTCCAAGCGTTGTTATTTCCCTCTGCTCTCCGCCGTAATCCTTGGTTTTTAAAATTTCATCCATCCACCACTTATTGCACGAAGCTGCCGAAAGCATGCAGCCCATAAGATGAAAATTTCCGTCAGCGTGAGCAAAAGAATGAAGTGCGTTATTTTCATCCATTTTAAAATTTTTGTCCGAAATAAAAATGGTTCCGCTCGTTCCGAGTGAAATATTACACTCTCCATCACCTACAGTTCCGGTTCCCACAGCAGCAGCGGCGTTATCTCCCGCTCCCGCAACCACCTTAACCGAAGCGGACATTCCTGTTTTTTCAGCTATATCATCTTTTAAATGACCTATCACTTCAAAGCTCTCACACAGCTTAGGCAGCTGTTCCTCGGTTATACCGCAGAGTTCAAGCATTTCCTTTGACCAGCATTTATTTTTAACATCTAAAAGAAGCATTCCCGAAGCGTCAGAATAATCAGTGCAGAATTCTCCTGTCAGGACATAGTTTATATAATCCTTAGGAAGCATTATTTTTACAATCTTTCCGAAATTTTCAGGTTCTTCCTCCCTAAGCCATAACAGTTTAGGAGCTGTAAATCCTGCAAAAGCTATATTTCCGGTATATTCCGCAAGCTTCTTTTTGCCGGTTTTAAGATTAAGTTCATCAGTCTGCTTGCCTGTTCTACCGTCATTCCATAAAATCGCAGGTCTTATTACTCTATCTTCCTTATCAAGAGCTACAAGACCGTGCATTTGTCCTGCAACACCTATACCGCCCACCTCGGAAGGCTCTATTTCTTTTATAAGTTCTTTCAAGCCCTCTAAGGTTTCCCTTTTCCAATCCTCAGGGCTTTGCTCGGACCAGCCGAAGTGCGGGAATGAAATAGGGTATTCCCTTGAAACAATATTTTTAATATTCCCTTCTTCGTCCATAAGCAACAGTTTTACTGCCGATGTTCCTAAATCAACGCCTATGTAATACATCCGTTTTCTCCCCTTTGCCAAGTAAAGCCGGAAGCTTTCACTCGCAAAGCTCCCGACTTCATTTTTATATATTCAGCATATTTTTTAGCTGAATAACGCTCTGTTTACTTCGCTCTGTAAATATTCCTGTCTTCCGCTTCCCGGCATTGCAGGCGCTCCCATCTTCTCCGCATAAGCCGCAAGTTCTTCAAGATTCGCCGTCTTTTCACGAATCTTCTTACCTATTTCAGTATCATAGCTCTTGTATTTTTCCTTTATAAAGTTATCCAAAGTACCTTCCTCTATAAGCTTCGCAGCCTTGATAAGTCCTAACGCGAAGCTGTCCATACCGAGAATGAAGCCGTAGAACATATCCTCATAGGTGTAGCTTGGACGACGGTTTTTGGAGTCGAAGTTAAGACCGCCGGTAAGACCGCCGTTTTTAAGGATTTCATACATGCACATTGTCGTATCATAAACATCGCAAGGGAATTCGTCCGTATCCCAGCCTAACAAAGTATCTCCCTGGTTGGCGTCAACACTTCCGAGCATTCCGTTTATAGCGGATATACGAAGCTCGTGTTGGAAAGTGTGTCCTGCCAATGTAGCATGGTTCGCTTCTATATTTAACTTAAAATCCTTATCAAGTCCGTATTTTCTTAAAAATCCGATGGAAGTCGCGGCATCAAAATCATACTGATGCTTCATAGGCTCCTTCGGCTTAGGCTCAATGTAAAAGTCTCCGGTAAATCCTATCTTTCTTCCATACTCTACCGCCATTCTCATAAGATTGGCAATATTTTCCTCTTCAAACTTCACATCCGTATTCAAAAGAGTTTCGTAACCTTCTCTTCCGCCCCAGAATACATAACCGCGTCCGCCCAATTTTACTGTAAGCTCAAGAGCCTTTTTAACCTGTGCCGCTGCAAAACAGTAAACATCGGCACTGTTTGTAGAACCCGCTCCGCTTACAAAACGCGGATTGCTGAACATATTCGCCGTTCCCCAAAGGCATTTGATATCGGTACCCTTCATCTTCTCCAAAATGTAATCGGTAATCTCATCAAGGCGTCTGTTTGTCTCCTTAATATCATCAGCTTCAGGAACAAGATCTACATCGTGGAAGCAAAAATAAGAAATTCCAAGCTTTTCCATAAACTCAAAGCCTGCGTCCACCTTTGCCTTAGCGTGCTCCATGGTTCCTTTTTCCGTACCGAAGCTCTTATCGGCTGTATCCCTTCCGAACATATCGGTGCCGGCAGCTCCTAAATTATGCCACCATGCCATTGCGAAAGGCAAATGCTCCTTCATCTTTTTACCCAAAATAACCCTCTCGGAATCATAATAACGGAAAGCTAAAGAATTTTTCGAATCGCTTCCCTCAAATGCAATCTTAGGTATATTTTTAAATATCTCGCTCATAACGACACCTCCAATATAATTTGTCTTTTATAAATGAAGTATAGAAAATCTCCGCTGTATACGCAACTATCTTTGTGCGATTTATATATGACAATCTTGCGATTTTTGTTATAATGATGTTGTAATCGAAAAAATCGGCGGGCAGTTGCTTTTCAGGAAAAGCAAAGAGGTTTATATGAAACAGGAATATGAATTTTTAGAATATAACCGTATGCGGCATATCAGAATCTTTTTAAATAAAATTCAATACAGAAACTATCATACCCACGGAGCTTTTGAGTTTCTTTACGTACTTGACGGAGAAGGCGTTCTTACAGTACAAAATACCGAGGTAGCGCTTACTCCCGGTAAGATTGTTTTAATCAATCCTTATGAGCCTCACGAAATTAATGCGGGACAGGGCTCTATGTTGGGACTTTTTCTGCAGGTTTCGAGACATTTTTGCAAAGATTATCTCCACTATTTTTCAAATATTATTTTTCCCCTGCCTGTTTCGTTTTTAAAGCCCGGAATGAAATCTCATTTGCTTTCGGCATTGCAAGACCGTCTTTTAAAAACTTCGCTCTGCTATCTTGAAGCGAAAACTTTTTTTGAGTCGGAGCTTATTTCTCACGTATGCGATCTTTTTTCTTTTTTAACCGTAAACTTCCCTTACAGGATACTTGATGACCGTGACCGCTCAATTCTTAAAAAGAAGAGTAAACGAATGGAGCGTATCGCCGCCTATCTTAACGAACATTATACCGAGCCGGTCAGGCTTTCCGATTTGTCCGCTTCCGAGCGGCTTACCTCTACCTATATTTCCCACCTGTTTAAGGAATACTACGGTATTACATTTCAGGATTATTTAAATAATCTTCGTTTTGAAAAAGCGGTTATAATGATACGAAATACGGGACTGTCACAGCTTGATATTTCCTTAGCCTGCGGATTTTCAGACCCCAAATATTTAACCCGTATCATTAAAAAGCGTATAGGCTGCACTCTTACCGAATACCGCAAAAATTCCGCTTATGATGCCAAGTTCATCCAATCTTTCGCCGAACACGAGCTTTCCGAGCATCAATATTCCGATAAAGAAGGTCTTATACTCTTGCGAAAATATATGGATTGTAAAAACGGATTAAAAAACGATATACTGTAACAAAAAAATCTGTCCGAACTGTATTAAAGAATTTTAAAATCTAAAGGAGCTTATTTATGAAATCTTTTATATCGCATGTACTTGATATTTTTATAGGTCTTCTTCTCATGCTTGTAATAATAGGAATTTCAGTAACATTTATACTATATTTCAAACCGCTTTATTACAGCCTTATAGAGCCTTTAAAACTTCCCGGCATAAAAGGTCTTAGTTATGAGCAGATAAAGGAAAACTATGACACGCTTATAAACTACAATTCATTTTTCGGTTCCAATGTCCTTTCTTTTCCCTACCTGCCGTCCTCCGCGTCGGCACTCACTCATTTTGAAGAAGTTAAATTTATTTTTTTAGGCATTCAGCTTGTTACCGTAATAAGCCTTATAGCTTCCGCAGTACTCATAATAGTAAGAAACCTCCTTAAAAAAGGTTGTACCTTTCTGCTGTTTAGCGGTCTTTTCACATTATTTTTGCCTGCAATTCTCGCCGTATGTGTAGCAATAGATTTTAACGGAGTTTTTATATTTTTTCATAAGCTTGCCTTTAATAACAATTTTTGGATATTTGACGAGAAAACGGATCCTATAATTCTCTTTTTGCCTGAAAGCTTTTTTATGTATTGTGCCCTTGGAATAATTATTTCGACAGCAATTCTATCCTCGATTTTCACTATTTCTTACACGCTTCTTAATAAGAAAAAAAGAACGAAGCTTCCGTACTGAATGCTCTGTACAAAAGCTCCGTTTTACCGAATATAAAAGAGATTTACTCCTCTTTACAGTTTTCTTTTATTTCTCTTGCAATATCTTTCATTCTGTCCGTGGCTCTTTTTGAAATTATAATCTTTGAAATATATTTCACCGCTTCATCCTTATGACCGAGCTTTCTTCCGGTTTCCGCAAGTATGAGACTTATAGTATCCTCATCCATACCCGCAATAGGGAAATTTTCGTTAAGGTACGCATCCGAAAAGCCCTCATACGCATTTTTCAGGTAATGAAGCTCCGAATTTTCAAGCTCCTTCTTTGCTTTCTCGTCAATTCCGCCTTTTGCCTCAAGTTCTTCCTTTTTACCCCTTATAAGCCACGCCAATTTAAGGCAGACATAAGCCTTTTCACTATTTTTCCCGCCCTTTACTACTGTTGAGACAAGCGCAAGCTGTGTCCTCTCTATAGCATCGTCATAAGTGTATTTCGTTTTGGTTTCATCAAAGCCCTTAAACCTCGAAGATATACTTTCCTTAATCAATTTGGTCTGCTTATCGGTTATCGAAGCAAAAGTCTTGATTAACCCCGCATAACCGCATTTAGGACACACAATCGTTTCATATTTTGTTGCGTCAACATTGTTATAAATAGGTCTTAAATCATTGTCCATTTTTTCAAGCTTCACCCTGCCGGCTCTTATCGCCTTTGTTTTAAATTCGACATCACAGCACGGACAGGTATACGTTTTGTCAAAAAGCACATCTTCTTCTCTTACCTCTGAAATGATAATCCCCTCCTTACCTCTGCTTCCCGAATCTTTACTATTTTTTTCGGAAAAATCATATATTTTTATATTTTTCAGACTTTCCAGACCGAATTTGTCAAGCCCGTCAAATCTGTCCGATACAGTAGACATTACTTCACCCTTCCTTAACTTTTTTTTCCGGATTATACGAGCTCTTAAGTGAAACTATTCTGTTAAATACCGGATAATCCGGTCTTGAATCCTTTGAGTCAAGGCAAAAAAATCCGTTTCTTACAAACTGATACCGCTCTATCTCATTTGTTCCCTTGAGGCTATCCTCCAAATAACAATTTTTTAATACTGTAAGGGAATTAGGATTGAGGTTTACTTCACCGTCCTCATTATAGACTCCCTTTTCCTCATCCACAATATTCTCATAAAGCCTTATTTCACAAGGTACAGCGTGTTCCTTGCTTACCCAGTGTATAGTTCCCTTTACTTTTCTCGTCTCACAGTTTCCGCCCTTCGTTTCAGGATCGTAGGTACATCTTATCTCAGTCACGTTTCCGTTTTCATCGACATCATAATCCGTACATTTAACAAAGTAAGCGTTCATAAGTCTTACTTCATTTCCCGGAAACAGTCTGAAATATTTTTTAGGCGGATCTATCATAAAATCGGAGCGCTCTATATAAATCTCCCTACTGAAAGCAACCTTTCTGCTTCCGAGCATCTCATTTTCAAGATTATAAGGAGCGTCAAGCCATTCCGTTTCATTTTCCGGATAATTTGTTATCACAAGCTTAACAGGCTCAAGCACTGCCATAACTCTTTTTTTCTTAAGCTTAAGATCCTCTCTTATACAGTATTCAAGCATTGCATAATCCGATGACGCATTACTCTTTGTTACCCCGGAAAGCTCCATGAAAAGCTTTATCGACTCCGGCGTATATCCCCTTCTTCTTAAAGCGCTTATAGTAACGAGACGCGGATCGTCCCAACCGTCAACTATCCCGTTATCCACTAACTTCTTTATATATCTTTTTCCCGTTACCACATTGGTAAGATACAGCTTTGCAAATTCTATCTGCTTAGGAGGATTTTCATATTCAAGCTCATGCGTAACCCAGTCATAAAGCGGTCTGTGATCTTCAAATTCAAGGGTACATATTGAATGAGTAATTCCCTCTACGGCATCTTCTATCGGATGGGCAAAGTCATACATAGGATAAATACACCACTTATCTCCTGTATTATGATGAGTCATTCTCGCTATTCGGTAAATAACGGGATCCCTCATATTCATATTAGGCGAAGCCATATCTATTTTAGCTCTGAGTACCTTGCTTCCGTCCGGAAATTTTCCTTCTCTCATTTCGATAAAAAGCTCCAAATTCTCCTCTATGCTTCTTTCCCTGTAAGGTGAATTTTTACCGGGCTCCGTAAGCGTACCTCTGTACTCTCTTATTTCATCAGCCGATAAGTCGCAGACAAAAGCCTTCCCCTTTTTAATGAGCTTAAGCGCCGCCTCATACATATAGTCAAAATAATCCGAAGCGAAAAAACATCTGTCCTCAAAATTCGCTCCGAGCCACTCCACATCCTCTCTGATGGAATCCACAAACTCCGTTTTTTCTTTCGTAGGATTGGTATCGTCAAATCTTAAATTGAACTGTCCGCCATACTGCTTCGCAAGCCCGTAATTAAGAAGTATGGACTTCGCATGACCTATATGCAGGTATCCGTTAGGCTCCGGTGGAAACCTCGTAATAACCTTTTTCGTCCTTCCTTCGGCTATATCCTTATCAATTATATCCTCAATAAAATTCCTCGACACTCTCTCCGTCTTCTCTTCCATAATGAAAAAGCCTCCAATCAGTCTGTTAGAAAACATGATATCATAAAATCAAAGGGTTTTAAAGGGAAATATGAAAACACTATAAAAAGCTTCCAAAATTCGTATTTATTCTTGCTGCCAAAATAATATATGTTTAACTTTTTTGAAATTTGCCGAAGTTTTACTCTCTACTTCCATAATCGTGACAATCACATATAAACGGTTGAAAATAAAACCGCAACAAAGCCATAATACAATTCCGTTGTCGGCTGTTTCATATAAATCCATACTAAATATCCTATGCCTATATATAAGCTTAATTTCATTCGTGTCATATTCCGTTCTCAAAAACAAAAAACACACAACCAAAATCGACAGGCTTCAGTTATCTGTTTCTTAAAATCATTTGTTAACTTTATCACTTATAAAAATAATGCGCCCCTATTTTAACTCCGTTAGGTCTTGTAGCCTTAATATAAGCGTTATAAACCCTGAAATAATAAAGGCTCTCATCTATTACGCTCTCTCCTTCAAGCACCGCTTTTGCAGCTTTAATGCACTCCGCTTCAGCCTTTTTCTCCCATTCTACGATTCTTTTACCGTATACAGCCATGGCCTTCGGAAGCGTTCCGTTCGGTTTCACTATTGCAAACTGATATAAAATCCTACCTCCGTAAGTGGTTTTCTGATAAAGAACTTCTTTTATTGAATTAGGAAAAAGATTGCTCTTAACCCTGTTTATAACTATATTTCCGACAGCCTTCTTGCCCTTAAGCGATTGATTTCCCGCTTCAACAAAAATGGTGCAGGCAAGCAACTTAAGCTCATCTTCGGTATAGTTCGCTTTCTTTTTGCCTTTTTTCTTTTTCTTTGCTTTAGTCTCCGCTTTATCTTCGGAAGTTTCATCTCCTTCGGTCTCTTCAAGAGCTTCCTCTCCGTCAAATTCCGGAATGGACTCGGTTTCTTCAAGAGCTTCCGCTTCTATAGCCGATCCCGTGGCAGGTACGACATTCAAATCTTCTTTAATAGGCTTCGCCGTTTCCGTTATTTCCGCCATCGTGCTCTCGTCCGTAAGTTCGGCAGCCTTAACCGCTATAGCTCCCCCCGTTAAAAGCATCGCAAATATAAACGCATAAGTAATTGTAATAATTTTCTTTTTCATTACACCCCTGTCTCCCCTATGTTTGTAACACTTTCGTAACATTTATGTAATGATTATATATTATTTTTAAAAACTTTGCAACCTTTTGATAATATTTACGTCAAAGCTGCCGATATAAGCCTATTCCTCTCTGAACTTCCTTATCTCCTCAAGTCTTTTTTTAAACTCCTTCTCTTCTCCCGTTCCATAAGGTTCGTAGTATCTTTCCTCTCCAAGACTTTCCGGCAGACACTTCATTTTTGTTATTTTTTCATCAAAGTTATGGGCGTACTGATAGCCCTTTCCGTAGTCAAGCTCAGCCATTAGAGAGGTCGGAGCGTTTCTTATATGTAGCGGCACAGGCTCGGATATCGTTCTCTCCGCAGCTTCCTTAGCCTTGTTATATCCGGTTTCCATAGCGTTCGACTTCGGCGCGAGTGCCATATACACAACCGCTTCCGCAAGATTTACCGAGCATTCGGGCATTCCGATAAAATGGCACGCCTGATACGCAGCTACTGCAAGCGGCAAAGCCTTCGTGTCCGCAAGCCCTACATCCTCGCTTGCGAATCTTACTATCCTTCTTGCTATATAAAGCGGCTCCTCTCCTGCTTCAAGCATTCTTGCAAGCCAGTACATGGCGGCATCCGGATCCGAATTTCTCATTGACTTATGTAAAGCTGAAATAATATTATAGTGCTCCTCACCCTTTTTATCATATAAAAAGGTTCTTTTATTTGTACACTGCTCCAATATTTCATTTGTTACCGTCGTCTTCTCCTTGGTAAGCTCCCCGTTATTTACCGCCATCTCAAGTATGCCTAAGGCTTTCCTTGCGTCTCCATTAGCAAAATTCGCCACAGCGTAAATGAGTTCGTCCGCCATCTCAACATTAAACTTTCCAAACCCCTTATCACTCTTTAACGCCCGTTTTAAAAGCTTAAAAATATCCTCTACGGTAAGCCCCTTAAGCACAAACACCTTGCACCTTGAAAGCAAAGCCGAGTTTATCTCGAAAGAAGGGTTTTCCGTGGTTGCCCCGATTAAAATTATGCTCCCTCTTTCCACATAAGGAAGAAAGGCATCCTGCTGTGCCTTATTGAAACGGTGTATCTCGTCCACAAAAAGCACCGTCCTTAAACCATGCTTTCTCACTTCATCCGCCTTAAGCATAATTTCCTTAATTTCCTTTATGCCTGAAGTTACCGCGCTGAAACTTACAAAATCAGCATGAGTTTTTGACGCTATTATACTTGCCAACGTTGTTTTACCTACTCCCGGAGGCCCCCAGAATATCATCGAAGTTATCCTGTCATTCTCTATCAGGCTTCTAAGTATCTTCCCTTCACCTACGAGATGCTCCTGTCCTACAAAATCGGAAAGCTCCTCCGGCCTTAATCTGTCAGCCAGCGGAGCTGTATTTCTTCCCGTGTCAAAAAACGACAACTGTTCCATTATGCTATTTCATCCTTATTCTTCTTCATGGAAATGAATTTCTTCGGCTGCTTATCCTCTGAAAAAATAATCTTCGGTTTTTCTTCACCTTTTGCCGCAGCCGCCGTTACAATACACCTTACAGCCTTTTCCTCGGAAGGAAGATTAAACATCGAGTCAAGCATGACATTTTCCATAATGGCTCTAAGCCCTCTTGCTCCCGTTTTTCTGGTTTCGGTTTGTTTCGCTATTTCTTTAACAGCCTCATCCTCAAATTCAAGCTCTATTCCGTCAAGTTCTAAAAGCCTCTTATACTGCTTTATTATGGCATTTTTAGGCTCGGTAAGAATTCTTATAAGCGCTTTCTCATCCAAAAGATCAAGGCTTACCACTACAGGAACTCTTCCTATAAACTCGGGTATCATACCGAATTTCACAAAATCCTGCGGCGCAAGTTGCTTAAGTAAAGCCGATAAATCCTTCTTCGCTCTTTCCTCTATTTCCGCTCCGAAGCCTATAGATTTATTTCCTAACCTCGACTCTATTATTTTCTCTATACCGTCGAATGCTCCTCCGCATATAAAGAGAATATTTTTAGTGTCAACCTGTATAAATTCCTGATGAGGATGCTTTCTTCCTCCCTGTGGAGGTACCGACGCAACAGTCCCTTCAAGCATTTTAAGAAGGGCCTGCTGTACTCCCTCGCCCGATACATCCCTTGTAATGGATGTATTTTCGGATTTACGGGTTATCTTATCTATTTCATCAATATAAATGATTCCGTGCTCCGCTCTCTCTATATCATAATCGGCAGCCTGTATAAGCTTTAAGAGTACATTTTCAACATCCTCTCCCACATATCCGGCTTCTGTAAGAGTTGTCGCGTCGGCAATCGCAAAAGGCACATTTAAAAGCTTGGCAAGAGTCTGCGCAAGGTAGGTTTTCCCTGAGCCTGTAGGTCCGACCATTACAATATTGCTTTTTTGAAGCTCAACATCAAGCCTTTTTCCCGAAAAAACTCTCTTATAATGATTATAAACCGAGACCGCAAGCGCTTTTTTAGCATCATCCTGACCGATTACATACTCATCAAGAAATTCCTTTATCTGCTTAGGCTTATAAAGATTTATACCCGCTGCCTGTCCTAATTCAAAATCCTCGTCAAGTATATCCATACAGGCATTTATACACTCATCACAAATATATACTCCGGGTCCTTCAATTATCTTTCTTACCTGATTTTCCGCTTTTCCGCAAAAAGAGCATTTCACCTTGCCCTGCTCATTACTCTTAGCCATCTGCACCCCTATTCCTATCCTGTAAATACTTCGGACTACGCTCTTTTAGTAACTATTTCATCAATCAAGCCGTATTCCTTGGCTTCTTCAGCCGTCATATAATTATCGCGTTCCGTATCTCTTTCAAGATCCTCAACAGGTCTACCCGTATTGGCCGCTAAAATCTCGTTCAACCTGCGTCTTGTCTTAATTATATTATCGGCAACAATCTTTATGTCCGATGCCTGTCCCCTTGCGCCGCCGGAAGGCTGGTGAATGAGAATCTCGGAATTAGGAAGAGCGAGTCTCTTTCCTTTAGCCCCGCCCGCAAGCAGAAAAGCTCCCATACTTGCGGCAAGACCTATACATATAGTGGATACGTCACACTTTATATAATTCATTGTATCATAAATAGCCATACCTGCGGTAACGGAACCGCCCGGGCTGTTTATATATAAATGTATATCCTTTGAAGGATCTTCCGCTTCAAGGAAAAGAAGCTGAGCTATTACCACACTTGCTGAAACATCGCTTACTTCTTCGCCCAAAAATACGATTCTGTCTTCTAAAAGTCTTGAATAAATGTCATAAGAACGCTCACCTCTGCTGGTCTGCTCTATGACATAAGGCACTAAACTCATTCTCTACCTCCGATTACTCTTCATCCTTCTTCTTCCTTGGCTTTCTTGCGGGCTTCTTTGCTTCTTCCTGCGCATTTTCCGTTTCCACGGCATTCTCCGTAACAAAATCAATAGCCTTGGCAACCGCTAAATCCTCGTACATACTCTTCTTTTCTTCCTCGCTCATGGAAGACTTTATCTGTTCCGCAGTCATACCGTAATTCTTGGCCATCTCTTCGATTTCCTTATTGAAATCTTCCTCTGAAGCGGTTATATTCTCCGCCTTTGCCACAGCCTCAAGTACAAGTCTGCTCTGAATTCTCTTTAATGCCTGCGGCTTAAGATTTTCCATAAACGTGTCAGGTGTCATACCTGTAAACTGGAAATACTGCTCAGGTGTAAGTCCCTGGCTTCTTATCCTGTTTGCGAAATCCTGAGCCATCTGGCGGGTCTGCGTCTGTACCATAGCCTCCGGAATATCCATCTCGGAGCCTTCTATTATCTTGTCAACAGCCTCTTCTTCCTTCTTATTCTTGGCTGTATCCTCCTTACGCCCGGAAATTCTCTTCTTTGTTTCCTCTTTATACTCGTCAACCGTATCGAAATCGCTTATATCCTGAACAAATTCATCATTCAACTCGGGAAGCTCTTTACGCTTAACCTCTTTAAGTACAACCTTAAATACGGCAGGCTTTCCGGCTAAATTGGCGGCATGATATTCCTCAGGGAAAGTAACGTTTACATCAAACTCATCGCCCGCCTTATGTCCTACAATCTGATCCTCAAAGCCGTTTATAAAAGCTTTGGAACCGAGAGTAAGCTTATAATTTTCTGACTTGCCGCCGTCAAACTGCTTTCCGTCAACATATCCGTCAAAATCTATAACGGTATCGTCTCCATTTTCAGCCGGCGCGTCTTCTACAGTAATTATTCTTGCGTTCTTATTTCTGTCAATATCCATCTCCGCGTTAAGCTCATCATCACTTACAGAAATATCGGTTTTTGAAACCTCAACTCCCTTATAATTTCCAAGCTTGATTTCAGGCTTAACGGCAGCTGTAGCTGTAAAAATGAAATTTTTTCCTTTTTCTACCTGTGTCACATCTATCTCAGGCTGTGAAACGATTTCAAGTCCGCTTTCCTTTACAGCCTCCTCATAAGCCGTAGGAATAATCTCATTTGCGGCGTCCTCGTAAAATACTTCCGTACCGTACATTTTCTCAATCATAGCAAGCGGAGCCTTCCCCTTACGGAAGCCCGGAACAGCTATTCTGTTCTTCTGCTTATGATATACCTTTGTAATAGCTGCCTCAAGTTCTTTAGCTTCTCTTTCAATGGTAAGCTTCACCATATTTTTCTGTTCTAAATTTTCGACCTTTACACTCATTTCTTCTGATTTCCTCCTTAATTATAGGCCTCTGCCCGCTATGACAGCACTTTATTATATCATCATTCATATAGGAATACAAGACTTGCGAAATTTCGTCATTTCAGACCCTCTCTATATCCCTTCTTCTCTATTTCCTTAACAATCCTGTCCGCAAGTTCTTCACAAAGCCCATCCGTTTTCGCCTCGACCATTACCCTTATGAGCTGTTCGGTACCGCTTTTTCTGAGAAGGATTCTGCCGTTACCGTTAAGCTTTGCCTCTTCCTCGTCCTTTACCTTAAGAATATCCTCATCTTTCATTACCGCATTCTTATCCGTCACTTTTACGTTCACCAACAGCTGCGGATATCTGACAAACCCTTCCGAAAGCTCGGAAAATCTTTTTTTACTTTCCGCTATCGCCTCGGCAATTCTTAAAGAAGTAAGAACACCGTCTCCCGTAGTGGCATATTTGCTGAAAATTATATGCCCCGACTGCTCGCCTCCGAGCGAATAGTCGTTTTTTACCATCTCCTCACTTACATACTTATCACCGACATCCGTCTTTTTATATGATATACCGAGCTCGTCAAGCGCTTTGTATAAGCCTAAATTCGACATAACCGTCGTAACTACGGTATTCCCGTTCAGCTCTCCTCTGTCCTTAAGATACTTGCCGCAGATAAAAAGTATTCCGTCGCCGTCCACGACCTTTCCGTTCTCATCAACTGCAAGACATCTGTCGGCATCCCCGTCATAAGCAAAGCCCAAATCAAGTCCGTTTTCTTTTACATACGCCTGCAACCCTTCAATATGAGTGGAACCGCAGCCGTTGTTGATATTCACGCCGTTAGGCTCCGCATTTATAACATAGGTCTTCGCTCCTAAAGCGTTAAATACCGCCTTTGCTATCTGATGAGCCGAGCCGTTCGAGCAGTCAAGTCCGATTCGCATATCTTTAAATGACTTTGTCGGAAGGGATATTAAATAGCCCAAATACCTGTTTCTTCCCTGAATATAATCCACCGTACAGCCTATATTCTCTCCTGTCGCCAAAGGAAGCTCTCCCGTTTCGCCGTCTATATATTTTTCTATAAGTTCTTCAGTTTCAGGTTCAAGCTTAAATCCTCTTCCGTTTATTATCTTAATACCGTTATCATAAAAAGGATTATGACTTGCCGAAATCATTATTCCGCAGTCAAAATCTTCCGTTCTTACAACATAGGAAACACCCGGAGTACTTATTACATGAAGAAGATAGGCATCAGCTCCGCTTGCAGTAAGTCCCGCCACCAGAGCATATTCGAACATATAGCTCGACCTTCTCGTATCCTTGCCGATAACTATTTTAGCCTTATGCTCCTTTCCGAAATAATGCCCTAAAAAACGTCCCGCTTTATAAGCATGTTCTACAGTAAGCCCGACATTAGCCTCTCCTCTGAAACCGTCCGTCCCGAAATATTTTCCCATATATTCCTCCTTAAATCCTGTAAAAGCCTTTTCCCACTATTTCACTTGTATTGGTTATTATAATAAATGCTCCCGGCTCATGTTCTTTTAAAAAATGCCTTAGAAGAACCGCCTGCCTTCTCGTTACAACTGTAAGCAACATGGTTTTATGCGTTCCGGTATAAGCTCCGAGTCCGTCAACTATAGTCGCCGAACGTTTCAAGTCATACTCTATGAATTTTATTATCGCATCCGGATTGTTACAGATTATATTTATGTATTTACACATATTTATATTTTCTATGACATTATCTATTATTAACGACTTTACTCCGAGTCCTATAAACGACATAAGTCCGGTTTCAATACCGTATATCGGAAAAGTAAGCACGGTAAGTATGAAATCCGAAATCAGCAAACCTTTTCCTATATTCATATCACTATATTTCTTTAAAAGCATCGCAAGTATATCAGTTCCTCCTGAAGAAGCCCCTATATTAAATAAAACGGCACTTCCAACCGCAGGAAGAAATACTCCGTAGCAAAGCTCGGCAAGCTTTTGTTGCGTAAGAGGCGCGGTAAGCGGGCAAAAAGTTTCCAAAGCCTGTATTGAAACGGACATAAGCACGGAGCAATACACCGTCTTAAGTCCGAAACTTTTTCCTAAAAAAATAAATCCCACCAAAAGAAGCAACGTATTAAGTATAAGAACAATATTTCCTTTTGTAAGAATACCCGCAGTATAATTTGCCAAAATTACCGCAAGTCCGGTAACACCTCCAAAGGAAAAATTATTCGGAAATTTGAAAAAATAAATTCCCAAAACCATTACTTCCACACTTAGTGTCATAAGTAAAAAATCTTTAATCTTAGAGCCTTTTGCAAGTAACGACATACCCGACCTCGCGTATTTTTAAGCTGTATTTTAAGAAAGAATCCTGCTCCGTCTGATTCACCGCCTGCAGCGGGGTTAAGAAAGCAACATCTACATTTCCGCCGCGGACAGGTCCCCCGGAGTTTTTTATATAATAGGATTAGGTTGTCAAAAGCATTTGACGCCTACCGGCACGGAATTGCTCCGAAATTTCCTGATTATACAAAAAAACGGACTTCAGTATAATAAGAAGTCCGACCTTATCTGCGGATAACAGGAGTTGAACCTGCACAGGATACCCTACCGGAACCTAAATCCGGCGCGTCTGCCAATTCCGCCATATCCGCGCGACTGGGCTAGCCGGATTCGAACCGCCGATGCGGGAGTCAAAGTCCCGTGCCTTAACCGCTTGGCTATAGCCCAAAAAATGCAAAGACCGCGGCCTTCGCATCAAGGGTGGATACAGGGATTCGAACCCTGGGCCTTCAGAGCCACAATCTGACGCGCTAACCAACTGCGCTATACCCACCATATTATAATATTTTAACTCAAATTATTCACGAAACATCAGGAAAGTAAATACTCAAGCCGCAGGCTTGTAATTATTTGTTTCAAAGACGTTCGGCACACCCTACAGCCACAGACTAAAACATTTTATGCCGCCATAGCTCTCCGTTTAAGAGGTCTGTGACTTATGATGTGAAAATTCGAGCTTTAAAAATAAAACTTATAAGATGTACCAGAAGGGATTCGAACCCCCGACACACGGCTTAGAAGGCCGTTGCTCTATCCGACTGAGCTACTGGTACATACCTCGTTCCAAGTCTTACTCAAAACGAAAGCGGGTGATGGGAATCGAACCCACGCATCCAGCTTGGAAGGCTGGTGTTCTACCATTGAACCACACCCGCATACAAGAAATATTAAATTTTATACTGCGCTGCCATTTTCCTTAAAAGTCGGGGTGACAGGATTCGAACCTGCGACCCCTTGATCCCAAATCAAGTACTCTAGCCAAACTGAGCCACACCCCGAAAGTTTTAAGTTCCTCTGACCAACGCAAGTGATATTATATATGAGAGAAAATGATCTGTCAACAACTTTTTTAAATTTACAAAAATTTTTTCACCTTTGTATTTTAATGGTATATTTTTAGAATATTTAATATTTTATCTCTCAATTTTGACAAATCAGCTTGTCAAGTCTGAAAATATCTTTTATAGATATTTTTTTATTTTTCACAATAGTTCCAAAACGAATTTTCCTCCTTGACAGGTATACGAACCCCAAAACTTTTGTTGATAATGTGGATAACTTTGTTTATAACCTTGATTTGTGATAATTTAAGCTTCTTTTTTGTTGATAACTTTCAATGAAAACTAAAGTCATCTTTTCTATTTGTCAAATTTATTTGCCATTTTTTGTGCACTTCTTACAAAAAAATTAAAATCAATAGTTTTTTCTCAAATTTTCAATTCTGAAAATATACCCTATTTCTATCAAAACTTTCAATTTACTGAAAATTAGTTTTTAACCGCGCGCATTCAATTTAAGCGCAATTTCCTATTACGATCGGAATGTCAAAAAATAATAAATCCTTCTCACTGTAAGCCTCGCTCGGACTTTTATAATTTTGATACTTATATCCCGTTACATAAAAAACGCCCCGTTTTCAGTTAACGAAAACAGGACGTTAATATTATCTTGCTTAAAATATCAGTTTACAATTCTTCTTGCACAATAAGGAGTCAAATGATAAACGGAAGAAACCATAATACCTGTCTGAGGCGAGCTTGCGTGTACAACCTTTCCTCCTCCGATATAAATAGCCACATGTGATATTCTATATCCGTTAGGCGCATAGAATACAAGGTCACCCGGCTGTAAAGCATTTAAGCTTACAGAGCTTCCGTTTCCGGACTGAGATCTCGAATCTCTTGAAAGCCCTATTCCGAAGTTTCTATATACACTCTGTACAAATCCTGAACAATCAGCTCCGTTTGTAAGACTTGTTCCTCCCCATACATAAGGGTTTCCTACAAATTTAAGAGCAAAATTAGCTATATTTACGCCGGTAGCGGAATAATTTCCGCTGTCCGCAACAGTAATTTTCTTTCTTGTTGTTGATGATGATGTCTGACCGGAACTGTTTGCCGCGTAAGCTGCCTGCTGTCTTGCAAGAGCCTCTTCCGCAGCCGCCTTTCTCGCCGCTTCTTCCATCTCTTCTTTAATTGTAATGGCATGCTTCCAACTTATCTTAACCTTAACGAATTCCGCCGAAACCCATCCGGTTACAGCTCCGTCATTAAGAGATACTTCATACCAGTCTCCATCTTTTTTTGTTACAAGCAGCTTCTCGCCGTAAGGAACGAGAGTTGCTATTCTTGAATCCGTGTTCGGCTCAAATCTTACATTCAATGTTTCCGTAGTTACTACGGCAAACTTGGTTCCGTACACATCTATAAGCTCCTCGGCGTCAAATCCTCTTGCGAGAAACTCAGCCTTTATATAACCTTTCGCATTACCCGATTCAATCTTTACCCAGTCACCTACAGTCTTTAATATATCACACTTGCTTCCTTTATAAAGCTTACCTATTATTTTGCTTTCCGTATTAGCTTTACCTCTTATATTTACATAAGGATCCGCAATGGATATTCCTATATTTTCATACTTTGACTTGACTTCCTCCTCTGTAGATTCCATCTCATCCTTTGTTTTATTACCTTCGGAACCTTCGTCATCATCATCGGTTTTATTTTCCGCCGTATCCGTCTCTTCCGACTTCTTTTCTTCCGTAGCCTCCTCGGTCTTTTCCTCAGGCGCGATATCTTCAGCCGGTGCTGCCGGTACTCCTTCCGACTCGATTTCAAGTGAGAAGGCGGTAACGTTATTAGCCTTATCCATACCTGCAAGCGCTGTGGAAATAGCCTCATCTATTGCAAGCACCGAAGCTCCCGTACTCGCATTGTTCGCCGTCTTGTTATCGCTCTGTCCGAACGCTTCATCCATACAAAGAGAAACTCCCGCAAGACCGCTCCCCTTAGCAAGTCCCGACGCTTTAACCCCGGTATTTCCGTTTATTAAAACAGCTGCTGCAGTTACCGCGCATAGTCCCAAGCCGCATATACGAATAAGCTTACTTCTCCGCATCCCTAAAACCTCCTTAAATCATGACCTTGGCCATACTATCAAATCTTCTCCAATACGAATATGTCAAAATTGTTATAACTGTTTTTAAGTTGTTACAAAATTATTAATTCCATGAACAGATAATAGCATAAACATTTTTACCTGTCAATGTAAAATGCATAATTTGTTAAAAGTTTTCTGTTAAGCATATTTTCAGTCCTTCACCGTTTATCCGCTCTGCCGTTTTAATCACGTGTCTTAAAGCTGTGTTTTTTAAGTTTTTTATTCTACTTATGTAGACTAATTTCCTTTCTTTTTTAATACCTTCTTCTTTTTCTATTGTTGTAGAACGTTGTTTTCACACATTTATGACATATTTAAGGTATAGATTATAAGTATTCTTCACTCGCTTATTCTTGTGATTGTTACAGTCTTTATTCTTATGACCGGCAAGCCTTCTCCGGCACACGACTACTGTCGCTATTTATTTCACCAAATTCATTATACGGCTAAAATTCTTTATACATCTCAATATAAAGGAGGTAAAATGTACCCTGTTGTAAAAGGTTTATTAACGCTTCTATATCCTCGCCGCTGTCCTGTTTGCGATGATGTCGTTTATCCCATGGGTAAAACCGTTTGTGACGAATGTTCCGATATTCTTTCTCCCCTATCTCCTCCTCTATGCTTTAAATGCGGTAAAAAACTGGAAAACGATGTTGAAGAATACTGTGAAAATTGCAAAAAACACAGTTTTTCATTTGACAGGGCTTTTTCCTTATGGTCATATAATGAAATAATAAGAAACTCACTATCCCGCTTCAAATATAAAAACAGACGGGAATTTGCGGATTACTATTCAGAAAACTTATTTAAACATTTTCATTTTCTTTTTTCAAAAGAAAAAATTTCAGCCATTATTCCCGTTCCCATACATATAAACAGAAGAAGGGAACGCGGATATAATCAGGCTGAGCTTATTACAAGAATTTTATCTGAAAAGAGCGGTATTCCGGAAGTTACCGATTATCTTATAAGAGTTAAAAGCACCAAAGCGCAAAATACCCTTGATCCTTCCGCAAGAAAGAAAAATCTGAACGGAGCGTTCTTAATAAACAAATCCTCAAAGTATTATAACATGCATCTTAATTCGATACTTTTAGTTGACGATATATACACTACCGGAAATACAGCCGATATATGTTCCGAAACTTTAAAGAAATCGGGTGTAAGTAAAGTTTATGTTCTTTGTATCGCTTCCGTTTGATTCCTACAGTAAAATTCAAAAAAATTTGTGTATTGGATTAAGATTAAATACGTGATATAATCGGAATAAGAGTTATTCTATGGAAAGGAAACATTACAAATGGAAGTGACTAATTGCAGAGCGTGCGGAAATTTATTTAACTATCTTTCAGGACCAAGGCTTTGCCCTAACTGCCAAAAAAAGCTGGAAGAAAAATTTCAGGATACCAAAAACTATATAAGAGAAAATCCTTCCGCCGGTATTACTCAGATTTCACAGGAATGCAAGGTGTCCGTTCCTCAGTTAAAAAAATGGGTCCGGGAGGAAAGACTCGTTTTTTCGGAAGCTTCACCGGTAGGAATAGAGTGCGAGAACTGCGGTAAGATGATAAGGACGGGCAGATTCTGTAACGATTGTAAAACAAAAATGATAAATCAGCTTGATAATGCCTACGAAAAACCTAAGAAGCCTGAGCCTCCGAAGAAAAAAGAAAGAGAAAAAGAGCGTATGCGCTTTCTTGATAATTGATTCCTTTGACAGACATTCCTACAGCAGGGCTTTCTCCATTACACGGCCGCCGCAAGGGATTTTACTGTTGTTCGATACATTTATTTTAAAATTAAAGACTTTTGTGAAATGAGAAATCATCACTTCACAAAAGTCTCTTTTTATATATAATATCAAAGTTTAATTATGCCTAATGCCTGTAAAAGAAGGGCAACAAGCATTAACGGTACTACATATTTAATCATTACTATATAAAGTCTGCGTCTCCTGAACTTAACTCCGCCTATAGTCACCTCTTCTATAACGGTTTCCGGCTTTGCTATCCAGCCTATCAATATACAGGTCGCAAGAGCGACTACCGGCATCATTATATTGTTGCTGACATAATCCATTACATCAAGAATCTGTCCTATCGCTCCGTTTGGAAGCGGCAGCTCGAAATACCACCTGTTGTAGCCGAAGCACACAACAACAATTCCTATTACGGAATATATAGCGACTATAATGGCACTCTTTCTTCGGCTGAACTTGAAATAATCCATCGCGCTCGAAACTATAGCTTCCATTACGGAAATCGAGGAAGTAACCGCCGCAAAAGCAACCATTATAAAAAACAGCGCACCGATAATAGTTCCCGCTCCTCCCATAGCCTGAAATACCTTAGGCAACGAAATAAACATAAGTCCGGGACCTGCCGACATTCCCTCCTGTCCCGAAAATACATATATTGCGGGGATTATCATCATTCCTGCCAAAAAAGCCACCAAGGTATCAAAAAACTCTATATGGTTAATTGACTGCAAAAGGTTCATATCCTTTTTAACGTATGAACCGTAGGCTATCATGATACCCATCGCAACGCTTATCGAATAAAAAAGCTGTCCCATAGCCTCCATGACTGTAATGAAAAGCTCTTTAAATGTAATACCGGTAAAATCCGGAAGCAGATATACCTTAAGTCCCTCAATACCGGTTCTCGTTACTCCGTCCGCAGCTGTATGACTTATAGTAAGCGAATATAACGAAATTCCTATAATAAGCACCAGGAGTATCGGCATAAGAATCTTACTGTACTTCTCAATTCCTTTATCAACTCCGAGATATACAACACCTGCCGTAATTATCAAAAATACTATTCCATAAGCGATAGGCGAACCCTGAGCTGTTATAAAACCCGTGAAATACCCGTCCTTAACCGCTTCGTTTCCGTTACCCGTTATGTAAGTTACACAGTATTTAAGCACCCAGCCGCCTATCTGTGAATAGTACGGTAAAATAAGAGTAGGCACAAGACAAGCGATAACTCCTATTCCTTTCCATTTTTTATTTATGGCGCCGTAAGCCGTTAACGGGCTTTTCCTCGTCTTTCTTCCTATTGCCACCTCTGTTGTAAGCAGAGCAAACCCGAAGGTTAACGCAAGTATTATATAAAAGAACAGAAACCGTCCGCCACCGTCCTTTGCCGCAAGATAGGGAAACCTCCATATATTGCCGAGGCCTACGGCACTTCCCGCCGCAGCCATTACAAATCCTACATTACCCGAAAAACTTCCTCTCTTGTGTTCTTTCATAAGTGCAGGTCACTCCTTCAAATTAAAATAAATACATAACTTTTATAGTATAAATAGATATCGCAATATGTCAACCGCTCTTTCTTAATGACTTCTTCATTTTCAGATTTTATTAAGACTTTTTATAAACTTTTCCGTTTTATCTTTTATATGATTAGGGTGTGAAAAATACTTAATGCCTACTATACAGGCTTATTCACGCTTCCTTTTACAAAGGCTGTAAAACATTTCATAATCTGCGCTTATAGTTATTATTCTTTTTAATAATAATATAAATAAAGTAGAAAAAGAGCGGCTTTTTAACCGCTCTGAGTGTGTGTTGTGTGTGAAACCTTTATTACTTTCTGAGTCCGAGGCGAGCTACCAGATTACGGTATCCTTCAAGATCCTTCTTCTGATAGTAAGCCAAAAGCCTTCTTCTTGCGCCGACCATCTTAAGAAGTCCTCTTCTTGAATGGTGATCCTTCGCATTTACGGAAAGATGAGCGTTAAGCTCGTTGATTCTCTCTGTAAGAATGGCTATCTGAACCTCAGGCGAACCTGTGTCTTCAGGAGCTCTGCCGTATTCCTTGATGATTTCGGCCTTTTTCTCTTTTGATATCATGCTTTTCTCCTTTCGCTAATCCGCTGCCGCCAAGTCTAAGGTCGGAGTATCCAAAAACCGAGTGGCAGTAATATTTATATGCGTTTCACATACAGTTTATAATTGTAGCACAAAAAATTGAAATGTAAATCGGGAAATCAAACAAATTTTAATCATATAAAACTTTTATGATGTGGGAAAATCCTCGTTTTAAGACTCCATAACCTTCTTGGTCCACTTTATCGAGTAAAGGTATTCTTTTCCCAAAATATCCGCATTTATATTTATCTTATCCGATATCGCCATAACTTCATCCCAACTTCCCTGCTCATAATACTCCATAAGCAAAAGTACATATGAAAGCTCTCCGTTTTTATTGATAAGAGCTTCTTTTGCGCTCTCACTTATATCTATATCCTTTAAAGCTTCTTCCATAGTTGAATTAAGTATCGTATCAAGCAGACTGAAAAGACACATAAGCGCCACTTCGGACTTTCTCATTCTGAAAGCTACGGAGCGCTCGGCAATAAGCTCTCCGAATTTTGAGCGTACAAGAGAGATTCTGACAAGCTCTTTGGATTTCTTATTTGACATTTGCTGAAGCATAAGCACATTTACCCAGCGTTGAAGCTCCGCCAGTCCCATGCGCACAACCGCCGCCTTTATAGCCTCGCTTTCCTTTTCCCTATCACGTTTTTTTCCGTCTTCCGGTTTCTTTATTTTAAGAATTCTGTATGCCATATTGACATCTGTTTCTATAATTGCGGCTATTTTTTTAAAGGATGGCTCCTCCTCTTGAAGTTCACTTAAAATTCTCCTGTATATACCCATCTCCGGTTTGGCTTTAATTCCACCCACCACAACGGGCTTACTGAAAAAGTATCCCTGAAATAACAGAAATCCCATTTCTTTGGCTTTGCGAAAATCCTCCTCCGTTTCCACCTTTTCGGCAAGAAGAATTTTTTTCATTTTAAGCGCTTTGTTTACCTCAGTTCTTATCGTATCGAGCGGAGTCAGTGTGACATCGTATTTTATTATATCCGCAACACGTACAAGCGGAGAATTAAGCCCTTCCGTAAAATCATCAAGAGCAACCTTATATCCTTTATTTCTCAGTCTGTTTAATCTGTCAAGCAGTCTTTTGTCGACTTGCGTGTCCTCAAGCACTTCTATTACAAGCGAATCGGAATCGACCAACTCTATATTATCCGAGACTATAAAATTATAATCAAAATTCACAAAAGCCTTTTTATTTTCAGCAATCTTATCTATTCCGAGTTCAAACAAACCTCCCAATACAACCGCAGTAGAACTGTCCGCACTTATATTGGGATTATAAGCCGAAGCCGTCTCGCTTTCACGAAAAAGCAACTCATAACCATATACTTGCTTGCTCGTATTAAAAATAGGTTGTCTTGCAATGAACATATTTTATCTCCCGATACTTTATTCCTGCTCTAAAACAGCAATCTCCAAATCTATCCCGATTATTTAAGTTAAAACTATTATGCACATGATTATAAAAATGTCAAACCGAATTTACCACTCAGATTTATTTTATCTGAAAAGCATGATAATAGCAATACCTATTGTCCTCATAGGATATTAAAATACGGTCGGACGAAAGCGCTTTACCCTGTTATCTTTTAAAAGATTTCGGAAAGAATTTCTCGTCAGACCGCAGTCTTTTCTCACCTTCCGTGAGTTAATTAAACCAATTTAGCCTTTGCCGTTTCTGCAAGGCTCTTAAAGCCCTCTGCGTCATTAACTGCAAGCTCCGCAAGCATTTTGCGGTTGATATCGATATTTGCAAGCTTTAATCCGTGCATAAACGTGCTGTATGAAAGACCGTTAAGTCTTGCAGCGGCATTAATTCTTACAATCCAAATCCTTCTGAAATCGCCTTTTTTCTTCTTTCTTCCTGCATATGAGGAAGCGAGAGCGCGCATAACGGACTGCTTTGCAATTCTATACTGTTTACTTCTCGCGCCTCTGTATCCCTTAGCTAATTTTAAAACCCTGTTATGTCTTTTTTTAGCTCCTAAGCCACCTTTAATCCTTGCCATTTTCTATTTCCTCCTTAACGAATAAACGCAAATTTTAGCTGTATGGAAGCAATCTCCTCATCTGAGCCAAGTTACTCTTGTCAACCTCGGTAGCCTTGCGGAGATTTCTCTTTCTCTTTGTGCTCTTTTTGGTAAGGATATGGCTCTTATAAGCTTTCATCTTCATCATCTTACCTGTACCTGTCACCTTAAAGCGCTTTGCTGCCGCGCTTTTTGTCTTCATTTTTGGCATTTTTCTTTCCTCCCGTTATTAAAGTAACAGCCTTCCGGTACCGAAACAGGAAAACTGCATTTTACTTTTTAGTAGTTACAACCATCGACATACTTCTTCCTTCAAGTTTGGCCTGTTTTTCCACAACTGCCGAATCACCAAGCTTCTCAAGGAATACATCAAGAATCTGCTTGCTCGAAGAAACATGCGCCATTTCCCGTCCTTTGAAACGAAGGGTTACTTTTACTTTATCACCCTTTTCAAGAAACTTTCTTGCCTGATTTGCCTTAGTATTAAGGTCATTGCTGTCAATATTCGGAGAAAGGCGGATTTCCTTGACTTCCGTAGTCTTTTGTTTCTTCCTTGCCTCTTTCTCTCTCTTCGTCTGTTCGTAACGATACTTACGATAGTCTATAATCTTGCAAACAGGCGGTTTCGCTGTGGGAGCAATCTTAACCAGATCAAGCTCTGCTTCATTCGCAAGCTTCATTGCCTCTCTTGAGGACATGATTCCAAGCTGCTCCCCGTTTTCTCCGATAAGGCGGATTTCTCTGTCCCTTATCTGCTCATTGATCATTAAATCGCTAATAGATGAACACCTCCAAACCCGGTAAAAAGTATAAAAAAGCGGATACCAATGTACCCGCCGTAAATTCAAAGCATACAGAACAGTTTTAAAACTGAATCCGTATTTTCATTAAATAAAACCCGGAACGCTTACTTGCGTCAAGGTGGAAGCGGATACTTCACTTGGTATTTCTTTGATTGCGCTCGTATAATACCATTAAAACACTTGTATGTCAAGTATCGGATTTTTAAAGTTTTCATCAGCCTTGAACTGATAAAGCTTATGTGATAATTTTATTATTAAAGAAATTTATACCCGTATACACACAATCATGGAGGCAAACCTATGAAATCCGATATAGTTTCTATAAAAACAAATCATACGGCAAGCGCAAAATTATATACCTACTTACTTGACAACTCACCTGAAATCGACATTAACAGAGAGCGTCCTTTAGTGCTAATCTGTCCGGGAGGCGGTTATGAGTTTACTTCTGACAGAGAGGCGGAAGCGGTTGCCGTCAGATATCTTGCTAAAGGCTTTCATGCCTGTGTTCTTCGCTATAGTGCGGCTCCCGCGGAATTTCCGTTTGCACTCTGTGAGCTTGCCGTAAGCGTGTCATATTTAAGAGAGCGGGCAAAAGAATTCGGAATAAACAAGGACAAAATAATAGTCGCCGGATTTTCGGCGGGAGGTCATCTTGCGGCAAGTCTCGGTATATTTTGGGATAAGGAATGGCTCACCGGGGAAACCGGATTAACCTGCGACAAAATAAAGCCGAACGGGCTTATTTTATCCTATCCCGTTATTACATCGGGAAAGTTTGCTCATGCCGGAAGTTTTAGAAATCTCATGGGAAAGAAAGCAAGCCCTGAACTTGAAAAGCTTTTAAGTCTTGAAAATCAGGTTACTTCGGCAGTACCTCCGGTGTTTATCTGGCACACATTTACCGACACGGCTGTACCCGTACAAAATTCTCTGTTATTTACAGAAGCGCTTGTAAACAATAACGTCTCCGTAGAGCTTCATATTTTCCCTAAAGGAGGGCACGGTCTTTCCCTTGCCGACGAAGAAACCTCCGTTAAAAAAAGCGGCTTCGGCATAGAAAAACGTTGTCAGGATTGGATGGAACTTTCCTGCAAATGGGTATCCGACCTGTAAACATAACCGAAATCATATACAGCCCGATAGAGCTTTCATTTTTAATTCTCTTTCGGGCTGTTTTTGCATTACCGGATTTTTGTTTTAAAATATTCTTTTATAAGCACAATACCTATACAAATTCCTCCGCTCTTAAATATTTCACTTCTTACACTTCCTTTCTCCCTCTCACTTTAAATGAAACAAACATCACAATCACGCTTACAGCCGCAAAGAATATCAACGATTGCACAAGCGGAGCGAAATTATACAACCTTCCCATCCAAAAATCTATGTAACCGTTACCGAAATGAGTAAACGGAAGCAGCTCGGATACTTTTCTAAGTCCCGTCGGAAAATCATTTGTTCTTACGCCCATCATGCCGCCCAGACCCATCATTACGAAATAAATTCCCATTACAACCCCGTAAGTAATTCCGAATTTTCTTATCATATTCGCTATACCGTGAGCAAGAGCAAGGCAGAATGCCGAAATCAGGTACAGGGACAACACCCATATTACTGCCGCGAAAGGTTTTGGGGGCGCAACTTTTACAAAGCTTAACGTTCCTATAAGATATATAATAAGACAGAAGGTTAAAAATATAAAATTTGCTATTAACTTCCCTGTGAAAAGCCTGTTTGCCGACAATCCGAAAAGATTAAGTCTTGTAGGAACATCTTTTTCAAGCTCATTTGAAAAAGACGCAGCATAACCCAAAAACATTGTTGATAGCGGAATTATCATTGACATACCGAGGAAAATACCTGCCGTTACCTCGGGTTTCATAGATGCGGGCACATCGCTTAAGGCGCCCTTTGATATCATTACCATTAGAAATATGGGAAATACCGCCCCGAAAAAGAACGAATAACCGTTATACAGATTATTTAAAATTTCATATTTAACCAGATAAAACATTGATTTTTTCATAATATTTTTAACCCTGTACGGGCTTCTCCTTTCTATACGCCGAATTCGCGTTTCCATAATTTGCTGTCAGTCCGGTTTTTCATTATAATACGCCGCTTTCGCGTTAATTGTCATAAGCTCTATGTCATTATTACTTCTTCTGTAATTAACATTTATTCCGCTAAGTTTCTCGGCTATTGTAATCTCGGTCTCAGGCTCATCACATCTTAAAGCTATCATACCCGACGGAGCCTTTATTTCTTTATGTTCATTCGCTATCTTCTCGGTCTGTTCATTCCGAGCGCAAAGAATAACCGATTTTCCGCAATATTTTCTAAACAGCTCATCTTTATTCCCGAAATCTATCACTTTTCCGTTATCAAGATAAAGGATTTTATTTACAAGATGCTCAAGCTCCTCATAATAATGAGAAGTCACGAGCAAAGTAGTGTTCCTCTCCTTATACCATTCCACCAATTTATTCATAAGCCTCTGCCTCGTTTCAAAATCAAGCCCCGATGTCACTTCGTCAAGCAGAGTCAGCGGGCTTTCCGAGCACATCACAAGAATGAGAGTAAGTCTCTGCTTCTGTCCGCCCGAAAGATGTTTCCATCTTTTTTTAAGGCAAGGCTCAAATTCAAAAAACTCTATCATATCCTGAACCTTTTTATTTTCTTTAACAGGGCCTCCTATAAGCATTTCCATTATCACTCTTATCGGAACGGTATCTATATAATCGTTCTGCTGCATGTGAACGGCTATTTTCTCTATATCAATTCCCCTTTTAATATTTCCCCGGTAATTAACTATACCTAAAATACTTCTTATAAGGGTGGTTTTTCCTGCGCCGTTGCTTCCGATGACTCCGACTCTGTCATTATCCGCTATTTCTATTGTTCGTCCCAAATCAAGCGCTACCTTATCTTTAAATTTGACCGTCACTCTGTCCAACGTTAACATATTATTCCTTCCTTTCTTTTAATACGGTAAATGTAACCCTGTCGTCATAATTATTCAGTTCTATTTTAAACCCGGAAATTTCCGCGAAATATTTTGCGACATACAGCCCCAGTCCGTGTCCCGATTCGCTTCCTCCACCCGTCACAAAGGCTTCAAAGAGCGAATCCTTTACACTTTCATCTATATAAGATGGACGATTTGTTATCTCTATCCTCTCTCCGGTAAGGGAAATCATAATCTCTCCGCCGTCATCCGTGTACTTAACAGCGTTATTGACAAGATTAAGTAAAATCTGCTCAAGGATATTCGGATCACAGTACCAGCTTGCTTCTCCATCACAGGACATTGTTAAATTTTTATCCTCCGCCGCTATTTTGCAGGAATTCAGCGTGTACTCCGCAATCGTCCTTATATCGGCATTTACAGGACTTATACTGTCCGCAATACGGTTAATCATAAGAATCTCGTCGGTTATCTTTTGCATATTCATAAGCTGCTTTTTAACTTCCGGAAGATACTTGTCCCTGTCTGAAAATTTTCCGATATTTGATATCATTCCGTCCGCAAGAAGAGCCGCCGCCGCAATCGGAGTTTTCAGCTGATGGGAAAAGGCTCTCATAAATACCTCTTTTCGCTCGCTCTCCCTGCCAATCCTTTTATACGCTTCTTCCTGCGACTTATACAAAAGATTTAACGATGCCGCAAGCCCCGCTATTTCGTCATTTCCCTTTACAATTATAGGCTCCACATAACCGTCCGTTCCTCTTCTGTTATCCGCATCCCTTAGAAGCATTGTTATTGGATTTACTATATTTCTTGAATAAAATCCCGAAGTTATAAAAATAAGCAGTATAGTTACCGGAATTATTACAGGAAGTATACCTAAAATCACCGGAATTATATCGCTTACCGAAGGCGCGACAGCCCCGTCCACAGCTATTATGTATTCATTGTCACCTCTGTAAAAGCCTATAAGCGTAGTATAATATGTATCGCTTGTATTATCTTTCACACCAAGCTCAACAATGAACGACCTCTCTCCCAATCTGTAAAATTTCGTCATTTCATCAGAAAATTCAGTCGTGTTTTCTTTCATCTTAATATTGAAAGCAATGCTCCTGTTTTCAATAAGTTCTGAATTTTCAAGCTTTACCTTAATATCTTCAAAACACTTTTCAAACTCTTTAGCGTAATTCTTTGTAATATCGTCATCTTTTCCAAACTTTCTGCCTCTCTTAAATACCCCTCGCAGCCTGTCTAAAATTTCTTTTAAGCTTTCATCTTTAATTTCTATATCTCCCTGCATAACGGCATTGAAAAGTTCAATTTTATAGCCCTCAAGCGGCAGTTTTATTCCTATACTTTTAGCTGTCATGTTCTCCGTATCAAGGTTTTCGATAATCCCTGTAAACGAGGTTTTGAAGCTTTCAAGATTCGCCGCCTGCCTGTGTGCCGTATAAAGCGACGGCAGCATAAGTAAGAGATACCCTATTATGAATAATCCGACAACACCGGCAAGCGCTATACTGTAAATAAAAGTTTTATTAGCAAGTTTCATTTACTCCTCCTTCCATCTGTAGCCTATACCTATAACCGTGTCTATAACATTTACCGGCAGTTTCTTTCTCAGGTTTTTTACATGCGCGTCTATAATTCTGTCATTTCCTATATAATCCTCGTTAAATATATTTAAAATCAGCTGTTCTCTTGAAAATACACGGTTCGGCGAGTCGCGGAGCGCCTTTAATAAAAGAAATTCGCTTACCGTAAGATTTAAATTCTTTCCTTCATAAAAGGCTTTATAGGCTTTATCGTCTATGACAAGGGAGCGTTCTCTTTCATCACCCTCGTTATTTATTCTTCTAAGCAGCACTTCTATTCTTTTAAGCAGAATAATAGGCGAAGCAGGTTTGGTTATATAGTCGTCGGCGAAGCAGTTGAAGGCTTCCACCTGCGTATTTATATCTTCATAGGCGGTAAGCATTATTACGCCCATATCCGATTTAAGCTCCGTTCTTATATATTCGAGCACCTTAAGTCCGCTTATCCCCGGTACCCTTATATCAAGCACAGCCAAGTCAAATTTCTCCCCTTTAAGCTTCTCCACCGCCTCGTCCCCGTTACCGCATTCCGTAACCCTATGCCCCGCAACGCTCATGTACTCCGCAAGTACCTCTCTTATTGTCACTTCATCTTCCAAAAAAAATATATCAGCCATTTCTTTATCTCCTTCATCTTGTATATATATTACCACGAATGTATGAATTTCGTATGAAGTTCGTATGCTTTTTTTGTGGAGAGTTTAATATACCAAAACGGGCTGCCATAAAAGATTTTTATATCATTTTATGGCAACCCGTTATACTATCATCATTAAAGCCTTATCCTTACTTACCTATCATTATACTTATAATTTCCTCATTTGTCTCCCTCATACCTTCTTTTCCGAGCCTGCCTACATTTTTAATTGTGCTTTCCACATCATCCGTCACAATACCGTCACCGCCCTTAAAGCGCTGTCCGGACCTGCTCATATTAAACCCCATGATTCCCGCGTCTACAGCTGCCGCTATTTTTGCGGCACATGACGCTTTCGCTCCGTCACATATAATCCCCGAAGTTATCGCAAGAGCGTTTACTATAGTATCTTCCACCTCCGAAAACGTGGCTCCCTGCAAGTAGGCTATTCCCGCTCCGCTTCCGACTCCCGCGCTAATTGCACCGCAATACGCCGAAAGAGTACCTATAAAACTCTTTTGATGAATCGCGGTAAGATTTGAAAGTGCCAAAGCCCTATACATTTTTTCTTCAGAACATCCCAACTCATTGGCATAAACAATAACCGGTACCGATACCGTTATTCCCTGATTACCGCTTCCCGAGTTTATAACCACAGGCAGCTCGCATCCGCTCATTCTTGCGTCCGAGCCTGCCGCCGCCATAGCCTTTGCTCTTGTTTTAGTATCTTTTTCATACATTTCAAGCAAAACCTTGCCTATATTAGCACCGTAATTATGCTCCATTCCCTCTTTAGCTATCGCAAAATTATACTCCGCCTGTACCTTTAATATAGGTCTTATATCATCTATATCCGCAGTTTGAATAAAATCCCATATATCTTCCATATTGAGTAACTGTCGGTTCACCATATATTGATTTCCGTTTATTCCATCTTCTCCCTTAAATAAAATTTTTCCGTCTCTTTCTATGAGTACCACATTTGTATGCGTATTTATAATATGTATCTTTGCGTATGACTCTCCCTTTTCCGCTCTTATAGTAATTTCAAAAAGCTCCGAATCTTTTAAATGCTCCACTTTTATATCCGTTTTTTCGACGTATTTCTTAATTTCAGCTTTTTTTTCCTCGGAAATGCCGGAAATGACTTCCAATTCTCTTTCCGCATCTCCCGCTATTATCCCTGCCGCTACCGCGGCCTCTATTCCTTTCATCCCTCCCGTATTCGGAATGATTACAGATTTTACATTTTTTATTATACTGCCGCTTACTTTTACAATTACTCTGTCAGGCACTTCTCCCAGACACTTTCTTGCAAGCGCTCCGGCATACGCAAGCGATATAGGCTCGGTACACCCCATTGCCGCCTTCAATTCTTCTTTGAGAATATCCATATATGCTTTATATATTCTGTCAGTTTTCTCCATTTTTTTGCATAAGCTCCTCAAATTTATATTTTTTTATCTTTCTGTAAAGAGTACTTCTTGAACATTCCAATACTCTACAAATATCTTTCTTTGCAGTCCCTTTAAGCAAAAGTTCTTTCAACCTGTCCTTTTCAATATCTTTGGTGGTCGGTCCTATATTTTCCGTATCTGTATCTTTTATCTTATCTTCTCCATCCTTAATAAAAACCTCAATTAAGGTTTCAAGCATACCCAAATCATACTCTTTTCTTTTATTCCACAATTCATCAAAAAATCTTTCCGCGCTATCTTTACGACTTTTACCATATATCCTACTGTAATATTTTATTCCGCTCTCAAAAAATCTTGTGAACAAAAGTTTATTATTATAAACAGTTTCGGGATTTTTCAAAGTAGTTTTACTTATCCTCTCATATAAATCCGGACTGAACAATCCTTCTTTAACAAGTTTTCCCAAGTCTTCGGTAGTGCAAAATATACTTCTTACACCCGCTTCGTTTTTTATATTCTGCTTTATCGCGGAACATTCATTTTTTAAATACTCCGCCACTGTGTTTTGGACATGAAGTCACATTCTCTCCGGCTGTACTATTATTATAGTTCCTTTATTCATGCTCCAAAGCAGACCGTGCTCGTCAAACAAAAATGATTCCATTAAATCTCTGTACACATTCTGCATATAAATCACTTTCATTTCCTGAAGCCTTCTATCCGAATAATTTACAATCGCTTTAGCAAGCAGCTCGTTTATAGCGTTGTCATCGCTTTCAATTAAAATACAATTTTTTCCGTCCGATATTTCCTTAGCCTTTTCGGCTGTTTCTTTTCCTACATATTTAGATAACCATGAAAATGTAACAAGGGTTCCGTTGGCAAATAACACCGAATCATTTTGTATTCTGCTGTATGACCTGAAGCAGCTTAAAAATTCCTTACTCAAAGAATCCTCTGAAAAAATCGGCTCACAAGTTAAGGTTCCGTAAAAATACGCCCCTTTATACTCTATAGAAACCTTCAAATTTTCCACTCTTTCACCCTTTCTCATTATCCTTCTTATTTCAGGGTATATATCACCGATGTTAGTCACATTTCCATGTTCTTCAAATGTGGTTTTAAATGCTTTATTTCTGTAAACTATATTTCCGTAGCAGTCAGTATACGCAAGCGCGTCCTGCATTATATTTATCATGGCTTCAATCCGGGTCACTTTATCCTTAAGTGATTTCCTGACATTATGCTCATGAATCCGTTTTGCTATAAGGTTTGCCATATTTTCCATAAATGTTACGGTCGAATCCATTTTTTCAAACAACTTTTTACACTTACTTTTTCTAAGTATAAGCGCCAAAACTCCCGTAACTTCATTTTCATAGCGAATAGGCACGCCTACAAAGCCGCTCATCTTGCACTCTTTAAATGCTTCACATTTTTTGCAGCTGGGTACATTTGCCTTATTACTTATGCACACCTTTTTACTGCTTGTAAGAACAGTAGAGATGAGAGAACCATAATCAATCTTATTATAAAGAGAAAAATAATGAAACTTCCTGCCAATCATATTCATTTGCGTATCGACTATGATTACGTCAGTATCAAGTACATCCGATATAACTTCAGCAAATTTATCCAAATATAATTTGCTTCCTATGGCTCTCTCCTCCTTTCAAGCCTACCGTTTCTTATATTCAGCAGCTACTTTCCTTATAAATTCAAGTCTTTCCGGTTTTATGTTTTCACTTATAGTACAGTCAGCGCCGAGAGCTACTCCCTTTGTGCCGGCTTCATCAAGTATTCTATATATTTCTTTTTTAAGTTCATCTTCATCCGCCTCATAAAGCAGGGAGCCCGCCGCATTGTCAAATCCGCCAAGCACAGGCTTTCCTTTAAATATTTTCTTTCCCTCCGCAAGTGAAATATTTTCAGAATATATTGCCCAGTTAAATACTTTTACCGGATAGTCCGCATACCATTCAAGATTATTGGTGTATTTCCCATATCCGCAAATATGAAGCATTACATTATCCGTAAATGTATTTATATAATTAAGAACTTCCAAATCAAGAGGTTCAACCAGCTCTTTGTGTACCTCCTTTGTAAAGCTCTTATCCTGTACACATTGCACACTATAATATATACCATCAATAGAGGTTTCTTCAAATAATCTTTTAACAAGCGCTTTAATATCTTCCGCAATATTTTTTGCCGCCTGTACCATAACGTCCTTATCTTCTTTAAATAATCCGGTGAACTTTTTAAAGTCTTCATCATATTCTTCAAAACGAAGCCGTATGTACTGTAAAGGTGAAAATATATTATAATATTTATATACATTATCTCCTGCATAGTTTGCCACTTCTTTAACATACTCAACCTGTCTGTTTATCCAGTCATGATTCGCCCCTACAGACTTTATTTCTCTTAATTCGTCTAAGGTTGTAATTACCTTATCGCATACGGAAGGATGCCCAAAAAAACCGTCGGACATTATTTTCAATAAGTCCGGTTTTACCTCATCTATATACTTCTTCTGCTTGGTTAATATTTCATCATATATTTCCTTTACATCACCATTATAATGATTATGAAACGAAACAAAATGATGCCAGAAAGCGGATACAACCCGGTCTGCTTCTTCATTATTTAAAAATGCCTCTACCACCTTTTTTCTATCTTCCATAAAAACCTCCTATTTTTCTTTTAATTCTCTATTAGCTATATCCGAAATCCACCTGATACGCCCATCATCAATTCCGTTCGGTATGGAACAGTCAGCTCCGAGTACATAGCCTTTATAGCCGCTCTCTCTTATAAGTTTTTTGGCAAATGCTTCAACTTCCTCTTTAGAACCTATATCTATAAGGGTATCCGGATTATTGTCAAACCCTCCCAATATGCACTTTCCTTTAAAGAGTTTCTTTCCCTCACTAAGAGATACCCCTTCTGTAAATACCGCCCAGTTATAAGCTTTACTCTTATAATCAGTATAAAATTTCAAGTTGTTTTTATGATGAGCATACCCGCAAATATGCAGGATATTATAGTCACTCAGACTGTTTGCCAGATCTAACAGCTCTATTTCCGTCGGTCTGATATACCGGTCATATACTTCCTTTGTATACATGGTACTTTGTATATTCTGCACACAATAATATATACCGTCTAAACTTGTTTCTTTGAATAATTTCTTAAGGAGTATCATAAGATCTTTTTGTATTTCCATACCTGCATGGTAAAGCTCATCAGGAAAATTTTCAGCCAGATATACAAATCTTTCAAAATCCAAGTCATAAAACTCAAGCCTTATTCTTATTACCTGTACCGGTGCGAACACATTATAAAAAGTCATAACCTCTTTTCCGAACAGTTCTGTTAATTTTTTAACATGTTTTACCTGCTCTGTAATCCAGGGATGATCCTCGCCAATGCTTTTTATTTTTAAAAGATCTTCTCCTGTTTTCAGCTCATTATCCATAACGGGCGGATACCCCATAAATCCCTCGTTCATTAACTTCATCATATCGGGATTTACTGTTTCATAATATTTTTTATGCCCAAGAACAGCTCTATCTCTTATCTCTTCGTTTTCAAGCCCCTGAAACTGCTCCTTACCTAAAATGAAATGGTGCCAGAATCCAATCGGTATCCTGTCTGTTTCCTGACCGTCAAATGCCGCCTTTAATAATTCTCTTTTTGACTGTAACATCCGTCTACCTCGACCTACATTATTTTCTCTTTAGCAATATCCATAAGCTCCGATATCTGATACGACATTGTCACAGCTCCGGGATCTGTATGTCCGACCCCTTTATCCGCCTGATATGTGGCTCTTCCTCTTACCGCCTCCATATCGGCTGTACTGTCAGCTCCGTCTTTTGCCGCTTTCTTTACTCTGTCACAAAGTTCTTCATCCATGACTCCATTTTCAAGACAGATTTTATATTCTTCCACTGCAGGATACAGACTGTCTATCATTGTTTTAAATCCGGGTTTTGCCTGTCCTCTTGCCATTATTGCGTTTAACATGGCATCAAGAACTTCATATAGACCTTTATTGTCCAGATATTCTTTATCAAAGCTTACCTTAGCCGCCGCAATATAGGCACTGCCATAAAGCACTCCCGAAGAACCGCCTATCACAGCCATCATTGTTTTTCCTATTTCTTTCAATTCATTGCTTATGCTTAACTTTTCAAGCTCCGGTTTTAATTCAACAAGTTTTTTAAATCCCATATTAAGATTTGACCAATGATCTCCATCACCCGTGGCTAAATCCAAATCTGTAACATAGTCTCCATTTTCATATATAACTTTATACGCTCTTTCTATATACTCCGCATAATCTTTCGCGGTTAATCTGAATGCCATTTTCAGCCCTCCTTTTAATCAATTTTTAATGCCGGCGTATCACATGAAGCATCCAACAATGATTTTAATTTATCATTCAACTTCATAAGGGTTAATGAGCAGCCCGTCATATCAATTGAAGTAGTATAGTTTCCTACAAGTGTCTTATGTACCTTTATTCCTTTTTCTTTAAGCAATATTTGTACTTCACGGTTTAATATATAAAGCTCCATAAGAGGGGTTCCGCCAAGTCCGTTTACAAGAACGGCCACCTCACCGTTCTCATAATCATAATCACTCAAAATCTTATCCAAAAGAATTTCCGCCACCTCTTTGGCAGTCTTTATCTTTGTCTTTTCAACTCCCGGTTCTCCATGTATGCCCATACCTATTTCAATCTCGTCATCACCTAAAATAAATCCCGGTTTCCCGACTGCCGGAAGTACACACGGTGTCATAGCCATACCCATACTTCTTATATTGGAAACGGCTTCTCTTGCCACACCTGCTACTTCGCTTAAAGATGCTCCCGTTTCCGCCATCGCCCCTGCGATTTTGTGTACGAAAACTGTTCCCGCTATTCCTCTTCTTCCTGTTGAATATGTACTGTCCTGTACCGCTACATCATCCTTCACCACTACACTTTCAATCTGTATTCCATCCAATTCCGCCATATCTGCCGCAAGCCCGAAATTCATTATATCGCCGGAATAATTTTTTATTACAAATAGTATTCCTTTTCCTTTATTAACCCTGTTTATTGCAGCTTCTATTCTGTCAGGGCTCGGTGAAGAAAATACATTTCCCGATACTGCCGCGTCAAGCATTCCTCTTCCTACAAACCCCGCGTGTAAGGGCTCATGGCCTGCTCCTCCTCCGGAAATAACTCCCACCTTGTCCTTTATATTTTTTCTTACTATTACCTCTTTTTCAGGAATATAGTCCAAGATGTCGCAATATGCCATCTGCATACCTTCAAGTGATTCCTTAACTACATCTTCAGGGGCATTTATAATTTTTTTCATATATTCTTCTCCTTAAAATGATTTCTCACATCAGCCAATGCCGAGATAAGCCTTTTTGATTCTCGGATCCTTTGATATATCTTTCGCCGGACCGCTCATAGTTACCAAGCCGTTCTCAATAACATAAGCTCTGTCTGATGCCATAAGAGCCATATTGGCATTCTGTTCGATAAGTAAGATAGTCACTCCTTGTTTATTTATTTCCCTTATCATCTCAAATATCATTGCTACGAAATTCGGAGCGAGACCGAGTGAGGGTTCATCAAGGAAGAGTAATTCGGGATTTGACATAAGCGCCCTTCCTACAGCCAACATCTGCTGCTCTCCTCCGGAAAGAGTTCCTGCCTGCTGTCTCTCTCTTTCTTTTAACCTCGGAAATAAATTATATACTCTTTCATAACCTGACTTTATTTTCGTCTTATCTTTTACTGTATAAGCTCCTATTCTCAGATTTTCTTCAACTGTGAGCTCCGGAAAAACCTCTCGTCCCTCAGGTGAAATACTTACTTTCATCTTAGTTAAGTTATAAGACGATATGTTGGTTATATCTTTGTCATTTAGGAATACCTGTCCGCTGCTTGCTTTCACTACACCTGTCACAGTATTAAGCAATGTGGTTTTTCCCGCGCCGTTACTTCCAATCAGCGATACTATCTCACCCTTTTTAACCTCCATATCTATACCCTTTAGAGCATGAATGGCACCGTAATAAGTATTAAGTCCCTGAACTTTCAGTATCGCCATATCCACCTCCTAAATACGCTTCTATTACCTTCCGATTATTGGCTATTTCCTCCGGAAGTCCGTTAGCGACAGGCTTACCATGATCAATTACATATATTCTGTCAGATACGTTCATAACCACACTCATATCATGTTCTATCATAAGTATGGTATATCCCATATCCCTCAACTCCTGTATAAATCTCATAAGCTCAGCAGACTCCTTAGGATTCATTCCTGCCGCCGGTTCATCAAGCAGTATCAACTTGGCTCCGGTAGCTATGGCTCTTGTTATCTCAAGTTTTCTCTGCTCTCCATAAGGAAGATTTGAAGCATAATCATTTCTTCTGTGATCAAGCCCTATCAGTTTAAGCAGCCTTATTGCCTGGACAACTTTAACATCTTCTTCCACCCTGAACTTTTTTGTCCTGAAAATAGAGTCCCAAAAACCATATTTAGTTTTTATATGCGCGCCTATCATTACATTTTCTATTACTCTCATATCATTAAAAAGCCTTATATTCTGGAAAGTCCTGGATATCCCGGCATTTACTATATAAAGGGGAGATTTATTTTGTATTTCTTTTCCATTAAACACTATACTTCCCTCATCCACTTCATACACTCCGGTCAGCATATTGAAAACTGTCGTTTTTCCTGCGCCGTTAGGACCTATTATGCTTATTATCTCACCTCTGTTTATTTCAAGGCTTACTCCGTCCACAGCAACAATACCGCCAAATCTCTTTGTTATATTTTTTACCTCAAGTATTTTCGCCTGTGTACTCATACATTATCCTCTTCCAATTTCTTCACTTCAGCCATAGCATTCTTTGATATTCCATACGGCAATCCGGACTTCCATCCCAAAATCCCCTGAGGTCTGAATCTCATCATTACTACAAGAATGGCTCCATAAAGCACAAATCTATATTCCATCAAAAATCTTGATACCTCAGGAAAAGCGATAAGAATAATCGCCCCTACGAACATTCCTCTCATGGTTCCCATTCCGCCAAGAATAACTATACTCAGTATCATCGTCGAAACATCAAAGTTAAAAGTATTCGGATCTATATATCCGATTAAAGTTGAATACAACGCTCCGCCCAAGGCGCAGATTGCAGCCGAAATAACAAAAGCAAGTATCTTATATCTTGTTACAGGTATTCCCATCATTGTGCTTGCAAGTTCATCTGCTCTTATTGCCATAAAAGCCCTTCCTGTTTTTGTTTTTACAAGGGCAAGGCAAAACAAAGCAGTGATTAACACAAAGGCTATCATAAGGTAATACAGTCCATGATTGGTTACATTAAATGTGAAGCCGAACAGTGACGGTTTGGGAATATTCTTTACTCCGAGCGTTCCTCCTGTAACATCAGCCCAGTTCATAAGAATCATCTTTACTATTTCTCCAAAGCCGAGAGTTATTATTGAAAGATATGTTCCTGTAACTCTCAAAGTTGGAAGCCCTAAAAGCGCCCCGATTATTCCTGCGGCTACCATGCCTATAACTGTCGCTATAAAAAAATTTACATTGAACTTTATTGCAATAATTGATGCAGTATATGCCCCTATCGCTACAAATCCGGCATGTCCAAGTGAAACCAGCCCGGTATATCCGGTAAGAATATTTAATCCCATAGCAAGTATCGCATAAGAACCAATTTTTATTACTACGGTTAAAAGATACTGATTGTTAAAAATTATAGGAAATGCAATCAAAAAGGCGAATAAGGCTATGTACAGTTTTTTTCTGTAAAGATGTATTACTTTTTCCACATCATGCAGTTTGCTCTGTTTAATAAATTTTTCATTGCTCATTTTTTACACCTTCTTAATTCCTTTCCGCCCAAAAAGCCCATGCGGTCTGACTATCAGAACTATTATAAGAATAATAAAGGCTATGGAATCTCTATACGTAGAGCCTAAAAATGTAGCTGCCATACTCTCGGAAACCCCAACAACCAGTCCGCCAAGAAGCGCTCCCGGCAGACTTCCTATACCGCCCAAAACCGCGGCGGCAAAGGCTTTTAATCCTGCCATAAATCCCATATTAGGATAAACTATCTGATAATACCCGCTTACCAGAGCTCCTGCTATAGTTGCGGATACCCCGGCTAAGAAAAATGTAAATGATATTACAAAATTTACATTCACTCCCATAAGATTTGCTGCCTTTGTATTTTGTTCGGTAGCCCTCATTGCCAGTCCTATTTTGGTTTTATAAACAACAAGCATTAAAAATGCCATAAGCAATAAAGAAACCACGCACATCATAATCTGTGTCATTGATATGCTTATTTGTCCTATCTGTATCGTTGCCTGCCCGAATAGAGGTTTAAAATTTCTTTTTTCAGAGCCCAAAAAGATAATAAGCAAATTTGTTATTATATTTGAAATTCCTATAGTCGTAATCAAGGAAGCTATAGGCATTGATTTTTTCTTTCTAAGCGGCTCAAGCGCCGCTTTATCTATTAAAATTCCCAATACCCCGGTCAAAACCATTGCAGCCAAAATCCCCGGTAAAATTCCGAAATTCATTCCTATGAAAATCATTGCTGTCTCAGCGCCGAACGCGTAAATGGCGCCGTGAGAAAAATTAACCAGCCTGAGTATTCCAAATACCAGAATATCCGACCGCTATTAAGGAATATCCCATTCCAAGAGCCAGACCGTTAAGCACCTGCTGTATTAACATCCGTTTCCTTTCCCACTAATTCATTTTTGTGAATTTACCGTCTTTAATCGTTACCTTTACAAATTGCTTATCAACATCTCCATTTGAATCAAACTTTGTATCTCCGGTCACACCTTTATAATTGATCTCATAAAGTTTCTCTTTAACCTTTTCCGAGTCGGTTGTTCCTGCTTCTTTTATAGCTGTAAGTAAAATACCTGCCGAGTCATAAGCCTGAGACGTGAGGGCTGACGGAGCATTTCCATATTCCTTCTTAAACGTTTCCACATAATTCTTAACTTCAGGATCATCCGATTCAGAGAAAAAAATCACAGGGAAACATACTCCTTCAACAGCTTCTCCGCCAAGTTCTATCAGCTGTTGGCTGTAAGAATTTGAAAATCCGACTATTTTTATATCCGGATTAATCTGTTTATACTGCTTCGCTACAGGCGCAACCAAGTTATACATTCCGCAGCATATAACTACATCCGCTCCTGCCTCATTAAGTTTTGTTATTGCCGGAGTATAATCATCCGAGCCTTCCATTACCTCTTCATGAGCAACAACCTTGGCATCAGTTTTTTCTATCATTTCTTTTATCATTTTTGAGGTATTGGTTCCCCAGTCTGTCATAATAGAAATAATGCCTACTTTCTTTTTTCCCAAATCATTTACTGCAATATCTATGCTGGCAGCTCCTTCTTTTGATATAACCGTATTATTTCTGAATATAAAATCGCCTATTCCTGAATAATCAGGATGTGATGATGAAGGAGAAATTTCTATTATTTTATTTTCCTGATAAATTGGAGCTGCGGTCATGCATACTCCGGACGCAAAGTGTCCGATTACTCCGACAACCTTTTTATCCGACACAATTTTTTGCGCAATAGTTGTTGCTTCCTCTGAAGTATTTTTATCATCATACTGCACTATTTCAATCTGCTTACCTAAAACACCGCCATTATCATTCCATTCCTTAGCTTTAAGCAAAACCGCATTATAAAAACCGATTCCATACTCGGAATTGTCCCCGGTCATCGGTGCCGCCACGGCAATCTGGATTTTATCTCCGTTATCGGCAGTACCTCCGCCGCTTTTTGCAGTTTCTCCACCCTGTTTTCCACAGCCTGATAATCCGGCAACAACAAGCGACATTACAAGCAAACTACTTAATAACCTCTTTTTCATATAGAAAACCTCCTTAAAATTTTTATAACTATATATTAACAAAAATAAATGTTGTAGTCCATATTTTTTAGCTATTTTACCTAATTTTGGTGATAGTATATAACTTTTAATTGTGTATATTTTACAATAATAGACATTATAACAACCCTTTGTGTCAAAATGACACAAATTTATAAAGTGAAGCGTCTTACTGAAATAATGAAAATAATAACATTATAAAAAAGCTCTGCGCCTGATTATCTCTAAGCTAAGACAATCAACGCAAAGCATCCGTTTCTATAAAATATCAATTCAACTCTCTTTGTTTCATTTTGCCGGTTACTGTAATATAATATTCCGGTTTGCGGACGGATATATTGTCTACCCGGTTCTTTTACGACAGATTGAAGTAAAAGGAATCATAAATATTATACGCATCAGCTGTCCGATATTTCTATACTTATTCCTTTCCCTTCCTCCTTTTTTTAACAATCCTCAAAATCACAAATGCCGACACTATAACAAATATTGCCGCTAATATAAACGGAACAATGCCTAACAGGAGTATCATAAAAAAATAAATTATCCCCATACCGTCTCGTGTTGATTCCGGATGAGCGCTTTCGCTTAAAGAAAAATTAAGCTCTCCTTCAGGCAGACCGTCAGAAGTATAAGAATAGCCCGAATTTGTTTTAACAAAACTCCGCTTATCACTTTCCGTCATGTAAAACGGGGTATTTATATCAATGTTAAGTCTGCCGAATTTTGCCCACGTACTCGCCGGAGAAAGCAAATAGGTATAGCTGTATACCCCCGGTTTATAGCTTAAATCTATCGAAGGATACATCGGCGCTTCTATGATATTTACTATCTTTTCTCCCGGCTTAAGAGTAATCTCATACTCATACCAACGTTCAAGAAGTCCCGAAATATCAAGTTCATTCACCCTGTCTATTATCATCAAAGCTCCGAAATCTTCCATCTCGCATTTATAAAGAAAAGCAATTATCGCATTATACCAGTCATACTCCGAAACTCTCCCTCCCTCTTTGTAGCTAAGAAGCGCAAGCTCCTTAAAACTCATTGTTTCCATATTTAAAAACGTCATAGTACCGTCTATTTCATCTCCGTCCTCATTGCCGCCGTCCTTATAAAATTTCCAATTAAGCGCGCTGCCGTTTATCGGCTCTCCTATTACATACAAGTCCGCTTTTATCCCGTTATCCGCCCACATACCGATACGGCATTTTTCATCACTTAACCGGTCATAACCGTTTGCGTACTCAAGCCAAAACTTTCTTTTCCCGTCAAACTTGGATATATCCAACCCGACTGAAGCCGCTTTGTAATTTTCCTTGTCGATTCCGCTCATTTCATAGCTGTACTTCGTCACTGTCATTTCCGGCGTGTAAAATCTGTCCTTTATAAAATCATCCCGAATTAAGCCCATGTCCTTGTTAATGTCAAAATCTATGTCCTGTTCGGAAAATGTATGACGAATCTTACTTCCTATCTTTTCACCGTTCACCATTATTCCATATTTCGCAGTATCATCGGAGTCTTCCATTATTTTTGTATCTTTGTTGTACTCTCTGTGCCCGTAAGTCGGATAATACCCGAAAGGAAAAGCAAGTGTTGCCGTTACGGTATAATCCGCAGGATTATAAAAAGTATATTCCGCCGTAACCTTGCCTGAATATGTCAAAAAATCGCTCTTTTTCTCGTAATAATTTCCCGGAAATTCATGAATATCAAAGGTTAGCTTCTCATTTTCAACTTCAACAGGGCAGTCCTTATCCTTAACAACCGCCCCCGTCATACTTACGCCTTCCCATCTCATCTGTGCCGAATTCGCAAAAATTTCCTCTCTTAAAACACTTAAGAGCAAAAACGATATTACTAAAACCGATAAAATTTTCTTATTTTTCATGCTCCACCCTAATTGTATTAAACCTTATATCAATTTTACCTCCGCTCTTTATACTTCTATCATATCTATTTTTATTCAGATAAGCAATATTTTTATAAGGATAATCCCTGCGGCAATCGCCATGTGAGAGAGAAGCTTTGCCGTATGACGCGCCTTTACGGAAACACAAACGCCCCTCCCGAAGCCGGAAGGGGCATCTCATCAAGTCATTCAAACACACTTTTTAAAGGTGTAGTCTGCTTTTGTTATTTAGGACTGCGCTGCTCCAATTTATTTTCTCTTCTTAAATACAAGTCCCAATCCTATAAGTCCCATACCTAACAATCCGAACATCTCCATGCCGGTTCCACCGGTACCCGGAAGCTTTGCGGAACCCTGAGGTGTTGTGTCTTCTCCGATATCTATTTCATCATCGTCACCGATTTCAGCCTCTCCTTCAGGGACTTCATCATCATCAATATCCTCTATTATACCCGTATCATCAGTATTATCCGTATTATTCGCATCCGGAGCGGTTCCCTGAGGTGTAGTATCATCGGTAATGGTTATATCATCAGGCGATGCAGGAGGTGTATCTCCGCCGCCACCCGGAATCGGGTCATTACCCGGAGCTATCGGATCACCGCCGGTACCGCCGCCTGAATATGGTCGGTCATTGGTTACGGTTACATCATAAGTTCCATTGTCTGCAATACTAACATTGTAATTACCGAGTTTATAGCTGTCAGGTTTGCTCATAAAGTAAGCATTATCAAGGGAATCGGCTCCTACACCTATTTCATATACCAAATATGTAATCGGTTTATTTTTATCTCCGTCCCAATACTTATCTAAATCTTTAAACTCTCCTGTCCAACTGTTACCTGCATCCAAGGTTAAATCAGGTTCTGCAGTTATAGGAACTATATCAACATTTTGAATAAATAATCTGACTTTAACAGCCTGTCTGTATGATGCAGGTGTAGAATCGCTCCACTTCTTTGTAACCTTTATAGTTACCTTCTCATCAACAGTCGGATCATCTCCGCCAGGTTCTCCCGGATTTTCTCCCGGTGCTTCATTAAGAATATAGAAGCCGTAATCTCCCTCAGCATCAGAATCATCACTTGTCAACTCACTTATTCTTACAGTATACTCGCCTATCTTATAGCCGTCATTATACAGGTTAGGATTTAACTTTAAATTACCGATCGTGTCATTACCTATTTCAGTTTCAAAAACATAGTAGATAACATCAGGACTTTCTTCCATACCTGCAATCTGTGCATCGTCAAGCCCTTCAATTTCTTCTCCGCTGTCCTGTCCGGTAACCACAGCTCCCGTTTCCGTCACTTCCGGCTGTGTATCAGGTGTTACGGTTTCTTCATTCTGTATCGGATTTTCGGCGGATTGCTTGGAAGTATCATCAGCTTCTTCCCGCTCTTTTGTTTCCTGTTCGGTAATAGGAGCGCTAATTGCGGTCTTTTTAGCCTTCTTCCTCGGTACAATGAATTTACCTTTCCAATCATTACTCTTATTAAGTTCAAGTACCTGTCCTTCTACTTCTTCAAGCTCATTTTCCTCGTTAAGTCTATACAGTTTTACTTTAACGTCTTTTCTTTTCTCCGCAGGAGTTTTTCCCCAGCTTTTTACAACATTTATTACACGGTTGTCGCCTTCGTCCGGTTCGGATTCTCTTATACTGTTGGTTATCGTAACAATGCTGGACTGACTTATATCCTTTGCATTTTTCAATGTAATTTTAAATGCTTTGTGGTAATAAACATTATCATTGCCGACAGGAAGTTTCTCAATTTTCTCGCCGTTTATCTCGGTTTCAACTACCGAGTAACTAAGCACATCACTGCCTTTCCATTTAGGCATTGTAAAAGTGGTGCTCCATTCTCCGTTAGCATCTGCGGTTATTTCTTTCTCAACAGGATCAACTTTATTATCCGCTTCCGAAACCTTTACTTTAACCGACTGCATTGCTATTTCAGGAACACCGTCCGCCCATTCCTTGTTAACTGTAATCTCAATATTATCCGTAGACTGGGTATTTACACAGGTTATCTTCTGTCCGTCACCGGTTACGGTATTTTTACCATTTTCAAATGCCGATGTAAATCCGTCTATCTGATTTTCTTTTACCGTATAAACAGCTTCAGTACCGTCGGCATTATACTTAGGCAATTCAAAAGTTGTCTTCCACTCATCACCTTGACCATAGATAAGAACCGATTTCTGCTCAGAGTTTGCCGGAAGTTTCGAATTCTCGAAAACAAACGTAAGTTCCGGTATGGAAGGAACTCCGCCTACCCACTTTTTAATCAAAGTTCCCTTTATAGTATCCTTAAGGTTTACATTCTTAAAGCTTGCGGTAGGATTTTCGGATGTTATGGCAACACTCTCATTTCCAACTGCACTGTATCCGTCCGGAACTGCTTCTTCCACTCTGTAGTAAATAAGGCTGCCGTTTATATTATATATAGGTAATTTCTTTGCAAATGTTCCTCTTACCTTTCCGTCTACTACATCCGCAGCCTTTAATACTAAAGTATCAAAAGGTTCATTTTCATTATCCTTCATCAATCTGAAAGTAATGTCCGTAGGTGTTCCTATCCACTCCTTATTTACATGTGCTTCGAAAGTATTATTATCCGCAGAATTGGTATTGGTGACTGTACATCCTGCAAATGCGTTGGAATATTCATAACGTACATTATATGTGCCGTTATTAAGCTGAACGCTACCGCCTTCTTCTACTTCCACGCCATCTTTATTCAATTCTTTTACAAAATACCTAATTTCATTCCCCGGCTGAATAAGTTTGGTAAATGTATACTCACCTTCATCGGCTTTAATTGTTGCAGGCTCCCCTACTTTCTTCGGATCCTCATTTCCCTTTTGAGAGTAGAGCTGAACTTTTACATCTTCTTTTGAAGCGGTATATTCCCATACCTTTTTAACAATAAATGAGTATGTATGAAGGGTTTCATTGGTAATGGTAAACTCATAACGATTATTACCGCTGTTAGTAGTTTCAACCTCTTTGTAAGCAGCTCCTTCAGGAATTACCTCTTTTACATTGTAAATAGCATCATCGCCGTTTTCATACTTAGGCAATTCTTTCGATATTGCCTTCCACTGACTCTCTTTCTTAATAACTACAGTATCAACCTTAGCCGCGCCGTTATAAATTTCGGCAGTAACCTCCGTTACACCTTCAGGAACATCGTCATTCTGCCATTTTTTATTTATTGTAACAGTTGTATATACTATATCTTTTACATCCGGAATTCTGAATTCCAACTTATTATTAGGCTCATTTACTCCCTTAGGTAATAAAATCGCGGTTTCGTTTATCGGATGCCACTCTCCGTCTTTATAATTTTCATTAAGCTCCGCATTATATCTTACCTTAATCACTTCATCTTTACCTAAGATAACACCGTCTAAGGTAAGAGTCTTTGTATCGGAATCCCACTTCTTCACTATAGCCGCTACTCTGCTCTTAAATTCTTCGCTGACTGTACCTGCATTATTTTCAGGTGTAATTGTAACCTTGCCAAGATCGTCCGTATTCTTAAAATCAACTTGATCATTCATTTTAATCTGTAAAGTACCGTTTTCAATACCGTACTTTATGATAATGTCGTGAAGTTCTTTAAGAATATTCTCCAAATCACTCGCGGAGATATTTGAATTATAATATCTGTTAGGAGACGCGATTTCCGTTAATACGTCTTTACCTGTATCATCTACATCGATGCCGACAGAAAAGATTTGAATATTACTGTCCTTCATTTTCTTTGCTTCTTTAACAGTATTTTTTCTGATATCTTCCGTCATTCGGGAGCCGTCGCCTATATATCCGCCGTTTTCGCCATAGGCATATGTAGGCTCGCCGTCAGTAATAAGTATAACCGCTTTTTTATGTCCGTTATTACTGAACATCTCATTTGCTTTTCTCAAAGCAGCCTGAGTAAATGTTCCTTTTCTGCTCAAACCAAAAAGACTTGTATAAGGTTTGCAAGCTTCAATTTCAGCCATCAACTCCGTTTCGTTTCTTCTAATCGACATGGAGTTAAGCATAGGTCCCTTTCCTTCTTTTATTCTATGCTTTCCGCCAAAACCGACAAGACCGACACTTACATTTTTATTCTTTAATAAAGAACTTACAAAGGTTTTTGCCGCCTGTCTCGCATTCTTCGTTTTCTTTCCTTCCATGCTTGCAGAACGATCTATAAGTAAAACAACATCAAGACTTTCATTCTTGGTTATTGTATTTCCGCTGCCCTTAACAAGCATTTCCACATCAAACTTGCCTTTATCATAGCCGCTTGCCGTTTCTTTTAATACAATTCCGCTTTCATTCTGTACTTCAAGACCGTTATTTCTAAAGTACTTAGATTCATTCTCCTCCGCCATCGTAACAGCAGGATTCATGCCGTGCATAAGGTTTATGACCATAAGCATAACCATAAACTTGGCTAGGAATGAACATCCTTTTTTCCTCTCACTTCTCATAATTCTACCTCTTTCTCTTTAATGACTTGACTGATGATTTATATATTTGCAGAAAAAGCCTAAAAATTTAAGGCTTCTGCAGATACTGCTTTTTAGACGTTTATAATACAGTATTTACTTAGATATCCGACTATCCCTTCTTTCTACTATAACTCAAAATAGTTTTAAGGCTATCCTGCGGATTTTGCAATAGCCTCATGCTGAATTGTACTTTTCTGTGCTGAATTGTGTTTTTTTGAGTCCCAAAATGATGATACAACATAAGATGTCCGCCGCGCGGCCTTTACTTAGATGTCTAACCCGCTGTACTGTTCGGTTTTGTCATGGAATGATTTTTACATACAAAAAAGCCTCCGGTACTAACCCCTATGCCCGTTAATCAAAATACAGTATCAAAAACCGACTCTTCGGTTTAATAATGCTTCATTTTGCAATCGGACAGTCATAGCTCCCCGTAGACTCCTGATTTTGCGTCCCGAAATTTCCTTCGGTTTGCCCTTTCGTTGTACATATTGTATCACATTTTTTTGTGCATTACAACTATATTTTTTATTTTTTCTTTAAGATTTATAATAATTTTTTTATATTATTCTTATAAATTCGTATTTATGTATGAAAATCAGACAAAAACGCAGTTTTTATCAACCGCAAAAACGATATTTTACTGTCGATTTATATTTTAAAAATATTACCGATATAATATAACTTATAAAGAAATTATTTTTTCTTATATGTATAAGCGGTCTCCCGCACAGGGCTTTCCTGATTAAGCTTTTCCAAAATATAATTTTTATTCTCATGACCGGCGAGACATACGGACAAGTAACAGTTTGCTACTTTGAGCGTGTTTTACTTTTCATATTTTTTAAGCATTTTCTGCACGGCTTATATCCCTCTTTTATCAAACTTTTCACCGTTCCCTTATATCTCTTTTTATTATGCTTTTTCATATTTTTAATATCGGCACAGGAAGAAAGATGAAATTTTTTCGTGTGTGTGTTTATAATAAATTTTCTTATTTTTTCCTGACCGTATTTACCTTTTACAATATCCTCCCGCCCGTTTTTATCTAAATTCTCTTTATTCTCCTCCGTATAGCTCTTTCCTGTTGTATAATCTATAAAAATTCCCGGCTGAACATTAAAACAATATACATTGAAGCAGACTCCCTCTCCACCGTCCTCAACCGACCATGCCTCCATTTTCACACCGGACGCAACCAGATTATTTCCGTTAAACACCGGAGTAACTCTGTATAAAACCCTGTTTCCGCTCTCTCTTACATAGTCCGCCACTTCATTTTCAAACGGCAGCATACCTACAGTATTTAAATATCTTGTTCCCGTTATCAGGTTTTTCTCATTCGCGTTTTCTCCGGCAAGTTGATATCCTATCAGATGGCACCTGTTATACAGATATTTTCCGTCCGGTATCAAGTTCGGATATTTTACCGTATGCCAACCGGACGGCTTTACTCCCCCTATGCTCTCCCTTTCGGTATCCGGCATAGTATCCTCACATATACTTGCATATGCCGCACCGCATCTTCCTAAGTCGTCAAGCTCCGAATATTTTTCAAAAATATCCGTCCTTTTCTTCTCCTCATCCGTAAACTCCGGTATATTGCCGTTTACCGTATAATAAGCGGAACCTCTATAAGAATATTCCTCTAAAGTTATATTCTCACTTTTCGGGCTTTCGTATGCGGATATGTCTCCCCCGCTTCCTTCAGGAGCGCATGAAACAAGACTGCAACTTAAAATAAATATCAGAAAAAGCGAAAAAAATCCGTTTTTCATATTTTCGACCTGTAAAGCGGACATACTCCCGTTTCCGTAGGCAGCCCTTCTTTTAAATCCTCTCTTTTAGTTATATTTTCATATTTTTTCGCCTGTATATTAAGCTTTTCCTGCGCCTCTTTCCATATTTTTTCGGAAACTATGGCACAGTGTATTCCGTCCGCAAGCAGATATTCTTCCTGTCCTACCAAATGATATTCGTTTCTGGTGCCGTGTACCTTTTCGATTTTTCTACGCCCGTAAGCAATCTTTCCGCAGTAAACAGGATTTCTTAATATCCTTCTTATGAGTCCCGCATCAAAAACAGTATTTTTCCCGTTGCGTCTCGCAATCTTCTGTATTCCTTTTTCTTTGAGATAATTTGAAAGCCATCTTGAGCCCATATCCGTATTTACATATTTATCAAATATTTCCTTTATTGCTTTCGCTTCTTCCTCATTTATCTGCAATTTTCCGCCGACCAGTTTATACCCGTATGGGGCAAAGCCTCCGTTCCATTTTCCTTCTTTAGCTTTCTGAATACGTCCTTCCATAGTCTGTATTCTTATGTTTTCTCTCTCTATCTCGGCTACTGCCGAAAGCACCGATATCATCAGCTTTCCCACGTCTTTTGAAGAGTCTATGCCGTCCTCCACACAGATTAAATTCACGCCGAAATCCTGCATCAACTGCAAGGTGGACAGCACATCCGCGGCATTTCTTCCGAACCTCGAAAGTTTAAAAACAAGCACAAAAGATATTCCGTCTTTTTCGGCTTTTATATCCTTCATCATTCCGGCAAATGCCGCCCGCCCTTCTATTGACTTTCCCGATTTTCCCGCGTCTTCATACTCTCCCGCTATCTCATAGCCGTTATAATCGGCAAATGCCTTTATTCTCGCTTTCTGCGCATCCAAAGAATATCCGTCCGTCTGCATTGCGGTAGATACTCTTGTATATATGTATACTCTTATCTTATCCTCCGACATAGAATTAACCTCGTATTCGGATATCCTGCCGCTTACAACGGCTCATTTCATTCTTTTCGGACACTTCCGCCGTCTTATAAATTTCCATATCTGATATCATCCCGTCTTCTTTTTTATATGTATAAGTCTCGACAATATCACAATCAGCATGAAAACCGCCGCAAAAGCTAAGACACCGTTACTTACGTACCTTATTACATATCCGAAAAGTAAGCTTCCGAAAACCATTTGCAAACAGTATAACTCCAAGGACAGTTTCCCTAAAAATTCAAAAAGATAAGTTTTTACTTTTTCAAAAATCAAATCCGCAAGCAGAATAATTCCTGCCGTCTGAGGAATCGCGGTTACATAAAATATGTCACTTATCGGAAAATTCGCCTTTATCATATAGCCGAAATTCCAAGTCAAAACCATGCCTATAACAAGTAACAAAGCTCCGGATACGAGCCTATAACTCCGTCTCCATTTTCCTTCATAAGCCGCAAGCATGAACCCAAGCAATATGATCGGTATTCTGCACAGAAATATATTTATGCTGTGATTTGTTGAAAATTTCTCAAGCACGAGCATTATCACGGTCCAAATAACGAATCCTGCTGCAAATGCCTGAATACTTCCAATTTTTTTTGTGAGTTTTTGATAAAACGGCACAAGAAAATAAAATATCATAATAGCAGGAATAAACCATAAAAACGAACCTCCTCCGCTTATAAATAAATCTATTCCTGAAATTGTAAACAAAGCCTTTTTTACAGAAAGTTTACCAATAATAATAAATAAAATACATGAAAAAATAAATATCGGATAAACATTTAAAAGCTTTCTTTTAATATATAGAAAATATTTGTCCGTGTCTGAAAAACGCGCCATATATCCTGCCATAAAAAAGAAGATATCCACGCCTATATATGCCGTCATAACAATATATCTTACAACGCTTGAAAATATATCATTACTTCTTGAGACAGGAAACAGATGAAATAAAACTATAAGAAAAGCTGCTAAACCCATTATAGGCTGTTTTGTTTTCTTTAAAGCCATGCCGTTTCCTTTCAATTAGTCCAATTTTTCCGATTTCTTCATATCTATGACCTTAACTTCATCATTACCCATAAGCTTTTCAAAATTAGTTTTAATTCCGTCATAAGCTCTTTCGTATGTCATTACCATCAGAACATATTTGTCGGTATATAGCACCTTGCCTACCTCCGCCCCGACACAAATCCATTTTCTCGGATCCGCTTTTTCCGCTATTTCCTCAGCCATAGCCTTTGTATCGGCATTATTTGCTCTTATAAGAACCACTGAATGCGCATCTATACTTGTCTGTCCCTCCGAGCAGGCCGCCTCGATGCCGTCTGTCCACTTAATAAAACTATAACCCTCAAAACTTTCCTTATCCAAATCAAATACATCATTGGCAGAAGCATTTGTGTCTTTGCATATATCAGTCAACATCTCGGTAATCTTCAAAGCGGAAATATCCGTTTCTTTTGAGCTGGCGCTTCCGGAATCACCGGCAGACGATGTCGGATTACCGCTCCCGGAACTTCCTGTGCCTGATGCGATTGCGCCGCTTTTTGAACTTCCTGTATCGGACGCGGTACTGCTGCTTTTAGAATTATCTTTTCCTCCGCAAGCAAAGAGTGTTAAGGACAATGTTGCGCACATTAAAACAAACATAGCTTTTTTCATGATTTAATCTCCTCTTTTTTATACAATTTATATTTTATAATCTCTGGTTATAGGGCAATATTAACCTTTACCAGTATATCACGCAATTTAGCTTACTTCCACTTACAATTAGCTTTAGTTTCTACACTTTTATTTACTTTTAGCTTAACTTTTCTTTAACTTGTAAATAATTTTTGTATAAATAACAAATTAAGAAATAATCCTGTAAAGCAGGATTCACCGCCTGTAGCGGGTCATCAAAGGCGACATCTGCATTTTGCCATAGCACGCTCCCTCCCGAAGAGTTTTTTCTATAAAAAAACCGACCCTTCCGAGTCGGCTTATATTTCTATCAATTACCCTTATCCGGTCTCAGTACCCTGAAAACCGCATATCGGAAACACATTCATCTTTCGGTCAAGCC
>CAUUHV010000010.1:0-70737 GCA_963545085.1 uncultured Catonella sp. | reverse complement strand
CTATCTTGAAAAATATATCCGCTATCTCCGGATCAAACCTCGTGCCCGTCTCTTCTCTTATAATTTCCATAGCTTCCTCATGCGTATATGCGTCTCTGTAACACTTGTCTCTTGTAAGTGTATCATATACGTCCACTATAGAAAAGATTCTTGCCGAAATCGGTATATTTCTCTCCTTTAACCCCTTCGGATATCCCGTTCCGTCCCATTTCTCATGATGATAATACGCAATGTCGATTGCCATACCGAGATACCTGCTGAACTCGTTATGACTGTACATATCCATAAGAGTTCTTGCTCCTATTTCCGGATGTGTTTTTATCACCGCCATTTCATCCGAGGTAAGTCTGCCTTCTTTAAGTAAAATTCTGTCTTTTATCGCGAGATTTCCTATATCGTGGAGAGGTGCCGCAAGCCCTATATCTTCTATAAAACTGTTACTTATCACTTTTTCATATTCCGGCGAAAGCTGTAAACCCTGCGCCAAAAGCTCGGCGTTTACCGATACATTCACTAAATGTGTGCCGGTAGGATCTTCTCTCGCTTCCGCAAGCTTTACAAGCCCGTATATCAGATACCTCTGATCCTCCGTAATCATGGCGATTTGATCGCTCATCATTTTATTTAATCTTCTGTTCTGCTCACCAAGCTCTATTTTAGCCGAAACGGCGCGAAGCTGTGTGTTTATTCTTAACTTAACCTCATATAAGTCAAACGGTTTGCTTATAAAATCAACCGCTCCCAATTCATAACCCTTCTGTTTTGAACCGGAATCATTCATCGCTGAAATAAATATTAAAGGAATGGTTTCCGTCTTTGAGTCAGCCTTTAATCTCTTACAAAACTCATATCCGTCCGTACCGGGCATTGAAATATCCGATAAAATCAGATCCGGAAGCTTTTTCTTCATAGCCTCCTCCGCCTCTCCGACATTCCTTGCCGTCCTTACTAAATGCCCCTCACCCTTTACTATATCGGATAAAACCGCCAAATTGGTTACAACATCATCAATTATAAGAATATCCATTCTCATAAGCTCACACCTCCGACGGATGAAGCTCCGTAAATTTATCCTTAAAAATATTATACTGCAAAATCGCTTTTTCCTTATCCTCTCTTCTTATAATAAGCTCAAGCCTAAATGCCGCCTTTTTCAATTCTTTATCAATCTCATCATCTGAAATCAGATTTTTGATTACACTTGAAAAATTTTCAGCCTTTTCCCAATTTTCAAGTTCTATACATAAAATCAACTTATCCATGGCATTCTTAATTTCTACCGCATTGCCGTTTGTACTGAACTTATAAAGCTTGTCCATTCCGATGGCAAAACGTCTGCCTCTCTCCGACAGTCCCGTTTCTTCGTCCGCTCCTTTATAGAGCCCGCTACCTTCATATATAAAGCTTCCGCTCGGAAATTTCACATTAAGCTGTTCGTCTGAATTCTCAGCCTTATTTAACAATACGTTAAAGGAAAAGATACTTCCTTTCCCTTCTTCACTCTCAACCTTTATATCCCCGCCCATCATTGTCACAAGCTTTTTACATATTGAAAGCCCGAGTCCCGTACCGCCGAACCTTCTTGTTATTGAAGCATCCACCTGCGAAAAACTTTTAAAAAGCTTATCTATATTCTCTTTTTCTATACCTATTCCCGTATCCATAACCATAAAGAACAGCTCTACCATATCATCTTCCTCACGGGTCAGCGTGACTTTTAAAACCACATGACCCGCGGAAGTAAACTTAACGGCATTACTTATAAGATTATTTAAAATCTGTGTAAGCCTTAATTCATCTCCGACAAGCTGTTCGGGAATATCTTCGCCTACATGCATAATAAGCTTCAAGCCTTTGTCATTTACCAGATTTACATTAAATGCCATAGCCTTGTTTAAAAAATCCCTGAACATAAAAGGTTTATTTTCAAGTTCCAGCTTATTCGCTTCCATTTTTGAAAAGTCCAAAAGATTATTTATTATCTTGGACATATTGGCGCAACAATTATCTATCACCCTTATAGTTTCAGCCTGCTTAGGTGTAAGCTCGGTACTTAAAAGCTTTTTTGCCATCCCCTGTATACCGTTTACAGGTGTTCTTAATTCATGAGTTATATTGGAAACAAATTCCGTCTTGTACCTGTCCGAAGTTTCAAGCTCGTCATTCAGGTTTTGAACCGCTTTCTGAACGGCACTCATATCGGTCCTGTCAACGGCAAAAACAGCATAGCCTCTTTCAGGCATACTTTTTATTTTAACATCCGCAGGAAAACACGTTTCATTTTTTCTGTAAATTTCGGTGCTGTACAGATTATTCGACGCTTCAAGAGTAAGAGCCGGAAAAATCTCTGAAAACCTCTTCAACTTTTCATCTTTCGCATAGCCTAAACGTTCTCTTGCGGAAGTCGAGCAGTCCGACATAATCCCGTTTTCATCGAATAGAAATACCAATTCAACCAGCTCTTTTTTGAAAAATTTCCATTTTGCAAGAAGATTCATTTCACTCATAATTATTTCCCCGATGATGTTTACAAATCTCTTAATTTTTACCGCTGCTTCCGAAACCTCCTCTGTCCGCTCCCGAAAGCCTTTCAACCTCTTCAAAACTTATTTTCGGCTGATGCTTAAAGATTCTGAACTGACAAAGTCTGTCACCTACATGAACCTCTGTATCTCTCATGGCTAAAGCGGGCCACATCCACTCATCGTTATCGCCTTTATAGCTTTCATCCACAACTCCCATGTGGTTTGTCTGTATAAGCCCGAAGTTTTTAAACGTGGAGCTCCTCGGCACTATATGTGCCTCATATCCTTCCGGAAGCTCCATAGCCACACCTAATTTTATAAGTTTAAACTCTCCGCTTTTAAATTTAACATTCTCGGCAACCCTTAAATCTATCCAGTCCGATTTCCCGTCAATATACCTTAATTTCTCTATTTTATCAGAAAAATACTTTATCTTTATCGTTTCCACTTAAGCGCCTCCTAAGTTTCTTAATCTTTGCCTTGCTTCCGCCGCTCTTGCGGTATCTCCGTAATCGTTTATGATTTTATTATACCACTCTTTCGCCTTATCGCTTTCACCCTGCCTGTCGTAGGTTCTGCCGATAAAATACATGGCATCCACATTATCCTGGTTCATCTCAAGCGCCGCCTCAAGTTTTTTCAACGCTTCCTCGTATGAGCCTTTATTATACAAATCCCTACCTTCGACAAAAGCCGCTTCGGACTGCTCCGCAAACACCTTTGAAGAAAGTGAATTATAAATATTTATCAGATTTTTATCTTTAAGATCGGATTTTTTAATTTTAACAAGGGTATCCGCAGTATTCTTCTCATCTCCCACTATAAAATAGTTGGCTGCCTGAATGAGCTTTTTATAATCACCATCAACCTCGTTTTTTACGTTTTTTCCGCTCTTTAAAAGCTCTTCGTTCTTCTTTGTAAGTTCTTCTATCTTTGCGGTAAGTTCACCGTTCTCACTCTTAATTCTGTCCAAAGACGCGTTCGCCTCCGCAAGACTCTCGTTCAAATTAACTATTTCCGCCTTTTTATTCTCTACGGACTGTGCTCTGATTCCCGGAAGCACGGCTATCATAAAAAAAGCTATTCCTATAATGATTCCGAGGACAAGATTTATCCACAAAAATATATTCGGTCTATCCTCTCTATACGCGTTAGCCGGCGCAAAAGAGTCGCTGTCGGCAAAAAATACTATCTCGTCCGACTTAGGCGTAATCTCCTTTTCTTCCGTTACGGCGTTTTCCTTATCAAGCTCTCTAAGATAAACAAGGGCGGAAGGATTGCAGATATCCACACTTAAAACCATGTTCAGATATTTTTTTGCATGGTTTTTTCTTCCGCTTTTAAGATATATAAGACCTAAAAGCAGTAAAGCTCTTATATAATGAGGACTGATTGACACTATCTTCTTTAATTGTATTATTGCTAAATCGTTGTTTCCTTTTTTAGCCGACCTTAATGCCGAATTGTACTTTTTTATAAGCTGTGCCGAGTTGTTCAGCCTTGTCGGATTGCTCTGAAAAAAAGAAAGATAGTATTCAGCCTCGTTATCTTCCTCTTTAAAATGTTTGCTTATTACCCATTCTCTAAGGGCCGACACCATCTCTCCCATTTCACTGTATACAAGTCCCAAAAGATTTCTGGCATCGGTATTTTTCTTATTTATCTTTAAACTGTTCTTTAAATCCGTAACAGCTCCTGAAAGATTTCTTGCTGCAGCCTTCTTAAGTCCCTCGTTATAGCAGATAGCGGACAGTCTGTATAATCTCTTAAACTGCTTAACATCGTTTCCGCAGCTCTCACAATAATTCTTTCGTAAAATTACGGCATCGCAGTAAGGACAATGCATCATTTACTCCACCTCTGTCTATCGTCTGTTTTTGTTTTCCTCAATAATCTCTTTTAACAGATCCATCATATCCGATGTGTCATTCTTTATAATAGCGTCCTCAACCTCTTCCATTTCAAGGCTCGGCTCAAATTTTTCAAGCTCTTTCTCAAAATCAAGCATTCTGTTTCTCCATTTCGAAAATCCACATAAACCTGTATTCTATTGTATCATTTTCAGATATTTTATTCAATCTAAAACAAACTTATTGAGTTTCCGTATTTTTTTATTTAAATATGGCCCTATCGGATAAAATGTACTTATTTCCGTTAAATTATTTTTGTTTATATCACGCTGCTTATAAGCAGTATCATTAAGCCATATTTATGAAAAAATACGAAAACTCCGGAAAACAAAGCTTTATAAAATAACGGCTTCGGCTGATACATTCCTAAACGAAGCACGTTAGCCTCCGCCCTCTTAAATGTGAAGGAAGTCAGTAAATGTATCAGCCGTAGCATTACTCAACTTACACAAATGGCACATTATTATCGTCACCCGCCTGAGTATTAAATCTATTTCCTTAATCCCTCAAGCTGTTTTTCCACCTGCTTTAACATTTCGGAATATTTTAAAAGCTTATCCTTTTCCTCATTTATCTTGGTTTCCGGAGCTTTCTCCACAAACTTAGGGTTATTAAGCATTCCGTTTGAACGGGCTATTTCTCCCTCAAGCCTCTTTCTTTCCTTGCCTAATCTCTCTATCTCTTTTTCAATATCCACAAGGTCGCTGAAAGGTATATAAATAACCGCGGATGAAATAACCGCTGAAACCGCGTCCTCGTCTATTGTACTTCTGTTCTCCTGTATAATAACCTCGTTAGCGTAAGCAAGAGGCGCGAAGAAAAGCCTTCCTTTCTCAAAAACTCTTCTCACTTCTTCTTTTTCGGATACTATAAAAACCTTTGCCTTTCTCGAAGGAGGTACATTCATATTTGTTCTTACAGTCCTTATCTGCTTAATAGCCTCTTTAAGAAGCGCCACCTCATTCTCATCCTCTTTAAAATTATATTCGTCCCTAAATACAGGCCATGAAGAAATCATTATACTCTCTTCCATAGCTTCTCTTGTCTTATCGTTAGGCTCATTCTCCCTTACAGCCTGATATATTTCCTCCGTTACAAAAGGCATGAAAGGATGTAAAAGCTTAAGCATATTTATCATTACCGTCTTAAGAGTCCATAGAGCCGCCGCCTTTGTTTCATCCGCCTCATTATAAAGACGAGGTTTAACCATTTCTATATACCAGTCGCAAAATTCTTCCCAAATAAAATCATAAACCTTCTGAACGGCGATTCCAAGCTCAAAGGAATCCATATTTTCAGTCATGTCGGCTGAGAGCTTATTTGCTTTGCTGAGAATCCATTTATCCGCGGGAGTAAGCTCTGAAAGCTCCATTTTCTCAGGAACATCCGCCGCTTCAAGGTTCATCATTATAAATCTTGACGCATTCCATACCTTATTCGCAAAATTACGGCTCGCCTCCACTCTCTCATTATAAAATCTCATGTCATTTCCCGGAGCGTTTCCGGTTACAAGAGTAAGTCTTAACGCATCCGCACCGTACTTTTCAATAATTTCAAGCGGGTCTATACCGTTTCCGAGAGATTTACTCATCTTCCTTCCTAAAGAATCTCTCACAAGCCCGTGGAACATAACCGTATTAAACGGAGCCTTACCGGTCTGTTCAAAGGCTGAAAATACCATTCTTATTACCCAAAAGAAAATAATATCATATCCTGTCACAAGCACATCCGTCGGATAAAAATACTTGTATTCGGGAGTTTTTTCAGGCCAACCTAACGTAGAGAAAGGCCAGAGCGCCGATGAGAACCATGTATCAAGCGTATCCTCATCCTGTCTTAAATGAGCCTTGCCGCACTTAGGGCAAATCTCAGGTTCTTCCTTGGCAACTATAATCTCACTGCAGTCACCGCAGTACCATGCGGGTATTCTATGCCCCCACCAGAGCTGCCTCGATATACACCAATCTCTTATATTGTCCGTCCAGTTAAAATAAGTCTTATCCATCCTTTCCGGAATAAGTTTAAGCTCTCCTTTCTTTACGGCTTCACTTGCAGGCTTAATCATTTCGTCCATCTTCACGAACCACTGCTCTTTAATCAGAGGCTCCACTATGCTGTGACAACGGTAGCAGGTACCTACATTGTGACTATGGTCTTCAATCTTTCCAAGCAAACCTAAACTGTCCAGTTCTTCAACTATTTTCTTTCTTGCCTCATATCTGTCAAGCCCGGCGTATTTTCCGCCGTTTTCATTGATGGTGGCGTCATCATTCATGATGTTAATTTCAGGTAAATTATGGCGCTTTCCGACCTCAAAATCATTGGGGTCGTGAGCCGGGGTAATCTTAACCACACCCGTACCGAATTCCATATCTACATAACTGTCCTCTATAACGGGAATTTCACGTTCCGCTATAGGAAGCCATACCGTCTTTCCTTTAAGATATGTATATCTTTCATCTTCCGGATTTACGGCAACTGCGGTGTCTCCGAGCATGGTTTCCGGACGGGTTGTCGCAAATTCAAGAAATTCCGTCTTGCTGGGCTTTCCGTTCTCAATAACGGGATATTTAATATGCCAAAAATGCCCGGCTTTTTCCTCATGTTCAACCTCGGCATCCGAAATGGATGTATTACATACAGGACACCAGTTCACAAGTCTTGAGCCTTTATAAATAAGCTTTTTATCATAAAGCTTTACAAATACCTCTTTAACAGCCTCGGAGCAACCCTCATCCATCGTAAATCTTTCCCTGTCCCAATCACAGGATGAGCCTAATTTTTTAAGCTGTGAAATAATTCTGCCGCCGTACTCTTTTTTCCATTCCCACGCTCTTTTTAAAAAAGCCTCTCTGCCGAGTTCCTCTTTTGAAGTGCCCTCCTCCTTAAGTTTTTCAACTATTTTAGCTTCGGTAGCTATGGACGCATGATCCGTCCCCGGCTGCCAGAGCGCCTCAAACCCCTGCATTCTTTTAAATCTTATAAGAATATCCTGCATGGTATTATCAAGCGCGTGTCCCATGTGAAGCTGCCCGGTTATATTTGGAGGCGGCATCACTATGGTAAACGGCTTCTTATCCTCGTTTACCCTTGCATGAAAATATTTTTTTTCAAGCCATCGGGAATAAATTTTGTCCTCTATCTCCGTCGGATTATACGTTTTTTCGAGTTCTCTTTTCATAAATATAAACTTTCCTCCTTAAAATGAAAATCTCCCGCCCCTAAGCTAAGGGCGAGAGTATATCTCACTGTACCACCTTAATTTATGACGGCAAAGCCGCCACCTCCAATCCGTAACGGGGACGCCCGTCATCTCTTGTCCGTATATTTCTATACGTTTTTTGGGAGATGCTGTTTGGAAGCTACCTTCGACAAATTTCCTTAAAGTCTTGCACCGCCCGACTTCTCTCTGTTAAGAAAAAATAAGCCTACTCCTCTTCCGCTCTACATTTAAAAAAATAATAGCTAAGAAGGGAGAGTTTGTCAAGTGAGAGTGATTTTAAGATTGTTTAAACTCATACAATCTTATTATAATACCCTTCAAAAGTAAATTTTTCCGGATGTGCTTTCACGTATACATCTTCAAATACACCGTCATAATTATACACGAATATATCAGCCGCTTCCAAAAGCTCTTCAAAATTTTCGTTCAACTTATCCATTTTTTTCCAACGTTCTTCCCTCTCAAAAGGAATCACGCCGCCGAATAAATCAATAACCTTATTGAAATTATCCGCTATTTCCGTCATCCCGAACAGCCTAAATCCGTTTAAGGCATCCTCCCATACAATCCCTGTAGAATTATCCAAGAACTGAAAATGTCCTCCGTTGTTTACTTCAATAAAATACCACTCCGAATGATAACATTTCAGACTCACTCCGGCATCCGCTTCGCTACGCCTAATGTGCTCGCTTAGAATTTATCATTCGGAGCTGTAATCTTAGAGGTATGCAAACAATAACTAGAACAATAAATTTAATGTGTTTGTTTGTAATCACTCATAAATCAAACAGCTGGAGCTGATAATGCCTAAGCGAGCGCATTAGGTTTTTCGTCAACAGAACAATCCTAAAACAGCCTCTTTCAGAAAAACCGGAGCGAGTCTGGACATCTATCAGCGAAGGCGTGACTTAGTATGACAAACAAGCGCATTAGCCCCACAACTTCTAATTTGGAGATTTTCATTTATTTCATTATATTACTTTCCCACATTTCAAGAACCCAGCTCAATCAACCGATAAATCTTCCTATATAAAAATCTGTTAAACATAAGTTTGAAAAATACTTTGTCCAAAGGCTTCAGCTCATTTACCAACACAGCAGGCGTAAGCGAGTGTTCTTTTATGAAACGAAGCTCTAAACCGCTAAGCAAATTCCCGATGTCATCAATACCATAGAGTTTTGTAACCCCGACATCATTTACCGGATTCTTGTATTTGGAAGCATTTGCTCCAAATTCAGTATAGATATCCATCAATATATGGAGATGATTATATTTTTCTCTTAACACTTTAAGGAAGGTGTGAAGTTGATTGTTAGACAGATACATGCTTACTCCCTCCAAAACCACAATAGCCGTATCCCTGTTAGGGAGCTGCTTTATCTGTTCCGTATCAGTCGCATCCAAGGCCATCATTCTATAATTTTCTGTTTCTGTATAATAATTTCTGCGAACAGATATTACTTCCGGAAAATCACAATCAAGCCAGTTTCTATAAGCCTGCTTGACTCTCTTGCATCTGCTGTCAAGCCCGCATCCGATATGAAGTACCAGAGCATCATCATTTTGCTTAAGCTGCCGCTTTGTCCAATCATCAAACACACGGGCTCTCATGGCCATATTGTATGCCAGCCATTTCGATTTGGATTTCCCTTTTATTGGGAATTCTTCCGCTGCCCAGATTTTTTCAGCCATTGGATCATCCAAAATAATGCCCTGTTTGCTAATTTGAGATTTCCCGTAAAGCGGAATAAAAAGCGTTTTATTCACTTCATTCATGTCCGGCTCTCCTTTAAAATATACAAACGATTTATTTCCGTCTTCATTCTGCCATATCTGTCCCCTATTCCTTAGCTAAAGCATATCAGCGGAACATTTCAGCTACTTTTTCAATAAGGACATAGATATCACATCATAAATAAAATGAACTCCTATGGCAGTGAATAAATCCCGTTTCCATGCCAAGATAGTGATTGGTGCCGCTACCAAACAGACCTGTATTAAATTGGGTAAAGAATGGAAAAAACCATAAGCAACTACTTCGTCAACAACATGAAGCATGGCAAAAGGTACAACCATGACCAAAAATGTCACAAGTTTTGGCGGCTCTTTCCCCTTGCACATATACACTATAACAGAGAATATAAACAAGCGGAAAATAACTTCCTCTGATACACCGGCTCCAAGTGCTCTAAAGATTGATAAAATATCAAAACTAAATCTAAGCGGATTCTGCCCAAGCTATTCCATAAATATAAAAACACATCCTATGAATAGAATAACAGCAATACTCTTCATAATATCTTTAACTTCACCGGAACGAAGCAAATGCATTTTACTTTCATTATTGTCACTTAACGTTACGCTTCCCAAATATGCAAAGAATGCACATATGCCTGAAATAATCCCCATATAATTAACGGGACTTGTTACGCCGATAGATAATAAGCTTAAACTTAATGCAATAATATAATCTTTCTTCGCTAATTTTTCAAAATCAATAATTACCACGGAACAAAGTATAATAAAGGTGTATATGATGCCGAACAGATGAAAGGTATACGGTTTATATTGAATATTTTTAGTAGGAACGGTTATACAATAAATAGAAATAAGACACACAAAGTACAAGAAACATAACCGGCTTTATTGTTATCGCTCTCCTGTTTTTCATTTGAATCCCTCTTATATAATATTGGTGTTTTTATCTAAATGACTTAAAGTCTATTATTATCACCCCATTCGCATATTCCATCCAAAATTGGAATATATTGCACTTCAATGTGTGTACTTGTTACAAATCCAATTCCGGTTATAATTATAGTATAAGTATTTGGAAAGGGAATAAATCCGCTATTATGATACAAAATAAGTTCCTCAATAATGCCTTCTATAGCTACATTTTCTTCCAACAATTCTTTTTCATAAAATTAGAAATTATAGATATATTCTCTCCTTCATAATACCTTACAAGTAAACTTTAAAATTCCGGCACTTCTTTTTCAGGAATAACTAAAATGCCCCCTCAATGAGATATTAATTTCGTAAGGACTTAGTAGAAATTGAAAACAAAAATATTTTAATGATCCATGTCATTTCATTCTTACCTTACCACCGGAAAGGCTGATATATCTGCTTGAAATATTTTTACATCCCATAAAAGCCTCCTTTTAGACCTGATTATTTGATTTTCACGATTTCTAAAATAAGGATACAGCGCTGAAAGCCCCTATTTATCTGACTTTTCTCTCTGTATCCCTATTATATCTCAAGCCCAATTTTCATAGCATTTCTTATTTTCCCAAATATGGCAATTAGATGTACTCTGAAATTTTCATACTCATCTTCTTCACGAATATGAGTAATACCACGTTGTCGCATTTAAATACCTTTGCTCCAAAGTAAAAGACTCTGCCGATTTTAAATAATCTTTGTATGAGCTGTAAATGTCTATAGTCCAGTATACAGGATCAAGAATATCCCAAATTTCCTCAATATTTTTTACATCATTTACCGTAATTTTTTTATATGTTCTTCCGCCTCCCGACCTTGGGAATTCTTCCTCAGAAAACTGAGCCACATAATCTAAATAACACTCATAAACAAACGGGAACTTTTCTTTATTATTTTCAAGTATAGTCTTAAGTCCATAACCCTCTACAAGCTCCATGCACCATTCTTTAACTTCATCATCTTTTGCAATGGCAATAGCCTTTTCAAAACTGACAAGCGCATTTAAGCTTTCCTTTTCCATGTCATATTTACAGTTTTCTGATAACTTTGAGTAAGAATAGCCATATCGGTAATACCAGACGGCGTCTCTTTCTTCCTCAGGTATCTCATCCATTATCCGCATAGCTTCTTCGATTTGTCCGTTATTATTATATGCCCTTGCAAGCATTCCCTTTAACTCGGTACTTAAATTTTCCGCTCCCGCATAAGAGAGAAATTCTATAGCGGTCTTAAAATCATTCTCCCTGATTAAATTGGATATTACATTTACTTTTACTTCTTCGCTATATTCCTTAAATTCTTCCTTTGTAATATTATGCCGTTCTACCGCAAGTCCCTTTATAAATTCTTCAAAAGTATCCGCAAGCGGATAAATACTGTAATCATCTTCCTGATCCACAAGCACTACCTTAGGCTCTCCATCTTTTCCACATTTTCTGTAGTCAAGAAATACCATATGGTGTCCGGCTGAAATAGTGTCCGCAACAGCCACCCCTATGTTCGGATAACCCCATTCATTAAGCCGGAATTCGTTACCGAGTTCACCGCAAAGCGAATTAACTTTTTCTTTATCCGTACCGTAAATTCCTGTAATACACACGGCAATTTTATCATTACTGAATAATGTGGCAAACGGAATTCCGCCGTTATGATGTTTCACAAGTTCTATATAGTCTTCAGGTAATTTATATCCGAGCTCTTTTTCAATGTCCGCTATTTCACTATCTGTAGGCTTCTTTCCGACATACTTTTCCAAAGCATAATCGTCATCATCCCAAAATCCGCTCCAGTCAAAGTTTTCAAACGGTTTCATATTTTTATTCTCCCATTATTTCATCCACGGAAGCTATCGCCGCCCTTCTTAAGCCCTCTTTTTCAAGTGCCGCAATCCCTCTTATGGTACTTCCTCCCGGCGAGCATACCTTATCCTTAAGCACCCCCGGGTGTTCTCCGGTTTCAAGCTGCAAGGCGGCGGCACCCTTTACAGTTTTTGATACCAGTTTGTAAGCTGTTTTCCTCGGTATACCGTACTTAACGGCAGAGTCGGCGTAAGCCTCTATAAATATATCTGCAAAAGCGGGACCGCAGCCCGTAATAACCCCGCCTATTTTCATAAGAGATGAAGGAAGCTCCTCAACTATCCCCGCCGAGGCGAAAAGCTCCTTTATTTCCTTCCTCTCCGAAACGGAAAGAGAATTTTCCTCCTCAAAAAGAAACACTCCTTCTCCGACAGAAGCCGGCGTATTCGGCATAACAAACTGCACTTTCACATTGTCGCCGAGCCTTTCTTTATACCTCTTAAAATCCCAGCCTAAGGCTACCGAAACAAGTGCCTTTCCGTCAAGCAAATCACCTATTTCGCCAAGTACGCCTTCTATATGACAGGGTTTGCACGCCATTATTATTATCCCGGATGATTTTACAAGCTTCCTTAAAGAAACCTCCGGCACAAAGCCCAAAGCTTCAGCATTTTTCTTGAGTTTATCCTCATCAGGCGCAAAGGCTGTTACTTCATCCGCTCTTACTTTACCGGATGCGATAAAGCCCGTAAAAAGCGCCTTTGCCATATTTCCCATTCCTATAAAACCTAATTTTGTCATAAATTCCTTCCCGTCTTTTTATTTACACGGCAGGCAAACGCAGTTTCATCTGCTCTCGTATATCTTCTCAAGCCTGTTTCTCACCGCTTTAATAAAATTTTCCGTATTTAAGGTTTTTATATTTTTAAGTTTGCTTATAACCGCTAAATCCTTGGTCATCTCGCCGCTTTCAACCGTATCTGAAACAGCTTTTTCAAGATTTTCGCCAAACTCCGTAAGCTCCTTAAGCCCGTCAAGCTCTCCTCTTTTTTTCAAAGCTCCGCTCCATGCGAAAATGGTCGCTATGGAATTTGTAGAGGTCTCCTCCCCTTTAAGATATTTATAATAATGCCTCTGCACCGTACCGTGCGCCGCCTCATACTCCCATACTCCCTTAGGTGAGACAAGTACAGATGTCATCATGGAGAGCGAACCGAAAGCCGACGCAAGCATATCACTCATGACATCACCGTCATAATTTTTACAAGCCCAAAGAAACCCTCCCTCGGATCTCATTACCCTTGCCACGGCATCATCTATCAGAGTGTAAAAATATGTGATTCCCTTATGTTTAAACTTATCTTTATATTCCTTCTCGTAAATTTCCTCAAAAATGTCCTTAAAAGTATGGTCATACTTCTTAGAAATAGTATCTTTAGTGGAAAACCAAAGATCCTTCCCTGCCTCAAGCGCATACTCAAAGCAGGCTTTTGCGAAGCTTTCTATAGACGCGTTAAGATTATGCACTCCCTGAATCACGCCCGCTCCCTTAAACTCATGTATAAGCTCCTTATAAACCGTTCCGTCATCGGCGGTAAACACAAGTTCCGCCCTGCCCGACTTGTCGGTTTTCATCTCCACATTTTTATAAATATCTCCGTAAGCATGCCTTGCTATAGTTATAGGCTCCTTCCATGTCCGCACATAAGGCTCTATTCCTCTCACAAGTATAGGAGTTCTGAATACCGTACCGTCAAGAGCCGCTCTTATAGTGCCGTTCGGGCTTTTCCACATTTCTTTTAAATTATATTCCTTTACCCTTGCTGCATTGGGAGTTATAGTGGCGCATTTTACAGCTACTCCGTATTTAAGCGTCGCCTCCGCCGATTTTATCGTCACATCGTCATCGGTTTCATTCCTGTGCTCAAGCCCGAGGTCATAATACTCGGATTTAAGCTCTATAAAAGGGTTTATAAGCTCATTCTTGATAATTTTCCATATAATTCTCGTCATCTCATCGCCGTCCATCTCGACAAGCGGCGTTTTCATCATAATCTTATTCATAACTCCCACCTTTCGCGCCACAGGCAAACCGAAGCATTTCACTTTAACACAGTAAAGCATACCACAACACAGTACTCATATCAACCGGAATTATTCATGCTTCAGATCACAGTTTGAAAAAAGCACATTTATCGCAGACCTGTATTCCGCCGCGTTTTTTGCCTTTTTAATATCCTTTACATATCTCTCCGCTCCGCCAAAGCTGTTCATAAGATAGCTCCAAAGCTCTTTCATCTTTAATACGGCTGTATTTTCATTCTTAATATCCTCGACATAGGCATGAAACAAGGCTTCTTCAAAGTTTTTAATCCGGGTCTTTCTCTCTCTTTCCGCATTTTTCACTTTAAGCTCTTCTATTAAAAACGGATTTCTTAAAAAACCTCTGCCAATCATAACCCTGTTTATTTCGGGAAATTCTTTCTTTATTCCTTCAAAATCCGAAACCGTGTTTATATCTCCGTTGTAGCTTAAGCGATTTTCCTCTCCCTTAAAAAAATCCACAGCTTCTCTAAAGCTCTCCCTATGTATCTTTTCTCTGTAATATTCCTCCCTCGTTCGAGGATGTATTATAAGGCTTTCAAACGGATATTTTTTATATAAGGCTAAAAGTTTTATAAACTCTTTTTCGGACTTAAACCCTATTCTCGTTTTTAAAGAAATTTTCATATTATTTTTTAAGGCTCCTTCAAAAATTTTATAAAAAAGTGCCTCAAGCCTTTTAATATCAACAAGCGCTCCCGCTCCCTTTCCTTTATTTACAACCGTTCCGGACGGACATCCCAAATTCAGGTTTATATGTTCGTACCCGAGCCCGTTAAGCCTTTTTGCCGCAAGATTGAACGCGTCTCCGTCCGCCGTAAGAAGTTGAGGCACAAGCTTTATTCCTTCATTATTTTCCGGAAGAACCTCTTTAATATCTTTTTTATCTATACCTCTTTTTTCCTTAGGCGAAATAAAAGGAGTATAAAATTCATCCGTTCCTTTAAAATTTTCATTAAAAACCCTTCTAAATACCCTGCCCGTTATTCCTTCCATAGGCGCAAAGTCAAAAAAACATTCCATAAAACCCGATTCTCCATAAATCTCCGCTTTACAAAAAAGCTTTCCGATAGTATAATGTACTCGTTTCGCAGATGTAGTTCATCGGTAGAATGCGACCTTCCCAAGGTTGAGAGGCGGGTTCGATTCCCGTCATCTGCTTTCATAAAAAGAGCTGCCTTATTCACGGCGGCTCTTTCATTTTTATCTGATTTCTTAATGTATCTACACACAAACGAGCAGGGAAAAAATTCCCTACTCGTTTATCCGTTATCCTAAACTTCATATTCATACTTCATACGAACATGATATTAAACTTCGGTTTATTGCTCAAAAACAAAGCCGATTTATATCAATAAAACCGACCTTATTTTTATTTAAACAACGCTTAATACCTGCTTAAGCACTTTTTTAAAACGATACTTATTTAATCTTCGCAAGAGACTCAAGAACTCTGTCCTGCTGGAAAGGCTTTACTATAAAATCTTTAGCGCCGCTCTGTATAGACTCTATAACCATCGCCTGCTGACCCATAGCTGAACACATAACGACATTAGCAGCAGGATCGAACTCCTTTATTTTCTTAAGGCACTGTAAGCCGTCGCACTCAGGCATAGTGATATCCAATGTAACGATATCCGGCTTTAATTCCTTATACTTATCAAAGCCGTCATTTCCGTTTACGCCTTCTCCCACTACCTCGTATCCGTTCTTAGAAAGGATATCCTTAAGCATCATTCTCATAAATGCCGCATCATCAACTACCAATACCTTCTTTGCCATAACTGACTCCCTTTCTTGCACTCATTTAAAATATGACGATACACACTCGCAATATACCGTCTACTTCATTTTACTCAAAAACTGTTCTTTTATCAACTCATATTTTGGAAATACCTATATTTTTTTGTACAAATCGTCATTTTTTATATTTTTTTATTTTCTTTCATCCCCATTTCATCAATATAGCCATCCCTACTGTGACAAAGCTATTATAAAACTATATACATAAGATTACCACCCCCTATTTAATTAAAATTACGATTATTTTAATCCTTGCTAATCCTCATGCCTGTATAGTAAAATACTTTTAATGAAATTTTCCCTAAATTCGGAGGTTTTATGTATACAATCAAGCTTTACGATGATTTGCCGTACGAAACAAAATTTACCGCAAATATTACAGCTGTTGAAAAAAGCGGAGAAAACGTTCTTAATATAATTCTTAATAAAACTCTTTTCTTTCCGGAATCCGGCGGACAGTCCTGCGACAAAGGCGAGTTTATAATAGATGGAAGCAAATATCCGGTTTTACACGTTTCAATTGATAACGAAGGAATAATAAGACATATAATAAATGCCGATTACAAAATTTTCCACAAGCTTAAAGGAATCGAACTGAGCGGAGAAATAGACTGGAATCACAGATTTTCAAATATGCAGCAGCATTCCGGAGAGCATATATTTTCCGGACTTGTTAAAAGTCATTTCGGATTTGATAATATAGGTTTTCATCTTTCGGACAATATCGTAACAATGGATTATAGCGGTTTTTTGTCAAATGACGATGTTACGGTTTTGGAAAGGCTCACAAATGAGGCTATAATAAAAAATATAGAAATAATCTGTCGTTATCCGTCCGAAGATGAGCTTAAGATAATTGACTACAGAAGCAAAGGCGAGCTTTCCGGTCCGGTAAGAATAGTTTCCATACCGGGTATAGACGATTGCGCCTGCTGCTGCCCGCATGTGAAAAGAACGGGGGAAATAGGTATACTGAAAGTAATTTCTTCCATCAAATATAAGGGCGGCGTCAGACTTTCAATTCTCTGCGGTTTCAGAGCCTTAAACAGTTTTTCCGAATTTCTTAACCAAGCCGGTAAAATTTCAAGGCTTCTGTCCTCTGAAAAGGAGCTTCTTATAAGTGCGGTATCAGCTTTAAAAAATGAAAGGGATGAATATAAATTTAAAGTAAAAGCATTAAAAGAAAAACTGCTTGACTACGAAGTCGAAAAACTTTCCACAACCTCGCTTCCGCTTATTTTTGTCGAAGAAACCGATGTGAATTATATAAGAAAAACCGTAAACATGCTGGCTTCTTCTTTTAAAGGCTATTGCGGTATTTTTTCCGGCAATGACGAAGCCGGCTACAGTTATATAATAAGCAGTAAAGATTCTGATTGCAGAGAGCTTCAAAATGAGCTTAACGACAAATTCTCCGCTAAAGGAGGAGGCGGTCCCGAGATGGTACAGGGCGCTCTCAGGGCTTCAAAAAAAGAAATAACGGATTACATAAGCTCCCTGTAATCCGTTATTTCCGTGAGTCCTCATCTAAACCTCAAATATATACGCCCTGAAGCCGTCCGTTTCAATACCTGAATTGTATATTACCTTTTCACCTGTAATAAGGTCTGTAAGGCTTTCTCCCGTATTATCAAGGTTAAAATTAAGCCTTGCCCTTTCGGAATCCGCGTTCACCGCTACAACTATCCTCTTTCCTTCCAAGCTTCTTAAAAATGCGCATTGTCTGTTGGCTGTCTGTAGAGCCTTAAAGCTTCCATACCAAAGCACGGATAATGAATTATGAATCTTCGTAAGTTTTGACACATACTCGGTAAGCTCATTAAAAATCGGCGAGTCAAAGGCAGGTCTGAGCGCCGAATCGCCCTCTTTTTTATCAGCCTTGAATCCCCACTCGCTTCCATAATAAAGCATCGGTATGCCCGGCATTGTAAACATAAGAGCATAAACAAGCGGAATATGTCTTTCCTCTGTAAGAATGCTCGCAATCCTCGATACATCATGATTATCCGCAAAACTTATAAGATGCTTTCCTTTATATAATGTCCAGCTTTCCTCACCGAACTGACGGTTAAGGGAATGCATTATTTCAAAAAGATTCATACTGTTGAAACTTGAGTACAGCCCTTTGTAACACTCATAATTTGTAGCCGAGTGACACATTTCATCATTCATTATTTGATTATAATCTCCGCCTATCATCTCTCCCGCAAGAAAGAATTCGGGCTTCATCACTTCCGTTTCCTTCCTTAAACGCCTTAAAAAGTCTCTGTCAACCATATACGCCACATCAAGCCTGAGTCCGTCTATATCAAATTCATTTACCCAATATCTTACGCTTTCTATAAGATAGTCCGTAACCGCAGGATTTTTAAGATTAAGCTTAACCAGATCATAATGTCCTTCCCAGCCTTCATACCAGAGCCCGTCATTATACCCGCTGTTTCCCGCAAAATTTATATTGAACCAGTCCCTATAAGGCGAATTTTCCCTATTTTCAAGCACATCCTTGAAACCGAAAAATCCTCTGCCTACATGGTTAAATACCCCGTCAAGTATAACCTTTATATCTTGCTCATGAAGTTTTTCGCAGACTTTTTTAAAATCCTCGTTCGTCCCGAGCCTTACGTCTATTTTTCTGTAATCCCTCGTATTATATCCATGGCTGTCCGACTCAAAAACAGGCGAAAAGTAAACCGCGCCTATTCCCATTTTTTTAAGATGGGGAATGAAATCAACCACCTTTAATATTCTGTGTGTAAGATTTCCATCATTTTCAAACGGCGCGCCGGTAAGCCCCATCGGATAAAACTGGTAAAAAACTCTCTCATATGCCCACATCAGTTCTCCCTCCTGTACTGATACGCGATTCTTTCTCCACCATATTTAAAATTAACAAGCCCGCATTTCTTGAACCCGTGCTTTTTCAAAACCGCCTGCATGGTAAGGTTATCCTCATGAGTATCTATTCTTATATTAAAAATGCCCAGTTCATCCATTTTTTTAATGCAAAATCAAATATCCTGTTAAATACTCCCTTAATCCTGCCGTCACTCGCTACTCTATGCAATGTAATATAAGGTTCGTCATTAAGCCAGCTGCCGTCATAAATTCTCGCATACTCTTCCTCTTTTTCATCGGTAAGCATAAATATAAAATATATCGCTCCGTCATCCTCTCCCAGATAAAGCTGCTCCCTTTTTATATCATCCTTCATAATATCTTCACTCGGATAACTGTCACCCCATTGAGACTCGTTTCCTGTTCTTTTCATCTCTTCCCTTGCTATCTTATATACTCGTTTTGCCGCGCAAAGGTCAAGCATTTCGGCTTTTCTTATCATATCCGATTCTCCTTATGTTAAATCCGTCATACTGCCTATCCCTATCAAAAGAGTTGAGGCATTATGAAAAAGCGCTGACGTTTCCGGTGCCAACAGTCCTAAAACTCCGAGAGCTATAAGACTTCCGTTCACGGCGACAATTTTTCTGTAATTTTTATGTATTCTGTCCATAAGCGCCGTCGATATCTCCCTTAATTTTACAAGCTCATTTAAATCCTCGGCAAGCAGGGTTATATCCGCCACTTCCTTTGCAATCTCCGCTCCCTTACTTATCGCCACGGCACAATTCGCCGCCGAAAGCGCCGGAGAATCGTTTATTCCGTCGCCTACCATTACAACCTTTCTCCCCTTCGCCTTTTCTTCTTCCACAAATCTCGCCTTATCCTCAGGCATAACGGAAGCATAATATTTATCAATTCCGACTTCTTTTGCTATCGCTCTCGCCGTATTCTCATTATCTCCCGTCATCATAACGATATTTTTGATTCCGGCATCTTTTAGCTTTCTTATAACTTCAGGCGCTTCCTTTCTTATAGGATCCGAAATACATATAACTGCAGCAAGCACGCCTCCTATCGCCATATACAGCTTTGACATATCATCAGGAAGCTCTTCAAAGCTTTTCTTAAATTCATCCGATATAACAGTTTTTTCATCTTCAAAAACAAAGTGATAACTTCCTATAATCGCTTTTTCTCCGGTAGCCGTTATTGTAGTGCTTATACCGTGCGCCACAATGTAATTCACCTTGCTGTGCATCTCCTCATGATTAAGCCCTTTTTCTTTTGCTGCGTTTACAACGGCGTTCGCTATCGAATGAGGGAAGTGTTCTTCAAGGCAGGCGGCAATTCTAAGCAGTTCGTCCTCGCTTCGTTCTGTAAACGGAACAACTCTCATTACCTTAGGCTCCGCTTTGGTAAGAGTACCCGTTTTATCAAAAACGATTGTATCCGCCTCCGCCACGGCTTCAAGATATTTGCCTCCCTTTACCGTAATGCCGCAAAGCCCCGCTTCCTTGATTGCGGAAAGCACCGATATGGGGGTTGCAAGTTTTATCGCACATGAAAAGTCGACCATAAGTACGGAAACCGCCTTTGTTACATTCCTCGTAAGAAAATAAGTGAGTCCCGTACCTAAAAGCGTGTAAGGCACCAGACCGTCCGCTATCCTCTCCGCCTTGCTTTCCACCTCGCTTTTTAACTTTTCCGTTTCTTCTATCATAGCGACAATTTTTTCAAAACGGCTTTTTCCGTCACATTGCTTAACAATAAGTGTAATCTCTCCCTCTTCAAGTACCGTTCCCGCAAAAACACTGTTTCCTTCCGCCTTCCTCACAGGCTCCGACTCTCCCGTCATTGTCGCCTGATTAACCATAGCCTCGCCCGAAACCACCGTACCGTCAAAAGGAATTACATTTCCCACACGCACAATCACCCTGTCACCGGTATTCACTTCGTCGAAGTCGACAAGGACTTCCAAACCGTCTTTAATAAGCCATACCTTATTAACATTAAGTGACATGGTTCTCGCCAAATCATCCACCGTTTTTTTATGTGTCCATTCCTCAAGCAGTTCTCCTATGCCCAATAAAAACATCACGGAAGAAGCCGTATCAAAATTTCTCTGTATCAGAGAAACACCTATTGCGATACTGTCAAGCACCTCAACGGTAAGCTTTGTTTTTAAAATAGAATCAAGTCCCTTTTTTATATATTTCACAGCGGTAATAAGAGTTAAAGCTATACTTATAGGTGCAGGAAGATACAATTTCTTCAAAATCCTTCCCGCTATCTTTAAAATAAGCTTTTCTTCATACTCCACTCTTATAGCTCTTCCGGAATTTTTAATAAAGTCTTTCGGAACATTCGCTTTGTTGTAGTTAAATCTTCCGAGCGCCTTTATTATCTCCTCCTTCGGAGCCGAAAACTTAATAACAGCATCGCAGGTTCTCTCCGAAACCCTCGCATAATCCACTCCGTCCTGCTGCTTTATATAATATAGAAGTATATCCGCCTGCTCAAAACTCATTCTATCCTGTAAAACATGAATACGAAGCCTGTTTTCAGACTCGTACAAAACCGAAAATCTCATATTTTTTCTCCGTTTTAAATTTGTAAGATGCCTCCTTTATCCGGTTCATTATAAAATTGCCCGCAAAAAGAGCTACATTTTTTTCGCAGCCCCTTCACAGGCAATTTTCAGTTGAAATTATTTGCGTTATATACACAAGGTGCTTCTACAATTCTTCGTCATCAACTTCCTTAAAATCCGAAATATCCTCATAAACCATGAAATCTTCTTCATATCTCTCATCATTTATTATTTTGGCATCCTCATAAATATCTTCACAGTTTTCTTTTAAGATTTCCGTCTTTCTAAGAACAAAATCCTTCACTCTAAGTACCGCGGCGGCAAAATGAGTGTAACATTTTTTAGCGTCCTTACTTGAAAGCGCTTTAATACCGACAGTGCCGAAAAGCACTCCGCCTACGAATAATCCCGTCTTTTTCCAATTAAAGTTTTTCAACATTTTAGGACCTCCTGCTTAAATTATTGGAATTCCTCCTGATATCAGCCTCAAAGCGCAGGTGTTTCTCCTGAACCGCCTTTTAAAACATCAATTCTCGTCATCAGTTCTTAAATTATATCCGTTCCGGATATTTTGTTAATTATAACAATACCTGAATTTTTTTGCAAGTCCCGGAAAAATGTGTAAACTTAGGATTTTTTAAAGAAAGAGCCCGTATCGGGCTTAGCCGATACGGGCTGACGTTATTTCATTTTAAGAGCATTAAGACGCGGCAGGTAATACGGATTGAAGAATTTCGTTAAGAGCGTTCCCGCTGCTTGTATGGCTCCGTATCACATTCGCTTTGCATTTTTCAGCTTCAGCTAAGGCTGTACGCACCATTTTATGAGATACGGTATTTGTAAAAAGGATTAAAATATCCGGCGAACCGATTTGTCCGCTTAAATTTGCCGACATCTGAGTAAATACCTTCGCCTTGCAATTATACCCCTTACATATTTTCTTATACATACAAACCATACGATCATGTCCGCCAACTATAACTACACTCATTTCGCACCTCTCCGAATCTATATGCCTTGTCTTTCTTTTGTTTTGTCCTCTTTATGCCTTTGCGAGCTTTTCGCCAAGTTCCTTACAAGCTGCAATGGCATCATCATCAGGGGCGTCAGCGCAGATAACTCCTGCGTCGCCCACTACGGTAGCGCCGGCAGCCTTCATTCTTTCTACCCAGTCGTTCATCCACTCGCCACCTCCCCAACCGTAAGAACCGAAAAGTCCTATAATCTTGCCTGATACATGAGGCTCAAGCTCAGCGACAAAAGGCTCCATTTCAGCCTCTTCAAGCACTTCCGCTCCCATTGCCGGACATCCGAGCGCAAAAGCTTTCTCATCTTTAAGCATGTCAATTGAAGCGGAACCGACCTCTACAAGCTCCGTTTCCGCTCCTGCAGCCTTAATTCCGTCTGCAACAGCCTCAGCCATAGCCTGTGTGTTACCTGTCTGTGACCAAAACACAACACTGATTTTACTCATTTTTTCCTCTTTCCGAGTGTTTCCACTCTTTTCATTTTATGCACAAACAGCGGAATCCGAATATTCAAAATCCTCTTCTCCGCAGTAAGTGTTACTGTAACGTTTAATAATAAAGCTCACACTCTTTCCTCCGTGTAAAAGCTTTACCATATCGGTCTGAACCTTTTCAAATCTCTCAAAAAGCTTTATTTTAGGCTCCGGATTCTTATATATTTTCCAATATCCGCAGTAAAGAAAATCTCTCCCCTCATTTTCCATAAAACCTTTTACATCTTCTATCGGATAACCCAATAAGATACCCAATTCATGAGGAAATTTCTTTTTATCCCGCATATATTTTATATATCTTCTTATAAAAACCGGAAACATTTCCGAGCGGTTCAAACTTTTATAGCCCAATTCCGTCAAAAATGAGCTTATTTCATCTTCCGAAAGATAGTTAAAAAGCTCCTCTTTCCTGTAAACCAGTACGGCGGCTCTTTTTTCTCCCGCAAATACCGTTCTGAAAGAAAGGCTTGTATCCTCCAAAAGAATCCTGAGTTTACCGAGCTCGTTTATCGGAAGCGTAAGAAGATTTGATATCTTAAGCCCTGCAATCACCGGAGCGCACTGTAATATAAGCTGGAGTTCCAAGTCCTTATACTCCATCTCCTTTACCAATTCCACAATACCAAAGTTCATTGCTTCCACTCGCTTTCAACTTCTTTGCCCATCGGAATCTATTTATCTATAATACCCTTTCTTAGTTATGAGAATGGTTATCATTTTCCAACTGTTAGCTATAATACCCCATATTACTCTCCGTGTCAATGAAAATTTTGATTTTTATTATCATTTTCGTTTCATTTTAAAGTCCTGTAAACACTAAATAAAGGGGGAATTTATTCTTGCCTATATCCTGCATGTTTGCTATACTGTTTGTGTAAAGTTTTTTTAATATTTATTTCAAATTATAGGTAAATATCAAGTAATAAAATGAATTTTTAAAACCATATTTTTTATTTTTATTCCTGCGACGGGTTGGTCTGTCGATAAGCTCCTCCAACCGCATGACGACTGCTGCAGGATATCGGTTCATACAATATTTAACGGAAAAGGAGAATGAAGCCCATGATTACTCACGAATCTTCGGAAAATTATCTTGAAACCATACTCATGCTTTCTGAGAAAAACGCAAATGTACGCTCGGTTGATATAGCTAATGAAATGGGCTTTAAAAAGTCCAGTATCAGTGTTGCCATGAAAAACTTAAGAAACAGAGGTCATATAACGGTAGACGAAAACGGACATATTTTTCTTACCGAGGAAGGCAGACAAATTGCCGAAATGATATATGAAAGACATAATTTTTTTTCGGAATGGCTTACAAGCCTCGGAGTCGCGGAAGAAATTGCTGTCGAGGATGCCTGTCGTCTTGAGCATGTAATAAGTAAAGAGAGTTTCGCCGCAATGAAAAAATTTATCAATTCAGCTAAAGAATGTGTTAAGCTATAAAAAAAAGCACGGTTTTGAAAGCGAATCTTTCTTATACCGTGCTTTTTTAATATTCAGATATTTTTATCAAACTCTCCGAGAAGCTTTTTCAGTACACCTCTTAACACATTATTCTCCTCTTTCGAAAGCCCTGCGCATGCGAGCATTTTTCTTGAAATAATGAGCGCCTTGTCCTTAAGCTTCCTGCCTTCGTCCGTGAGTGTCACGTTTAACACTCTCTCGTCCTCGTCATCTCTGCTCCTTTTTACAAAGCTTTTTTGCTCCAACTTTTTTAAAACCGGTGTAAGCGTTCCCGAATCAAGGTAAAGTCTTTCGCCAAGCTCCTTTACGTTAATACGTTCTCTCTCCCACATAACCATCATAGCTATGTATTGCGTATAAGTCAGATTCATTTTATCAAGCATAGGCTTATACCGCTTCACTATCTCCTTGGAGCAGACATATAAAGGAAAACAAAGCTGATTGGCAAGTTTAAGCGATTCATATTTATCCGCCATCGGCCGCAACCTTTCTGATTTTATCCGATATTTTTATTTATAAATTCAATAAGCTGTGCTTTCGGAGCAAATCCGACCTGTCTGTCAACAGGCTCGCCGTCTTTATAAATTACTATTGCAGGTATGCTCTGAATCTTGTTCTTAATCGCAAGATTTTGATTCTCATCAACATCCACAGCATAAAAGTCAAGCTTTCCCGCCATTTCCTCGGAAACCTCCTCGAGTACCGGTCCGAGCATCCTGCAAGGTCCGCACCATGTGGCATTAAAGTCCACTAGAGCGTATTTGCTCTCCTTAACACTTTTAAACTCGCTTTCATCAATCTTCTTAACCATAAAATTAACTCCTTTCATAATCAAAGCCTTCAGGCTTATAAATCTATCTTATAACCCGTATGCACAAATCGTTCGTGCCGCAGGTTACTTTCCGTGTTACTTGCTTTTCCTTTTTACATCCAAATACGCAGCCGCCGAAAGCGCCGCTATATTGCCTTCTCCCGCAGCCTTTATGTACTGATAAGGCTTACCGGTAATATCTCCGCAGGCAAAAAGTCCTTCTATATTGGTTCTCATGCTTCTGTCCGTTACAATATGCGCTCCTTCGGTGATAAGTCCCGGAACCAGTTTATCCGGCGAAAGCGCATCCCTCAGTACAAAAATTCCATCCGCTTCATAAAAGCCCTTATCTGTAATAAGCCGCATTTTTTTACCGTTCTTCTCTATTTCCTTAGGAGCCGTCCCAATTATAAGTTCTATATTTCCGTGAAGTTCCGGTTTTTCCTTATACATAGCCATGTAATATACCTTTTCGGCACGTTCCGCCAAAAACTCGGCTTCTTTTTCTTCTTTAGAACTATAAGCAACCACAATAGCCGTTTTCCCTTTATAAAGAGCGGCATCACAGGTAGCGCAATAGCTGACTCCCCGTCCCAAATTTTCTTCTTCACCCGGAAAGGTCTTTCCTGTCACCACGCCTGTTGAAATGATTACAGCATTCGCCTCAAACATTTCTTCAGCGCTTTGAAGCACAAAATAATCTCCCATTGCGTATACCGCGTTTATCCTTGTCTCCGTTATGGAAATCCCCGCCGCCTTAAGGTGATTGCTGTAAGCCTCATACAGGCTGTCTCCCGTCATTCTCGGAAGCCCCAAATAATTATTTATCTCAACAGCTTTTTTTATTTTAAGGCTTAAATCCATATTTCCGAAGAGAATGATTTTTTTATTTCGCTGTTTGGCTGTTATAGCCGCTTCAAGTCCTCCCGGCCCTGTACCTATAATAGCGATATCATATCTTTCCATGATAATATTCCTTCTTTATGATTTTGTTTAATTATATTGTGTGCAATTTAATTTGTCAAGAGATATTTTGCATATTTTTTTTAAATAATACTGTCGCAATTACATCCTTTAATTTTTCCTTTGCGTTCGTGTCCGCGCCGTCAACCTTCTTAATAATCTATAAAAAGTTATAAAATACAACAGAATATATAGTGCGGGTATTGACAAGATAACTTTGAATTACTAAAATCAAATTATACTGAAAATTTGTGTTAAATCTTTTATCAAACCGTTTTACTCGGCTTTTTAAATAAGAAAAGCTGAATTTTTACTTTTTTTATTTAAATTGTAGATTTAATTCACAAAATCATATTTATTAAATGGGAGGGTTTTAATGAAACTTAAAAACAAAATGCTGTTTTCAATCGGGGCTCCGATGCTGTTGGTCATTATTGTTCTGACCGTCGTCTCTTATACCTATTCAAGATCTTTGTTGATAGGCGAAAGCAGAGAAACCATGTCGGCTCTTGCTCAAAAATATGCTTCCGACCTTGAGACTATCATCTCGGAAAAAAGGAATTATGTCGAAATTTCCGCAAATAACATTTCAAAAGAGCAAAAGAGAGGACAGGCGCTTTTAAATGATTTAACATATTTGACCGATAATGTTAATGGCGCTTTGGATTTTTACGCGGGTTTTGCCGATAAATCCTTTTTAGACGGCTCCGGTTGGGTACCAGACAAAGACTTTGACCCTACCGACCGCAGCTGGTATAAGGGCGCTTTCGGTCAAAATACAGCTTATGTTTCCGATCCGTATATCAGTGCGATTGATAATAACATTGTTGTCGCTATCAGCTGCGAATTAAAATATAACGGCAAATCCGAGGGTGTGCTCGGCGGCGACATCTCGATGAAAGATTTTGAAACTTTAATAAAAGATATTAAACTGGAAGAAACCGGCAAGGCTTATTTAATGAATAAAAACGGCAGCTTTATCATTCACGACGAATATTCCTTAGATGATAATATGGCTACCGTTAAAAACGGTGCGCTATCGAATGTGGCAAGCAAGCTTTCGACCGGTCAGCTTGAATTTTTGTCAAATAAGGATAATGGAATTGAACGCTTTTACGCGATTTGTCCGGTCAAGAATACCGATTGGGCTATAGTTCTTGAGGCGCCTGTAAGAGAAGTAATACGGGTATCCAATGAATTGGCTGTTTTTATGTCCGTTATCGGAATTGTTTCCATTTTACTGTTGCTTCTAATCATTTATTTGATTGCAAACTCTATTTCACGACCTATTATACGTTTGAGCGAATGTGTTCAGGGCATGGTCGAATATGATTTCACTCTGTCCGATACCTCTCCGTCCGTTATTTATTCTAAAAATAAGGATGAAATAGGAATAATTTCCAGAGCGCTTATCACGGTTAAAAAAACAATTCAGTCAATCATGGTTCAAATCACCGATATCGCAAATCAGGTTTCAGCTTCCTCCGAGGAACTGACCGCTTCGAGTGACCATTCGGCAAATATTTCCAAAAATCTGGCGAGAAATGTTGAGGAAATTTCAAATGGAGCCGCTATGCAGGCGGAGGATATGCAAAAAGGCGCTGAAGCGATGCAGGTTATGAGCGGAGCGTTAAGTGCTAATGAAATAATCATTGAAACTCTGAATTCCACAATTAAAGAGGTTTCATCCGCAAAGGAACAGGGTATACTCACAATCGGACAGTTAATTGCCGCAACAAAAAAGCTTAAGGACTCGGCGGAGCAGGTACAGGAGGTTATCTTAAACACCAATGAGCGGGCTTCACAGATTTCCTCCGCAAGCAATATGATTAAATCCATTTCAGACCAGACTAACTTACTGGCTTTAAATGCGGCTATTGAAGCCGCTCGCGCGGGAGAAGCCGGAAAAGGCTTTGCGGTAGTAGCCGAGGAAATTCGTAAACTGGCTGAACAGTCCAACAGCTTCACTCAGGAGATTCAGGAAATTGTTCAGGGTCTGACAGAAAAGGTAACGGAAACTGTCGATATAATGGCTCTTGTCGGCGGAACTGTAGCCGAACAGGATGATAAGGTAAATGAAACGAAAAAAATATTCCACTTAATTTCCGACGAGCTTGATAAGAACATGAGTGAAATGAATAACTTAAACAACTCTGTTAAAGAACTTGAAACTACCAAGGAATCTCTGGCAGGCATCATCGAAAATCTGTCCGCCCTTTCCGAAGAAAATGCCGCTGCCACTCAGGAATCCTCCGACTCCTTAAATTCGCAGCTTTCTTCAGCCGAAGAAGTTGCAGGCGCAAGCGCAAATCTGTCCGATTTGGCACAGAATATGATTGAGATGATTAATAAGTTTAAAATCTGATAAAACTTAGATTTAACGTTTTTTTCCGATAAAATAAGATTGCAGGCTTGAAACGCAGCTTGCAATCTTATCTTTTATACTCTTATTCATTTAATTTTCTCAATACTCTCTTTATCAGTTCACGACTTTTCGTGCTTGCTTTAAAGAAACCGGCAGCTCAAAAGGCGGTCTCCGGGGACGGCTTTAATTTTCATTCCCATTCTTTCCATATTTCAGGCTGATAGCCTAATGTAGACTTTCTTCCGTTTCTTACCACAGGTGTTTTTATTACCTGCAGATTACAAAGAACCGCATCCGTTTTATCCTCGTCAGGCGTGTATCTGATAAGCGCCAGAGCGTCCCTGTCCTTTGCGTCGGGATTCAGCATATTGTCAATACCGCCGTTCGCTTCGGCTACCGAGATAAATTCACCCCTGCTCATACCCTTTTCCTTCATGTTGACAAATTGATATTTTATGCCGCGTTCTTTAAAGAACCTTTCCGCTTTCCTTGTATCGTTACACTTCTTCGTTCCGAAAATCTGTATGTTCATAAGCCCTGCTCCAACGAATATTCAAACATCTCATACCTAAGTCTGTTGCCTTCCGAAACCTCAGAAGGAAGCAAAGCCCTCGCGACAAGCTTCAAATCATCTGAAGCTATATCGGTTCTGCAAAGATTTGCGTAATCTCCGTCAATGCTCACCACTTCGTAATACCATGTTTCCATAATCTTTAGTTCTCCGGCATTATTATTGCCGCAACAATATACGCTAAAATTCCACTTCCGGCAAACAAACATAATACCACCCAAAGCAGCCTTATCACAGTAGGATCGACGTCAAAATACTCCGCTATACCTCCGCATACTCCACATAACTTCCTATTACTACTTTTTGTTAATTTCTTCATTTTCATTACTCCTCTTTCATATTTTTAATACTCCATGAAACGGCACATCACTCGACTGAATACACATCAGAATCCCTTCGGTAAAGCTTATTTTCACCCCGCTTTTTTCTATTTCATTGCTTATGCCTATGCTGCTTCCCTGAGCCAAAAAATAATCTTCAATCTCATACTTGGCTCCCTTTATCGTAAGTCCCGATACGGTTTCGGTAAACGGAAGCAGGGAAAAATATCTTCCGAAAGCGCCCTTCCTCTTTAATGTAAAGCCTTCATCATAAAGACTTATCATATTGTACTCATCAAGTATAACTCCCTTAACTCCGTTTGAAAGAAGCTTTGACAATAGCGAGATATTCGCCATAGTGTGATCAAGGCGGGTACCCGTAGCTCCAATGAGTACCACCTTATCAGGTTCAAGGGTAAGCGCCGTTGAAAGCGCAAGCTCCGTATCCGTTTCATCCTTTTCGGAATTAAAGGTTCTTATCACAGGCTTTCCGTACTCCGCGAAACAAGTCTTAAAATACTCAAGGACATCACGTCCGGCACTGTCAAAATCACCCACAATATAATCGGGAATAAGCAAAGCCTCCCTTGCCGCCTCTATTCCCCTGTCCGCAGCTATTACCGCATCAGGCTTATAGTCTGAAACCACGGATTTCACAAAACTTCCCGATACTCTACCGCCCGTTATTATCAATATTTTTTTCATTTATCTTCTCTAACAGTTTTTTTATATTTTCCTTAATATCACCGGCAAAAACAGCCGTTCCCGCAACTATTACATTCGCGCCGGCTTCAAGCAGAACACTTATATTATCTGCATTTATACCGCCGTCAACCTCTATATCAAGCGCCGGCTTCATTCGCCTCAATTCTCTTATTTTATCCAAGGTAAACGGTATAAATTTCTGTCCTCCGAAACCCGGGTTCACGCTCATTATAAGTACCATGTCGACATCTTTAAGAATTAGCTTTATGCTCTCTAAAGGAGTGGCGGGATTTAACGCAACGCCTGCTTTCAAGCCCATTTCCCTTATGTGGCTCACGGTTCTGTGCAGATGCCTGCACGCCTCGACATGAATTGTTATCAAATCGGCTCCGGCAGCCTTAAAATCCTCAAGATACCTGTCAGGCTCGTCTATCATAAGATGAACATCAAAAAGCAGCCCCGTATTCTTTCTTATACTCTTAATTACAGGCATACCGAAAGAAATACTGGGAACAAAAGAGCCATCCATAACATCAATATGAAGATACTCCGCCCCCGCTTCCTCTACCGCTTTTATATCATCTCCGAGCCTGTTAAAATCCGCCGCTAAAATAGATGGCGAAAGTACATATTTCATAATTAAAATTCCTTCTTGTTTGCTATTTCTTCATATATCATACGATAATTCTCATACCTGCTTCCCGCTATTTTCCGGCTTTCCATCGCGGATTTCACTCCGCATTCCCTTTCTCCTATATGGACACAGCCGTTGAATCTGCATTCTTTCTCAAAATTCGTAAATTCCGGAAACATAAACTTAAGTTCTTTTTTGTCAAGCGCCGATATTTCCATAGAACCGAACCCCGGCGTATCGCAAATATATGCTCCGTCACCCGCGTAAAAAAGCTCGGTATGCCTCGTAGTCTGCTTCCCTCTCTCTATCTTCTTACTTATCTCGCCCGTTTCCATCTTTGCTTCGGGTACCAGAAAATTTGTAAGAGAAGACTTTCCTACTCCCGACGGTCCGGCAAATACTGTGGTTTTATTTTTTAGAAGCCCTTTAAGCTCGTCAGTTCCTCTGCCGTCTTTAACACTTATTTCTATCACTTTATAAACTTTTGAATAAATCTCTCTAAACTCTTTAAGCTTCTTTTCATCGGAAATATCACTTTTTGTAAAAATTATAACCGCAGGAATCTTTTTAATCTCCATCATAACAAGAAACTTATCAAGAAGATTTAAATTCGGCGCTGGTTTTGCTCCCGCAAATACTACAAGCACCTGATCTATATTAGCTACGGACGGTCTTATAAGGTGATTTTTTCTCGTTTCTACACCGACTACATTTCCCTTTTTATTATCTTCATCAAGCACTTCAATTTCGGCAATATCACCGACAAGAGGCTTCAACCCTTTGTTTCTGAATACACCTTTGGCTCTGCACTCATAAAGCGCAGAGCCTGTATGTACATAGTAAAAACCGGCTATTCCTTTAACTATCCTGCCTTTCATCACTCCTCAGACTTCTCCCATGAAGTTATGCGCCAAACCTTGTCCGTATAAAGCTCTCCGTCCACATACATATAGCAGATAGCCTCTTTTTCGCTTGAACCTTTGATATTATCTATGAGTATAGGGAAATCGCTGTAGCTTACGGTTTCGGAATATATTGTCTTTGTAACTCCGTCCTGATCCATCCTTATTTCAACAAGTCCGCTTTCTCCCTCATCCGCAAAAGGATTTTCATCTATTGATACGGAAGCTAAATATGTTACCTTAACCTCAGGTCCCGAGCTTACAGTAATCGCAATCGTCGAGTTTTCGTTTACCTCTCTACCCTCAGGCATACTCTGGCTTATTACAAGACCCTTTTCCACAGTATCACTGTACTTATTTGATACCTTTGATTTAAGTCCCGCATCGCTCAATTCTTTTACAGCTTCCGCTTCCGTCTTTCCTGTTACGCTCGGAACCTTCACCTTCTTTGCTTCCGGACCCTTGCTCACTATAAGCGTTACCGCGTCGCCCTCTTTCAACTCGGTTAAAGCTACCGGCTTCGTACCTATTACCTTGCCCTCCGGCACCGTATCGCTGAAATCTTCCTCTACGCTTACTTTAAACTTCATTCCCTCAAGAGTAGTAACTGCCGCCTCTTTTGATATATTTTCAAGGTTAGGAACCCTGGTAACTTCTTCTCCGTTACTTACGACTATTACAACTTCTTCATTTTCTTTTATCTCTGTTCCCGCCTCAGGCTTAACATCTATTACATAGTCTTTCTTAACCTCTTTCGAGTTTTCAAAATCATAACGGTATGAGCCGATTTTAGCCTCGTTAAGTAACCCTATAGCCTCCGCAAGAGTGCGTCCCTTTATATCCGGCACGACAAAAGCCGAAGCTTTAGACGATACTCCCGAAGAAGCAACTCCGCTTGATGATTGCTTGACCTGTGAATCTACACTGCTTACCGATGATGTAAGCGGCGGATTTTCTTCATGAGTTCTTCCGAAAAGATTGAATCCCTTTACTACAAGCACTATAATAACTGCCGCAAGTACCACTATCGCGGCAATTCCTCCTATTAAGATGAGCCTTTCCATCTTAGGGTCCATCTCATCATCTTCATCCTTAAGCGAGACTTCTTTTTTATCCTTCGTATGAGAGCTTGTCCTGCTTCTCTCTCTTTCCTCTGGATATCTGGCGCTCCTTATCCTTTTAAGCTCCTCACCCGAAATATTTATGGTAGGAGAGTCGGTAGCGGCCGCCTGCTCTATTTTAACAAAATCTCCCTCAGGCTCCGAAATCGACTTCTTCAAGTCTTTAATAAGCTCCGTAGCCGTTAAGTATCTTCTCTCAGGCTTCTTTTGCATACACTTTTGGACAATTTTTTCTATACTTGCCGGAATATCCGGATCAAGCTCTCTTAAAGGCACAGCCTCTTCCTGTATGTGAAGCAGCGCTACGGAAACGGTATTATCAGCTGCGAAAGGCATCTTTCCTGAAAGCATTTCATAAAGAGTGACACCAAGCGAATATATATCGCTCTTTTCATCGGAATAGCCTCCTCTTGCCTGTTCCGGTGAAATATAATGTACTGAGCCTATAGCCTGCCCTGCCGCTATTGTATTTGAAGTGGCTGCTTTAGCTATGCCGAAGTCCGTAACCTTTACTTTACCTTCTTTAGATATAATTATGTTCTGCGGCTTAATATCCCTGTGTATTATATGGTTTGCGTGCGCCGCTTCCATTCCCTGTGCGATTTGAACGGCTATACCGACAGCCTCTCTTAACTCGAGCTTACCTTTTCTTTCGATAAACTTTTTAAGAGTTATGCCCTCGACAAGCTCCATAACTATATAATACAGACCGTCCTCCTCGCCCACATCATATACATTCACTATATTGGGGTGAGAAAGTCCCGCCGCGGACTGCGCCTCTCCTCTGAATTTTACCACAAAATTCCTGTCGGAGCTGTACTCCTCTTTAAGTATCTTTATAGCTACGGAGCGGTTTAATCTCTCATCTTTGGCATTATAAACATCCGCCATACCTCCGGAGCCTACAAGACTCACTATCCTATATCGTCCGCCTACAAGTGTTCCTTCTTTTAACATATATTATACCTCTATTATTACCGCTGTAATATCGTCTTTACTGCCGTTAAATTTCGCCGTTCCCGCAAGTTTCTCACAAATTTCGGAAAGCTCTCCGTCCTCATTCATTATTTCTTCCATAGCCTTTTCTTCCACCCCGTTTGAAAGTCCGTCGGTACAGAGTAAAATTTTATCTCCCTCTCCTACCTTTACCTCAAAGAAATCGGCTTCAACCTCCGGTTCACTTCCGAGCGCTCTTGTTATAACATGCCTGTCAGGATGATATAGCGCTTCCGTTCTGTCGAGGTGTCCTTTTCTTATCATTTCCTCAACTAAGGAATGATCCTCCGTCACCTGTTTTAAAACCTCTTTTTGGAGCACATAAAGCCTCGAGTCACCCACATTCGCCACATACAGCACTCCGTCTTTTACCGTAGCAAGCACGATTGTGGTACCGCACTTCGATATATCCTCTTCCATAGAAATTTTTTCTTTTCTGAGTCCGTCATTCGCAAATTTTACAGCCCCTCTTATAATTGATATTGCCGACAATTCCTCGCCCGACTTCGAAATGTATTCTTTTACATTATCTACACAATAACGCGAGGCAAAATCTCCTCCCTTATAGCCACCCATACCGTCCGCAACTATAAAAAGGTTTGAAAAGCTTCCTACAGCCCCCTCTTCACAAAGAAAACAATCCTGATTCACTGTTCTGTTTTCTCCTGCGTATGTTACAGAATATGTCTTCATCTGTGACCTTCTCCTTTCCGGCGGGCTTCTTCCTGCTCTTTCCCGTCAATATATTCTTTGCGCAGCTGACCGCACGCCGCATCGATATCCTGTCCCATTTCCTCTCTAATAGTAACATTTATTCCGTTATTTTCAAGTATCTTTTTAAAACGCCCTATTCCTTCAGCTTTCGTCCTCCTGTAAGACCTTTCTTTTATAGGATTTATCGGAATCAAATTTACATGACAGTTTGTACCTTTTAAAAGCTTCGTAAGCTTCTCAGCATTCTCCGGAGAATCGTTCTCCCCCTCTATCAGACTGTATTCATAAGATACACGCCTGCCTGTTCTTTTAAAATAATAAGCTGTTGCGGAAAGAATCTCCGCTATGCTGTAACGATTGGCTATAGGCATTATCTTACGTCTTTCCTCGTCCGTTGGAGAATGTAACGAAATAGCAAGCGTAATCGTAAGCTTTTTATCCGCAAGCTTCTTTATTTCCGGAACAAGCCCGCATGTGGATATCGTTATGTTTCGCTGACTTATGTTCAAGCCGTTTTCGTCAGTTAAAAGCTCTATAAATTTAAGCAAATTATCCAAATTGTCAAGCGGCTCACCCGTACCCATAACAACTACATTCGATACCCTTTCTCCGGTTATCTTCTGAATCTCATAGATTTGATACAACATTTCCGACGGAGTAAGCTGCCTTGAAAGTCCCAAAAGCGTGGAAGCGCAAAAGGTACAACCCATTTTACATCCCACCTGTGAGGATATGCACACCGAATTTCCGTAGCGGTATTTCATAAGCACACTCTCTATGACAAAACCGTCATAAAGCTTAAATACAAATTTTGACGTATCTCCCGATTTCGAGTCTTTTCTTGCCGCCACCCTCATTTCCGGAAAAGGCAGCTCCTCTTGCAGCTTATTTCTTAAATCAATCGGAACATTTGTCATCCGTGAGTAATCAGAAACAAGCTTTTTATGTATCCAGTCATAAATCTGCTTCGCTCTGAAAGCAGGCAGCCCTTTTTTCTTTATGAGTTCCGTAAGCTCCGTAATATTAAGGCTTGCTATATCTTTTCTTATGTCCTTCAAATTTTACTCTTCCTTATAGCTTTTGAAATAAAAAAACCATCCGTGTCAAATTCACCCGGAATCAGCTTTATATAGCCCTTTTCAGCTTCTTTTACAATTCGTTTTCCATACTCTCCGTTTTTAAGGCTCTCAGGAAGCTCCTTTGAGAAATCAACAGGCTCAAAGCCTTCAAAGTCGGAAATGAATTTAAAATTTTCCTCATTTTCAAGCTTTGTAAGCGTACAGGTGGAAAACATCAGTATACCGCCTTCTTTAACGTATTCTTTGGCATTAGTCAATATCTTTTTTTGAAGTTCTGCCAAAGCCTTGATTTTCTCAGGTGAAAAGTTATATTTTATATCCTTTTTCCTGCCTATTACACCGAGCCCCGAACACGGCAGGTCACACATCACTACATCCGCTTTTTCTTTAAAATCCTCGTTAAAAACTGAAGCATCGTTAATCTTCGTCTTTACATTTTTAAATCCGAGTCTTTTTATCGTATCTTCTATAAGACCAAGCTTATTTTCGGATATATCGCAGGCGATAACTTTCCCCGAAACACCGGCTTTTTCAGCCATTACAGCTGTTTTTCCTCCGGGAGCGGAGCAAAGATCAAGCACTATATCGCCCTCTTTAACCCCCGCAAGCTCCGCTGCAAGCTGTGAGCTTTCATCCTGCACGTTAAACTCGCCGTTTTCAAATGCGGAAATAAAATTCAAATTATCAAATCCCGATATTTTAAAGGCTCTCTCTAAAATATCGCCTTTTTCCGTCCTTATTCCGTCAGCCTCAAGTTCCCGTATAAGCTTCTCACATTCACTCTTAGCCATATTTACTCTTATTGTAACCGATCTCTCTTTTTCAAAGGCTTTTAAAATTTTCTCCGCCTTATCCTTCCCATACTCATTTATAAAATACTTCACAAGCGGTAACGGCATGGAATATCTCACTTCCAAAAACCTTGTTAAATCTTTGTCTTTATCCGGAATCTCTATTTTATCCCTATTTCTCGTTATGTTTCTTAAAACCCCGTTCACAAAACCCGAAAGCCCTGTAAGCCCTTTTCTCTTTACAAGCTTTACTCCCTCATTTATAGCCGCGCTCTCCGGAACCTTATTCATGAAAAAAAGCTGATAAGCGGTAAGCTCAAGCACTGCCCTTACAACCGGTTTCATTTTTTTTACGGGAAGCTTTGAGAATTTATCTATTACAAAATCCAAATAAATCTTTTTTTCAATAACACCCTCATAAAGCCTGGTTATAAAGGCTCTCTCAGGCTTACTTAAATAAGCGTAACTGTCAAGTGTTTCTCGAAGTATTATATGTCCCTGTCTTTCAGGCTTAAGCAGCAGAAGCATGTTAAGAACAATTTCTCTCTCATTTTCAGCCATATCACTCTCCGAGCCTGTATCCCGCTTTTAACACGGTTCCTTTAAGAAAATCCGCCGCCTTCATTCTCTTCTTTCCCTCTAACTGAACCTCGGAGATCTCAAGCTCTCCGCTTCCGCATTCTATTATAAAGCTGTCCTTATTTACACTATTTATTCTTCCCGGAACAAGGTCTTTTTTATCGGTCTTCAGTGCCTTAGCCGACCAAATTTTAATGGTTTTCTCATTTAAAAATGTATAGGCGCTCGGCCAAGGATCCATACCTCTTACAAAGAAATCAAGTTCTTCCGCGCTTTTATTAAAGTCAATCTCTCCCATCGCCTTTGTTAACATTTTGGCATACTCCGTAGGCGTCTCTCCTTGCTTTTCAGGCTTTATTTCCCCTTTCTCAAGCCCCGAAAGAGTTTCAACAAGCGTATCCGCGCCTAACTTCATGAGCTTATAAAAAAGACTTCCCGAGGTTTCTCTTTCGTCAAGAAGCACGGCTCTTTTCAGTAATATATCGCCGGTATCAAGCCCCTTGTCCATTAGCATCGAGGTGACTCCGCTTTCCTTCTCTCCGTTTATAACAGCCCACTGTATAGGAGCGGCGCCTCTGTATTTGGGAAGCAAAGAGCCGTGGATATTCACACAGCCGTATTTCGGAATATTCAGTATACTTTCCGGTATTATCTGTCCGAAAGCCACCACAACTATAACATCCGGTGCGTACTCTCTAATTTTTTCCACAAATTCCGGCTCTCTCACTTTTACGGGCTGAAGCACGGTAAATCCGTTTTCAAGCGCTGTCACCTTCACCGGAGAAGGAGTAAGCTCCCCTTTTCTTCCCTTAGGTTTATCAGGCTGCGTCACCACGCAAAGAATTTCATGTCCGGTCTCTATAAGGGCTTTTAGTGAGCTTTCCGCAAAATCCGGCGTTCCCATAAATATTACTTTCATGCTTCCGTTTCCTCTATATCGTTCAAATCCTTTAAATCTATGCCCGCAGCTATTGCGGCAGCCTTTTCAGCCTCTTTGTCCCCCGCCTTATAAACCTCTCCTATCACCTTTTCCGTGTACATATGCCCGTTAAGATGATCTATTTCATGCATAAGCGCTCTTGCAAGCAACCCTTCACCCTCTATTACAAATTCCTCAAAATCCCTGTTAAGCGCTTTTACTTTAGCATAATTCGGTCTTTTAACTATACCCGACTTTCCCGGATAGCTTAAGCAACCCTCGCTACCCGTCTGCTCACCCGAAGTTTCGAGTATTTCGGGATTTATGAGCACAATCGGCTCATTTCCTTCCTCCGAGCAGTCTATTACTATAAGCCTTTTAAGCATGCCTACCTGCGGAGCGGCAAGTCCCACACCGTCAGCTTCATACATAGTTTCAAGCATATCGTCTATAAGAATCTGAAGTCTTTCGGAATTTTCCTTAACTTCCTTAGCCCTCTTCTCTAAAATCTCATCACCCAAAATCCTTATATTTCTGAGCGCCATTCTTTCCTCCGTTTTCTAATTATTATAAAAATTCAAAATAACTTGTAAACCTATTTATTATACCATTTCAGGACTTTGCTGTAAAGTTTTTGAAAAATAGCGAATAAAAACGGCACCCGACAATCCGTCAAGTGCCGAATATTTTACTTTTCTTTTTGTTAACAACTGTCAGCGCATAAAACGCTATCGTCCCCCAATAAGCGAAATCGCCGCAAATCTTAACTTAAATCCGTTATGAACAACTCTTATAATCCGGGAAACGGTAAAAAGAATACCGATAAGTAAATAATTTTTCCATTTGTAAATAAATATATTTAAACCTCATGCACTTTTATAAATTTCCCTCCGGCTCAAAGTCAAACTGTATATTTAAATCATCAAATTCTTTTCCGTCTCTTATCGCTTTTTCAAGCCGGTCTTTCAGCTTAATAAGATTTTCCCTGTCAGGTGATTTAAGATAAATAATCTTCCTGTATACGTCCTTAATCTTGGGCACGGCTCCCCAGACAGGAGCGCTGAAAGAAACTTTTTTCATACCCTCTTTTTTTATAAAATCAAATATGAGCTCTTTTAGCCCTTCCGCTCCTTTTTCCGTCCTTTTTACATCCTCTCCCGCAGTCACAACCGCAAGCAGACTTACTTCAGGAGGATAAGCCGAAAGCCTTCTGAACCGCTTCTCTTTCTTATAAAAATCTTTATAATCTCCTGTGACTGCCGCCTTTATACTGTAATGTTCAGGCTTATAAGTCTGAATAACGACATTTCCCGGGTATCTTCCCCTTCCGGCTCTCCCCGCCGCCTGCACCAAAAGCTGATATGTCCTTTCGGCAGCTCTGAAATCTCCCGCAAAAAGGGACAAATCCGCCGCTAATATACCTACTAATGTGACTTTTTCAAAATCATGCCCCTTAACTATCATCTGGGTACCGATTAAAATATCCGCTTCACCGTTTTTAAACGCTCTTAATATATTTTCATGCCCTTTCTTGCCGGAGGTAGTGTCCGAATCCATTCTTAAAACTCTTGCTCCTTTAAATTTCTCTTTTACAAACTCCTCCACTCTTTCGGTTCCGAGTCCAAAAGCGCCTATGCGTGATGAACCGCAGAAAATACATTCTTTAATTAATTTCGTTTCATAGCCGCAGTAATGGCAAACCAGCCTGTCCGGCTTATGAAAGCTTAACGAAATATCGCAGTGCGGGCATAAAACAGGTTCTCCGCAACTTCTGCATGAAACAAAGCCCGCGTAACCGCGTCTGTTTATAAACAGCATAATCTGCTCTTTTTTATTTAATCTGTCCTCTATAAGCTCAGCAAGCCTGCCGCTTATGATTCCCCTATTTCCCGTCTTTAATTCTTCCCTTAAATTGACCGTTTCTATCTCGGGCTTCACAGCTCCACCCGCCCTCTCGGCTAAAGTAAGAAGCTTCATCTTCCTGTCGGAAACAAGTTTAATCGCCTCAAGGCTTGGAGTTGCCGAGCCTAAAACTATATCGGCCTTTTCCGTCAAAGCTCTGTGCAAAGCTGCTTCTCTTGCATTATACCTGGGAGTCTTGGAATTTTTGTAGCTGCTCTCATGCTCCTCATCCACTATTATAAGCCCGAGTCTTTCAAAAGGAGTAAAAAGCGCCGACCTCGGTCCGACTATTATATCTATATCTCCCTCTTTTGCCCTCAAATACTGGTCATAGCGTTCTCCTGCGGACATTCTCGAGTTCATTATTGATATTCTGTCCGAAAATCTCGCGGAAAGTCTTTCCACCATCTGATAGGTAAGAGCTATTTCGGGAATGAGAAATATGACCTGCCCTTTTTCCGATATCACATGGTCAATCATTTCCATATACACTTCGGTTTTTCCGCTTCCCGTCACTCCGAAAAGCAGATACGAATTGCTTTCTCCCGCTATATGATTATTCTTAAATACTTTTACCGCAGCTTTCTGTTCTTCTGTAAGCTCTATTCTTTTACCGCTCTTTTCAGCTATTTCAATCGGTTTCCTGTAAAGCTTTTCCTCTTTTATCTCTATAAGTCCCGCTTCGATCAAACCCTCAAAAACCTTTGCCGAAACAGATTTTTTTTTCAAAAAGGTTTCATAATCAAAGCTTTTTTCCTCTATGGCTTTTTTTAACACCCTTGCTTTTGCTGTAAAGTGCTTTTTCTCATATTCAGCCAGCTTTTCTGCCGCCGTATCCATATTAACGGATAGTAAAACCGTTCTTTTCTTCTTGCTCTCTATCTTTTTAGGAATTTGTAAAACTGAACGAAGCGCCTCATTCATGGTGCCGCCGTAGTTTGATTTAAGCCAACCTGCAAGCTCTATAAGATTTTTCTCGACCCTTAATCCCGTATCCGACTTTCTTATTATCTCCTTTATAAGGGAAATATCATAGTCCGCCTCTTTTTTTATTTCTATAATAAACGCCTTAGTCTCTCTGTTGCTCCTTCCAAACGGTACAATAACCTCAAGACCCGTAAGAGATGAAGCCTCTTCTTCCCATTCCTCAGGCAGCTTATAACAAAACACCCTGTCGAGCTTATCCACGGAAAGCCCTATAACTACATCAGCGTACATTAAACCTCCTGTAGTCCGTATATCTCAAAGAAAACCAAAGTCCGATGTCCGCCCTATGCCGATAAAGCCTCGGCAATCGCAACAAATGCAAGCTTCTTACGGCAATTCTGAATTTTTAAGCATCTTTATAATATAAGGACAGGCAGGAAATCTCTTTATGCTTCTTCTTCGTCCTCTCCTCCGACAATCTTCACCTTACCGTGATAAAGCTCATCTACAGCAACTGAAAGCGGCTTACTTTTTTCATTAGCCGCCACATAAGGCTCGGAACCGTTTATTATCTGTCTTGCTCTCCTTGCGGTAGCAAGCACTATGGAATAACGGCTGTTTATAACCTTACCTTCTCCTTCTTCGGCATCCTTGTTAGCAACTTCCATAAGGTCTGAATAAGACGGATGTAACATCATAATAAACGTTTCTTCCTTTCTGTAATGGTTATCCCTGTTTTTTTAGATCTTCTTCCAACAGCTTTAAAAACTCTGCAGCCGTTTCTCTTTTCAATCGAGCCGACTTGATAATATGCTCCACGCTTTTAACGGCATCAACCAAATCATCGTTTATTACTATATAATCATAGTTTTCTATAAACTCCGTTTCCTCAGCCGCTCTTTTTAATCGTTTTCTAATAGTATTCTTATCCTCGGTACCTCTTTCCGTAAGCCTTCTTTCAAGCTCATTCGCGGACGGCGGTACAACAAATATAAGAACCGCCTCCGGATACTGCTTCTTTACCTTCATTGCTCCCTGCGGCTCTATTTCAAGAATTACATTTTCTCCTGCGGCAAGTTTCTCCTCCGTATATTTTCTTGGAGTTCCGTAAAAATTGCCCACATATTCAGCCCATTCTATAAGACCGTTATCGTTTATCATACTCTTAAATTCTTCTCTTGTCAAAAAGAAATATTCTCTACCGTTTTCCTCCCCTGTCCTCGGACTTCTCGAAGTTGCCGAAACTGAAAGTGCGTATTCTCCGCTTGAGACAAGCTCTTTAACTATCGTTCCCTTTCCGACTCCGGAAAAACCTGAAATTACAGTAAGTATGCCCTCTTTCATTTATCCTTCCTTTAAAACCTTTCAATTCTTTTCTTTATCTAATTTCTCCGAAACCTCTTCTTCCGTTTTCGGCATGTCATTATCGGGCTTTTCCGTCTTTTTCTCCTTATCTCCCTTTCCGAGCAGCTCCGAGAATTTGGCGGACAGTTCCGGTATCATATCAAGAAGCCTGATTACCGTATCCTGATTTTTTATATTTACAAGCCTTATGTTTCCATCCTTTATTACAAGCACGGAGCTTGGAGTTATTTTTCCTGACATGGCTCCCACTCCGTTGTTTTTTTTCTTTCCGTCATTTGCAAACGCGCCGGCTCCCGCTCCGAAGGAAACATCCACTAACGGAAGAATGGTAGTTCCGTCCTTAAACTCTATTGCGTCACCTACTACGGTTTTGCTTGTAATAAAGCCGTCCATTCCCTTAAAAAGCGCTGCCATTGTCGTATCAAAATTATTTTCAGCCATTACATTCCTCCTGCTTAAGCAGTTTTAAGTTTTCTTTTAAGAATTTCAAAATTTCTTCTAAGTAGCTTTACCTTTTTATCCAACAATACTTTAATACAAATCCTCACTATTGTAAACAATATAATCCTGCCCGAAAACGTGACATCAGCCTCTATTACACTCTCCTCCCATTCAGGGATTATTTCAAGCCTTCCTCCGTATATTCCGTACAAAAGACAGAGATATGAGAGATATTTACCCTCGGTATATACATCTCCCGTGCCGAACCTCAGCCTTCCCGCAAGCTTTTTAGGCAGAATACCTTTTAGAAGCCCCTTTGCGGAAACTATTAAAACATCCGTTCCTTCCAAGGTACCCGCGGCATTTAAAAATCCGAGTACGGCATCTTTTTTCTTAATCAAAGTTTCATATTTTTTCCCGGTTTTATCCATTTTTTCCGAAATCTTTTCAGGAACTTCCTCTATCTTATCTCTAAATGCTCCAAATCCGTTCTCAAGCTTGTCCAAAAAATCGTCATTCGTATTTTCATTCTTTATGTCATCCGCTTTTTTAGCTTCTTTTTCCGCAATTTTGACTTTTTTCGACTCTTCTTCAGTCGTTTCCGATGATTTCCTGCCCGCTTCATCTCTTTTAAAAGGCTTCATCTCTTTTTCTATTTCCACCCTCTTTGCAGATGAATCCTTAAAAGATTCCGCTTTATATCTTCCCGATTCTACATAGGCCTCCTGCTCTTTGAATCCTCTGTCCGGTTCGACTTCTTTGCTTCGCTCTGCCGCATTTTCGGTCATTTCATCGTGCTTTGAAAAATTTTTTTCAACATTCCCGCTCTTTTTAACCGCTTTTTTACTCTTTTTGCGCTTTTCCTTTTCTTTTTTAGGGAACAATGTAATGCCGCACATTTTAAGGTTATATTTTATACCTTCATCAAAGTTCGCCCGGGCATTCAAAAATCCGAATAAAAATTTTACTTTTGCTAACGCCGACAGCTTCTCCCCCTCATATTTCACATTCGCCGAATATCTGAACGGCACAAATAAAAGCAGAAGAGCCGCGAACGCAATCAGAGCGATAACGGCCGCAATCGAAATCAGAATAACTTTTAAAATCAACCAAATTACAGCCCACAAAGCTATCCCACCTTTCTGTTATGCCTCAGCCAAAGTCTGCCCGCCATCATTATCGCTTCATACCTTGAACCGGCAAGCCCTATCATGTGGTAACTTCCATCTCTGTACGGCTTTTTTCTTAATTCATTTAATCGGATTATTTCATATAAATTCGACCTGTTTTGCGGCAAAAATATACCGAAGGCTCCAATAGCGGAAAACTTCCCTTTTTTCAGCGCTTTAAGCACCTTTTCTCTGAAAAAATCATTTTTCATCAACCTGTCCGTCAAAAGACTTTTGTCAATACTAATCATAAAATTCCCTCAAAAAGCCTATAATCCTATTGAACTCATTTCTGTCGGTACAGGACGCAAGCGAAGTCCTTACATATTCCATAACCTCTGTTCTGTTTTCAAAAAATACCGGAAGATTGCTTAAAATGTTTGCCATTATAGCCTTCCTCACACTCTTACATACCTCATCGAAAATTTTGTCAAGGTCTTTAAAAAGCTCCGTCTTAGCCTTTTCAATATCTTCTTTGCTTACAACTTTACCTTCATTTTCATTCTTTAAATCAATAAATGTATTCACATCTTTCATCCTTGAGCATTTTTCAAGAACGTCATACTTTTCACAAAGTCCTGTTTCCGAGAGCTTTTCCGAATACTGTTCATTTATATAGGAAACAACAGCTTCATATTTGTCCTTCCTTCCGTTTATATCCTCTAACTTTATCTCAAGTCCGGCTAAAAGCTTTTCAAGCTCCGTTTCGTAATCCTCCCCGCTAAACTCCGTATCGGCATACAGCTCCTTCAAGCGCTCTATTGTATCGGTTTCACTCTTAAGCTCCGACATATCCGTATATTTAAGTGTCAAAATAAGAAGATATAACGAATTAAACGCCCCGACAAGCATAAATTCTTCGTCAAACAGTCTTTCGCACTCCTTAGAACACTCAAGAATCTCGTCATAAAGCTCATCTAAAAGCTCATATTCGGCATTTTCAAGCTTTACCGACTTAAAATAATCAAGCCTGTCCCATAAAGTCTGATAAAGCTCCTTCTTAAGATCGCTTTTCAGAAGCATTCCTTCACTTCTTAAAAAATAAATGAATCCTTCAAGACTTTTCTTTTCATCTCCCTGATACTTTTCTATTGCATTTCCTACAATTTCTTTAAACTTATCCCTCGTATATCTTACCGGAAGCTGCTTTACCGTTTCCTGAATACCGAGATTGATAAGTACGTTGTCATCGGTTTTAAAAATATTTCCGAGTATTTCCTTTGCGGCTTCATCGGAATCGGTATAGCCGAAGTCTTTATCCGAAGGAAGCTTCCTTCCTGCAGCATACTCAAAAATCTCAAAATCGCTTATATACGCGCTTAAAACATCCGCTCTGTTTTTTATATTCTCAAGGATACTCTCTATCTCTAATATATCATCCTCAAATCTTTTCGTAGTTAACGGCAGTTTCTCAAGCATATCCGTTAATTTTTTAAGATTATCGGAATAGCTCGAAGTGGCACCGCTCTTTTTTAAAATTCCTATACAGTCCGCATAATTCATAATAAGATTAAGTACTGCATAATCTCTGTACAGCTTTGCGGCTTCATCCGCGAAAATCGTAAGATTCTCTTTTAAATTTTTTCCTTTTTTAATTTCGGAAATAGTAGCGGAAATGTTTCCCATTGTTGATTTATCCCGTCCTTATCTCAATATTTTCAACTCGAATTATTCACGTTATAGGTTACAGTTATTTCATAAATAAGTTGTATTATATATTTTTTATGTGTTGATGTGTAAAAAGATGGTCACTGCAATATTCATAATTTCCTTCGCATTTAGAACAGAATCTGAACTCCAAATCCGGACTGTCAAGCTCCGTTCTGCCACAAACGGCACATTTATGTCTTGCCACCGGACCGTGATTTGTCCTGAACACATCAGCCTCGCCGCCGTTATGTACTTTAAACTGTCTCCTCCTTCTCATCTGTGAAGGCGATATTCTCCTATAATTCTTTGTGGAGAAGAAGAACAGCACAAAGTTCAAAAGCGCTACTACAATAGATATCGCAAACATAAAGTTTCCCGCCGCCGCTGCCTGTATTATATTTAAAACTACTATACCTCCGTAGAAAATTCCCAAATACTTCATTTTTATCGGTATAATGAACATCAAAAGCACCTGCATATCGGGATACATGGCGCAAAAAGCAAGCAATAGCGACTGATTTATATAGCTTATGCCGAAAAGCAAACCCGTATTCGGATTTTTTGTAACCGCATAAGTTATGAAAGCCGCAATTATATTTAACAATATACCCGAAAGGTAGTAAAGGTTAAATCTGAAGGCTCCCCATGCGCTCTCAAGATTTCTTCCTATTATCCAATAAAAATACATGCTTATTAAAAAGAAAATAAGGTTTACTCCTCCGCTTATACTTCCCATGGGTTCAAGCACAAAGGTAATAAGCCTCCAGACCTGCCCTTTAAGTATCTTTTCCACATCTATCGCAAGATACAGGCTGTAAAAATAAGGATTTACAAGTGATATCACCGCTCCGAACGCATAAGCTCCTATCACATAAAACATGAGGTTTTTTATCGCAAATCTGCCTATTTTTCTTTCCATATTATTTAAAAATTTTTCCATTCCGTTTCTCCATGTACTTGTTTTTATCTCGTATTGTTATTTTGCTTTCTTATTATACCTCATATTTATGAAAAAAGTATGAAATTTATCCTAAAATTTCACAAAAAACAAAAAAGTGAATTATCCTGCGACTGCAGTTCTAAAAAGTCGTACACTGTTTCCTTTTCTCTCTCTTCCTGTTATAATCTTCTTGCGGAGGTGATTATATTGAAAAAATTTATATTGTTATGTTTGATTATTACCGTATTGTCCGGATGCGGCGAAAAAACGGTTTCCGGCAAATCGGCTTATAAGGGTTCCTCCACAAATTCATCAGATAAAAGAACGGATGTAGAAAGTATTACGTCTGATAAAGCCCCTGCAGGAGAGAATAATGTCGATAACTTTGATTCCGAAGAAATTGTTTCAGACACCGTCAAACATCAGGAATTTATCAATCCTTCAGGTAAAACTCTAAAAAAACGCGTTTCAGTTCCCGAAGGCTATAAGAGAATTAAGGTAAAAAAAGAAAGCTTCGCCGCATTTTTAAGAAATTATAAGCTGAAGCCCGACGGCAGCCCCGTACTTTTATATAACGGAAATGAAAAGGGAAATCAGTCCGCCCATATAGCCGTTTTTAAGCTTCCTCTTGAAAATGAGGATTTGCAGCAATGCGCGGATTCCATCATGAGAATTTACGGGGAATACTACTACAAAAATAAAGCCTACAATAAAATCAAATTTGTGCTCGGAAACGGTTTTATCGCCGACTTCGACAAATGGAAAAGAGGCTATGCCATAAGCATAAGCGGAAATAACATCTCATGGAAGGCTTCCTCAAAAAACGATGAAAGCTATGAATCTTTCAAACGCTTCATGCGTATTGTTTTTGCCTACTCAGGTACCTTAAACATGGATAACTCCTCTAAAAAAATACCGCTTTCAAAGGCTAAGGCCGGCGATATTTTTATAAAGGGCGGAAGTCCCGGTCATGTAGTTATGATTGTGGATGTATGTAAAAATGCTTTTGGAAAGAAAGCCTATCTTTTAGCCCAAGGCTATATGCCCGCTCAGGAATTTCAGCTCCTTAAAAATCCTCTGCGAGAAGCCGATCCGTGGTACTATGAGGATGAAATAACCTATCCTTTAAGAACTCCCGAATACAGCTTTGACGAAGGAAGCTTAAGAAGATATAAATAATTATTTTGTATCCTGTCTCACGCATAAGACACTTTCATGACCATATTATCTTATGCGCGAGCAGTTAATCAATACTTAATCCAAAGGTATGGAATTAAGCACAAGTCTTCCGTTTCTATACTCACTCCATACTACTTTATTGTTGTAAACCGTAGGCGATTCATCCGCTATCTTCATCCCTTCTACAGTTTTAATCTCGGAAAGTCCGTTACCGTTCTCATCCGTCATAAGATACTGCAATTCACTTTTACCGGACTTTTTATTTAATTTATTCCATATAAGCATTATTCTTGTATCGTCAATTTTAACCGGTTTAGGTGCCGTATAAGTAATATTTTTTTCTTTCTTATAGTCGGTATATTTATTTTCGATTACATCCAAGCTTGCTTTATCAACAGAATAAAGTACCACATCTCTTTTATATACATCTTTTCCTTTAATATAAAAACTGCCGAAGCTGACCGCTTTTGAATAGTCAATTCTGTTTACCCCGACAAGAATTTTATTTGTCGTGCCGATTACTCCGCCTATTGAAACACCGGTTTGGTTGGCTCCCGTCTCTCCCGGAATATTAAGTATTTCTTTCTCTTTTGTAGACGACAGCATATACCTGTCTGTTATCTTATACCGATAATTTTCTCCCTCAGGTATATATTCCTCCTTCAATGATTCCGCCCTTAACCAACTTACTTTAATGCTTCTCGGATAAGCATCTCCATGATCAACCGTTACAAACTCATTACCGTCGGATATCGCAAATTGATTAAAATCATGACTTATATGATTTCTTTGAAACTCACCCAAATCATCCGCATTTAATAGCGACATGGTATCCTCATTAAACGCGATTGTAAGCTGGCTTTGATGACCGTCATATCTTTCTCGTGAGGTATGTACCAATACGGTCTGACCTACTTCCGCACACCTGAGCGAACCCGCGTCAAACGGATACACCGTATAAGCGCCGTTTACGGAAATATTCCCGAGTTCATTAAAATCCCTGTCCAGTTTAACTATCCTTATTATCTCTTTACTGTCATTTTTCTGTTTATTGCTGTTTCCGAAAAACAGGTAGTTATTCTCTTCCCCTCTGTAAAAACCTCCGAATTTCTCGCCTTGCCATGCCAATTCCTTTGTCTCAAGCAAGTTTCCCGAAACATCATACCTCTTTATGTCAATCCTGCTATTTTCTTTCTTATCATAATTTCTTTTTGCTTCAATCCTTACCAGGTTTCCGTTTTCTTCATATAAATAATTGCCTATCGGATTCGCCCATCTTTCATCTATATCATATTGGCTGATTTCCGTGTCGGCATAATCGACATAACTTTCAATAAGAGGCTTATCCGATTTTAATTCCACTACATTATCAGGTAATTTTGTATACAGTAAATATTTTTTCTTTGTTAAATCTTTGTCAAAAATCAAATCAAACATTTCAGCAAGCTCGTCAAAATCCGCATACAAAGCTTTCTCGTTCGACCAATAGAAGTTTGATTTTACAACATACCCTTTAATCAAAGTTTTATTTCCGTCTATATCAACAATTATGTTTTCAGGCTTTCCGTATATTTTCTTCGGTAAACCGACATAGCGGTATATATTCTTGTACTTTTTATCCGTACTTACCTTTACCGACTTCTTTTTTATATTGACTTTTATATGCGCTTCTTTAGTTGTTCCCTGTAAAGCGCGAAAAAAATCCTCTACCGGAATATACATTTTATTATTCTTAACATCCGTATAGCAGGGTATTTTATCCCCTGAAAATCCTTTATTTCCTTCAACTATCTCTTCAAATTGTTTCAGAACCCTTTTGTCTTTCTTTACTTTAGCCTTTTTAGCAGTTTTTTTAGCCGCATATACTGTTATTATTCCGCTACCGTTTATTACCCTCGCCTCTAAAGACATGATGCTTAAGCTCAACGCTAAAACCGATGTCATTACACACAATTTCAAATATTTTTTAAATTTCATTTCATTACCTCTTTATTTTTATTTAACATGAGTCGTTCATGGCGCATCTCTTTTCATACTTATTTCCGTCTTTCACATAATGCAATTATATATCATTTTTGTATTGTCGATAAGAGCGTTTTTGCTATTATACCCTCTTATATATAAGGTATTTCCGGTTATATTTCTTATATATGAAACAAACACAAAAACAAATGTTTATTTGCCGTATTGCCGTTTATTTGCTATATTTATATTCATCCCGAATTATTCGGATTTATTATTGCTGTCCGGAGGTCTTATGATAAAATACAGTTTTTCACCTTTAATAGCCCATTCTTCAAAAATCCTGATTTTAGGCTCGCTTCCGGGTGAAGAATCGCTCAGAAAAGAGCAATACTACGCATATCCGAGAAATGCCTTTTGGAAGATTATGTTTGCGATTTTTAATGAAGATTTCAGCGAAGATTATTCCGTAAGATGCGGACTTTTACTTAAAAACCGCATTGCTCTCTGGGATACGGTTCATAGCGGAAACCGCGAAGGTTCCTTAGACTCGGCTATAAAAAATGAAGTTCCGAATAATGTGGAAAAATTATTAAACGAATATCGAAATATTTCAAAAATCCTTTTAAACGGCAAAAAAGCGGAAGCGACGTATAATAAATATTTTCGTCATCTTCCTGTAAACACTCTTACTTTGCCCTCGACAAGTCCCGCAAACGCAGGGGTAAGTTTTGAGGAAAAATTTAAGCTGTGGGAAAAAGCCGTTTTTCCGTTCAAAGAAACATGATATCCGATTGCGACACCGCTTACTTCTTACAGCTCTTTAACCAACGCTTCCATAAGTTCCCCATACTCCTCAAAACTCTCTATTTCGGGATTTTCCGCTTTTATCCTATCGGTACTCTTAAATAAAAAGCCTTTTTTTCCCGCCTTTATCATTGCCAAGTCGTTGTAGCTGTCGCCTGCCGCTATCGTTTCAAATCCTATGCTCTGAAGCGCTCTTACGGTGGCAAACTTAGAGTCCTTAACCCTCATTTTATAGCCTGTAATTTCACCGCTTTCAGCTATTATAAGCTCATTGCAAAAAATCGTAGGATAGCCCAACTTTTTCATAAGCGGAGCCGCGAACTGACTGAAAGTATCGCTTATAATTATAACCTGCGCCTTTTCCCTTAGTCCGTCCAAAAACTCTTTCGCACCGGAGAGCGGTTCTATCTTCTCTATCGTATTTATTATTTCCTTTATTCCAAGCCCGTGTTTCTTTAAAACAGAAAGTCTGAAAGCCATCAGCTTATCGTAATCGGGCTCATCCCTTGTGGTTTTTTCAAGCTCCGGTATGCCCGCTTCCCTTGCAAAAGCTATCCAGATTTCAGGTACAAGCACGCCCTCCAAATCAAGACAAATCAACCTCATTTTTTTCTCCTCCATGCCGAAACGGCGTTTGATTTACTTAGCAAATTATCTATATTTATACCTGCGGGACAGATGTCCATACACGCAAGCGACTTGGCGCAACCTTTATATACACGTTTATTATACTCCTTTTTTATCTCCTCCGCCTCTTTTTCGGAAAGCACTGTCAAAAGCCTTGTCGCCGGCACAAAAGCCGCGGCTCCGACAAAATCGCCATTAGGCTCGAAATTAGGACAGACCTCAAGGCAGCATCCGCACTGAATGCACCTTGACGCTTCATAGGCTGTTTCGGTTTGTTTGTCATTAAGCCTTATATTTTCTTTTGCCGCAAGCTTTAAAAGCTTTAAATTTTCAAACATAACGCTTCTGTCAACAATCAAATCCGCCACAACCGGAAACTTTTTAAACGGCTCCAGCCTTATTTTCTTTCTTTTAATATAATCCTTTAAAAAAGTGTCGCAGGCAAGCCTCGGACGTCCATTTATCACCATGGCACAGGCTCCGCATTTTTTTTGCAGACAGCTTTGCTCCCATTTTATCGGTTCAATCACATTTCCCGATATGTCCTTAAAGACCGCGGTTTCATTTATAGTCCTTAAAGCCGTAGCGACCGTAGCTCCAATATCATCCGTATTAAATATAAGCTGTTGTAAATACGGCTCATCTTCACTATGCTTTCTTCTTAATATCTCAAACAAAAACTCCATTTAATCTTCCTCAAAGCGCTTAAAGCTTACTTCAACCTTCCCGTTTTTAAACAAGGCTTCCGTCATTCCCCGATATTCATCATTTCTTTCGGGATAATCCTCTCTGAAATGAGCCCCTCTGCTCTCTTTTCTTAAAATTGCGCTTATAATCATAGCCTTTGCCGTGTAAAGTCTGTTTTTTTCTCTTTCATTAAATCCGTTCCTCGTTATGATTTTGTCAATTTTGTCATCGGCTTCAAGAAGCTCCTTTTCATTACGTACTATGCCTAAAGCTGAAATCAGAATATCCCTTACTTCTTTAATTAAAACCGGAGATGCTTCCTTCAAATTCTCCGATTCTCCGTTGTAAGACCCGGTTTCAGGTAAAATCTCTTTAGTGCTCATATTAAAGCTTGAATTTATCAATGCCTTTGCCGCCGTAAATCCACCGTAAACTGCTCCGAGCATTGAGTTTCCGCCAAGTCTGTTCGCCCCGTGATACTGCATGCAGCACTCTCCTGCAGCATAAAGCCCCTCTATATTGGTTCGATGCTCGACATCCACAGCTATTCCGCCCATGAAATAATGTATTGCAGGCTCGACGGATATCGGCTTCTTTTTAGGATCCTCCGAAAGATAATGAATAATTTCACTTCTTAAGTCCGGAAGCTTCCTTTTCCATATCTCCTCAGATAACCCCGTCATATCAAGAAATACCTTATCACCCGTATCTTCTCTTTTTAATACATTGTAAATTTCTCTTGATACTATATCTCTTGGCATAAGGTTTCCAAGCTCCGGATATTTCTCTTCCATAAAATACCAGGGCTTTCCGTCTCTTAAAATCTCAAGCCTGCCTCCCTCGCCCCTTGCCGCCTCCGAAATAAGACATCGCTTTCCGACAATCTTAATCGTAGTCGGATGATACTGTATCATCTCAAGATTTGAAAGCTTCACTCCCTGTGAAAATACCTTTGCCGTCACATCTCCGGTATTTAAAGCGGTTCCTGTAGTCATTTCCGGAAAAAATCCGTTAAGCCCGCCTGAGGCCAAAATCACGGCTCCGTAAAGTCTTATCCTTTCGCCTGTATAATTATCCTTTATCTCTACACCTTTACAAATACCGTTTTTAATGTAAAGCGAAATAAACTCATGTCTCGGGTACCTTTTTACAATCCCTTCCGTCTCAAAGCCCCTTAACTCATCTATTAAGGCTGACATAATTACCTTCCCCGTGCTGCTTTTAGCGTAAGCGGTACGTTTCTTCTTCTGTCCTCCGAAATTTCTAAGTTGAATCTCTCCGTCTCTAAGATTGAACGGAACTCCTATTTTACCGAGAAACCTTATTATATCCGGAGCATTTTTTGTAAGCCCTTTTACCGCTTCACTGTCGGCTATATCTCCTCCCGCCCGCATAGTGTCTTTCATATGCTCATCCGGAGTATCATTTTCCCCCATCGTATTTAACGCGCCGTTTATACCGCCCTCAGCCATTATCGACTGCGCTCTTTCCGACGGAGCTGAAGAAATGAGATTACAGCATATACCTCTTTCAGCTGAAAATAAAGCTGCCGAAAGTCCGGAAAGCCCCGCTCCGATAATATTGATTCTCATTTTCCATACCTCCAAAAAATGTTCCATCTGAAATAATAAAAGATAAAAGCAAGCACCGCAAGCAGGAGTATCACGGAAAATATGATAAAAACGTCTTTAATACAGTTTCTGAAATTAGATATGCCTAAAGCGATTAAAAGCGGTTTTATGTTACTTAGAATATGAACCAACAACACAACCGCAAGTAAAACGGAAGCGGCAAGCGGCATTCCCGTAAACGGCGTGAGCCTCGTGATTTTTCCCTCGGAAAAAAAGATTGCCACATGGATACCTGCCAAAACTATAAGCATAAGTCCGCTTATCCTTCTTAGCATGAAACTAAGATTTTCTTTTAAATACACAATCTTAGTTCTTCCACTCACTTTAAGTGTATCTATAGTAAGCTTTATTCCTATAATTACATGAATAAAAAGGAGAGCAAGCATAATCCTTGACAATATTTTTAAATTCTGATTCCCTCCCGGTATTACCGCAAAAAGCTGAAATCCTCCGGCTATCACATGAATCAAAAAAAGGAGTATAAGAAGCAGGCTTATAACAGCGTTTACTTTCCTCATTTCTTCTCCCCCGTAAGATTTATCTTTTTTGCGAATTTACCCTCTATATCCGCTGCGTCAAAGGATTTTGCGAACTCTTCGGACATGATGACAGAATCAAATAATCCCGCTTCAGCTCTTGACACCAAAATCAGAGCGTCCTCCTCCTTGATTCTCATCTGATTTTCCGGAAGCCTTGACTGAAAGCTTTTTGCCGTTTCCATAGCGCCGGTATCTCCCTTTGCTACGGAACAGCTTATATCCTCGAAAATATAGTCTATTTCTTCTCCATTAAAAAACTTCAGCCAATTATCAAGTTTTTCATTATCTTTATGTAAATCGGAATTGATAAGCACTATATATTTTCCTGAAGGCATATCTAAAATAACGGAGGCACTTGACACAGCATCAGGCGCCTCCGGGCTTAAAAGTTCCTTAAAATAATCCGTACTAAAAAAAGGAACTCCTATTATTACAAACAATGATAAAACAACAACAGCAAAATGTTTAAAAAACTCTTTTATCTTCATCTCACTTCGCTTCCGCCGATTTTAAGGCTTCCTTTACCGCCTCCACAAATTGATCGTGATTTATTGTAGCTCCCGAAATAGCGTCTATATCGTCAACATTTCCGCTTGAGATAAGCTGTTTCGCGTATTCATCACAGGCAGCGACCGCTTTTTGCGCCTTATTATAAAAATCTCTGTTTGAAACTCCTCCGGATTTCTTGCCGTAATCCTCGCCCTTAAGCGTACCGTCCGGCTCATAGCTTTTAAAGGTACATTCGGTTATAGCCTTATCCTTAATAACTATATTTACTACTCCGTAGCCGTTTCCCGCTTCCGGATCGTCGGGATTTTCATACAAGGAGCTTTTCCCCTCATAGCTTCCGTCGGCGTAGTTTACACTCCCTCCGCAGGCTGTAATTACACCCGCTAAAAGGAGCAGGACAAATATTCTGAGCGGACTCTTTTTCATTTTCATCCTCCTTATTGTTCAAATCTAATATGACCGGTAAAATTGTTATTTACCGTCTGTTTCGATATTTTTCCGTTTCTAAGCACTACCATTCTCTCGGCAACCTCCGCAACCTCAGGATCATGTGTAACCACTATAAGGGTTGTACCCTCCTCATGTAACTTTCTGAAAAGCTCCACTACTATTTCTTCGTTCGCATCGTCAAGATTTCCGGTAGGCTCATCAGCCAAAATGATTTCCGGATGATTTATAAGCGCTCTCGCCACACATACGCGCTGCTGCTCTCCTCCCGAAAGCTGGCTGGGCAGATGCTTTGCCCTGTCGGCAAGTCCTACCCTTTGAAGTGCTTCCATAGCTTCTTTTTCATCCGTCATGCTGTGATAATACTGCGCAAGCATCACATTTTCAAGTGCCGTTAAATAATTAACAAGATGAAACTGTTGGAAAATAAGTCCGATTTTATCCCTACGGATACCGGTAAGATTTCTTGGCGTTTCTTTCGCCACGTCAACCCCGTCAAGAAAAACCTCACCCTTGGTAGGCTTGTCCATACAGCCGATAATATTCATCATCGTACTCTTTCCGGAGCCTGAAGGTCCCATTATAGACACCCACTCTCCCTTTTCTATACTGAAATTGACGTCATCAAGAGCATGCAGATCACCATAAATCTTATATACATTTTTAAGTTCCAAAAGACTCATTATTATTCTCCTTTTAACACTAAAGCGGGATCGATTTTCGTAGTATTTCTTATAGGCAGTATACAAGCCGCAGCCGTAACAGCAATCGAAACTATGATTGTAATCGGTAAAAGCAAAGGTCTGAACGAAATGGAGCTGCTGAATACGTTTACGCTGACCGTCTGGGCAAAGATAAAGCCTACAAAGGAGCCTAAAAGCCCGCCGAGACCGCCAAGGAGGATTCCTTCTCCCATAAATTCCCAAATAATACTTCTATCCGAAGCTCCAATCGCCTTTCTTAAGCCTATTTCGCTCCTTCTTTCCGTTACCACCGCAGTCATTGTGGTTGCCACACAAATCATTGTAAGTGCGAGGACGATAACCGTAACTAAAAATATAAGCGCCTGAAGCTTTGAGAGTACCGTAGTTTCGGATGCTGTAACCCTTTTTACAAGACTTGCTTTAAGGGTTTTATTCCCGGAATTGATTTCTTCCGTATACTTATTTAACTTCTCAGCCGATGAGGAAATACTTATCTCGGCAAGATCAAGCTTATTCTCCTCTCCTGTAAGCTCATTTAAGTCCTTTAAGGACATATAAGTATAATCCTCTTCTTTCCCTCCGGTATTTAAAATTCCTGTTACTTTAAAGTCCGTCATGTTGTCCTTGTCGGAGTCCTTAGCTTCCTCCGGAGTAAAGCTTACCGTCGCCGTATCTCCTATTTCTATTCCAAGCTTTTCGGCAACATTTTTGCCTATCATCATCTCTTTTTCTTCAGCGGGCCATTCTCCGTCCACAAGCCAGTACGGACTTGTTTTTTTCGCGCTTTCCATATCCGTTCCTGCCGCCATTATAGGCTGCTCATGTATGCGCACGGGCTTATAGCGATAAGGTGTCGCGCCGACAAGCTCCTTTGTGTCTATAAAAGAAATTCCGCCCTTTAAGTCATCTTCGGAAAACTCCTTATTTGCAGGTGTAAATATCATATTCGCGCCGTAATTACGAAATTCCGCTCCCATTTGTCTCGGCACATCATAATAAATAGTTACAAGCCCCGAGAGTATAGCCGCTCCTATTGCTATTGCAAGAAGCGCAATAAGCATTCTTGATCTTCTTCTTATTAAGGATGCGGTTATCATTCGAAAGAACATTTTTCTATTTTTCATAACTTCCTCATCTTCCGTGCAGCACGGCTTCAGGTTCCAAGCCTAAAAGCATCTTAATAGCCGGTATGCTTCCCGCCAAAGTTACAAGTACAACCAAAACAGCCACAATAGGAATTACCATAGGACGTATTACTATAGCCGAACCGAATACCGTCCGCCCTATAATCTGTGAAAACCCCACTCCCGCAAGGAAGCCGAAGGCTCCGCCTATTATAGCGGTTATAAGGATTTCAGTAAGCACAAGCCCCGTTATCGCCTCATTGTTCGCTCCGATTGCCTTCATAAGCCCGATTTCACTGCTTCGCTCCATTACGCTCGCCGTAACGAGATTACTTATGCCGAGTGCCGAGCCCACAAGACTGAGTACAGCAATTAAAGCCATAAGAAGCTTTGTTTTATCAAGGATGGCTCCTTCCGAATCTGCCACCTGCCTTACCGGAGAAGCTACGGAATCCGTTATTACTTCCTGTATCTGGAAGCAAATGGAGCTTACATAGGCTGTGCAGTACCATGTTTCATACTGACTTATTGTAAGGGATTCAGGATCTTTAGCCGCCTTCATTGCAAGCTCGTTGTCGGGCGTTGTAAGCGCGCTCACCTCTATACTGTCAATTTTTCCGTCGAGGTTGTCAAGCTCCTGTGCCGTATTTAACTGAGTGAATATATAGTTGTCCTCATCGCCTCCGGAAGAAAAAATACCTTCCACCTTAAAGGTCTTGTCTTCCTTCGTCCCTTTTATATGAAGCTCATCTCCGGCTTTGATTCCTCTTTTCTCGGCAAGCAATGCGCCTACCATACAGGTATCTTCGGCACCATCCGCCTGTTCGTTTATCCACTTTCCGTCGGTTATCTCCCACCAGCTCCTGAGACTGTTTATTCCTGCGTCAAGCTGCTCTCCGGTAGGTAAATCCATGTGATGGTTAAACCAACTTCCGACTACCGTAACGGACTCGCTGTCGTCAAAAGAAGCCGCAGATTTTACAAAGGGCGCATAGTCCACTATATTAAATGCCCAGAAAATTGTCTTTATCTTTCCAAGCTCATCCTCTTTTAAATAAGATCCGGAAGATTCTTTCGAATCTATATCGTATAAATCGCTAAGTACGGCTTCCTGTTTAGGCACTACCGTAATATTCGCACCGTAAGTTTTAAGCTCCTGATTAACCTTGTCTCCGACATCAAGAACCACGCTTAACATAGCTGTGGCAAGAGAAGCCCCAAGTCCTACGGTAAAGGCGATAAGTGTCATCTTCCTCCACTGGCGGACAAGAGTTCTTACAATCATTCTAAAAAACATCCCGCTCCTCCTTATTTAAATATCGACTCATTCTTCATAAGTCCCTCTATCGGCACCACTATATTTCCGTCCTTAATGCTGTAATCTATTACAATAGGATTGCATCCGCCCTTAAATCCTATTGTATTTATGTTCATTACCACGCTGCAAAGGTTGCAGACCACCTGCCCGTCTTTTTCATAATAGCCGGTTTCACCGCAGATTTCACAGGCGTCAAGTCCTATTCCGTATGCGGAAGAGTTAGGCTTTTTAATAACTATAAAACGGATAGTCACACCCTTTTCCGTTGTATATCCGAAACGATGCAGATGACCGTCATCCACTTTGTCAAATGAAACATATACATTTTCTCCGTCAATCTTCGCTTCTTCAATAGGAGAGAGCTCTACTTCTCTGTTCGCGTAATCATTTATAACGGTAAGGACAGCTACGGAAAATATCGCGCAGACAAAGCCTGTAACTCCCCAACGTCTGATATTTCTCCATTTAGCCTTTATTTTCCTATGCTCCGCCGGATTGTCATAAGGCTCATTCACCTTAAAGCTTCTAAGCCATAAAACTGCAGGAATTATAAGGCTTACGGCAAGAACGGCATAAGTAAACACTATGCTGTAATTTGATGCGTACTTTGCTATCAGAAATAAGGCTCTGTTTGACGGTATAATTCTCTTAGCCAACATTACACTGAAAGAATCCGAAATTTGCCTCATAGTGTTTATCAAAAGCGTTATAACAAGCAGGGTAAAAACCTTATTTTTTTCAAGGCGTACAGCTCCTTTATAAAGCGCAAGCCCTATTAAAAATGTCAGTAAAAAACCGAAAAGCATTCCTATTGCTTTATACAAAAAAGCTGTTGAAAATATCGTCTGTTCCGAAAGCAGCATATTATGCGGATTTTCAAAAAACGGCGTAAGAAAATATAAAAGAAGCATAGCGGAATGTGCGGTAAGCATTGCCGCGGAAAGTATCTCTCCCGCCCTTTTAAGCTTTTTTCTCAAAGCGGAAAAAATTAAAAATAAAATAAATACGATTATTGAAACAGCATAAATCCTGAGATTCCATTTTCCCGTATCTATTTTAGCGGTTGTAGTCTTTAAGAATGTCATTGCAAGCGCGCTTAAGGTACCTGCCGTTACCGCCGTATATTGAAATTTTTTCCCTTTATCACCGCATATAAGCTTTATATACGAGAATATAAACCCTGTCATAAGCATCAGGGCTAAAAGCTGTCCTGTAACCTGAACCAAGTATTTAAGCACTTTTTAATCCTCTTTCGTTAAAAACTTTAAGCATAGCAAAACAACACAACAGCTGCATCAGCTTTTTCAAACCGATGCAGCATTGTAAAAGTTATCAGGTTTTAACCTATAAAATTACCAGCTCTGTGGTGTATAATCCCAACCTTCATAGGTAACCTTGAGGTTTCCGTCTTTGAAGTGATTCTCAAGAAGTCCTCCAGGACCGGTCTCACTGTCGCTATGGATAAGATATCCTCTTTCGGCAGGGCTGTGGATAGTAAACTCAAGAGAGTAGGTATCAGCCTTGTCAAGCTTAAGGTTAACTCCGTAGTGAGGTCCGTCGGAAGCGCTCATCTCCATGAAAGTTCCCTCAGCGGCAACCTTCTTGTCGGAGCCGATTACCTTATAGTCGATTGTAAGGTAAGGTACCCAGTCACCTACACCGTATCCAAGGTCATTCTCAAGAGCGGATATATCGCACTCAAGGTGAAGATTGAAGTCTTTTATATCTTCCTGACCCGGAGCCATAGGTACAGGCTGGAAATATACAGCCGATACGTTAAGGAAATCTACCTTCTGATTCTCAAAAATAGGAATCTCGGTAAATCCCGCCTGCTCATCAGGAGCTGCGGCAGCCTTTACTTCATCTGTTGATGAAGTACTGCTTGAAGCAGTGCTTGCAGCGGAGCTTGCCTGCATATTCGAAGCGGACTTGCTTGAAGTAGTGCCTGCAGGCGCGGAATTGCTGTTTCCTGCCTTATTTCCGCATCCTGTCATAGCGGCAACAACTAATGATGCCATTAAAATAAGTGATAATGTTCTCTTTTTCATGTTCTCCTCCTATGAAAAATAAATTTATGTGATTTCGGATTTTTCCGAAGACCAACCTTATATATACCGTACGGCTTTACTTACCGTCTGAAACGGGCTTGGGATTATTTCCTTCCGCCAACACTTCCTTTACGATTTCTCTTACAAGAAGAGTCAACTCTTCTCTTTCCTTCTTTTTAGCTTCAGCCGCCTTAACTGCGTCTTCCTCCGCCTTTTTCTTTTCCATTTCCTCTCTTACTGTACGGTTCTTCTTGCTCTGCCTTGCAAAAATGAAAATTGAAATCGCAAGGAGAATGAGCTGAGGTATCAAAGTCTGCAAAATAGGATAGACACCGAGTACATCGAAAAACTCATTTGATGGTATAAATGAAAGCCATTCCGGAGAAGTCATACCTACAACATCTCCCTCAATAAGCTCCTTTATGCCCGCGCCGAGAAAAGAAATCGACATAATAAACATAAGTATGCTCGTTGCGGTAAAAAACGGCCTTATAGGGATTTTTATGCTTAAAACATGAATAGCGTAATATACGGCTATAAGGCATATACAACCTATTCCGAATCCTATCCATACGGAATGGATATTATCCCCCGCAAGCATAGGCTGAAAGAACAGCACAACCTCCGCGCCTTCTCTGAACACCGCCAAAAACGCTGTTATTGCAAGCGCTATGGTACTTCCCGACTTAGAGCCCTTTTCAGCCTTGCTCTTTATATAATTTGTCCATGTTTCGGTTTCGGACTTTGAAAGCATCCAGTTGCTTACATAGTAAAGCACAAATACCGCCGTAAGAGCCGTAATACCCTCAATTACCTCCTGAGAAGCCGTATTCGCAAGCTTTATCATGTCTAAAACCCATGCAAGCGCAAAACTTAAGACTACACCCAATACGGAGCCGATATAGACGGGACGTACAAGTCTTTTCTTGCGTTCTTCATCATCACCCGAAGATTTTACAAGATAAGCTATTATTGCTCCTACTATAAGAATAGCCTCAAAACCTTCTCTGAGTATTATGGAAAAGCAGGCTATAAAAGTGGCTGTCGCCGCCGAACGCCCTGCTCCGCTCTCCGAGCTTTCCGAAGAATTTGTCGAGCCGCTTCCCTTATTTTGGTCGGTAGTTCCGTCAAGAACATGAGCGTCCTCTCTTATCATGGCTCCCAATTTATCAACTTCGGTATTAAAGCTTTCCAAACTTCCGCCGTCTTTGGTAATGGCTTTACAGGCTGAAAACTGAAGCTCCACCGCAGTCTTTCTTGAGCCTGAAATATAACCCATAGTATTACGCTCAAAGCCTGTGGTTTCATAATAGCCGTAGTATCCGTGGTTTACCGATTCATAAGCGCCTTTCGCGTCACCCGCGGCATACAGCTCTTTCGCCTTCGCAAACACCTTATCCATAGCGTCCGCCACATTGTTCCATGTCTTTGTAGGCTGTCCGGATTTTTCCTTATATTCCTTCCATGTAGCGTAATACCCTTCCTCCGCCTTAACGATGTTAACTATATTCAACATCATGGCAAATGCCATTATAAAGGTAAGAAGCTTGATATACAATACACTTTTTTTTGTTCTGAACATATTTTTGTTCATCTCCTTTTATAAATATAGCTTTATTTAATTTTACTCAGATCTCCGTTTTTCATGGAGTATAACGTATCCGAATACGGAAAAACCTCTTTATCATGGGTAATAATTAAAACGCTTTTACCCTCTTTCGCCAAATCTTTAAACACATTAAGGATTATCTCAGTGTTTTTATCATCAAGATCTCCGGTAGGCTCGTCCGCCATTATTATCCGCGGATTTTTCATCAAAGCTCTCGAAATCGCCATTCTTCTAAGCTCTCCGCCGGAAAGCTCCGACGGCATTACATCTTTTAACTCTATTATACCTAATTTTTTAAGAAGCCCGTCCGCTCTTTCTGTAACATCCGCAGGTAATTTCCCGTAACCCGAGTAAATACTGTACGGAAGTAATACATTTTCAACAACCGAAAGTGAGTATACGGGGGTCTGTCCCTGAGGAATAAGACCATAATTTTCATTTCTGAAAGCGGATAATTCTTTATCGGTCATTCCGTAAATATCTTTATTATCCGCAAGCACTCTGCCGGAGCTCGGTGTAAGAAGCCCTGAAAGTATATTTAAAAATGTACTTTTTCCACTTCCCGAATGTCCCGCTATGACTGTTATCTCTCCTTCTTTAAGAGTAAAATCCGTTTCATTTAAAGCAAAAAATCTGTTTGAGCCGTTCCTGTTTCTTAAAAACCACTTGCTTACCTTTTCAGCTTTTAATACCATCTCAACCTCCATCCCTTAAAATAAGGGCGGTATCAATCTTAGCCGCCTTTACTGCGCTTAAGGCAGAAGATAAAGAGCCCGCAAGTACCGAAACAAACACCGAAACTGAAGCCGTTATTAAGCACCCTGTAAGTTCAGGCAAAAGAAACGGCAGATTAAACATGTTCGCCATAACTCCGACTAAAAGCGTTGCAGATAAAAGCGCCAATAAAGCTCCGGAAACACTTCCGACAAGGCTCACTATAAATGCCTCTTTAAGTATTAAAGAAGCTAACAGACTTCTTGAAGCTCCCGCAACCCTAAGCACGGCAAATTCTTTCTTTCTCTCGTTCATTATCATCATAAAAGCAAGTGAGAGCACCGCAAGTGCAAGTATCCAAACAGCCGCAATTAAAAGTCCTATCACATCCGATGTGCCTAAAAGCTCATCAGAAACTTCCGAAATCATGTTTTTGCTCTGAACCGCCTTAACCTTACGTACATGAAGGTTTATATCATTAAGCACCTCTTCGGTGCTGTAGCCGGATTTCACATTTATAAGCACGCATGATGTAATCTCATCCGGGTTCACATTTCCAAGGTCTATCATATTCGTGTCTTTAGCCGATTTTATAAGCGTCTTTATGGTTTCGGCATTCATATATACCGCCGTATCAAGATGAGTTCCGGTCTTTTTAAGCTTACCCGCGACATGACAAATCTGCCCGTAAAATTTTATCTCATTGCCCGCAAAAGCGTTTATATCGCTTCCCACAAGCACTTCCATATATTTAAGACCTTCTTTATATGAATCCTTAACCCATGGCTGTATTGTAAAATCCGTATCGGGATTAAAGCCTATTAACTGTACTCTCACAGAGCAACAGGCGGCTTTTGCCGAGGCTAAAAAAAACTGATCAGATATTTTATCGACTCCCTCAATCTCCGAAAGCCTGTCATAGACCTTTTTATCCATATAAAAATATCCCGGATTACCCTGTAAAACTATGCTTTCAAGATCGGATTTTGTCGAAGCCTCATAAGGGACAACCATTATATCCGCTCCCAACCTCGTTCTCAGGGAATTAAGCCCGCTTTTAAGCCCCGATATGGCTAACGAGCCGCCCGTAGTCAAAAAGCACAGAAGCCCTGTCAGCAGTACAAGAGCAAAGGTACGAGCAGGTCTTCTCATCAGGTTTTTGAAGGGGAGAGAATTAAACATCAGTCTTTCTTCTTTCTTATATTGAGCGCTACCGAAACTGCCGAAACTATAATTATAAGCACCGATATGACAATTACCGAAGGACGCATAGTGGAAATGCATTTCATTGACGGCATCATGCAAAGCGGAATAAGCACATTCGGAACCGCTATGATGAACACCGCAACAGGTATCATGCAGGCTGAAATTGCCGCCTTTGCGGCATTATCCTTAAATATAAACAAAAGCACCGCTATAACCGTAAGAGCTATTCCCGCTCCGAATATAGCCTGTTCCGCCCAGTGGCAGTTCATAATATGATCCTCCCCAACCGGACACGCGCTTATAACCGTCTTTGAACCTACGGTAAGCGCAAGGCTGAGTATAAACTGTATAGCAGAAACAACTGTAACTTTAGTATCTTTATTTTTCATCATACACTCCTTATTGATAATTACTATCAAAATTATTACTTCTTCGGGGAGTAATTCTACACTAACTCATCTCATTCTGTCAAGGTTTAAAGTTCAAAGCAACTAACTCTATTTACCTGTAAAGCCGTCAAGCGGGTTTACAGTTCTTGCTTTTTTCAATATATCCGACTGTTCTTCTTCTAAATAAATCTTTAAAGCCTTCAGCTCTTCTTCCGAAAATCCTTTGTTTTTTATAAAGATAAACCCCGGTATAACCGCTTCCGCTTCTTTCCCCGCCGATTTATCGTAAAACCCGACAAAAATTCTTTCCTTCCCGTCTTTTCTTACCACGGACGAGATTGTCATTTCAATATCTCGCATAATTAACTCCTTAATACATGTTTTATCTTTTATTCCTTGAGTTTCCGCATTTTTTTCATTAAAACACGGCTCTATCGGCTAAAATGTACTTATTTCCGTTAAACTATTTTTGTTTATATCACGCTACTTATAAGCAGCACGGTTAAGCCATATTTATGAAAAAATCCGGAAACTCAAGTTCATTCCTCTTGCAAAAAATGATATTTTTATTATAATCAAGTCTATACGTTCTATGATATAAACAGCAAAAGTATGAAAAACATTTCATCTATTTTACCCCCAAGAGAGGAAATATCAAGTTGCCTACTACAATAAATGTTACTGTTTTTGGACAATTCAAATTGGAATATAACGGTCATATAATTTCATACGACCTCAACCGCTCCTACAAAACCTGGAATCTTCTTGCCTTTATAATAATGAACAGCAAAAAACTCTCCATAACAAGAGAGGATTTTATAAGCTCGCTTTGGTCAGTAGAAAACTACGACCCCGGAAATACTCTTAAAACTCAGATTTTTCGCGCAAAAGAAATGTTGAAATTATTGGATCTTGCAGACACCGAATGTATTCTCTCAAAAAGAGGAGCCTACAACTGGAACCCCGATATAATCATCAATCTGGATGCGGATATTTTTGAAGCTCTTATAACCGAAGCGGACTCCGATTCTTTATCCTCCAAAGATAAAATTTCAAAGTACATTGCCGCGGTCTCCATATATAACGGAACGTTTTTACCTAAGCTGTCCGGGGAGGCATGGACCGCTTCAATATCCGCCTATTATCACGGACGTTTTATATACGCTGTAAAAAGTGTCTGCGAACTTTTGGAAAATGAAAAAAATTATCAAAAAATAATAGAAACTGTATCAAAGGCTTTATCCATAGATGAATTAAACGAGGCTCTTTATCGTATTATAATAAAAGCTTTTGTTGAACTCGAAAAATATGACGAAGCCCTTAATTATTACAATACAGCCACATCTCTACTGTATAAGGCCCTCGGCGTGTCTCCTTCAGCGGAATTAAGAACACTCTATGACCTTATAATGGATAAAGGCAATACTCCCGAAACCGAGCTTTCCGTAATACAGGATGAGCTTATGAAAAATTCCATAGCTGACGGAGCCTTTGTATGCGAATACGGATATTTCTGTCAAACCTATCAGCTTACCAAAAGACGCTCTGAAAGACTCAGTCTTTCTTCATATATCTGTCTGATGACCTTGCAGGGCGATAAAGCGGATTTATCCGATTCCGAAAAATCGGATCATTATATGACAAAGCTTCTTGAAATTTTAAAGCTGAGTCTTAGAACCGGTGACGTAATCTCCCGTTACAGCAGCTCTCAGTACCTTATCATGCTCACCTGCTTAAGCTTTGAGGATGCCGACATGGTTATGCGAAGAGTGGCGGCAAATTTTAAAAAGCGTTTCAGAAGCGACAAAATAAGTATTATGTATAAGTTCACCGAGATTTAAGAAATCTTGAATCTGAAAATCGTTTCGGCGGCGGAAGTTATCTTGTCGGCTATGCATACTATCGCCGCCTCTTTACTTTTCGGAAACTTTGTTATGGTAAGCGGCCACATGTGACTTTTTATTATATTTTCTTCTTTCTTGCCTATACCGAAATCTCTTTTAGCGTTCCTTGCAGCTATTTCAGGATGTGTAAAACCGTGTAATTTGAAAAACTCTCCGATACTTGATATTTTAATCTTTTTTTTATGCCAGTCGTACAGAAAATAGTCATGTAAAAAGGCTCCCGTTACAAGACTCTTCTCATCCGCACCTATTTTAAACAGCCGATTCAGCCTGTAGCTAAGCAGACATACTCTCAAACAATGATCATAGGTGCTTATTTTCCCGTGCTGAATATATCTCTTCATTCTCATTGCCTTTTCGTCTTCGATAACCTCCTTAAGAAGCTCTCTAACCGCCTTCATGTGGCTGTTTTTCTTACTCATCTTTCAGTTCCTCTCCCCTGTCCGTCTTTTTACTGATAATAGGTATGGCTTTTACCGCCTCTTTTATTCTTTCGGAAACGGCACCCGTACCCTTTCCCGTAAACCTTTTCAATTTATCCAATGTGCCCTTTTGTGCTTTGTTGAGAGTAAAAGCATATTCTTTTATCTTATCCTTTGTAAGCTTTTCATATTCCGAAACCTTTATCGTAATAAGTTTTCTCTTTCCCTCTATAACCTGATAGGAAGCTTCCATTTTCTCGTTAAAGTTCGCTTCTATCTCTTCTATCTTCTTGGTAAGCTCCGTAAGCGCCGATACCGTAAATGAAATATCCGCAGCCAAAACAGCCATTGCCAAAAGAGAAGCACTCTCAATCAAAACCTTATCAAACAGGTTTATAGTCCCGAATATAAAAGGCGAGAGATATTTTACGACAAAAATGCCGCCGAAACCGAAAAATATCGATGCCGGAAGGCATATACGCCCGTTGATATTAAGCGGCATGCCGCTGTAATCCCACCATATAGCGTGAAAAAGTTTTTCCAATACGTATGAAGTAACATACTCAAGAACCGCACTTCCTATCATGCAAATCAAAAATATTTTCCACAGGTTAAGAGCTTTTCCATATTCAAAGCCTAAAGCTCTGAAAATTATATTGGCAATTACGGCTCCGCTGCCGTATATAGGACATACCGGTCCGAAAAGAAAGCCTCTGTTGCTCCATTTACCATCCTTAATCGTACAATACGCGCTTTCATATACCCAACCTAAAAAGCTGAAAGCAATGAATGCTAAAAAGTACACGCTCACTATCATTTATTCTTATTTCCTTCTTGCCGATACAGATTATCGGGAATTACCCAATTTAAATCACCCGTGGGTCAAATCTGCGGCCGCCCTACAAAGCCTTTTACATTTCCCTGCTGCCTGTTCGCAAACTCCACGCCGAGTATAGGATTTCCGCTCGCATCGAAACCTTTAAAAATATATCCTGAAACCATTTCCACATGATAGATATTCATAAACCTGCCGTTTCCGGCTCCTTGCAAGAAGAATAAATCTCCGGGTTCAAATACCATTGCCCTCGTATTTTCAGAAGTTATTCCTTCCTGTATGATTTGATTTCTCTCATAAAAATGCTGTCCCATAGCCGCAGCCGTAGGGGCATATACCGACTGAAGTATATTCATGCCGAATTTATTATAAGCCCTCCATACCAAAGAGCTGCAATCATAGAAGCCCTCAAGCATTCTTTTCGACTGGCTGTATACACTTGCAGCGGAATAACTTCTTGCATATTCCACCGCCTTTTTTCTTATATCGGTGGTCACCGATACGGCACACCCGAGAGTCTTTCCTCCCGCAATAACCTTTATTACCGTATTTCCTTTTTTAAGTGCCGTCACTTTCCCTGTCATATCCACATTTACGATATCCGGATTCAATGACTGCCATACTGCCTGCGAGCCGTCTATTCCGTTTAGTTTAAGCTCATAGGATTCTCCCTCCGCAAGAAGCAGAGTAGTCTTTGAAAGTCCGTCTTCAGTTATATTTACGTTCAGCACAAATGTTTTATTATTGATTTCCACGGTAATCACGGTGGCGCCTATTCCGTATATATCTACTTTAAGCTGATTATTTTCAAGGGACAGACCGAACTTCATATTCGGGTTCGAGCTGTTTCCCGATATGTCCGAGTTAACCGATTCACCTAAAATAACAGAGCTGTTTACAGGCACTGTAAAGCTTGTTAATTCTTTGTCATATACGCCTTTTCTTATATATTTTCCGTTAAGGTCGGTTACTCCGAGAGTTACATCCGACATATCCGGATAAGTCTGATACCTTCTGCCATTTATCGCTCCGCCCGTGGCTGCGGGAGGGTTCGGAGTTACAGCCGAATCGGAAGATATGTCAGGATCTCCTTCGGATGCCGCAGGTGAAAGAATCTTAATCCGTGACTTTTCCTTCCCTACAATCACCCTGTAATCCGCTATAAAACTGAATTTACCGTTTTTATCAAGTCCGCTTATTATAACCGTTGCAGTACCCGGCTTTGCCGCCCAAAATTTACCGTTTCCGAACTGATAAAGAATATCTCCGTTTTCAAACGCATTATAATAATATTTATATTTTTGTCCCGTCGCGCCTTTCGGAACAAAGGTGATAAAATCTTCAAGATTTATTTCGGTGTTTCCCGAAGCGTTATTATCTACAGGAACCTTCACCTGCGCCGCCTTTACAGTTTCGGAAAGTAAGCCTGTTAAAAAAAATACCGTCAAAATCAAAACGGCATAAAAAAATATCTTCACCTTTTTTGAAATTATATTTTTCATAAGCTTATCTCCCGTTTTTTTGTTGCATTGCTCTGCCCATAATATTACCGACTCCGAGTATTTCTTTGATTATTCAACTCTACAGTCAATCTGCCCGGAAATAATTATGCCGAATAAAAATGTCAATTATATGACTTATAATTTATTTAAGCTATATATTACTCCAATTCTCCTTTATCTTTCAAGTAATCTAAAAAAGCGTTACAGCCTTCCCCGACATCTTCATAGGTTATATCAAAATTCCCCGTATACCAAGGATCCGATATATCTCTATCCGTTCCGGCAAACGATAGAAGCTTATATAATTTCCCTTCCGGATCTCCGTTAAGCATCCTGTTAAGGTTTCTCATATTTGCTGCATCCATACCTATAATATAATCAAATTTGCCGTAATCCGCTACAGTTATCTGTTTAGCTCTGTGAGGAATCAGGGGAATACCCGCCTCTTTCAATTTGTTTACGGTTCCTCTATGCGGCGGGTTTCCGATTTCTTCAGTGCTCGTGGCGGCACTATCTATAATAAACCTGTCGGATAAACCCAACATATCAACTTTATGAGCAAATATGCTCTGAGCCAAGGTTGAGCGGCATATATTGCCGTGGCAAATAAATAGTACTTTTATCATTCCTTTAAAACTCCTTTAAAATACCGGCTTTACCTGATTTTATGCAACTTTTTAAGATTTGTCCTGATAGAGTGTTTTATGCACTTTTGTTGCATATAATGGCATATACCCGTATATTTTGTCATTAAAATTTAGTAAAATCTTAGTAATATGTCTCGCTTTTTTCATTTTACTAAAGACTTTTTCACTTAGGTTTTCTTTCACTTCGCTTGTATCCGCTAAGTGTTCACATTATATCATACCGGGGATTTATTTGTCACTTTAAAGTGACAAAGTTTTGTATTTCTCTATAAAGCTGTTGTCTGATTAAGAAATTCTTCAAATTTTTGTTGATTGATTAACAATTTATTTCCTACCTGAACAGTAAAACAATAATCAGACTCCGCATTTTCAGAAATCAACATCCTTATCTTCTTTTCCGACAGTTCAGAGAACGTAACTTCGTGTTTCCTGCGATAGTCCATGTGCTTGCAGTAGTTTATAGCTTCGCCTTTTAATGCCGTCTGACATAATCGGTCAAATTGGTGTCTGATAGTCATTTCATCCTTAAAAGAAAGTTGCCCCATACAAGTTCACCTCCCCCATTCCGAATGCCAAAGCTTTTCCCTTTCGGTGTATCTTCCAAATGAAACGGGGAAGATATTCGGGTAGGTTGAAAATTTTATAAAAGTTTTTGTATATATAAAAAGCGCCCTTATGAGCACATATCCACAGGACGCTTTCTATAATCAATATAAATTTTTCACCACATTCTACGAATGTATATGATATACTTTTAATTGTAGAATTTGCCTTTTATGAAACGGAGCACTCCCAAAATCAGTTTCAGGGTAGTGGATTTTCTTGCACCATTCAGAGCAAACAAACCATAAATGGTATTTCTCTTTATTTTCGGCGAAACACCGTTCAAGGCAAGCTATCCGGATAAGTTCTTCACCAATTCTCTTGTTTGTCTTTTTGAAGAATACGGATTGCTTTTAAGTAATCCTCGCCGTACGTATAAAGTTTCATTGCTATCCCCTCTTTCAGACAATCGACCATCCCTCAGCCTGCTTGCGGAGTTTGATAAAACGCTTATAAAGCCCCTCCTGCCCGACCAATTGCCTATGCGTGCCTTTCTGAACGATGTGACCATCGTTAATCACAAGAATCTGATCAGCGTTTTCAATCGTTGCCAGCCGATGGGCGATTACAATCACTGTCTTTCCAACCGTCAGTTCTGTCAATGCTTCCTGTATCAGATGCTCATTTTCAGGATCAAGGCTCGCAGTAGCCTCGTCAAGTATAACAACAGGGGCATTCTTTAAAATGGCGCGGGCGATGGAAATGCGCTGTTTTTCTCCGCCGGAAAGCGTGGAGCCTCCCTCCCCTATTACGGTATCATACCCTTCCGAAAGAGCCATGATAAAGTCGTGGCAGCGTGCCTGCTTCGCAGCAAGGATCATCTCTTCCTCTGATGCCTGCTCTGTACCAAAGCAGATATTTGCCCTGACAGTGTCGTGAAACAGGTAAATGTTCTGGAACACCATGGAGATATTCGACAACAGGCTGTCACAGGTAAATTCCCTG
>CAUUHV010000009.1:0-75928 GCA_963545085.1 uncultured Catonella sp. | reverse complement strand
CTTTTAAGGCTCTGGTATTGGAAAGGTTATTTACAAAGCCATGTTTCTTTGAAAAACCGTCATAGACTTCATTCAGCTTTTCCTGTGATTTTTTCACTTCATCGTCGGAAAAATCTTCTTTTTGCTTATAGATAACATCTTTAAGGGCAGTATTCAGCTCAAGATAATCCTTAATCTTTTCCTTGTTTTTCTCCGTTACTTCTTTCTTTACGAAAAGTGAGTTTTCTCTGTAATACACTTCGTCATCAATAATGGTATATGAAAAATTTTTGACATCATCTGTGGCAGGGATAGATGTGATTTCATCATCAAGCAGCTCTATTTCCTCATACTTTGCGTTCTTTGATATTTCTGTACCTGCTTTTGTAAGTAATTCCTTTAAGTCAGCATTTTCTTTCGGTAGACAAGCAAGGGTATTTCCAAATCTTCCTGATACTTCACGCATTGTGCCGAGTACCTGTTCGGGATGATCTACAAAGTATTTGTTATATACAAGTCCCTTTTCATCTTCAGATAGATGTACCCAGTCCTCATCCCTTTCTCTAATACTATCTCTTTTCTTTAGGAAAATAATGTCCGATGTTACTTCCGTTCCGGCAACGCCCTTAAAGGTATCATTTGGAAGTCTGATAGCTCCTAAAAACTCTGCTCTTGCTGCAAGGTAGCGTCTGACACTCTCATCCTTTTTATCCATTGTTCCTGAAGATGTGATAAAGGCGATGATACCGCCATTTCTTACTTTATCGATGGATTTTGCAAAGAAATAATCGTGGATAAGGAAATTATTTTTGTTCCTGTCATTTACCTTATATTCTCCAAAAGGTACATTACCGATAACCACATCAAAGAAATTATTGGAAAAGCTCGTTTCTTCTAAGCCTTTAATCTGTATATCACTTTCCGGATATAGAAGTTTTCCAATACGACCGCTTACGGAGTCAAGCTCCACACCATAAAACTTGGACTTTTTCATTTCATCAGGAAGATTGCCGATAAAGTTTCCGATGCCCATTGACGGCTCTAAGATATTACCACTCTTAAAGCCCATTCCTGACAGGGTAGAGTAGATACTGTCAATCACTGTTTTCGGTGTGTAAAAGCTCGTTAAGGTAGATTCTCTTGCAGCTTCGTATTCTGCCTGCGATAGATTTTCTTTTAAGAATGCTCTTGCTTCTTTCCACTGACCTTCCTTGCTCTCGTCAAATACTTCGGAAAGTCCGCCCCAACCGACATACTTTGCCAAAACTTCCTGTGCCGGTATATTAGGCTCTCTTTCTTCGCTCTCAACACTCTTTAGCATAGTGATTGCCGCAATATTATTATTTAATCGCTCTCCCGGAGTAAGTTTTTCAGGAAGTATTTCATCCGTTATTTTATAATTTCTGCCAATTTCACGCACTGTATTATGAAAATTTTCCGAAAGTCCTTTAAAGTTGTAACTGCCGGCATTTAAGATTTTATTTTCGGTTTTTATAGGTTGTGACAGCTCTTCTTTTATTTCTTCCGGTCTATTTATACTATCCGCTATATCTTTTGTATCTTTCGCTTCCCTCTCGAAAGTCTTCTTCATTTCCTCTACAAGCCTATCCGTAAGGTTCTTCGCGTAAGTCCATACTGTAAAAAGCCTTTTCCTGTTATTTAAAACTTCCAATATTTCCTTTATTGTTTCCTTTCCATACAGCCCGTCCACATCCTCACCAAATTTAGCGGACAATATTATACCGCTGATTTTACTCGCTACTTTCAGAAACTTTTCACGTAATTTTTCCTTATTTTTCTCATTGTAAAAATCCTGTTTTGTAAGTGCAGCGTTTCTTATTATTTTCTCCATATCCGCCGATACGGATGTCTTTATATCAATATCAAATATACTTTTATATGTTTTTTCAATATCCAACTCCGAAAACGTGCTTTTATTTAGCGTATTTCCGTTTTTAGTCTGCAATCCAAGGTACAGAGCGGCTTTTTCCTTGTCATATATTACATCGGATTTACTATCACCGGCTATCGCTGTTGTTGCCTGCTTGTCCTGAACGTATAAAATCTTAGGTTTCTTGAAATTTCCTCTCAAAAGTTTTAAAGACTTTGTTCCGCCTCTTACCTGTCTGCCCGACCTTTTCCAATCGCCATAACTTGCCAGGCGGGTAAACTCTATCTTCTCCTTCCATAATATTAACTGGTTTGAGAATGAAAGGTTTCCCGCCTTATCCGCAAATTTCAGAAAGCCGTTAAGTTTATCAAGGTTATAAAAATCATCGTACGCCTGCTCCAATACACTCATCAGCCTGCTTGTTTCCATGTCATAATACGCCTTCTTCTCCTCGGATGTATATTTTATTCCCATAGTAATTTATCCTTTTCACATATTAAACTACGATACCATTTCCAAAATAAAAAGACCGTTACTTTTTTGTAACAGCCTTATGTTTATACCTTATGAAATTCATATCAGCCGAACGGAAGTCCCTCATGCCCGTAATCAGAACCGTCATCATTAGAAAATCTGAGGAACTCGTCAAGTCTTGCCTCATATGGCTTAAGGTTGATATCCCCCGCCCGTTTCACGGCGTTGAGGAAAGCATCCAGCCTGTTTTCGCCGTCTTTCTCAAACGCCACCGCGTCTTCCTGAATCGGATCGTCCATGTCTTCCTCATCGTCATCGTTGAAGTAGTCCGCTATCCGCGCTTTAGGATAGTTCACCTCAAGATGTATGTGGAATGACTCAATTCTCTCCGTATCGTCATCAAGCTCATCGATATCCTCATCTATTCTCTCCATCATTATTAACGGTCTCGCTGCCTCTATCAGAATCTTTATGTCCTCATATTTGTCATCGAACAGGTCGAGCCACTCTTCCTCATACTCGCCCTTAACATCGGAGCCATTTATACCGCTAAACGGAAAGTAATGCTCGTTACCGTTTTTTAGCCTTACTCTTAAAAATCTCGGCGGATTATGGAGTGTCATGTATCCTCCACCTGTAAGCTCCATGTTATATGGAGCATGAATAACAGCGTAGCCTAATTCCGGTACCCGTATTTCATACTCATCGGGACGCGTCCTTCCGCAAGCCCCCTCCGTATCTTCCGCGGCTATATCTGCTGATATTATCTCGTCATATAACTCAAGCGATTGAGGAAAGTATGCATCCGGCTCCGGTATGAACACGCTGTAAGGCTCCCCGTTTTTATACCCGGTTCGTTCTTCAAACATCTTATCATCGTACATAAAAATCCCCTTTCTTCATATGATTATTTCTTCATATCTTCTCCTATCTACAAAAGTTAAGAGAGCTTTGTTTATAAGCAAAACTTTTCATGTTCTTAAATCTCAACATCCCATTCATCTTCGTTTATACCGTTTATATTCGGTTCATAAACCGTACCTTTATCGTTCATGAATTCATTTTCCCTATCTTTTCGCTTATTATACTCTTTTTCCAGCTCTTCCGCCTTAACAGGGTCAAACGAGAACGGTATCAAATTATAATCATCATCATATCTGTATATTCCCGATATTTTTTCATTTATAGCGGTATCGGCAAAATACACGTCATTGGACGAAACAAGAAAAGTTTCTAAATAATCGGCTATTTCTCCTTTCGCTATCCCAAGCTGAAGATATTTTTTATCCAGACTTTGCAGAATCAAATGATGGCTTCTTATCTTAGTTTGAGGGTTAGTCATCTCAACAATTTTTGCTTTATCAAGATTATACATGAATTCCTTGAAATAGTGTATTCTATTTTTTACATTGTCAACTTGAGTTAAATTATTGGTTCTTACTTTATCCAATATGTCCTTATCACTTAATTTGTATTTATGTAAAAAATCCAATATTCTAATTCCTGTTGTCTGTCTATAATTTTTCTGCATATAATGTAATCCCAGTATATGAGGGATGCCTACATCATTAAAAACCATTTCAAAATTATTATTATCCGAACTTATTAGAAGTTTTGTTCCATCATAATTTTTAAATTCTTTTATTATATCTAAAACATTATATTGCAATTCCCTATCTCCCTTTATTAAATATATAAAAGGAAATCTGACATAACATCAAATTTCCTTTTATATGGGTTCTTAACGTGTTTTTGTCAATTCTGACCCCTCCCACGCTTTGGTCTGCCGCAACCCTGACAGCAACACTTTTCGCTGACACAGTCAATTTCTAACCCCCCTGTTTCAGGGAAGAGGTAAGTGTTACCTCCGAGCTTATTTCTCTATCTGTACTATATAGCTTAAATATGGCTTTTCTATGGCAATAATCAGTTTTTAAAAATTTATCTACCCGGCTGTATATGCCAGTCATCCCATAAAGCCCCCTTGCAGTTTATCTCGCCTGTAAGGTTACTCCTTATCTCTCCCGCCGGTGTCCAACAATCATTAATCTCGGCGTACACATCGTATATTCCGTCAGGATACCAGATAGGAAGAAAATGGAATCTCCCGTCCGAAGTCCCCTTATATCCGGTATAGCTGTAATTATTTTTAGGCAATATCAGTTTCTCCCTCAGTTCCTGAAAACCTGTCTTAATTTCTATCCTTTCTCCCCATCTCCAGTATTTTTTATAGTTAAATTCGGGAAAGAAATATCTCGCGCTTTGAAAGCCTGTGCAGTTTCCTATTCCGCTTCCACTTACTTTCACCGAAATATCCGCCTCTATCCCGTAACCGCTCTTTACATACCTTTCGTCCGGATTCGCTCTATTAGCCGTTCTTGCCGGGCGTACATCCATAACACTGTCATCAAGCTTCACTGAGAACTTCTTAGGTTCTGTAGGCGTTCTTCCGTCTACTATATGTGTGACTGAAGAACCGTCAGGGGCGTATGAGGTTCCGTATTCATGTTTTCCGAAGCTGTAATACGGGTCATTGTCATACTTAGGATAATAATTTACTCCTATCGGGTTACCCTTGCCGTCCGTTATTGTAACGCCGTCCCAACCGATAAAATCTCCATTTGGTTGATATGTTGTCTCCCATATACTCCATGACTGTTTTTCCTGTTTTACGCTGTTTGTTATCTCCGAGTCTGACGGTCTGTATTCCATGTCAAAATCCGTAAGATTTATAGGCTTTGTGTCATCAGCCTTAGGATTTAACGGCTCCCACAAAACTTTCTTCTCAATATCCACATATATATCCTTTGTTATATTGTATCCTGAATGTCTGATAGTCGCTTTGATATTCATTTCCGCGGGTTCCTTGGGAGTATGCCATTTAACCCATACGAGCTGTGTCATTCCTTTCGGGACATATACATCTCCGGAATTTAACTTTCCTACTCCCGGAATATCAAACTCAACTCTGATAGGATTATCGGGTGTCGCGTCATTCCCTGCTGTCGCAAGTACTGAAGTATAGACATCGGTATCAACCCTATAAGTATAATCCGGAACTCTTAGTTTAGGCTTTATTTTCTTCTCTCCGCCTTTTCCCGATACCATACCTATACCCATTTGTAATACCAACTCCTCGTTGGTAAACAGCTTCGCCCTGCCTTTATAGCGGCTTATATTATATCTGTCTTTTTTAAGAAAAGCGGACACGGGTATGGCTTTATGGGAGAACGTGGTATGATATACCCTCAAGGTCTTTTTCCCTTCCGCTATAGCCTTTATATCATAAAGCCCTATCTCCGTGGCGGTTAGTGCATAATACTTCCCGTCCATGTGGAAGTAGTAGATTGGCTCGAACATCAGGGTATTCTCTTTGCTCTTTATCTTATCAAGGGTCATGCCGCCACCCATATCCTTTGCTATCTTCTTTAAAAAAGTATCGCTGCTCAGGTATTTTCTCTTTATGTCTTTTAAAGAGGTCTTATTCGTGCTTCTGGTGCTTATCACGTTCCATAGGTCATCTTTTTTAGGTCGCCAAAAAGCGTATCCACCATCTTTGGAATAATAAGCCTCATTACTCATTTTAAAACTCTTATTCTTCAAATAAATATATTCAAGTTTGTTGCAACCGCATGTATTATACACTTTACCGCTTTTAAAATCATTCAGCTTAAAGTAATCAATACTCCTTGCTATCCGCTCTCCGGTCTTCCTCTTTACAACAGTGAACCTTACTCCATAGTCACCCGTTTTCCAATACGTACCCGCTTCGCCTGTTCCTCCGTTATCGTTGGAATCCTTAGATCCCAAATTTATACCCGGCTTAGCCTGTGCGCTTGTTAAAACAAAGAGAAGATACGCCGTTACTGAAAAAAGAAAAAATATAAGCGCTCTTACCTTACTTGAAACTCTCGTTCTTGTACACATTTTTTAATCTCCTAAACAAAAAAGAGAGAACCTGCATTCTCTCTTTTCTAATCTGTCTGCTATTCTATTCGTTATCAGTCAAAGTCCATTCCGGCATCATCCTCCGGCGAGCCGTCACCTACACCGCCCGTACTTATTTGACCCTCGCCATTATTGAAATAACCCTCTTTATCAAGCTTCTCAACCTCTTCAACAGTAAGTCCATGTTCTTCAGCATATCTTTTATGTATGCCTTCATCACTATTGTCTATCCAGTTCCCATTCTCATCCTTCAGAGCTGAGTTTATTATATCATTTATGTCAGCCTTCGGAAACTTATCTTTAACCTTCTTACCGTTCTTGTCCTTTACGACCGGCTTATCAACCTTGGCTACATTTCCCTGTGACTGCTCCTCATAATAATTAGGCACGGTATCTTTGCCGGCTTTTAGTTTTTTCTTCTTATCTTTTTTCTTTTTCTCCTCATAAGCCTTCTTTTTATCATCGCTCAAAGTCTTTTTGTATCTGTCGTCATCACTCATTTTTTCGGCGTCTTTATCAAAAAGAGTGGAGTAATCGATTCCGTCTACGATATACTCTTCATTTTTCTTTGCCTTAGCTTTCTTCTTTTTCTTTTTGTCGGCTTTCTTTTTATCTATTTCTTTCTTACGTTCGGCTTTTTTTACCGTATAGCTCTTGTCATCTTTATGTGGTATAGCTATATCGGAATTATGAGCTGTCGTTTCCTGATTATGAGCTGCTGTAGGCGCTTCAGCAGCCGTTTCAGCTACTACAAGCTCCCTCTGTTCCTTTTCTCTGAGTCTCTCAGCCATTATTCTATTTTTATTCTCGTTATAGCTATTCCAGTACATTGAACCGGCAACTATTATTCCGAATGTAGCAACGAGTATAAGAACGCCGCCTATGATATTTTTCTTATTCATAACCGCCTTCCTTTCATGTCGGATTAATTGTGATAATTACAATTTTTCAAACCTTGCTTATGCCTTTTATACTAACTTAATTATAGCATGAAACCTGCTTATTTTCAAGGTTTTTAGAGTTTTTCGTTATTTTATTTCCTCTTTTATCGCCTCATCGATTATATCTTTTCTAAAAAGCGCGTATCTCAGGTCTTTAAGCACATAGACTGATTTAATATTATATTTTCGCAAAAACTCATAAACGGGAATACATATCCCGTTATCTGTAAGCCTGTATGCTACCGCATCGGAAGTTATAAGATTATTAAGATTTATTCCAAAGTTTCCTGCATATCCTGCAAATTCATTAAGGTTTATATATCCGCTTCCCGCTCCTGTAAGTCCTTTAATGCCGCCACGCGTTTTTATTATGCCGGTATCCAAGTCTCTTATGAAATCCGAAAGTCTTTTCCTCATAATCTTCTTCGCAAGAGCTGTCGTGATGTATTCCTCTTCAAAAGCCCGCCTTGTGTCAAGTTTTTTCTTCTCAATATCAAGTATCTCGGATTTTAATAAAAGCGGTATGCCCATGCTGCCGTTTCCCTGCTTTACATACTTAAACGGTGTGTAAGTGCCGTTCTTTATAAGCCCGTGAATACGCTGTCTTGTTAAACCGAGCATGTCGGCGGTTTCGCTCGCAAGCAGTACCTCTTTTTCATATTCCCGTCTTTTATTATAATTTTTTTCTTTTTCAGTATCAAGCACTTCATCCCTTAAAAGTAGAGCTATCCCCTTTTTCGCCTTACCGTTTGGAAGGTATTTAAATGGCAAATACACACCGTTTGATATAAGAAGGTGCATATTCTGCCTTGTCGTCCCTAATATTTCCGCCGCCTCGGTTATGGTAAGTACCTCCTCCCTGAACTCATCCCTCTTTGCCTCATAATCCATTTTAATACCATCCGTTTCCTTAATTTTAATAATAATTCTTTAATTGCCGCTAAATTTACGGTATTAACCCGTTCCCTTGCTTTTTCCTTTTTTCCTCTTATTTCCACCGGTTTTATTTCTTTTCTTCTTATCCCTTTTTCCTAATGGAGATTCCTTTTTATCTATAACTTTGCCCGTACCCTCTTCCTGAATCTGACCGCCCTGTTCTGAGCGTTCTGTTTTCTGTTCTTTAGCGAGCGCTTTAGGTCTGCCATATCCGTAAAAATGGTTGATTGCCCATGAGGTATCCGTTTTACTTACCTTGACACCGTAATCCGAGTTCGCCTCAATAAAAAGATTCCCTCCAAGGTATATCCCTATATGAGTCGCTCCCACCATAGGCTGTGTCCCTGCGAAAAATATTAGGTCTCCCGCTTTCTCCTCGCCTTTCTTTATTCTGATTACGTCATCTGCCCAAAGGCTTCTGCATGTGGGTCTTGATGGTACCTGTTGTACCCCGCTGTTTCTTAAACAGTATGCTACATACCCTGAGCAGTCAAAACGGTCCGGTCCGAACGCCGCCCATACATAAGGTTTTCCCAGATGTTTATACGCTTCCCTTATAAGCCTGTCCGCCGCCTCGCTATCGGTATTAAATGAGGGAAGCATGCTCTCGTCTATAAACCCCGCAGACATATTGAAATCATCCACGGTCATTCCCAGTTCCGATTTTCTGAACTGTTCCACTACTTTTATTTTCTCATCCGAAAAATAAGCTCTCAAAGTTTCAATAGGACTCTCCACAACATACTGTAAAAATGCCGCAAGCAGGAAAATAATACCGACAACAATTCCTATCACTATAAATACAATACTTCCTCCGTTCTCGTCTTTCTTCCTTAGTTTGCTTAACGCTATACTTTTTGCCACCTGAAACAGTATTTTTCCTAATACCGCCATAACTTAAGTCCTTTCTTATTCATTAAAAGGCAAACCGTCATACTCATCTGTTTCTTTTCCTTCGTCATTCCCGTTTCTTTTACCGTCGGCGCTCTCAACCGTGTCAACTACTACATTTACAGCCGTCCTCTTCTCTCCGGATTTTGACGTGTAGCTGTCTATATGGATAGCGCCGCTAACTAAAATTCTTTGTCCTTTTCTCATATACCTTGAAACAAACTCCGCATTATAACCAAACGTCACGCAGTTAAAAAAATCTGTTACGGCTCCCGTGTTGTTTTTCTTAACTCTGTCTACAGCAATAGAAAAATTACAGTATTTTGTCCCGTTTCCTTCTTTTAATTCCGGCTCTGCCGTAAGCCTTCCCATAAGCGTTATTCTGTTCATGAATTTAATCTCCTTTTTGCCCTGTTTTTTGTTTGTTTACATTACCCCGAGCTTTTTAATTACCATCTTGTTCTCCATGTAGCTTTACTTCTTACATCAAGCTTAATATCCGTTATCTCTTTTCCTAAAAAATATATAGGCACTCTGACCGTAAGTCTTCCGTTAATCCTGTATTTGCCGTCGATATCCGTTCCGTCCTGCCTTATTTCCACTTGAAATTCACTTAACGAATACTCATTCTGTCCATCCGGACTCGTTTTGTACACGACATCTTTCTCCATGCTTTTTGTAAGTCCCAGAAGATTTACAAGCTCATCCTCTATATCGCCGTAGTCACTGTCATCAAAATATACCGGAGCCTCGTCCTCTTCATACTCCCCCTCATTACCGCCATTAAAAGCCCCTCCCTCAGCTGCTTCTTCTCTTACCGCTTCAAACACTTCATCGTAATTGTTTACCGCTACGGCGGTCATTGCTCTTTCATAAGCCATATCCACGTTTTTAATTATATGGCTTATACGATTATATTCTACATATAGAGCCGCTATAAGCGCTATAGCCAACATGAGCCATGCCATAATCATATAAACACTCCCGTCATTTTTATGTATCTTTTTATAAATTTCTCGTATCAGTTTTTTTATTCCATCTGCTATATGGCTTTTTACAGTTTTTATCACTTATGGTACACCTCACTTCTTGAAAGCGCTTTAGCGGAAAGAGGTACCGTAAATGGAAGGCTCATTATATTTACGCTGTACTCATACGTTACCTTTACCGATACCCGTGAGTTTAACTGTATATCCTTGCCCCTATAAAACTCGCACTCACTGAAGTCTTCCGTTGCCGCGACAATCCCCTCCGTTTCCCTGTATTTTCTCATTCCTTCCTTTACTTTGTCCGTTATTCCTCCCTCAAGAGCAATCATTCTCGCGCTGAACGAGGCGTAATCATTTAACGCTTTTATTTTCACGAAAACCGGAAATACCCCGATAAAAATCGCCATCAGGAATACAAGAAGCAATATGGCGAATGTGACTTCAATATAAGTCCCACCGCTGTTATCCTTTATTATCTTTATAATTCTTTTTTTCACTCGGCAATACTCCTTCCTTAAAAGGGTCTTTCCAATCCCATTACGTACAATATCATTATGATTACGTAGTTAGCTATCATCACAGCTAAGACAAGCAGCTGGTACTTGCTTACCTTTTTAGGTTGCTGTGCGGCTATGTCATTAAGTCTCTGAAGTTCCAACTGGTCTAAATCCCTTGAGAGCATCTCAAAATACGTCACAGTGTCGTCGCCTCTCACCGTTCCTATAAGTCCCCTCACTATTTCTGCTATCTTATCTATTCCAAGCCTTACCTCAAATCTCTTAAGCGCCGACTCATAGTTACTTGAGTTCATGTCCGCTATCAGTACCTTTAGCTCCTCCTTTAACGCCCTGTTCGCTCCCGGCATGTATCTGCCGAGTATTCCAAGGACATCGTGTGTCGCTTGTACTTCCTGACCTATCACCGAGCAGAACCTCGGAAGTTCATATTCTATCTCCCTCTTTTTATTCAGATAATTTTTATAAAGCGAGCTTTCCGTAATATAATATGAGAACGCGGCTATAACCGCGAAACCGAAAGTCGCTATAGGAAGAAGCGGCATAAGAATCAGTCCCGGCAAAAGTATGCTTAGCGACTTTATTATATTTTCAGCCACGAATATCCTCGGGTCCTTTGATACGCTTTTTTCATTATATTTAAGCATATCCCTTAGCCTGTTATACCTTAAATCATCAAGTTTAATATGCTTAGACAGCTTTAACGCCAAATCACCTGCAAGCAGGCTTAAGCCGCTCTCCGTTTCCTTAATCCCCGCTATTTTAGCTGCCGTTTTATAAGCCTTTCCCGACGCCCTGCCTGTTATAAAAAGTAACAACCTGTATATTCCGCTTGTTACAAAGATAACCGTTATCAGCTCTAAAAAATAAACCACGTACACTGTTTTCTACCTCCTGTATGTTATCGGTCTTGTGAGTCTTATAACCGCGAACGTTGACACCACTATTATCCCGATTGAAATCGCCACCATTATATGTCCCGCCGTCGTGTCCGTAATTATCTTATACCATTCTTTGTTAAGCAGATAAAAAGCCGGAAGATTTATCAGGTATATCGTTATCATCATGAAATATTCCTTTACCGGGGCATATATAAGCCCGTCCAATCTCGCCGTGACAATTCTTATGTTTGACAGCTTCTTTACTATCCCGTACAGGGTTGTCTTTAACGTGATATCATTCTGGCACTGTATAAGCGCGTTACAGTATTCAGTGAATACCGGATCCGAGAGCCTTTCCCTGAGCGCCACTAAATTGCTCTTTATGTCGGGATTTATGTAATTGCACTCTATTAAAAAACTTTTTAATACACCTTTTACCGGCTCATTTATATAATTTATATTCTCTTCTACCGCAAGTATTATATTCTCGCTTCTTATATAACTGTTCGTTATAATTGACAGCGCTGTCTCAAGTTCCTCGCTTATCTTCCTCTCAAGTCTCCCGGTACTAAACCTTACGTATATGAACGGGGCGACAAGCACCGATATTGAGAGCGGTGCCGCAAGATATATGTTTCCAATCGCAAGGGAGAATAGTATCATTCCGATACTCCCCGCTACCGCGCTGAAACATATTATTTCAAATTTTTCATACTTATTTGTGAGTATGAGAAGCTTTTTCGTGTCATTTATAAGTTTTATAAATCTGTTCTCTTTCTTTTTTCCCTTCGCTATAAGTATTTTCCTTTTAAGCGTGTAATCCTGCGCGGCGAATAATTCCGCTATTTCTTTTCTTATTCCGGATATTTCTATGTTAAATATCCGAAATAAACCGAAACTTATAAGGAAAAAGGTGGCTAATCTTAATATTACTGTCATGCTACTCTCCTTAATGAATAATCAGATAAGGTCTTTTAAAAGCCTGTCCGGTATATTTTTGTTTATAAGCCTCTCTTTTAGCTGCTTACTGATACCTTCCGTCTTTTCGTAATGCCCTTTTATAATCATTTTACCGTCTGTTTCCTCATTTCTTTCCACTATATGCCTGTAAAGGGTCTTTATCTGATATTTCTCGTCATCATCAAGAAAACACTCCGTTATCTCTTTAACTCTTCTTATGTTATCATCGTCTTTTTGTATGAAAACGACTATAGGGAACGCTTCCTTTACAAGCTCCAAAAGCTCCTTCTCGTCCATGGACACTCCCTTTTTGCAAAGACTCACCATTCTCTTATATGTCGCACGACAGCTTCCCGCATGGGTAGTCGTAAGCACGGAATGTCCCGTTCTGCTGGCTTCCTGCGCGGCATTGGCTTCCTTTCCTTTCATCTCCGATACAACTATTACGTCAGGATTCATCGTAAGGGCTGTCTCAAGCAACATGTCCTGGTCGATACTCTGCTTATCATCCCCGCTTTTTCTTGTATGCGTATGCACGACGCTGTTTATTACCCTGCCTTTCTCATCTCTTTTTGTAAGGTCAAACTCCCTTACATCCTCCTCTATGCAGTAAATACGCTTGTTATTGTCAATCTTGCCCGCAAGATACATAAGAAGGGTGGTCTTACCGCTTCCCGTTTCCCCTGTAATACATATAGAAACGCCATATCTCGTAAGTATGGATAAAGTCCTTAGCATTTCTTCCGTCGCTGTACCCTTTTTTATAAAGTCATCCCCTTTAAACTGTTTGGGATTGATTATACGAAGTGACGCACTCGCTCCTATTCCCTTATCTATTATGCCGTCGCCAAGTATTGTCAATCTTACGCGGCTGTGCAGATGTCCCCTCACAATCGGTCTTGACTTATCAAGTATCAATGTGCTTTCCTTTTTTAGCATTCTTTTCATGACATCAAGAGCATGTTCCGGACTTCTGAATGTTTCCGGATAACTTATTATATCCCCATTATCATAGTGGACTTTTATATCATCCCACCTGTTAATATTTATTTCCTCTATATCACTCCTTCGCATGTCAAGTAATGGCGTAAGAATTGATAACTCCGCCATTTCCTGATACAGCTTCTCAACAAGTCCGCCAAGGCTATATCCCTCAACTTTTATTTTTCTGTCCTTTATATACCTTGTTATTATGTTTATTAACTGTTCTTTTACCGCGCTGTCCTCCGACTTACCGCCAAGAAGAGCCGCAAAATGGCTGCTTATATATCTTTGTATCGAGTTATACAAAGCCTCAAAGTCCATGTTTTTAAAATCGTCATTCTCCTTCGCTTCAGGTATTACACTTTCTTCCAAGGATTTCGTTATATTTCCATCTTTTTCAGTTTTATCTACTGTATTACTTTCATCATTCGTCATATCTTCCATCTGCTTCATCCTCTTTTCCTGTAAATATGCTCTTTCTCTTTTTCCTAACTTCATTTGTTTTATTCTTTTTTTCCGCTTTTTTTATTCTCTTTCCCTTGGTGCTTATATCATCACATATATTTTCAGATATTATCTTTTTTACCGTATCTTCATACGCTGAGTCGTTATTCTTAAACAGTCTCCCTTCAAGATAAGCGGCATATATCCTCTCATCATGATACAGTCTGTATGATATATTCTCATACTTCTTCTCATAAACATCTGCCGGCTCTCCCTGTTTTATATCCGACAGTACGCGTATATGATCATCAAGATTAAATCTACTGTCCGATATAATCGGAATATTTGCCATAAAGTACAGACAATCCTTTCCCGCCGCTCCCATAAGCCTTATGACCTTATCCGACATCTCAAGCGCGGTGAGAGTTATTACTCCTCCGTTTAAATCTGATGAGCAATCTACTATTATATACTCAAAAAACACCGATAGTCTCGCGAATATGTTCACTATGTTATATTTCGTAAACACCGGATATGAATATATGTTTTCTCCGGGAGAATACGCAAGGTATGCAAGATTATCATTTTCCGTCGTCATCATATACTTAAGCATTTCTTCATCGTCAGGCTCCGTCTGCCATAAGTTTCCCATCGATGTCATTTCTTTCTCGTCCGGATAAAAACAGGGAGTATCATTGCTTTGAAGGTCGGCGTACACAATGAGAACACGCTTGCCAGAATCTGAAAGTACCTTGCCCATAATTGTCGAAAAAAGTGATTTTCCGGTACCCATACTTCCCCAAACACTTATTAACATTATCTTTTACACCTCCGTTATTCTATATTTTTATCTTCTTTAGAATCTTCCATGTCGATTCCACCTTCTTTTATCTCTTTATTTTCCATCCCCGCTGTTTCTTCCTCTTTTATTTTCTCAAATATCTTATCCTGCTCATTAAGGAGCTTTTCTTTAAGCGCCGTATTATTTCTGCATTTTAACGCGACATGTATTCCTCTCTGATTTTCAAAAGACGCAAGCTCCTCAGCCTGTGTGGCATTAACAAGAAGCGTTATTGTCGCGAGTTTCTCGTTTCTCTTGTCATCATCTTCTTTTGCCTGTAGGTTTTCCTTGCTTTCCTTATCCTTCCCGTTCTCCTCAGTGGTGCTTAAGACTTCGACATAGGTAAGTTCCCTCGGTATCTCCGTTACCTCTTCTTCGCCCTCTCCCTTTTTGGTTATAATTGTGACAATATCACCTTTTATAAGCTTTGAGGAAAGCCCTGCGGCGAATGACTGCACCGTAATCGATATGGCGTATTTATCTTCGGGAATGTCATTCAAATATGTATCTTCCTCAAGTGGCGCGTTTGACAGCCCTTTTGAAGTTATGTAGCTTCCTTTATAAAAGTCTGATTTTGCGTATTTTCCCATTATATCGTCCATATTCTTTACTACTTCCGGGCTTAAGTTATACACTCCCACCGATACCGTCTCGAGTTTATCCGCATTGATGAGCTCTCCTTTTCCTATACTCTCTTTTACTCTTACCACATCTTCCTGCTTCTCAAGCATGCCCGCGTAAATTGGTGTAAGTACAAAGGCTATCACAAGCCCGAATATAATCGAGACAATTCCAAGTAACGCATGATTTTTTGTCTTTTTCATTTGTTCCTCCATTTATAACTTTGGTATAAAATTTAATATGATTGTTGTCATACTTCCTGATACAGCGATAAAAGGAACCATCGGTATTCCTTTTTTATTTCCTTTCTTATTTAAAATAAATTTTATGATAATCTGATATAAAAACATCAGTACGAAAATAAGCGTAAACCAGATGAGAAAAACGTCCATGCCTTTTTCCGGCACTAAGATAAGTGCATTGCAAAATATATATTTCACATCTCCTCCGCCCATCGCGTCAGTAAACGCAGCAAACATAAGAATCGCAAGTGTCACTGATATAATTACCGCCATATTGATTAAATGCTCTTTAACTCGTAAGCATAAATCCACTTCCTTATTCTTCATCATGCATAACAAACGCATTTCATTAAAAACGGCTAAAAAAATCAGGCTGATGTAGGTATCATTCTTCACTAGCCTGTATTTAATATCATATATGGATGCTTTAAGCGAAATTATGATGTATGACAAAAAAAACATCGTCTCGGTGAGCTTAATGCTTAAATCACCCATTTCTCCCCCTTATAAGGATAATACTTCCTTATCCGAGAAAATCTTAACATTATCATCAGGTATCCTGCTACCGAAAGATTGCATTTATCTTTTACTACAAGCATTACTGTACCTGTAGGTATTAAAATTATAGAAAGAGAGCTTGCAAGTACCTGTCCTAACACCACTCTTACAAAAAATGCAACAGCGGCAGCCAAAGGGAGTGACATCAGTGTGTATTTAAACTCACTCACTCCGAACCCCTCAAAAAACTCCCTTCGGTTTTTAATTCCGTAAGGGATATAAACCGTTTCCTCTTTGTTTGTATTTTCTTTCATATTCCTCCACTTTTCAGCTTATATATGATAATATTGTCACTGCTAAACCTCTGATACTGTTCGCGATTATTACAAATAATATCAAATTTCTCATTTTCTTTTTGTAAGCCGCTCTGTCTTCCTCGGTGTGCGTTATGTGTATAATCATCAGAATAAACCTGACCGCAGCTCCTGTATTTATTAAACCCATCGCGATTGCAGTAAGCTCTCCGATTACACCGGAATCATCCACACTCATTTTTGTAATCCCTCCTATCTCTTTGCGAATATACTCTTGATTGAGTTCACAAGGTGAGCTCCGGTACTTGCCTTACTTATAAGCCCTCCGTTACCTGCTCCGACTACAAGAAGCTCCGAAAGAAATCCCGGAAGTTTTATCGCTGTAAGCTGAATTGCTATGGCAAATATAAAACTTTTTATTCCGCTTATCGGTATCAACAGGGATAAAAAATAAAGAAAAATTTGCAGTATAAGCGTAAGTATTATCTGTGTGAGCTTTTTTATATAAGCTCTCCATGCCATCGCGTCAGCGTTTAACATATCAAGAGCCGCAAGCGGGAGACCAATCCTCAGTATAAATATTTCAATTCCCCTTCCAAAAAACTGTATAACAAGTCTGACTGAATTTACTAACAGTACTATTATAAATATGACAAACAAAATACCGTTATTTAAATCCACAAGATTTATTAAGCCGAGAAGGAAATTTTTCCCGCTTATGCTGCCTGTAAGTGCTTCTAAAAGTTTGTTAAAAAGCTTATTTGCAATCTGGACAACATAACCGTATAAAGAGTTAAACCATACAATTACTATTGTCATTTTAATAAATGATGCCAAAAACACCATAGGGTCGAGGTCACTGTCGCCATCGTTCCAAAGTACGTATATCTCAAATCCCTTTTTTAAGAACAGCATTATGGCAATTCCAAGTGAAATGGCGGACACATATATATACAGCGTATCAAATGAAAAAGACGGAGAGATTTCGCTTATTGCCCCATCAAGATTCAGGTAATAGCTGAAGGTATTCTCTCCGAACTCCGTCATATTCTCAAGAGTTTTTCTCACCATCCCGCCGAAAAAATCTTCTATTATTTTATCCATTTATTTTTCTTTCATAGGAGGTTATTTTATATTAAACGCATCCGAAACTTTCGTTTTTAACGCCGGAAGCACCGTGTCTTTAAATAAAAGTACCAACGCTGCGATTACTATAAGACCTATAACAACCCCTGCAATATACTTCATGGACTCCTCCAACCAGTTGCCGCTGTTATTTCTAAGTTTATCTGCCACCTTTTCTATAAGCAAATTTCTCTTAACTGCTATTCCTGATACCACTTTATTAACATACTTATTCATAATTTTTATTCCCTTTCTTTGATTTGTTTTATTCATAATAAGATACTATCGTTGTTATTACACCGCCTATTACCACTATTCCGATTGCGGATATAATTGTTATTGCTATCCTGTTCTTCCACATTTTCTGGTCCTGTTCATCGGCGTTTGCCTTCCTGATAAAAAAATATATCGCGATCACGGCGCATATAACTCCGCCTATAGCTTGTAATACCGGGATAGCATCGTTCAATAACTTTTTTGTTCCGGTTACCACCTTATTATTCGCGAGGTTCGCGTAACAGTTCACCATGAAAAGTTGACCCGTTAACCACATTACCGCGAACATTGCTGTCATTTTTAGCATTATGTTCTTAATCGGTATCCTTTTTCGGGACATATCCTCATTCTCCTTCCAATACCATATTACTTATGGTTTCATCCTTTATATTCCAATATTCCTGCCTCTTTACCATGTGTTCCTTTCTCATTTTCTGCCTGTAGTATCTTACTTTTATATCCTTTTCCTTCGAGCCCATGTTAAGCAGCTTTACATACTGCCACTTTGAGAAGTCATCCGATTTCATAATGGCAGGATTTATTTTGCTTAACACAAGCGAGTAAGGACTGCTAAAGAGCGCGAGTTCATTAACGTACAGAAGATTTCTTCCGCTAAGCTGTCTGCTGAACGAAGAACTCGTATTTTTATGAATTTCAGTTGAGCCGGACACGGAATAGGAATACACTGTATATTGTGAAAGCTTCGCTGAAATAAGCTCCAATGTTTCCTTGTTCTCGGTTCCTAAATATATCCATATCTGGCAGTTTCCATATATTGTGTCAGCTCCTTCTTTTCCATAAATTTTTACAAGCTGCGAAAGGTCTTGCAGAAACAGGTTAAATCTTATTCCTTTTCCTCTTGATACCGTAATCATCTGGAGAAAATTGGGAATTTTAGGGTAGTTACCAAGTTCTTCAAGAAAATAATTACATCTTATCTTAAGTCTTCCTCCCGTTCTGTCAGCCATTTTGGATAACGCCTGGTATTGCAGTCCTACATATAAAGCCGCTATCTGGTTATATGTGTCGCGGTCTTCGGGAAGTATTATAAATACAACCGTCTTTTTTAATGCGAGGCTGTCGAGCTTAAATTCCGCCTGACTTGTCATATCCGATAACCTCATCGATGTAAACAATCTTAACGTGGTAAGAGCTGAAGTATAAAAGCTCCCTCTCGTCCTGCTCGGAGCTATCTCACCTATGGCGAACAATCCTTTAGCCGGATGCGTGTCATCAAGATTTTTTGTGTACTCATTTATCGGAAGTATTAGGTCTTTCCCAATCTGTATCGGTTTACACATTTCAGACAGAAAATGATATACATTAGCAAAATTTTGGCATTCGGGTCTGTCCCTGTTGTCATATACTACCGCCATTATCGCTCCCGCTATTATGGAAGCCTCTCCGTTTTGCCATATGGGCTCACCTTTTGTTTCTCCTACAAGCTGCGTGGTTATATCCCATATAAGCTCAACGGCGCTGTCAATATCATCCTTATTAACGGCGTCTATCACAGGCGCTAGAAAGTTAATTCTTGTGCTCTTAAGCGGGTTATTAAAGTCTAAGAAAACGACTCTATAACTGATATTTTTTAAAAACGTAGCTGTAAACTCGCTAACCTCGCGCTTTATGTCTGTAACTATCATATTTTCACCCGCAAGCCCCAACGTTACTATGCTTTGCAATACTATTCTTCTCGTTTTTCCGTCCCCTGTTCCACCTAGTGCGAGCGAATGTAAGTCACCATTTACTGAATATATCCTCTCCTTTCCGTCAGATAAATTTTCCTTCCCTAAAACTAAACCGCCTCTGTCAAATAACCGAAATTCCTCCTTCCCGTTTTCTTTTTGTATATTGTAAATAGCTTTAGGTTCGTTGTTTAATAATTTAGGACTGTTACCGTACCGGTTTGTTTTTTCCGAGCTTTTGTTCCCAATTTCTCTTAGTTTCCTCATAAGCTCTTCCGGAATCTCATCATGCGCAAGTCCTTCTATATTCTCCATATCCTGAATAAGAGCTTTTCTGATTTCTTCCATCTGGTTTCTTGTTAATCTCGGATTTAACATATATTTTTCTATAAGTCTTTTATTGGATATTTTTTCACTCTTATACGCAAGCCTTATCTGTTTTAATTTATCAGCACTGTAAGTGTTATCCGCAAACAGTTGTATAAAGCCTCCCGATATTCCGTCTTCTATCGCGTACCTTATTTCTTTAAGCTGCTCTATACTCTCATATCTCTTTTTTACCATGTGCTCGTATATAAGATTTTTCTTTAATATATTCCTGACCTTATTTATAGCTATTACCACTTCATTAAATTCGTCAGGATTAAGTTTCGCGTAATACTCGTCAAACTCTATATCCTTTATGTCACTTCTCTTCAAATCATCAAGCGAGAGCTTTGATTTAAGAATGAAACGGATATCTTTCCTGTCTCCCGCGTACTTTACAATTTCTTCTATATTATTTTCATTTTTACCGATATCTTCCTCATAGTTAATTATATCTCCCAGTGTTTCCCGTGCTTCATATTCAGCCAGTTCCTCGACTGTTATTTTCGCAAGCTCTATATTTTCATCATCATTACATTTATATATATGTGACAACTCATTTTTATATGCCGATAAAGCAAAATCCATGTGATTAAAAAACTTATCTATTTCTTTGCTGGTGGCAAATCTTGCACTTCCATATTGTCCCTGTCCTGCCGGAGCCGGTATACGTATCTTATCCGTCACCTGTATTTCATCGCTTACATATTGTTTGTCACTTATAATCCACACATAAGCGCTTATAATAACTGCAAAAATTTCACTGTAAAACCATAGTTTCAAATGCTTGATTTCCATAAAATGAAATGTAAGTGCTTTTAGGTTTGGAAGCTTATGTTTCATAAGACCCGACATGAGAGGAAATGACAGATGTATGATAAAACTTAACAGCAAAAACACTATCGCTGCGCTGTATATCCGTACTTTTCCCGCTTTTCCTTTTAGTAGCTTAAGTTTCATATTCCTCTCCTGTAATGTCATAGGCTTCATTAAGCGTTTCCTCCTGCAACGCTCCTACTATAAAATTTTCTTCCACAAGTCGTTTTAAATGCTCGTTTATGTCTTTGCCTTTAAATATTAACCTGCTTAACGTAAATCCATTCTCATATTCTCTTACAAATCTGTTTCTTGCTGTTTCCCCCGCTTCGTCATTATCAAGCGCGAACTCTATGCTTTTTATTTTGGTTATCCGTAAGCATCCGTTTCAATGCCTTATCTCCAATCCCACCCAAAGATATAAGGTTTTCAGTATTTAAAAGATACTTGTTATCAAGCTCGGTCTTTATTGTTACATAACTCATAAGGTCTATTGCCGACTCAAACACAACAAGTTTGTCACTTCTTACGTTCGCCACATTAAAGCTATACGATTTATCACTATTTTTAACCTCCGCCTTAAAAGGTTTGTTCTCGGACGTTCCTCTTATCATCGCATATCTTATTTCTCCGCCCTTATCCTTTCCCGTAAAAACCATTCCGCCCTTGTCATTTTCATAAATGTCTCCTCTTTTCACAAAAAAATCGACTACCTGCTTTCCTATTTTTCTTGTCTTTATAAGATAAGCATATAGTCGTTTGTATCTGTCTGCTTTGGGAGGAAGCGTTATTTTCGTTTTTTTATCTTCATGCTCACTCTCTTTATTGTATTTAACCGACCTTTTTTCAGTTTCCCTATAACTTATATCTTTATAGTCATATCCTGAAGCATTTATAAAACCATCAAGTAGATACTTTACGCTGTCCTTCCAGCTCTTATTTTCCACTCTAATGAGAAACTGCACTACGCCACCTCCCTCGGAGTCTTTAAAACAATACCATTTATTCTGTTCAGTATTAAAAAATAGTCCTCCATATCCTTCAATTTTATATTCATTATTACCAATTTTTTTAGGCTTATATCCAAGACTGGATACAAGCTCTTTTATTCCTACTGAATTGGCGGCATTTATCTCCCTTTCACTAAACATCCTTTACCCCCTATATTTCCATCCCTCTTGACTTCTTCGATTCTTCCTTATTAAACCTCCTTGCCATATCGCTGTCTGAATGTTCTGTTATAGAATTACCGTTCTTAACATCTCCTCCGGTCAAAAGTCTTTCAATGTCGCCTAATGCATACAGATATGATATATTCTCGTTATTTTCATTATTTTCTCTATTTTCAGTATCACTCTTCGTTTTTTCTCTATCCTCACTAATTTTTCTTGCCGACATCTTTTTTGCGAAATACTTTGCGAGAGCCTCCTTTGTAAATGGTGTAAAGCCTCTTTTATGGAATCCTAATTTATCACTGTTTATTTTCTTACCGTTCAGGATGTATGTTATATCCTTTCTTGTTTCGGAAAGTTTTACGGTAACTCCTTTTTCGTTGAGTTTCGATATATATTCTTCCATTGATGATGAGCTTTCTTTTGCTTCCTTGCACAAATGGAATATTTCTTTTTTCCAGCTTACTCCTCTTTTTTCTGCCTGATATTCAGCGTTTTCTTTATGCTTCCCCTTATCCTTGCTTCTGTCATTTATTATATTCACACCATGGCTTAACGCAATCTTATCGGATAACTGTTTCATTGCTTCCAGTTCTTCGGCTGTTTGCTGCCATGCCTTTCCATCTGCTATATTTGTGGTATTAATTACAAAATGTGTATGTATATGGTCTTTATCCGTGTGGACGGCGTAAACCATCTGAAATTCCTTAAAATAAATGGAGCTTGCGAATTCATCTGCTATTTTCTTCGCAAGTTCCGGAGTTATATTTTTATCTTTCGGGTCAAAGCTTTGTACAAAATGTACCACCATTCTTTTGCTTGTGTCCTGCTTTGACTTCGGCATTTTATTAAATGTCATTTTTGTAAGTACAAACTCATTGAAAGCATTATTTTTATCTATAAGATTTACACTTCCTATAAGATTTGCGTCAGTTTTATTCTCTCCTAAAATATATTTTATTATATTTTTCATATGCGCTGCAGTTTTATAAGATGTCCGCTTACCTTTTTTCTCTTTCTTTCCCACCACCCTTTCTATTACCGGCACTGCCACTTCCTCCTTTTATCTCTATAAGGTAGTTTATAACTTCAGCTATCAATTTGTTAAATTCCCTGAAATCTATTGTTTTCATTACGCCTTGATTTGAAAGCATTACTATCTGGTTTATATTACTTCCAAGCCTGTTTATTTCCTTTGTAAACTCCTTCAGTCCGTCAATGACTGTTGTATTGTAAATAGCAGCCCTTGCTATGTAGGCGCTTCTTGACATAAAGCTTTTTCTTGCATAATAATCTATATTTTTTAATGTATCCTTATCCAAAATAATATGTATGTCTGCCTTATCTCCAAAACAAGCGGCTTCAGTTTCCGTTTCAAACTTTATATTTTCTAAAACAATGTTCCTGCATAAAGAGGAGAGGCTTGTTTTCTTCATTTTAGCCAGTTCCTCTATTTTCATTCTCTCATTCTCCGTAACCCGTAAATATATGACATTGTTCCTTGCTTCCATATTTCCTCTCTTAACAAAACAAAAAGACTGTTTCAGCAACCTTTGCAATATGATTGATTCTATCTGAAAAAGTTATAGTACCATTTATTCTTAAACTCTTAACAAAGTAAAGCATGCTTTATCAAGTCATTTTTACTTCGTACAGCCCGCTTTACTTTGTTGTTTTTTTTACATCGTACAGCCGCTATATTATGTAGCTCTCTTCACTTTATACAGCCGCTATACTTTGTCATTCTTTTTACTTCATACAGCTTGCTATATTATGAAATCTCAAGCTGTATCTTTGTTGGAATATTCTTCAAGAAGCCGGGTTAAGATTGAAATTATCTCTTCCTTATTTTTGTCAGGAAAATATTTTTTAACAGTCTTATCAATACTGTTTTCCGACTCTGCTTTACTTTTTGTAAATATCTTATCCAAATTTTCCTCTGTCACCTTATCAAGTCTTTTTATTTCCAGGCTGTTTTTTCTGTTAATTTTATGTTTTTTCTTCTCACGATATTTAAATATTATCACCTGTTCATCCACTGTCCTGAATGAGAGATTATAAGCCGTGTCTAAATCGAACAGCCCATCATTCAAATTCTCTTTAAGGTTTTCATCCAAAGTATTTATTTTACTGTACTTCGCGATTGACATAGGAGAAAGGTTAAATTCTATCGCCGCTTTTTCTTTGCCGGTGGGAACTTCTCCCGTATTTTCTTTTCCCAGTATCTCACTGACCTTATTTATCAAATCTGTTCTTCTTCCCTGTCTCTTCTCTGCATTGTAATATGTAGCTATTACAAACGCTTTCTCGCTCGGCAGCAAATCATTAAGCGAACGCTGCATCATATTGCTTTCCGACACTATAAGTTCCGCCGTAGCGTCATCAATGCCTTTAAGTATTCTCACCGGTACTTTTAAGAATTTATCATCTTTTTCCGATAATATCTTCGCTACGTTATATCTGTTATGACCTGCCAATATTTCATATTTAGGATTTCCATTAGTCTCTCTTACAAGTATCGGCTGCAATATCCCATACCTTGAAATACTCTTCTTCATTTCTTCCAGTCTTTCCCCCTCATACAGCTTAAATGGATTCCCGCTGTATGGTATCATTTCATAGATACTTATCTCGGTTATCCCGTTACTGTCTTCACTTTTTATTTCTGTATTATTTCTTTCATTTGAGGTGGAACCAAAGATGTTGTCAAGCCCCAATGTTGTGGGACTGCTTAGTTTCTTTCCAAAATCAATCATTTTCCATTCACCTCTCTCGCAAACTCCACGTAGGCTGTTCCGGCTTTATTATTTTCATATACAATCGGGTTATTTTTCATAATACTTTCGCCCACCTTAACCGTTCTCGGTATCTTGGTTTTATATATTCTTATCTTACCTAAATAAGTAGCACACAGCAGTTGTTCCACATATTTGGACACGTTTGTATTTTCGGAATACATAGTAATTAAAATACCGTCTATGATAAGTTCCTTGTTGATTCTGTTTTTGACCTTAACAATGGAGGCGAGCAGAAGTTCCAAACCTTTTGCGGAAAGATATTCCGCCGTAACCGGAATAATTACGCTGTCACATGCAGCGAGTGCGTTCACAGTGAGCATTCCCAGACTCGGTGAACAGTCTAATATTATAAAATCATATTTATCCTTAATTTCTTCGATTATCTCCTTTAGCCTATACTCTCTTGAAACCGCAGTGACAAGCATTATTTCTACAGATGACAGGAGTATGTTGCTTGGAATAATATCAAATTCTTCTTTATGAGCTATTGCCTTTTCTGTATCTATATTTTTTTCATTGATGCTCTCATACATAAGCGTGGCTATTGTAGTTTCTATTTCATCAGGATCGTCCCATCCAACAGCAACTGTAAGGGATGCCTGTGGGTCAAAATCAATAAGTAAAACCTTTTTATTTCCCTCTTTAGCAAGCCCTGCCGCTAAATTCAATGATGTCGTCGTTTTTCCGACTCCTCCTTTTTGATTTGCTACCGCTATTATCTTTGCCATCTTTAATTTTTCCTTTCTTTTAGAGGGTGTGGGAAACTTCCCACTTCTGCTGTCAAGGTGCAACCTTGCAAGCCCTATTTATGAGAAAGTGCCTGCGTTTTCTCCATAAATAGGTAGCTTGCAAAATCTAATCGCAAACTCTCTCCATTACAATCAGATTTTGTCCTTATCACTGTTTTAAAGGGATAGGATATTGAAAAAGAAAATAAATTATATGCACAAGTCACCATACTCTCTGATTTTATTCATCTGTTCTATTACGCGAAACAATAACATAACATATCAAAAGTGTTAAAAATGATATAGATAAAACCGTGAGCAAAAGAAAACTTGCAATAATCCCCGCTCTGACAATAAAATCCAATATTGACTGCAATCCATTCATCACGCCTTCTGGTAAAGGAAATAGTAGTATTCCTAATATTGTTGTAATTATCAGAATTATAAGTATCAAACTATGTTTAATTGCCGTAACACATGCTTGCGTTATGTTATATATTTTTTTTAATGTATTCTCTGTCATTAAAATATCCCCTTATAATTTTTTGCCTTATTTTAAAATACAAACTTTTGTAATATCCTGTTTAACTTTATACAGCCGCTATACTTTGTTATTTTACTTCATACAGCATGCTATACTTTGTAGTTATTTTTAACTTCATATAGCTGCTATACTATGACATTATTCCTTACTTCGTACAGCTTGCTTTACTATGCTCTGATTTTTAGCATTATCAGCCAAATATTTCTCTGAAACAATGAGGATATCTTAACTTGACTCCCTCAATAAAGTATTTCGCATAGTCACAAGCAAATAAATATTCCGGAGTAGTACATATTCCTTCTTCATCAACGTATCCGTTCCAAAGATTTAACGCTAATATGCAGATTTTTATTGTTCCGCTTGTTTGCCAATCCTCATTTAAACCGTCCGGTTTTATGACATCATTCTTAAAATCAAAAATTTTGTTAATGTGTTTTCTCGTTTCTTCGGAAATCCCTAACACGTAAAAAGTGCCCTGTGATACTCATCTTGTATTTTACATTTTCTAAGGCTTTCCCTGAAAAATTCTTCATGTTCCTTTGACTTAAAAATAATATCCAGCATAAAATAAGTCCCTCCCCATCCTTATTTCACTTTTTGAGCACAAAAAATCATCAATCTCTAATAAGACTGATGATAAAAAATATTATTGTATTTTTTATTTTATTTATATCTATTTAGGTAAAAATCTTTTACTTCTTAAAGTAAAACACTTTTATCTTCTGAAGTAAAGCACTTGTGTCAGATTGCCATACAAGACCACGTTAGCAGCCTTTTTTCAATAGCGCTTATTTCTTCCACCGAATACTCCCGTTGAGGAAAATCACAAAATTTACTTTTCTTGTCGCTGTTATAAAATTTATTAATCTTTTGCCTGTAACTTACAACATTAGCAGAACTCTCAAAATAATTCTCTATACATTTTAAAATATATCTGTACATATTATAAATTTTGTAATTACTTAGCTGTATTTTTGATATAATCATATTTATAACCGTTTGCGGTAAATCAAGATTCTTCTGTTTTATTATTTCATCCATTGCGGATTTTGCCCTACAAACTTTCAGCATACTTTCAGTTTTGCTCTCATTTTCCTTAATTACAGATTCAGCCTCCGGCAAAATCCCTACTTTTAATTCGGTTATGTTCTTACCATCTTCTATCTGCACAGTACAAAGCTCTCCTACTTCTTCCTTTATCCCTTCTTTTTCCATAAAAGTATCAACATTATCAGGTTCTATCTCACATGAATTTAATTGAGTATGTACAAAGTGTCCCCCTACTTGATTATCCGTGCTCACACAAGTATGGTGGCGAACTTCGGGCTTATCGTTCACATAAATATAAGAGGCTTTACACAGCCCCCTTCTGACTCTCTTTATATAATTAAGTTCTTCCAATTCTTTAAAAATCTTTATTACGGTTGGTTTGCTCACATTTAATATTTCCATAGCCTTGTCGTTCTTGCAGAATACAACAGTCTTTCCGTTTTCATCTATAATATTATTCCGTTCTGACATCCCTTTAAGACTTACCAAATAGGAATACAGCAACACAGCTTCCTTACTTAACATATTATCCATGAGCATCTCTAAATCAACCTTAAGAAAAGCCATAACTTTCCATCTCCTTTATTTTTTAATAAAGGACATAACATAAATTGCCATAAGTGTTTAAGCAAACATCCGGGAATTTTATCATCTGAGAATTTTACCCTCTGCATATTTCCAGCTTAGCAGACCTTAACTTGTTGGGGGTCTTATCCATTTACGTCATGGCTCATCCGGCTGCTTAACCCTGATGTAATTTCAGTTGTTTCTACTCGCTCTTCACTCTTATGTAAAAATTTTTAACTACAACACTTGACATATTTTATCAACTCCCTTAATATAGGAATTGGCATATGAATGTTGTGTTGAAGCAGAATGTGTCTTGGCATACGAACTAATATTCGGCTTGGTAAATGGTAGATACCTTATGGCAACACTATTCTGTTATCAAGGAACATAGGCATTGGGGATTGAATATCTTCAATGCCTATGTTTATTTTACAGTATCAAAGCTTCGTTTCTAAATTTTTGCAAGGTTTTTGCAGAAAGCCGCCTGCGACTTACAATCCTATGTTTTTACATGAGTCAATCCTTCAAATCCTCTTCCGTGGTTATTTTTATATTTTTATAGTTTCCTTCTATAAGTCTGCATTTAAGACTTCCGAACAACTCCATAACCTGTGAGTCATCTGTAATTTTAATTTCCGTTTCAGAAGCATACATTTTGTTATATGCATTATAGATTTCTTTAAATAAAAAACATTGAGGTGTCTGTGCCGCAAACAAATTCGCTCTTTCCGGCGTAGTTTCAATTACGCCGTTTTTTACAACCTTCACGGTATCCTTAACCGGAACTCCGGCAACTGCCGCGCCGGACTCCCTGACAGCGATATCAAGCCTGTTTAAAAGTTCTTCATCCGCATAAGGTCTTGCCGCATCATGTATAAATACAAATACCGCATCATCTGTATTCCCCTTCTTCTCAAGGATGATTTTCAAAGCTGCGTACACGGAATCGTGTCTTTCCTTTCCTCCCTCAATTATCGCAATAAGCTTACCGTATTTTTCACCGTATAAAATATTTTCCTTTATGTACGAAGCCTCTCCCTTTCCTGCTACAATCAAATATTTATCTATAGCTTGACTTTCTTCAAACAAATCAAGGCTGTAGCTTAAAATCGGCTTTCCATTTAGAAGAAGATACTGCTTCGGAAGCTCTTTTCCCATTCTGGTTCCTTTACCTGCCGCAAGTATTACTCCAATATTCATTTCAACTCCGGTTTCTATCCCCTATTTTCAAATTGGGAACGGCATTTAAGGTTAAATCTGAAACATACCCGTTCTTATAATCATAATATGCCGCCGAGCCTATCATTGCCGCATTATCGGTACATAATATCGTTGCGGGGCGGTAAAACTTAAAGCCTCGTTTTTCGCATTCTTCTTCCATAGCTTTTCTCAAGGCTGAATTTGCCGCAACCCCTCCCGCCATGGCTATTTTATTAAATGCCAATTTTTTTGCTCCCTCTATGGTATGGCTTACAAGGACATCCACCACTGCAGCCTGAAATGAAGCCGCGACGTCTGCGGGGATTATCTCTTCCCCCTTCATTTCACAGGAATTAAGATAGTTTAATACAGCCGATTTCAATCCGCTGAAGCTGAAATCAAACGGATTATCAGAGATTTTAGCTCTTGGAAAAGGAATTGAAGCCGTGCCGTTTTCCGCCGTTTTTTGAATTTTGGGACCTCCCGGATAGCCGAGCCCTATGGCTCTTGCGACCTTATCAAAAGCTTCTCCCGCCGCATCATCTCTTGTTTTTCCTAAAACCTCATATTTCCCGTAGTCCTTTACTATAACAAGATTGGTATGTCCTCCCGATACTACAAGGCAAAGAAACGGAGGCTCAAGCTCCGGATGCTCTAAATAGTTTGCGCAGATATGCCCCTCTATATGATGTACCCCGATTAGAGGCTTATTATTTGTAAAAGCGATTGCCTTTGCTGCAGAAAGTCCCACAAGCAAAGCTCCTACAAGTCCGGGACCGTAGGTTACGCCCACTGCGTCCACTTCCTCCATAGTCAAATTCGCGTCTTTCAAAGCCTCGTCGACTACTTGGATGATTTTTTCTATATGTTTTCTGGAAGCTATTTCGGGAACAACACCTCCATAAAGCTTATGTATATCAATTTGCGAAGCTATTACGTTGGACAAAACCTTTCTGCCGTCAAGCACTACTGCGGCGGCAGTTTCATCGCAGGAGGATTCTATAGCTAAAATATTCATCTTCTTATGCTCTTTCAGTAATATACCCCTTGACAAACAGGGTACTTAAATTATTTTTTCACGCTTCGACACTCCGGAACATTTCACCATTCCGACATCGCTACGTAAGCGTTCGGGATTGTTCACACAACTTGTTACTCACGGGAGCCAAACGTCTTTTCCGTTTTTTCCCAGAACAAAATCTTCCATTTTCCATCATCGTCTTCTCTTAGATAAAACTTATGATTCACCGTTTTTCTGGCGCTTTCTTCCTTAAGGAAGTACGAAGTGAGAAGATTGCAGAAATTATATCCTCCCTTAACTTCTCTTTCTGCCTCGGAAAAATCCTGAATACTTGTATTTATCACGGTAATTTTTAGAGTCTTATAGTTTGCTATATCTTTAATCAGCCTCTTAAGATAATCTTCATACGGATTTTTTTCCATCAGCTCTTTGTCAAAAAGCTTATAATTCTGCGCCGAGAGCTTCCTTATCTCCGTTTCGGTAAGTTCCTCATTGTAATAGCATTTCATAAGTCTGTTATGAATTTTCAAAACTTCTCTGGCGTTCCCCGGATAATTTTCATCAAGATTCATCTCAATGAGTTTCTGAACTTCGTTTTTCGATTTCTTATTCTCCTGTTTTTTTGCCGCTCTGTCTCTTACTATAAAAAAGCCCGCGATAATAAGCGCCGCGACAGCAATCATAATACCGGTTAAAACAACGGGATTCTGAGTTTTTTTCTTCATAGGTTCCTCCTGTCAGTCTTCATCAAAAAGTAAATCCGTGCTCATTCCGTCTTTTCCGAGTTCTACCCTATCAAAAATCTTTTTAGCCTCTTTAATATAATATTCAGGCTTTGCCATTGCCGGACTGTAATGCGTCAACCACATCCGTCTCGGTTTTGCCGAGGCCGCAAGCTCACACGCCTCTGCAAAAGTCATGTGTTTCTTCTCTCTTGCCTTTTTATCCGACTCACGATCCCCGTACATCCCTTCACAAATAAACAAATCGGCGTCTTTTGCCATCTCTGCAATTACAGGAGCAGGTCTTGAATCCGTACAATATGTAACCTTGAGTCCTCTCCTGTTCGCTCCCATAACCATCTCCGGCAAATAAATGTTTTCACCGTCAGTTATGCTCTCTCCCTTTTGAAGCTTATTCCAATATTTTAGCGGAATGTTAAGCTCCTCCGCTTTTTCCGGCATAAATCTGCCTGCTCTGTCAATGCTTATATTATAACCGTAACAGATCACGTTATGTTTAACTCTAAATGCCGTTATCTTCATGCCGTCATAGTTAAATTCCGCACCTTCTCCCTCTATCTCTACAAACCTTAAATCAAACGGAAGCTCCGGCGCTATAATAAGAAGCGAACGCACAACTCTCTCAAGCCCTTTAGGTCCTATAATCACTACCGGCTCTTTTCTGTCCGAATTTCCTATTGAAAGAAGAAGTCCCGGAAGTCCCGCTATATGGTCTCCGTGAAAATGGGTTATACAGATGATTCCTATAGGATTTACGCTCCAGCCCTTTTTCTTTATTGCGACCTGTGTACCTTCGCCGCAGTCTATAAGCACGCTGTTTCCGTTATACCTTACAAGCAGTGCCGTTAAAAACCGCCCAGGAAGCGGCATCATTCCTCCTGTGCCTAATAAGCATACATCAAGCATCAATTCTCCTTTAGTCAAACGTAAGCGACATCAAAACAGCATCTTCCTCAGGATTTGAATAAAACTTCGGTCTTATTCCGTCCTTTTTAAATCCCAAACCTTCATAAAGTCTGATTGCCGAAATGTTTCCCGCTCTTACTTCAAGTAAAAATCTCTTTCTGCCATCTTCCTTCAGCGCAAAAGCTATCAGCTTATTTAAAAGCATTTTTCCGATTCCTTTATTTCTGTAGCTCTCCGCTACCGCAACATTGTATATCTGCGCCTCGTCAAGCACGCCCCAGTATCCGGCATAGCCTATAACCTTATTTTCAAATAATGCCGTAAAATAATGACAGTTTACGTCTTTTAGGCATTTTATAAAAGCGTTTTCGCTCCACGGATCGGAAAAAGTAAGGCGTTCAATTTCCAAAACTTCCTTAATATGTGTTTTTTCCATAGGAATTATAATTGAAGCTTCCTTCATGGTAAAATCAGTTCCTTTTCCTTTCTCTCCCTCTCAGCCTGCGACAGCCTCAAATACAAAGGCTCATGTGAAGCCGCACTCTCATATTTTCCTCTATTATAATACATTTCTCCCAAAACCGCTACACTTGCCGCTCTCTGTTTTGAAACATGTGCAGGGGCGTAAAAGAAAGCGGATTTCATGCCCATACTTATGATTTCCCTATAAGGCTCCACTCCGTCGCCCAAAAAGACAACCTCTTTATTTAAAAATTTTTCGTTGAGCCTATCTATAAGTTCCTCTACGGCAAGAGCTCTTTCTGAAGCTATTTCTTTAAACTCACCTTTTTCAAAGGTGTAAAGCCCGTTGTAAACCTGCTTTCTTCTTGCGTCCATTATAGGAGCGATAATTCCGCTAAAGCCATAAATATTATAGGCTAAGGCTGCTGTAGTGGATACGGGTATCACCGGCTTATTTAAAGAATAAGCTATTCCTTTTGCCGTAGCGGAGCCTATCCTTAAGCCTGTAAAAGATCCCGGTCCTGCTGCAACCGCCACGGCGTCAATTTCCGAAAGTTCAGTTTCGGTCATATTTATTATCTCCGAAATCATAGGCATAAGTGTGGCGGAATGAGTTTTTTTATGATTTACAGTGTACTCCGCTGTAAGAATCCCGTCACAAAAAAGCGCCGCCGAGGCTACAAGTCCGGAGCTGTCAATCCCTATAATTTTCATTATTCCACCGTTATCCTTCTGTAATCAAAGCCTTTTCCCGACTCTTTTACTATCGTAATCCTGACCGCGTTGTCCGGAATTATTTCTTCTATTCTTGACGCCCACTCTATAAGGCATACTCCGTCTCCAAAAAAATAATCCTCATAGCCTATTTCGTCCATTTCCATGGAATCCTCAATCCTGTAAACATCAAAATGATACAGAGGAAACTTTCCCTCTGTATATTCATGTACAACCGTAAAGGTCGGACTGTCTATATTTTCATCTATGTCCAATCCTGCCGCAAAACCTTTCGCAAAAGCGGTTTTTCCGGTTCCCAAATCGCCTTCAAGGCAAAATATCATTCCTTTTCCCGCCTTTTCACCGAAGTCCCTTCCCAAATTAAAGGTATCCTCCTCGGAAAAGCTTTCATAAACCGTCATATTATGAACCTTTCGCCTGTTTAATACTTAATGAAATACGCTTTTTCTGTATATCTACATTTAATACTCTGACATCAACCACATCGCCGACGCTCACAACCTCAAGCGGATGTTTTACAAACTTTTTGTCCGAAAGCTCCGAGATATGCACAAGCCCGTCCTGGTGAACCCCGATATCCACAAAGGCGCCGAAGTCTATAACGTTTCTGACCGTTCCCTTCATAACCATTCCCGCTTTTAAATCTTTAATATCAAGCACGTCCGTCCTTAAAACAGGCGCAGGCATCGTTTCTCTCGGGTCTCTTCCCGGCTTTTCAAGCTCTCCTATTATATCCTTAAGTGTAAGCTCTCCGACCTCAATATCATTCAAAATGTCCTTATTCCCTTTTAAAGCTTCTGAAATGCCCTTTATACCGCCTCTCACATCTTCTATGGCATGTCCCGATTTCTTTATTAAGGCTTCAGCCGTATTATATGACTCCGGATGAACACTTGTGGAATCAAGCGGATTGTCCCCATCCGATATTCTCATGAAACCCGCACATTGCTCGAAAGCCTTAGGACCCAATTTAGCCACCTTTAAAAGCTCTTTTCTGTTTTTAAACTTGCCGTTTTCCTCTCTGTAAGAAACAATATTTTTTGCCACGGCTGAACTTATACCCGATATGTAGGAAAGAAGCGGAACCGAAGCTGTATTCAAATCCACTCCGACTTTATTCACACAGTCCTCTACAACTCCTCCAAGGGCTTCTTCAAGTTTTTTCCTGTTCATATCATGTTGGTACTGCCCGACTCCTATTGCCTTAGGCTCAATTTTAACAAGCTCTGCAAGAGGATCCTGAAGCCTTCTTGCTATTGAAGCGGCACTCCTCTGTCCTACATCAAATTCCGGAAATTCTTCCGTTGCGAGCTTGCTTGCGGAATAAACCGATGCTCCCGCCTCATTAACTATTACATAAGACACGGGAAGATGAGACTCCTTTATCATATCGGCAACTATTTTTTCAGACTCCCTTGAAGCGGTACCGTTTCCTATGGAAATAAGGGATACTCCGTATTTTTTAATAACGGCGGTAACCTTTTCCTTTGTTTCCGCTACCTTATTCTGCGGTTCGGTAGGATATACAACGGTAGTATACAATACTTTACCTGTTTCGTCCACTACAGCCAACTTACAACCTGTTCTGAAGGCAGGATCCCAACCCAAAACTCTTTTTCCGGTAATAGGAGGCTGCATAAGAAGCTGCGTAAGATTTTTGCCGAAAACTCTAATTGCTCCGTCCTCAGCCGTTTCGGTAAGTTCCGCCCTTATTTCATTCGCTATAGAAGGAGCTATAAGCCTGTTATAAGAGTCTGCGGCGGCAGCCTTTAAAAGCTCCGCAGTATTCGGATTATCCCTTGTTATTATTTTCCTGTTAAGATAATCAAGTATTTTTTCTTCCGGGGCTTCTATCTTGACGGCAAGAGCTTTTTCTCTTTCTCCTCTGTTTATAGCAAGAGTTCTGTAACCCGTTAATTTCTTAACAGGTTCTTTAAAATCATAATACATCTCATAAACAGTTTCAGCTTCTATATCCTTCGCTTCGGAAACTATTATGCCCTCCTCTACGGTAAGCTTTCTTATTTGTGTTCTGTACTCCGCGTTATCGGAGATTTCCTCCGCTATAATATCAAGTGCTCCTTTTATAGCCGTATCAACGTCCGGTACATTTTTTTCTTCATTTATATAGCTCTCAGCCTCTTTTTTAATAGATTTTTCCGTCATCTGCAAAGAAATAATTACAGCCAGACCCTCAAGTCCCGCCTCTTTGGCAATGGTAGCTCTCGTTCGCCTTTTCTGCTTATACGGTCTGTATAAATCCTCTACAGCAACCAAGGTTTCAGCTTTTTCTATATCACATTTAAGCTCTTCGGTGAGCTTGCCCTGTTCCTCTATGGAAGCCAAAACCTGTGCTTTCCTGTCCTCAAGATTATTAAGATACCTCAGCCTTTCATCAAGGTTACGAAGAATCTCGTCATTAAGTCCTCCGTGCTGCTCTTTCCTATATCTGGCTATAAAAGGGATGGTATTTCCCTCATCAATTAACTTTATTACAGCCTGTACCTGCTGTTCCTTAATATTTAGTTCATCCGCTATTTTTTTTGCTATATTCATCTTAAAATCAATCCTCTTTTACAACTGTACTTCTACAAAAATATCATAGATTGCTTTAATTGCAAGTTCAAAATCATCGTTATCCACGCCGATTATAATATTAAGCTCACTTGAGCCCTGATCTATCATTCTTATATTGATACGGGCATGAGCAAGCGCTGAAAATATTCTGCCCGCCGTTCCTCTTGTAGACTTCATACCCCTTCCCACTACCGCTATAAGCGCAATATCCGACTCTATTTCAATGGAATCCGGCGCGGCAAGCCTGTGAATGGCTGAAACCACTCTCTGTTCTTTCGGGATAAAACTCTCCTGATCCACAAATAGGGTCATTGTATCAATCCCCGAAGGCATGTGCTCGAAAGAAAGATTATTTTCTTCAAATGCCTGCAAAACCTTTCTGCCGAAGCCTATTTCAGTATTCATCATATCCTTGTCAATATTTATTGAGCAAAATCCTTTTTTGCCCGCCACACCGGTAATCACATATTTCGACTTCTGCCCGGTACTTTCCACTATCCAGCTTCCTTCGTCTCCCGGGGCGTTTGTATTTTTGATATTTACAGGGATTCCCGCTATTCTCACCGGAAAAATGGCATCCTCGTGAAGTACGGAAGCTCCCATATAAGAAAGCTCTCTGAGCTCTCTGTATGTAATTACTTCTATAGGTTTAGGCTCATAAATTATCCTCGGATCCGCCACCAAAAATCCGGAAACATCCGTCCAGTTCTCGTAAACATCCGCTTTTACAGCTCTTGCCACTATTGAGCCTGTAATATCCGAGCCGCCTCTTGAAAAAGTTTTTATACTTCCGTCGGGTTTGATTCCGTAAAACCCCGGAACCACTGCAGTTTGGAGTTCTTTTAGTTTTTTTCCTAAAATCTCATTTGTCTTTTCGGCATCAAAGTTCCCATCCTCATCGAAAAAGACGACTTCAGCCGCATCTAAAAAAGGAAAATCCAAATACTTAGCCATAATTATGCCGTTCAAATACTCTCCTCTTGAAGCCGCATAGTCTTTTCCCGCATGAGCCTTAAAATTTTTTCTCATTTCCTCAAACTCTTTATCAAGCGAAAGCTTTAAACCGAGTCCGTTTATAATTTCGTCATAGCGCGACTTTATTTCTGAAAATTCTTCTTCAAAACTCAGCTTTTCAGCCGCTTTCTCATAACATTTATATAAAAGATCCGTAACCTTGGTATCCGACGGAAACCTTTTTCCCGGAGCGGAAGGAACTACAAATTTTCTTTCCTTCTCCGCTCTGATTATTTTCCCCACCTTTTTAAACTGCTCAGCGCTCGCCAGGGAGCTTCCTCCAAACTTGACAACCTTTTTCACTTATTTATTCCTCCGATTTATACTTAAACCAAATTATCCGCAAATATCATAGTTTTAAGCGTATGCTTAATTATGACATTTTCTAAGATGTTTCATAACAATCCGGATTAAAAGTTCATTCTTATTCTGCTTATTATATTAAGTCCCGAAACCCGTTCCTTAAACTCTTTCTCTGTAATCACCGGAGTAATAAAGGCAAACTCTCCCTTTACCCTGTCGCTCTTTACTTCTTCGGTATGCCCAAAAGCTTGCTTTACTTTCTCCTTCTCAGAAAAAGGAGCTCTTACAAAAAATCTCTGAGCGGAATTATCCGTGTTTCCCAAGGTGAGCTTCTCACTGCTCCAAAGTATTGTAATATGACGACCCTTATTTTTAACCGCATCGACAACATCCGATACCACGGCACTTGCGGTAGGAAGCTTTCCCGCGCCTCTGCCGTAAAACATAACATCGTCAAGTACATTTCCTTTTACAAAAATCGCGTTAAACACATCATTTACACTGTACAGAGGATGAGAAGCCTCAACCATTGCCGGCGCAACTCTCGCATACACCTCGCCGTTTTCCCTCCTGCTTTCACCTACAAGCTTTATAGAAGCATTTAAAGCCCTCGCATAGTCCATATCTTCCTTTGTGATTTTTGTAATACCTTCTGTATATATATCCTCATAATCTACCTGCATTCCGTACGCAAGTGAGGTCAATATGGCAATCTTCCTGCAGGTATCATATCCTTCAACATCCGCCTCCGGATTCCTTTCAGCATACCCCATATCCTGAGCCTCTGCAAGAGCCGTTTTATAATCGGCGCCCTCTCTGCTCATCTTTGTAAGAATATAATTTGTCGTTCCGTTCAGTATACCCTTTATTTCCATTATTTCATCCGCAGTAAGCGCCTCGTTAAGCGGTCTGATTATAGGTATACCTCCACCTACGCTCGCCTCAAAAAGAAAATTAATCTCTTTTTCTTCAGCAATTTTAAGAAGCTCAGGTCCATATTTTGCAACAAGCTCCTTATTTGATGTACATACGCTTTTTCCCTTTTCGAGCGCCGCCTTGACAAAAGCATACGCAGGTTTTATTCCTCCCATCGTTTCGACTATAACGGATATTTCCTCATCATTTAACAAATCGTTTATATCATGGGTAATCAGGCTTTCAGCCGCGTCTTTCGGAAATTCCTTTAAATCGCAGATTTTCTTTACACGAATTTCTTCTCCCGCCCTTTTAGCTATGCCTTCACGATTTGTATTGATAACTTCAAAAACACCTGAGCCCACCGTACCGTAGCCTATTATTCCTATATTTACCATATTGCTTTCTCCTCATCCTATCATTCCTTTGCCAATACCTTAAGCGACTGAACTCCTTTTTGATTCTTTACCTTATCCATCATATCCGTTACATCCGTATCCTCGCTCACAACTTCAAGGCTTATAGAAAGTGACGCTATTCCGTTTACCGGTATACTCTGATGAATAGTAAGAATATTGACCCCGTGTTTCGCGATTTCTTTTAAAACAGCCGCTAAAAGCCCCTGCTCATCCTCTACCTGCAGAAGAAAAGAAATAGTTTTCCCTCTTGAATTATCATAAAATGAGTTTATCTCATCCTTGTATTTATAAAAAGAACTTCTGCTTATTCCCACCGCTTCCGTAGCTTCACCTACCGTCATAACCTTTTCGGAGTCAAGAAGCCTTTTTGCCTTAACCACCTGAAGAAGCACCTCAGGTAAAGCCTTTTCGGAAACCACATACAATCTCTCTTTATTTTCTTTCATACTTCCCACATCCTGCTGTTTAATTTGAGTTGCTTTGTATGCTTCAAAACAACATTTGTTCGCAACAGAGAGATAGTATCACAGGTTGAGGTTATTTTCAATATATAAATCCAAATTATTCATGAAACAATAAAGGAATACAAAAGAAAAAAGACGCCTTTTTTAAAAGACGTCTTTTATAAAGTAAAGCTGTTTGAAACCTTCTAAGCTAAATCTTCTCTTTTAATACTCTTCCATTTCAGATAAGCGTTTATAAAAGGATCTATACCTCCGTCAAGAACCGCCTGAGCGTTTCCGATTTCCTCATTCGTCCTATGGTCTTTAACCATGGTATAAGGCTGCAAAACGTAGGATCTTATCTGGCTGCCCCACGCTATATCCTTCTGCTCGCCTCTTATTCCGGCTTCCTTGGCTTCATTTTCCTGCTGCTTTAAAAGATAAAGCTTAGCTTTTAACATCTGCATAGCCTTATCCTTATTCTGAAACTGCGACCTTTCATTCTGACACGTTACCACTATTCCTGTAGGAAAATGAGTTATTCGAATCGCAGAAGATGTTTTATTGATATGCTGCCCGCCGGCACCGCTCGAACGATAGGTATCTATTCTTATATCATCAGGGCGAACCTCAATATCTATATTTTCCTCAATATCCGGCATTACATCGCAGGAAACGAAAGATGTCTGCCTTTTTCCCGCGGCATTAAATGGTGAAATACGAACAAGTCTGTGAATACCGTGCTCACTTTTCAAGTAACCGTATGCATTGGCGCCGCTTATTTCTATTGTACAGGACTTCACTCCGGCTTCATCCCCGTCAAGCAAATCAAGCACCTCTGTTTTAAAGCCTCTTTTATCCGCCCACCTTGTATACATCCTCATAAGCATTCCCGCCCAGTCACATGACTCTGTTCCGCCTGCGCCGGCATGCAGAGTGAGAATAGCGTTATCCTTATCATAAGGACCGTTTAGCAAAGTTGAAATTCTCAAGTCATCAAAGGCTTCTTTAAATGACTGCAATTCTTCAGCCACTTCCGAAACGAGAGAGGTATCATTCTCCTCCTCCACCATCTCAATAAGCGCTCCGATATCATCAAACTGCTTCTCAAGCTTATTATATCCTTCAATTGTGTTTTTTAAAACGGCAAGCTCAGCCATTGTGGCATTCGCCTTATCCGCATTGTCCCAAAATCCTGCTTCGGATATAAGCCTGTTTAATTCCTCAAGTCTCAGCTGTTTATTTGCCAAGTCAAAGTGAATCCCTCACTTCGACTAATGGCTCTGAATATGAATTTAACATAAATCTGTACTGATCTAATTCAACCACAATCTCACCACCTTTTTATATTTTAATTATTCCTGCGACTGTCTCAAAGGTAAATATCCCTCCGCCTGCCGCACGGTAATTCGTTTTTTAAGCCGTAACTCCGCTTCTGCCGTGGCAGAACTTGTACTTCTTTCCCGAACCGCAAGGGCAAGGGTCGTTAGGCATAACCTTTCTCTCAACCCTTCTTACCGGTCCCTTTTTAACACTGTCGTCCTTATTGGTTCCCGTAACCTTTACAACTTCTTCTCTTTCGACCCTTTCCTCTATCCTTATGTGCATGAGGGCGCGAACCGTATCCTCGCTTATTGAATCGGTCATATCCTCAAACATATCATAACCTGCAAACTTATATTCCACAAGCGGGTCCTTCTGTCCGTACGCCTGAAGTCCGATACCCTGTCTCAGCTGATCCATATCGTCAATATGCGACATCCACTTGGTATCTATTACTCTTAAAAGGATTACACGCTCAACTTCTCTTAACTGCTCGATTTCAGGGAATTCAGTTTCCTTTTCCTCATAAAACTTAACCGCCTGCTCCTTTAATTTCTGAACAAGCTCGTTCTTTCTCATATGCTTCTTTTCCTGCTCGGAAAGTACTATTTCAGGCAAAGGAAAAATCGGAAGTATGAGTCTGTTAAGCTCGTCTATATCCCATTCCTCTGCAGGCAAATCTTCACCTATACAGGTATTTATCTTATTTTCAACAGTATCCGTTATCATTTTGTAGATAACGTCGCGCATACTTTCGCCCTCAAGCACACGTCTTCTTTCGGCATAAATTATCTCTCTCTGCTCGTTATTTACCTGATCGTAGTCAAGCAGATTTTTACGAATTCCGAAGTTGTTGCTCTCTATCCTCTTCTGTGCCCGTTCTATGGCTCCCGAAAGCATCTTATGGTTTAACTGCTCACCTTCGGGGAGTCCCATGGAATCAAACATTTTCATAAGTTTTTCAGAGCCGAAAAGTCTCATAAGCTCATCTTCAAGCGACAGATAGAAAATTGACTCACCGGGGTCTCCCTGTCTTCCCGCTCTTCCTCGAAGCTGATTGTCTATACGTCTCGACTCATGTCTTTCAGTACCTATTATTCTTAGTCCGCCGTTTTCCTTAACTCCGTCACCGAGCTTAATATCGGTACCTCTACCCGCCATATTGGTGGCAATCGTTACTACACCCGGCTGACCGGCATCGGCAACAATTTCCGCTTCAAGCTCATGGAATTTTGCATTTAATACCTTATGCGGAATACCTCTTCTGTTTAACATTTCCGACAGTTCTTCCGATTTCTCTATGGAAATCGTGCCTACAAGCACAGGTTGTTCCTTTTTATGAGCTTCAATTATATCCTCTACAATTGCGTTAAGCTTCTCACGTCTTGTCTTATATACGGCATCATCATAATCTTTTCTTTGTACCGGAAGATTTGTAGGAATAGCGATTACGTCCATACCGTAAATATCCCTGAACTCCTTTTCCTCCGTAAGCGCTGTACCCGTCATGCCGCTTTTCTTTTTGTACTTGTTAAAGAAGTTCTGAAAGGTGATGGTGGCAAGCGTTCTGCTCTCTCTCTTCACCTTAACGTGTTCCTTAGCTTCTATAGCCTGATGAAGTCCGTCCGAGTATCTCCTTCCCGGCATAACTCTTCCGGTAAACTCATCTACTATAAGCACTTCATCGTCTTTTACTATATAGTCTTTATCCTTAAACATAAGGTTATGGGCTCTTAAAGCCAAAATGATATTATGTTGGATTTCAAGGTTCTCCGCATCCGCGAGATTTTCAATGCTGAAAAATCTTTCCACCTTTTCAACACCGTCCGCCGTAAGCGAAACATTTTTGTCTTTTTCATTTACGATAAAGTCGCCGGTTTCGGTAACCTCCTCGCCCATAATAGCATCCATCTTGGTAAGCTCACCGCTTGCTTCGCCCTTTTTAAGCTGCTTAGCCAAAATATCGCATGCCTCATAAAGTTTTGTGGACTTTCCGCTCTGACCGGATATTATAAGAGGTGTTCTCGCCTCGTCAATCAGTACCGAATCGACCTCATCGATTACCGCATAATGCAAATCTCTCTGCACAAGCTGATTTTTGTAAATAACCATATTATCTCTGAGGTAATCGAAGCCGAACTCGTTGTTTGTTCCGTACGTTATATCGGAACCGTACGCAACCCTTCTTTCATCAGGCTCCATATCATTTAGTATACATCCTACGCTAAGACCCAAAAAGCGATGAATCTGTCCCATCCAGTCGCTGTCTCGCTTAGCAAGGTAATCATTTACCGTTACAACATGTACTCCCTTTCCCTCAAGGGCGTTAAGATAAACGGGCATTGTGGACACGAGAGTCTTTCCTTCTCCGGTACGCATCTCCGCTATACGTCCCTGATGAAGAATGATACCGCCCATTATCTGTACACGGAAAGGTCTTTGATTTAAAACTCTCTTTGCCGCTTCTCTTACTACCGCGTACGCTTCAATCAGAAGATCGTCGAGAGTTTCTCCTTTTTTAAGTCTTTCTTTAAATTCCGCGGTCTTTGCTGAAAGCTCTTCATCACTAAGAGCTTCCATCGAAGGCTCAAGCGCCTCAATGCTGTCAACCGTATTTTGCAGCTTTTTTACTTCCCTCTCACTGTGAGTGCCTATAATTTTTTCAATAAAACTCATCTTTTTCCTCTTTTGCTGTTAGTTATCCATGCGCCGAAAAGCACAAACTCACTCATAGCATTCTATCATTCCTTAAACCTCGTTTCAACTAAAAAATGCCCCAAAGGGCATTTTTTTACATATTTTTCATAAATAACCGAAACTTTAAATGAATTCTTCGCGCAGTAAGTCTCAGATGTTCAGTGAAAAATTTGTTTTTAAAACTCAGGCTCTATAAGTCCGTAGCTTCCCGACTTTCTCTTATATACAACATTCACTTCATTGGTTTCGGAATTACGGAATACATAAAAGCTGTGGTTTAAAAGTTCCATCTGAACACATGCTTCTTCCGGATCCATAGGTTTAATCGCAAATTTCTTTGTTCTGATTAACTCAATCTCTTCTTCCTCGTACTCATCCTCTTCCATAAACTCCGAGGTGAAATTTGAAGCGCTCTGTTTGGAATCCACAATGCGGGTCTTATATCTTCTGAGCTGCCTTTCTATAATATCCTCAACAAGATCTATGGAAACGTACATATCGTCACTTACCTGCTCAGCTCTTATTACATGCCCTTTAACAGGGATGGTTACCTCTATTTTCTGTCTGTCCTTTTCCACCTTTAAGGTTACATGAACCTCCGTATCCGGTTTGAAATAATGCTCAAGCTTTCCAAGCTTTTCTTCTACGGTATTTCTGAGAGCTTCCGTAACATTAGTCCCTTTTCCGTTAATGATATATTTCATAATCCACCTCTTTCCGCTGAAGCTTCAGCTTCTGCCGTCGTAATTTTTTATTGCGCCCGGAGGCTTTACAAACAGCTTGCCGTTTTATATTAAGACAAACACAAGCATTTTGTATAACTATATTATACCACCGGCTTTAATCAAAATAAACTGAAATCCGAATATTCCTCAGTTAAATATCAGTTTTGCGTATACCATTCATCACCTTTTACAATCTCTTTAACCTTATATACAACCACCGACAGCTTCTCCTGTCTGAACAATCCCACCATAGCCGGAACGGCTCCAATTACTGTGAAAAGAAGCAGTTTTAAAAACTCGAAGCGAAATTCAGCCTCTGTAAGAGTATACTCAATAATAAGCTGCATAAGTTCTTCCATATGTGTAATCGCATCGCTGCTCTGCCTTAGATAATACACATATATATCAAGCACGCTCGCCACATAAGTCATTAAAAGCATTATAACCGCCGATATAACGGCTCCTGCTTTAGACAATTTCCCCGCCATAAGCGAATATCCCTTGACGGTGCAGACACCCATTATAATTCCGGGTATTACTGCGACATAGCCTAACTGCCCTACTATTACTATTGAAATAACACCTATAATACTTCCTAAAAGCGCTCCCACTATGCCCGTTACTATATTTTCTCTTTTCCCGCTGTTTGCATAATTCTTATTGTTAATATCCCTCTCAACTTTGGCAAACTCTTCATCACACAGAATCCTAAGTCGCCCTCCGGCAACGCAAAACATGAGATTATCTCTTCTGCCGCTCACTTCACAACAGTTGCTCCAACCGGCATTTTTCAACAATATCGGCAAAGCGGAAATCGCAGTCGATATATTTTCTAAATAAGCATTATCCGTTAATGCGTTCTTAACCATAAAGCTGACATTATACTGTTTAACCGTCACTGCGGAAACGGTTTTTTCCTGTGACGCAATATCCTTCATACTTTGCTTGTCCGGCAGTCCTCCGTTTGTAACCGGAATCACTATATTGTAATATCTTCCATCCTCGGAATGAGTAAACATCACACTTATTCCCGAAACGACTCCGTACCATGACGAGGACGTTTCATCGTATTCCATTCCTTTTGTTTTTAAAAGCTCCGTTATTTTTCCTTTATTCATTTTTAAATCACCTTATTCCTTTATCTGCTTTTAGTCACTCTTTTTTATCACACCGAAAGGCTTTTTACAAGCTCGATTATCTTATCCGAAGCTTCCCCGTTTTCATAAGTATGGAATTTTTCATAGAATGCCTTTTCTTTCTCCCCGTACTCCGCTTCTTTTTCTTCCCTTGTTTTAAGTATATCTTTTATCAGCTCGTCCGTCGTCTGTGAAATAGGACCCGGCGCTTCATTTATGAAATCAAAATAGAAGCCCCTTAATTCAGTCCTGTATTTTTCAAGGTCATAGGCATAGAAATACATAGGTCTGTGAAGCAGTGAATAATCAAACATTACGGAAGAATAATCCGTTATCATCTCATCCGCGATAAGGTATAAAAGACTTATCTCCGCCTGTGCGTTAAAAGGATAAACAAATCCCTCAAATCCTGTCCAATCTATTTTATCACCTATGAGATAATGATACTTTACCGCAAATATATATTCATCGGAAAGCGCCTCTCTCAATTTTTCAAAATCAAGTGCAGGTCTGAATTCATACACTCCCGAAGAATCATACTCGTCATCCCTCCATGTAGGAGCGTAAAGAATAATTTTCTTATCAAGCGGAAGCCCTAATTCTTCCTTTATTTTCCTTATATCCTCCGGATTGTTCTTTCTAAACAGCACATCGTTTCGAGGATAGCCTATGGTCAACATGGTCTTATCGAAAGCAAAACACCTTTTAAAAATGTTTGCGGAAAATTCATTCTGGGCTACAAGATAGTCCCATGTGGATGTATTATTCTTAAAATTTCTCTTGTAGGTTTCTATATCGGAGGAACCCGACATACTTACACTTTCCATATCGAGCGCAAGCTTCTTTAACGGCGTACCGTGCCAGATTTGTATATAATGCTGATCATCTCTTTTTCTTATAAATCCTGCCTGTCTTGCGTCAAAAATCCAAATCCCCGCCCTTGACATAAGGCTTAAATACTTTCTGCTTCCATATCTTACCATGGTCGCATTTCCGGGAAGTCCCTCTTTAGGACGCTTTCCTCTCTTAAAAAACCATACGCATTCATACTCGTTATCAAGCCCGAGCTCAACCATTCTTTCATAAACGGCTCTCGGACTTCCCGTATAGTTTATTCCCGTACTGCTGTCAAAAAGTATCATCTTTCTTTTAGTCGGAGTTATAGGCAAAAGCAGATGATAAACGGCTGTAACCGCCTTTTTTATAGGCTTCTTAATTTTCTTGATTATCTTTCTTATTTTTTTTCTCGTTCTCTTCCTGAATATCTTTCTGTATATCTTTCTAAGTATTCTTATTATGCCTTTTCTGATTTCTCTAAGCATTATTTAAACCCTCGCTCCGTTTTTAAGTTCGCCTATCAATTCCTTTATCTGCATTAATGCTTTTCCTCTGTGACTTATTCTGTTTTTTTCTTCCGGTGAGAGCTCCGCCGATGTTTTTCCGTATTCCGGAAGAAAAAATATCGGATCATAGCCGAATCCGTTACTCCCCTTAGCCTCATAAGCTATGCGTCCCTCCATTACTCCCATTCTTACAAATTCTCTGCCGTCGGGGAGCACAAGTGAAGCTGCGCACACAAATCTTGCGCCTCTTTCTTCATCCTTTACTCCGGAGAGCTTTTCAAGTATATACGCGTTCTTCTTATCATGCCCCGTATCTCTGCCGAGGTACCTTGCCGAATATATTCCCGGCTCCCCGTTTAAATAATCCACCTCCAAACCGGAGTCGTCAGCCATGGCGGGAAGCCCTGTTCTCTCGGATACAGCCCTCGCTTTTATTAACGAATTTTCACTGAATGTGGAGCCGTTTTCTTCTATATCGTCCGTTATTCCTGCCTCTCTCATAGATATGATTTCAATATCCGGTTTGTTTAAAATAGCTCTTATTTCCTTTAGCTTATTCTCGTTTCCCGTTGCGAAAATTATTTTTTCGATTTTCAATTTTTCTTCTCCCTGAAAGCGGTTAAAACGGCATCATAAATCGCCCGTGCGCATTCCTTCATTTTATTATCATCATTTATATAACTTAAATCACCTTCATTTGTAAGATAGCCGACTTCAATAAGGGCGGACGGCATCTTTGTATGTCCCAACACATATTTCTCACTGCCCTTTCTCACTCCCCTGCTTCTTGAGTCAAGAGCCGCCGTTACACCCGAAAGAATGAGCTCCGCAAGCCTGTCCGACTTAATTCCGCCTTTTTTAATTTTTTCATTATAAAATACCTCCGAGCCGAACGCATGCTCATTAAAATAAGCATTATTATGTATACTTACAAAAAAATCGGCTTCGGATTCATTGGCTAAAATCGCTCTCGGTCTTAAATACACGCTCGAGTCGTCCGTTCTTGTATAATATACATGAATATCATCCTGCTTATCAAAAAGCTCTTTAAGAAAAGTAACAATCTTCAGAGTCGTATCCTTTTCTAAAATTTTCCCGTCAAGAGACGTGGTTCCCGGATGCTTTCCGCCGTGTCCGGCATCTATGACAATAATCTTATCATAGACTTCCTTAGGTCTTTGCAAGGAAATATAATAATTATCCTCATCCTCATAAAGCTTCGGAACATAAAGTCTGTTGCATGTAAGGGATATTCTTGTTCTTTCGCTGTCTCCCTTTAACGCTCCTATCCTTATATTTATCACCGGATCGACATTTTTCCCTGATTTCTTTTTGTATTCCTTTTCTTCATTAAATGCCGACTCATCCTTCGGATTTTCAGCAGGTTTTCCGCTTAAATAAGCTTCAAGATAAGGCTCAAGCTTAACTTCCTCGGGATTTCCTTCATAACGCTCTCCACCCGAAACCCTTTCTATAAGATTATTACTATAAAAGTCTTCAAAAGATCCCTCTATATCAAGAAATAATGTTCGATATACATAATTATCCGTAATAGACGCCAAGCCGTTTCTGTTATCGGGCTTTTTAACAATTATATAATTCTCGGAAAATTTTTCCGGATCAAACTTAAAGCCTTCCTTAACCGGTTCGGCACTTATTTTTTCTCCTTCCGTTTCTTCTCCCGGCGTATTTATATCAAATATTTCATCGGGGTTTTTATTTTCGGAATCGGAAACCGTCTGTACATTACTTTCATCCTTTGCCCAAATCATGGTGTTTCCGGTATTCGCTTCGCCGTTTAACATAACTGAAATAACCAGCGTCACTGCCATAAACATGACACCGACTCCGGTTATTTTTCTCAGTTCCGACTTACGTCTATCGTAGTTCATATATATACCACCCGCTCATATTAGAATTGCAAAGTATGGGAAAACTCGGCAAAACACCGACTGTATTATAAACTCAATATAAGAAAATTTCAAGTATCACACCTTTTCGGCGGTTTAGGTCCCATATATGAATAAAAATAGGTTTTCATCATTCCGTTATATATTTTTCTGTTTTTGTCGGGCTTTTTTCCTATGTATTTCTCGGCATCCTCAAAACCCGTTATTATAAAATACGACCAACTGTCAAGACGCCCGAAAGCCTCTCCCATAGTTTTATACAGCTCCGGAAGCGTCGCTTTTTCCTCAAGTCTTTCACCGTAAGGAGGATTGGTTATTATAAAGCCGTATTTTTTAGGGCTGCTCAAATCTCTCACATCTCTTTTTTGAAAATGTATGGACTCCGAAACTCCCGCAAGAGCCGCATTGCTTCTTGCAGCCTCAAGAGCGTCGCCATCTATGTCATAACCTTGTATGGTAAGCCTCGTACTTCTGTCTATAAGGCTTTCAGCTTCCTTTTTAGCCCTGACAAAACTGTCCTTATCTATCAGATTGCTCCAGTTCATAGCTTCAAAATCCCTGCTTAAACCGGGAGCTATGTTAAGTCCCATCATTGCCGCTTCTATCGGAATGGTTCCTCCGCCGCAGAAAGGGTCAATTAAAATCCTGTCTTTTTTCCATGGAGTCAGGCTTATAAGGGCAGCCGCAAGAGTCTCGGTAATAGGTGCCTTTACCGTATATTTTCTGTAGCCTCTTTTATGCAAGGATTCCCCCGAAGTATCTATGCCTACGGTAACCTCATCCTTCATTATGGAAACTCTCACCGGATAATTTGCTCCGTCCTCCGGAAATTGTATTATACCGTATTTTGTTCCGAGCTTATCCACCATCGCCTTCTTCATTATGCGTTGTATGTCCGACGGAGAAAACAGTTTACTCTTTATTGAAGCGGCTTTTTTAACCCAAAACCTGCCGTTTTTCGGTATATAGCGCTCCCACGGCAAAGCCTTTGTTCCCTCAAAAAGCTCATCAAAGCTTTCAGCCTTAAAGCTTCCTACCTTTATCATAACTCTTTCTGTGGTTCTTAAAAACACATTCGCCCTCGCTACAGCCGCTTCATCACCTTTAAATGAAACCCTGCCGTCGGTCACTTCCGTCACTTCATAGCCCAAATCAAGGATTTCTCTTTTTAATACCGCCTCGAGCCCGAAATGGCACGGTGCGAACAACTCAAATTCTTTTTCCAAAAAAACCTCCCCGGTCAAGGCGTCTCAAACGGAAAATCGAACTCATCGAAAGGAAAGCCGTCCATATCGTTATCGAACGGGTTATTCGGTTCTACCGGCACATTATAATCTCCACCGTCATAACCGTTATTTTCGTCACCCGGCTCTGACGGCACGAGACGTTTCCTGTTTTCTTCACCTGACTTATTTTCTGTATTCTTTTTTATTTTAGGCTTCTTTCCGAGGGTTACTTCAAATTTCCTGTCTTTGTATTCTCCGTTTTCATAACGTTTAACCTTAACCGTAACCCTGTCGCCTTTTCGTTTATTTACGATTATAGAGCTTATAATCTCCGATTTCAAGCACTCATAGCCGTTTACCTCAACGATTATATCTCCTGTAATAATTCCCGCTTCAGCTGCGCCGCTGTCCTTCGCAAGCTCGGATATATAAAGCCCGTAAGGCATATTGAAATAGCTGTGGGTAGCGTCGTCAATCTCCCTGTAATATATTCCTAAATATCCCCTGTCATTTTCCTTTACGGGCTCAGCCGTTTTGAGTTCTTCCACAAGCCCCTTTATAGAGTCGACAGGTATTGCATAGCCCATTCCCTCAACCGATTTATCCGTAAGCTTTACGGAATTTATACCTATAAGCTCACCGTCCATGTTTATAAGAGCTCCTCCGGAATTTCCCGGATTTATAGCGGCATCTGTCTGAATAAGCTTTAACGTGATTTCTTCCACAGTCACGGCTCTTTCTTTTGCACTTAAATAGCCTACCGTAAGTGACTGACCGTAGCCGAGCGCATTTCCTATGGCAAGTACCATCTGACCGACCTTAAGCTTATCGGAGCTTCCGAGCTTCGCCGTTTTTATACTTTCAAGCGTAGATTTTTTAAGGTCCGAAGTCTTTACCTCAACCACCGCTATGTCGCTGTAGGCTGCTGTGCCTCGTACCTTTCCCTCAGCACTCTCCCCGTCATTAAAAGTCACCGAAAAAGCCTTTGTATCAGCTATTACATGATTGTTCGTGAGTATATATATTTTTTCATCATTTTTATCAAAAACAACTCCCGAACCGGCACCTTTGACATTCCGGCTGTATCTGCCGAACCATGTATCCACCTGTTTTACCGAATCGCTCGTAATTGCCACCACGGACGGCATAAAGCTTTCCACAATATCAGATAGGTCAGCCGCTCTGTCAAGCTCCGAATCTGAAAGCACCTTTGTCTTATCAAGGCTTACGCTTTCATTATTTTTCGCCTTTTCCTCGTCCTTATCTCCAATGTTACCGAAAAATTCTCCGAAATCTTCACTTTTTTCAGTTCGCGCAGGTTCATTCTCTACAGCCTGTTTGCCGATTTTAGCTACATTAAACGCTGTTATGCCTATTCCTATCATTCCCGCTATTATCATAGAAAAAATGATTATAAGGACAAGCATGAATTTTACCACTGCATCATTTTTGTTGTTTTCCATAATCTTAATCTCCGTTAAAGCCGTCTAAATTTACTTTATCTCTAATAATATATTAAAATTGTGAATAATCTGTGATAATTGAAAATAAAATTCAAAAAAGCCGGGAATGGAAATAAATTTAAAGTTAGGGTATAATATATTTCAAATTATTCACAACACATCAAGAAATGCACGGTAACATATTCCATCAATACATGTTACCCTTACGGCAACCGTTGTACGGACAAGCTTGTTTATCTATGCGGTTTGTTGCCCGCAGGATAAAGACAAAGTCTTAAAACTATATATTTCACGGATGTCCGGTACATAATATAAATTCAGGAGATTATCTGAGATGATAAGAGAAAATCAGAAATTTTTAAACAGACTGTATATACTGTCTGATATTATAATAATCATTATTTCCTTTATATACGCATGGCTTATAAGGTTTGAAATTTTTCCTCCGACCCACAGCGTATGGTGGCCTTTAAGATATTATATGCTCTTTCTGCCGTTTCTCATACCTATATATATTTTTACCTACTATTTTTCAGGCGTATATTCTCCTATGCGCCAAATCAGGCTGCGCTTTGAACTGTGGAATTTTTTTAAAGCGAATACAATATCCATCCTCTCTTTTCCGGTTTTACTTTATTTTTTACATGAAATAGATATTTCCCGTTCCTTCATGGGGTTTTTTTACGGAATAAACATTTTTTTCGGTTGGACTTTCAGATTTTTCCTCAGAAAACTTCTTCACGCAGCGAGAAGTAAAGGCTTAAACCAGAAACACATGTTAATAGTCGGTTACAGTCGCGCTGCCGAAAGCTACATAGATAGACTGATTTCAAATCCTCATTGGGGCTATAGAATTTTCGGTATTCTTGACGATGAAAAAAAGTTTAATACGGAATACAGAGGAATTAAGGTTTTAGGTAAAATTGATAACTTGGAAACCCTTTGCGGCTCGCACATGTTTGATGAAATAGCCATAACACTTAAACTTAATGATTATGACAGGCTTGAAAAAATAGTCGCAGTTTGTGAAAAAAGCGGAGTGCATACGCAGTTTGTACCGGATTACAACAATGTCATACCTACCACCGCTCATACCGAGGATATAGACGGACTTCCCGTAATAAATATAAGAAACGTACCGCTTAGCAACTCCTTCAATAAGTTTGTAAAGCGTGTAATCGACCTTATAGGCGCCTTCTTTATGCTTATAATTTTCGGTATCCCTATGCTTATAGTAGCTGCCATAATAAAAATAACCTCACCCGGCCCTCTTATATTTAAGCAGGTGCGCGTAGGGCTTCACAACAAAGAATTTAATATGTATAAATTCCGCTCAATGGCGGTACAAAACCCTAATGCCGAAAAAAAAGCATGGACAACGAAAGACGATCCGAGAGTAACTCCTATAGGAAAATTCATAAGAAAAACCAGTATAGACGAGCTTCCGCAGGTTTTTAACGTGATTAAAGGAGATATGTCCTTAGTCGGACCTCGCCCTGAAAGACCTTATTTTGTGGAAAAATTTCAGGAAGAAATACCGCGTTATAACGTAAAACACCAGATACGCCCCGGTATAACCGGTTGGGCGCAGATAAACGGCTACAGAGGTGACACCTCCATAAGAAAAAGAATAGACTGTGACCTGTTTTATATAGAAAACTGGACCTTGGGACTTGATATTAAAATCCTCTTTCTTACCGTATTTAAAGGATTTATAAACAAAAACGCTTATTAAACCCGAATTATTCCTTTATACACATATCATATACTCTCTCGGAAGCTTTTCCGTCGGTTTTGTCATAAAATTCCGACAGAAAGGCTTCTCTTTTTCTTATATAAAATTCATTTTCATTTCCGGATAAAAATGCCCCTATTTCATACGCAAGCTTTTTCTCATCCGAAAACAAAGCTCCCGGAAGTTCATTTTCATAGTCGATGTAAAAACCTCTGCCGTTCCTTTTAAATTCCTCCATATCATCCGCAAAAAAATACATAGGTCTTTTAAATACACAAAAATCAAACACAATCGATGAATAATCCGTTATAAGTATGTCCGACAGAGCTAAAAGCTCATTCAGCTGCTCATATACGGATACATTGAAAACTCCGTCCGCTGTCAAATTATCTTTATACGCCTCCGCCACAAAAGGGTGAAGCCTTAAAAGAAGATTTACATTTTCAGGTAAAAATTCCATAAACTTTTTTATATCCATGTGAAGTTTCGGCGAAAAAACTTCTTCATCCCTGAATGTAGGAGCATATAAAATAATTGTCTTTCCCGAAATATCAGTTTTTAAAAATTCGTTCAGTTTCTTAACAGCCGCTTCTCTGAACTTACACTCTTTTTCTTTGTCCATAATAAGCGAAAGAGGCAAATCCGTTCTCGGAAGTCCCGTTGCTTTAACATTTTCCGGCTTTATACCGAAAGCTCCTGCATACATACTTATCTGTCTTTCAGAGTTTACCGTAAGAAAATCTATATTTTCATTCGCTCTTTTTTCAAGTTCTTTAATTCTTCCCGTATTTGAGTCCTGACCGAACTTCTTTATGCTTCCCGTACCGTGCCAGAGCTGTATTACCTTTGTAGCCTTTCTGATTTTAAAAAACGCCATAGGAAGAAAGGTGTTATCCATTAAAATGAACTCGGATGATGCCATTACAAACGGAGCCTTAAATACCAATCTTAAAAAATTTTTTCTGTCTTTTTTAGTGAAATAAAAAAAGCGGTAATTACCTCTTTTTTTCATGTACTCCGAAAGCGCCATAATATTTCCGCTTTCAGAGGTATCATGCGTCATTACCGCAAAAACCCGTCCTTTTTCTATTTTAAATAAGCACCCTGTCTTATAATTCAGTGCAAACACTTTATAGATAAGCTCTTTAAGCTTGGACACCGTACGCCCTCCAAATTATTTTTCTCTCTATTTCTCCGAAGTAAATCCCAAATCATTTTTTATCTTTGTGGTAGAAATACCCGACGTCCTCGGAAGATAAACCACTTCGCAATATTCTTTAAGAAAATCGAACTTGCCGTCCCAATCGTCTCCCATTACAAATACGTCTACCTTATTTTCCTTCACGTCCTTTATCTTCTGCTCCCACTCCGTTTCCGGAATCACAAGATCCACATACTTTATCGCCTCAAGAATAAGTTTCCTGTCCTCATAAGAGTGGTAAGCCTCCTTATGCTTTCCCGCGTTAAACTCATCCGTGGAAAGACCCACAATAAGTCTGTCACCCAGCGCCTTAGCTCTCCTTAATATGTTTATATGTCCTACATGAAGCAAATCAAATGTTCCGTAAGTAAGTACAGTTTTCATAATCTCTCCTATTTTTAAGCGTCTATTTTCTTCTGATACAGCTCCGCTATTTTATCTGCCGCTCCGTATTTTACAAGATGACCGTTTTCAAGTAAAACAGCCTTGTTGCACACCTCAAGCATCTGTTCAATGGAATGCGACACAAAAAGCACGGTAACATTATTGTCTATCATCTTTTTTATCTTATTGGTGCTCTTCTTTCTAAACTTTGCATCGCCCACTGAAAGTACCTCATCAAGTATAAGTATATCCGGTTCCACTATTGTCGCCACCGCAAACGCAAGCCTCGACTTCATACCCGAAGAATAATTTTTTACGGGCACATTTATAAAATCCCCTATTTCGGAAAACTTGACTATTTCGTCATACTTTTCACTTAAAAACGCTTTAGAATAACCGAGCATGGCTCCGTAAAGAAATATATTTTCCGAGCCTGTATACTGCTTGTCAAATCCGGCTCCAAGCTCTAATAGCGGCGCAATGGTTCCGTTTCTTTTTACCTGTCCTTCCGTAGGCTTTAAAACTCCTGAAATAACCTTTAACAGCGTACTTTTTCCGGCACCGTTAAGTCCTAAAATACCTACCCTGTCGCCTTTTTTTACCTTAAAAGAAATATCTTTTAATGCCCAAAATTCCTTGTAAATAAGCTGTCTTTTAATTAACTTTATTATATAATCCTTTAAATCATCCACCTTCTCGGAACTCATATTAAACTTCATTCCGACATTTTCAACTTCTATCGCATACTTACCCATCTAAAATATTCCTTTATATATTTAGTATAAACTTATCCTGCTTCTTGTAAAAAACAAATATGCCGACTATCAGACTTGCCGCCGCCACACCCAAAGAATACAGAGTATATTTTATATCAAGCGGCATTCCGTATATCGCGCTTCTGAAATTCACTATGCAGGCATAAAGCGGATTATACTTAAGTATCCAACCGTAACCGCTTTTTATTACCCTGTCGGGAGCGTAAAATATAGCCGAGGAATACATAATGAGCATGAGCATTACCCCCCAAAGGTATTCCATATCCCTAAAAAATACAGCCATCGTGGAAAGGCATAAGCCTATCCCCACCGTCATGAAAAAAATTATCGTAAGCGGTATCAAAGCCGAAAATATATATATCGTAGGATATACACCGAGTAAAAGCGATACCGGTACAAGTACCGTAAGGGAAATTAAAAATATAAAATAGTTGGCTATTATTGCTGATATAGGATATATGTATTTAGGGACATATACCTTTTTTATCATCGAAGCGTTGCTTCTTATAGACTTTGTCGCCGCCTTTGTGGCTGAAGCAAAAAAGCTGTATAAAAGTCTTCCCGAAAGTATATAAATAGGAAACGCCTGATCTTTTTTTCCGTAAAATCCGGAAAACACAACAGTAAGCACAGCCATAGTAAGCAAAGGCTCAAGCAGAGTCCAAAGTATTCCGAGGTATGAACGCCTGTATTTCAGCTTTATATCCTTTTTTACAAGTTCTATTATCAAAAATCTGAATTTTTGAAAATTCTTAATTACATTTATCAAAACTTCCTCCCGTTACCGCTTTCACTAAGTATTTCCGGCATGGTCTTCTCCTCCGGCATTTTCGCCATTTTCCGTTTCCTCGGATGTTTTATTTTCGTTTTCGCTATCATCTTCGTGTGAATGATTATTTTCATTTTCTCCGTCTTCATTATCCGAAGCATTGTTGCCGTTTTCATCTTCTGTTTTACTGTTTTTTAAGGTTACCTTTATCGTTATAGGTTCGATTTCCGACAATGTAATACCCTTTACTTCTTTAAACTGAAGCATGAGAGAATATTCTCCTTCTTCTCTTATACCTTCAAGATCTATATAAGGCGCAAGCATTTCAAGACTTACACTGCTTACCGTGGAATCATGACCTTTTGCCGTAACCCTTACCCCGGAGGTATTTACAAAGCTGTAGTCAAAGTTTTCATCGGTGTGTACCAGCTTTATATCCGATGTGGTTACATATATATCCTTCGCGCTCATTCTGACAATCTTACAGTTGACATTTATTACCGTATCGGAATCGGTAAGGTATATCCCGTCGGGAATACTGTCGGTCGTAATGTGTATTCCCGTTTCTACATTGGTTATCTCTCCCGTCACGTCAAGCGGCATCGTTATATCGGTTATATTCTCCAGAGCCTTCGTATCTCCCGCCACGGTCACACTCTTAGGCTCGTAGTCTATGCTGTCTACTATATATCCGTCATAAGGCTCTCCTTCCGCCTTAACATACACCGGAACGGTCTTTGTCTGATATACGTTTATGGAAACTGATACGGGATTTACTGAGAACTTCAGATTTCCTGTAGTTATCTCATTTCCCGCCTCGTCATAAGCTTTCGGTACTGAGTTTGTGTAAAAGGTTTCATACGCTCCCGTTACGTCAACAGCCGCCTTTACCGCCGCTATTTTTTCAATCGACGACTTTCCTCCGCTCACCGTGATTAAATTAGGTTTCGGAGTTGCCGCCCCCACATAATAACCGTTTTCGGCATCTCCATGTCTGTCAACTTTAACCGAAAACTGCTTTTTCACAAGGTCATCAAGCTTTACCGCCAGAAATTTTGCATCGCCTACAAGGCTTATATCCACATAGTTTGATTTTGTGCACACTACATCTATATTAGCGTGATAGGTCGGTGAAAGCTCCGATACATCCGCCGTGGCTCTGAAATCGGAAGCTTTAAGGGTTTTAAGAAGAGTAGAATTTGCCTTTGCTCTTATCGTAACAGTATCTCCCTCAATCACCTCATACACCTTACCGAGAGAAGTTATCGAATCTCCGTTTATAATATTTACATTAAGAGTAAAATCCGCGGTTGCCACAGGATCGTAGGTATATACAATAACTATCCACAGAATAAACGCCACTGCGACAGAAAATAACTTAAGCCCCCAATTTTCTGTAAGCATTTTTTTCATAATTACTTATCTCCATTTTTTGCGGAAGCGCGAAGCAGACGATTTTTAAAACTCTGCCACCTCTGTTTTTTTCCGTCGGTAAATGTTGTCAATTTCTGAATTCCGTGAAGAAGTGACAACAGACTGCCTCCGTCCACATTTCTTATAAGTCTGCTGTCGGAAGCTACCGAAACTCTGCCGGTTTCCTCCGAAACCACTATAGTAAGGCTGTCCGTAACCTCACTCACTCCCACAGCCGCTCTGTGTCTTGTTCCGAGTTCCTTACTTAAAGACATATTTGAGGAAAGCGGCAGATAGCAGGTCGCGGAAACAATTCTGTCTCCCTTTATTATAATCGCTCCGTCATGTAACGGCGTATTATGCTCGAATATATTTATAAGGAGTTGACTGCTGACAAGCGCGTCAAGCGGAATTCCGCTCTTTTCATACTCTATAAGGCTTGATGTATTTTCTATTACTATAAGCGCGCCGGTTTTATTTTTCGCAAGCTCAAACGAGGCTTTGACGAGCTCATCTATTGTTTTGTCACTAAATCTTACTTCATCCGAATGGTGAGGCAAAAGGGTTGGTAAAATATTTCTTTTTCCTAATTCCTCAAGCGCTCTTCTAAGCTCCGGCTGAAAAAGAATAACAAGAGCTATAATTCCCACGCTTATCGTATTTCTGACTATCCATAAAATAACGTCAAACTTCATTATTACGGAAAACAGACAAAACGCAAGCAAAACAAAAAGACCTTTAAAAAGAGTCCACGCCCTCGTATACTTAATCCATTTGATTATATGATATATTATAAATGCCAAGATAAGTATTTCAAATATATCGGTAACCTTAAATACCGAAAGAGTGAACCATTTAAAATAATCATTTAATATACTTATAATAGTTTCCATCAATCAGCCTGTTCCTTTTCGCTGTCAGAATCGTTAATTTTCAAAATATTAAGGTTCGGCGAAGTGACCGAGAGCTTAGGTATTGCGGTAACATAGTAATAATAATCGTCATCATCAAATTGAAGGTGCTCAACAGCCGTATAATCAAGCATAAATTTGAAAAATTTGACTATATACGCGATGATTCCCGAAAATACCGTCCCCAAAAACACCCAAACCATATCTACCTGTACTCCGAGCACAAGACCGCCTGCTATATTTACTATAAGATTTACTATCATTCCCGCAAGAATACCGAGTTCCGAAGTGTGCGCAAGAGCGAGTCTTCTTAAAAAATATGTTGTAAGCAGCACTAAAACACTTGATGCTATCATAAGAAACATAGCCTTATTTTCCACAAGCGACTTTGCAACAAAAATATAATTTTGCAAATTGTCTTCAAGCTCCGTACTTCCCGCGGCAAGCTTAACCGCCTCCTTTATTATGTTAAATAAAGAAGCAACAACCACCCCCGGTATCACCGCAAAAACGGTAATGGGAGTAGCAATAAGTCCAAGCGTCAAAGGAACGGCCGCTCCTAATTTTAACAATGACAATACGGGGATTGCAAGCACTACCCAACCGTACTTTGGAGCAAATCTGATTAACATAAAATACAGCACGGCTATTATCATGATAAAAATGACCGAAAGGAACATTGAAGCAGAAAAAATATGGGCGATGGTAAGCGCCGCCGCAAAAAACACCGTCACCGCCGAAGGAAAAAATGCTGAAACTACAGAGAGTCCTATTTCCGGTACAATCCCCGTTATCTTTTCATAATATCCTATCTGACTGTTAATAAGCCTATATGAGATAAAAGCCGCAAAAAACCTGAAAATAGGTATTATTAGCGTCTTGTAGCTTCTGAAAAAGCTTTTCAACCTGTCTCTTATCAAAAGAAGCTGTAGCATTACCTATCCTCCTTGTCACTTTCTCTATATATCTTTCTCAATACTTTAAGATACCTGCTGTATCCTGAAATTTTTTTTCCGTTTTTTACATATCTGTAAGAAGCGGTAAGTAGTGTAAACACTGTATACACTATAAGAAGAATAAGGTAAATTGCAAGCGCTTTAAGCCCTATCCTTTTATAATCAAGTTTCGTCGCGTTCTTGACTATATATTCCAAATGGTATAAAACTGCAAGCGCTATCAGTAATCCGTATCCGATAGTAACACTCACAATAGTTTTAAGAATTTCCCAACGAATGAAATCAAGCCTGAAAAAGCCGTTGGTTCTTAAAGCCTCTTTCCCGCCTTCCGAGCTTTCAAAAATCGCCATACCGGTCATGGCTCGTATCTTCTCTTTGATTAACATCCGAGTTCCTTTCGTAAATATATATATCTTTTCTATTTTACCACTAATTCGATTATGTGGCAACAAGCAGGAGTTCGGTATTTCAGAATTTCAGTTTTCAATCCTCATTCAAAAACTCAAACGGCTTTTCATCTTTTAAAAAATGCATAAGCATATAGGCTGTCATGATTGCCACATTTTCTTCTTTTAATATACGTCTTATTTCAGCTTTGTCCGCGAGTACAACCTCAATTTCTTCGCTTTCTTCCTGATTTTTGTCTGACGGCTCCCCTTTACAATAGCCGTAAACCGTGGCGCATGATTCATCAGTCATTCCTATCGTTGTAAAAAACGGCTTTTCGTATCCTTCAGGAGAGTTTACCGGTTCAAAACTCATGCCCGTTTCTTCAAAAATTTCTCTCGAAGCGGCTTTTTTAAAATCCTCTCCATCTTCAACAAGCCCTGCCGGAAACTCATATATGTAGCCGTCAATCGGATATCTATACTGCCTTATAAGCACCACCCTGTCTTTATTTTCTCCGGCAAGCGCATAAATTATAACACCATCCGGATCATTCCTCTTTGTTACGATTTTAAGCTTATCGGTATCCTTTGCTCTCGATGCGACAAAATATCTGCTTTTTCTACCGTTCTTATGTATATTATCAAGCTCATAAATATTTAAAAATTTATTATCCGTCTGCTTTCTTATAGCCGTTATCCTGCCCATAAATAGCTCTCCTTCAAACTCTACATAAAACTCTGCACAAATCATACCCTGTTTTTACAAATAAGGCAATACTTGTAAATGTATCGAAAAGGGACGAACCGAAGTCCGCCCCATTATTTCAGTCCGTTTACACGGATTTTACATATAATCCACTACATCCACCCAACGGCTTAAAAGCTCCTGTTCTTCTTTATTACCCTTTACCGACTGTGAAGCGGCAACTATAGGAAGCCATTTCTGAACATACTGCCTTGCCGTATCCGTCTTTTCACAGAAAAGATTAAGATACTTATCCGCAAGCTCCTCCTTGCCGTCAAGAGAGAAAAGAAGATATGTTCTTGCGGCATCCGCCGAAGCGTTACCCTGAGTAGCATGCGCCCAGTCAAGGATATAAGCCTTACCGTCATCTGTAATAACAATATTGCTCGGATTAAAATCTCCGTGGCAGAGCTTATCATGGCGCTTCATGGAATCAAGTCTCGAATGAAGGTCATAGCGTGTGGTCGCATCAAAATTCGAAAGAGAAATCTTTCTATAAAACTTATCATACTGCCTGTTGAGGAGAGGTACCTTCTTCTCGAAAACGCTAATTTGAATGTCAACGAACTTTTCAAGATACTCATCTCTCTTTTCAGGGTGCTCGCTCATCATCTGCTCAAGAGTCTTACCCTTGATATACTCAATGATTATAGCGGTCTTTCCCTCAACCTGAGTTACTCCGTAAAGCTTAGGTATATTAAGACCGGTTTCCTCAACCCTCGCCTGGTTGAGAGCCTCATTTAAAATATCGGACATTGAGTACTGCTTATCAAAAACCTTTACAGCCTTGCCGTCTTCCTCATAAATAGTCTTCCCCGGACGCTTTACAAGCACATTGTCAAGCTTCATAACAAAACCTCCATTCATTATTATATTTATCTGTATCGCTCATATCAAACCGGTACATTTGTTCCGTAATAAGCGTTAAGGTACAGCTGCTTGATTTCGCTTATAAGAGGATATCTCGGATTTGCGCCTGTACACTGGTCATCAAATGCCTTCTCACACATCTCGTCAAGCGTCTTTAAGAAATCTTCTTCTTTTATGCCGTAATCCTTAATCGTTTTCTTAATTCCTATCTTCTCCTGAAGCTCCTTGATGCCCGCAATAAACTTCTCAAAAGTTTCCTCATCGTTTTTGCCCTTAAAACCTAAAGACTCACCGACCTCGGCATATTTGCGAAGAGTGTTAGGATACTGATACTGTGGGAAGGTACCCATCTTTGTAGGTACTTCGGCAGCATTAAATCTCATTACCTGTTCCATAATAATCGCATTGCAAATACCGTGTGGAAGATGATGGAAGGCTCCCAATTTATGAGCCATTGAGTGCATAATTCCGAGGAAAGCGTTTGCGAAAGACATACCTGCCATAGTAGCCGCATGTCCCACCTTCTCCCATGCCTCAGGATCGTTTGCTCCGTTATCATACGCCCTTGGAAGATACTCGAAAAGCATCTTTAAGGACTGTTTTGATATACCGTCGGTAAAATCGGTTGCCATTATGGAAGCAAGAGCCTCAAGGTTATGTGAAACCGCGTCTATACCGGAAGCGCTTGTAAGACTCTTAGGCGCGCTCATCATAAGGTCTGCGTCTACAATAGCCATGTTAGGAAGAAGCTCATAGTCCGCAAGCGGATACTTCTGTCCGGTCTTTTCATCGGTGATAATCGCAAAAGGAGTAACCTCCGAACCTGTACCCGCCGAAGTAGGAACGGCTATAAAATAAGCCTTTTCTCCCATCTTAGGGAATTCATAAACCCTCTTTCTGATATCCATGAAATCCATAGCCATATCGAAGAAATTTACATCAGGATGTTCATAAAGCACCCACATTATTTTAGCCGCATCCATAGCGGAACCGCCTCCGAGAGCTATGATACAGTCAGGCTCAAACGCTCTTATAGCCTCAGCACCCTTTATAGCCGAAGAAAGCGTAGGATCAGGCTCAACTTCCGAGAAAATCTGATAAGGAATACCGAGCAGCTCAAGTTTATCCGTAATTACCTTTGTATATCCGTTCTTATAAAGGAAAGTATCGGTTACTATAAACACCTTTCTCTTATTTAATACCGTCTTTAATTCCTCAAGAGCTACAGGCAAACATCCCCTCTTGAAGTACACCTTCCCAGGCGCTCTGAACCAAAGCATATTCTCTCTCCTCTCGGCAACATTCTTAATATTCATAAGCTGTTTGATACCAACGTTCTCAGATACGCTGTTTCCGCCCCATGAACCGCAGCCCAGTGTAAGCGAAGGTCTTAACATGAAGTTATAGATATCGCCGATACCGCCCTGTGCCGCAGGAGTGTTTACAAGCACACGACAGGTCTTCATCTTCTCACCGAAGCGTCCAATTTTTTCACGCTCCGTAACCGAATTGATATAAAGAGAGGAAGTATGTCCGTATCCGCCGTCAGCTATAAGCTTCTCAGCCTTAGATACCGCATCCTCAAAATCCTTCGCCTTATACATTGCAAGTACAGGTGAAAGTTTTTCATGAGCGAACTCCTCGGAAAGCTCAACACTCGTTACCTCTCCGATAAGAATTTTTGTTGCAGGGTCAACCTTAAAGCCTGAAAGCTCGGCTATCTTGGCAGCGCTCTGTCCTACTATCTTAGCGTTAAGAGCACCGTTTATAATTATTGTCTTACGAACCTTGTCAAGCTCGTCTTTTTTAAGAATATGACATCCTCTGTTCTTAAACTCGGCTTTAACGGCATCATAAACCTTGCTTACAGCGATTACGGACTGTTCGGAAGCGCAAATCATACCGTTATCAAAAGTTTTGGAATGAATGATGGAATTTACTGCAAGCAGAATATCCGCGCTCTCATCGATAACGGCAGGCGTATTTCCCGGACCCACGCCAATAGCGGGTTTTCCCGATGAATATGCGCTTGTAACCATTCCCGGACCGCCTGTCGCAAGTATGCAGTCACATTCTTTCATTACCATATTGGTAAGTTCAAGACTCGGAACATCTATCCAGTCAATGATACCTTCCGGAGCTCCCGCCTTAACGGCAGCCTCAAGAACTATCTTCGCGGCTTCTATAGTACAGTTTTTAGCTCTCGGATGAGGGCTTATAATAATTCCGTTTCTCGTCTTTAAAGCTATAAGGGTTTTGAAAATAGCTGTGGAGGTAGGATTTGTTGTAGGAATTACTGCGGCAACTATGCCGAGAGGCTCAGCTACTCTCGCAATTCCGTATGCCTTATCCTCCTCAATTATTCCGCAGGTTTTTTCAGCCTTATATTTATTATAAATATACTCGGCTGCGTAGTGGTTTTTTATTACTTTATCCTCTACAATTCCCATTCCTGTTTCAGCTACCGCCATTTTAGCAAGAGGTATTCTTGCCTGATTTGCAGCTACCGAAGCCGCAAAGAAAATTTTATCCACCTGTTCCTGTGTATAGGTGGCAAAAATCTTCTCCGCTTCACGGAGTCTTTTAAGACTCTTCTCAAGCGCTTCTACGCTGTCGATGATGTTACGGGCATTAGTGTTCATCTGGTTTCTCCCTTCAATTTAAAATGCGTCTGCATTGCTCCTTAATACATTGTTATTTTTTTAACCAACTTGTTAAAATTTTATCATTCATTTGTCTGCATGTCAATTATCATTTTCTACAAAAAATATTGCATATACTGTAAGTTTCCGTAAATTTTCATAGAAGATACTTATATCCCAATTCCGAATTATTTATGATACGGTCCGTAAATATTCTCTTAAACAATTCGGATTTACTTTATTTTATCAAAAAAGAAAGCTGCCGAAAAGAGTTAATTAACTGCGGAAAAAGCACCGCCGTCATACATCCCGCTGCAAGATACGGACCGAAGGCAAAAGTCCCTCCTTCACCCTTTAAAATCATTTTAGCTCCACGGATTAAAACCGCTAATACGCAGGCGAAAAAACAGGCATAAATTATTTTGTCAGCTCCCAAAAGAAGCCCCGATGCCGACATAAATTTCACATCTCCGCCGCCTATTCCTCTCATCGTTATATACAGCACGGAAAATACAAATCCGATAATCACCGCTCCTGAAATATAATCAAACGAATTTGAAAAATCGGGAATCAAACGAATCAGTCCCAAAAGGAAAATAAAATTATTGATTTCAGAAGGAATTTTGCGAGTTTTTATATCAATTTCCGATAAAATCAGTATAGAAGAAGAAAAAAGACAATATATAATACTTTTTAATCCGAATCCGTAAGCAACAAAAATAAGGTCATACAAGACTCCGCTTATAAACATCATTATAGATTTCAACTTGACATCGGCAGGCTGTCCCTCAGGTCTCACATCTTCCTTTTTTAAAAAACGTCCCGTTAAAGGTGATGAAACCCGCCGCAAAACAAGTCCGATTAGAAACACGAATAAATAGAACACAATTATCTCATAAAATCTTATATCGAACCTCTTTCTTCCGTAAGCCTGTGGTGTTCTCTCTTTTCTTCATACATCTTGTCATCAAGATCCTTTAAGAAAGCCGCTGCGGACGATTCATTTTTGTCATACACCGAATATCCTATACTTATGTAAATCTTATACTCCAGCTTGCCGGACTTGTTAAAGCTCTCTATATTGTTTTTAAATCTTTCAATAGCCTTATCAAGAATGTCCTTATCGCTTATATCCGTAAGTATGCAAAACTCATCGCCGCCGTATCTTGCAATTATATCGGTTCTTCTGAAGCTTTTAAAGATAATTTCATATACTATTCCGAGCGCCCTGTCACCCGCATCATGTCCGTAAGTATCGTTTATATGTTTAAAATAGTCAACGTCTATCATTATCCCCGAAAATCCGGCATTATCACTGTTCTCTATCCTTTTTATAAGCTCCATTTCAAACTTGCGTCTATTTACCGCTCCCGTAAGAAAATCAACATTGGCATTCCTGCTTTGAACATAGATATAAAGCACAAGAGCATAAAAAATAACTCCTGTGTATATGAAAGAAAGCTTTTTAAGATAGACCTGTCCTATACCCATTAACACCGTAATTATCGGAAACAGAATCAGTATCTTAAAGTAATCATTTTTATTTTGCTTAACCTTTATAAGCATATAAACTTCTATGATTATAAACTCAACCATGAGAATAGCGGCTCTTATCATATAAAAAGTGCCTCTTACAAACACATTATCTTCGTCATAATAATAAAAAACATTTATAGAGAAAATCTCGCTTACAATCGTAATTAAAATATTAAAAACGAAAATCGCAAAAATAATACGCCTTATATGCCTGCTTTCATCCTCATTAAATCCCAGACAGGTTTCCATATACCTGAACGTAACATAAGGTATCAGCGGATCAAACGCAAACACTATAAAATTTCCCGTTTTAAATAAAAGACTGCCTATTTCTATCATCCCTACGGTTTCCCCGCTCATAAGGCTGCCGCAGACAAGTCCGAATACCAGTATCATCAAAACACCGTACCATTTTTCATACTTTGCATTTGAGCTGTTATTTTTGACAAATATATACATTACTGATACCAGCACTAAATTATAAACATCTAATACAATCCAACTCGGAATATACATAATCCCCCCGGAAAAGCAAAATTAAAGTCTCTTACGAAACAAAAATGACAGACCTACTTTACGCCATCACTTTATTTTATCTCTTATCATGAGTGATGTCCAGTACATCTGTCACTTTAAGCGTAAACATTTTATTAATTTTTCAATAAAAAACAACTTAGCAACGGCAAACAAAACCGCAAAACCCCCTCTCACAGCTTGACTGCCAAAAATCTCACTTCGCATCATCTTCGTTAGGAACATTATATGTCTCCCGGCCGTCAAGGTCAAAGATTTCATATATATTTCTCCCTAATGCGTCCGCAATATCATGCGCAAGCTTAAGGCTGGGTATGGTTTTCTCAGTTTCTATCTTGTTTATGCTGATTCTCGACACACCCACTTTTTTGCCTAACCTGTGCTGCGATAATCCTAACGGCTTTCTGTACTCCCGTATTCTGTTTTTCAAAGTATACCCATCACCTCTTTCAGATTTACTTAACTGTTTTCATTATTTTCGCAAATGGCTACAAAAGAGCCCATTCCTGATAACTTGCAGTAAATGAAGCTTTAAACCGTACCTACCGCTCGTATTAAAACAGCCTCCCGTATCCAAATAAGAAACTTTGAAAACATAACAATTTGCTAAATATAGTTAGCCATATTTCAGCCAAATTGTCAATAACTTTCTGAAAATTTATCATCATTTTTATACTTTATATAATACTTGGCATGGTTTCATTGACATTTTAAACGGTTGTTGTTACATATTGTCTATTTTTGTTAACATTAAGTTATAACTATTTATATTATCTGATATAGAATACAGCTATTTACTTGTGCAGGGTTATATGTTTTATTTTTAAGGTTAATTCAAATAATTCAGGGTTGTTATCCGATATTCTTATTGTCCGATTAATTATTATAGTTTTTTATGATAAGTTTTCTGACTACAAGTCATAATTTTCGTATTGTCGACTTTTTCGCATATATATGTTCACAATATTTTTTGTGACATAAAAGACTGCCGCACTGTATTTGTTATACATCTAACGGCAGTCTCTATAATTTTTAAATATCAGTTTGCCGATGTTGACAGCTTTTTCTTGAGAGCTTCCGTTTTATCGGCGGTCATTCCGTTATCTTTAAGTATTTTTTCAGCGCCCTTAGTCAGATTTTCTTTTGTTAAATCCGTACTTCCGGCAATCGATTCCAGCATTTTCACCACATCCTTAGTTATCACCTGATACTGTTTACCGTCCTTCTCAACGTGATAGAAATTCACATAACTCTTCATATAATCGTCGATAATTTCTTCCTTTGAAGCTCCCATCAAGGCTCCGAGGAATGCCGACATATAACCGGTTCGGTCTTTTCCCTCCGTGCAGTGGAATAAATAAGGAGCTTCATTGTCAGCCATAAAAGCCGCCCCCTTCACAATACCCTCTTTAAATTCTTTACTGTTATAAGCTAAACCGAGATTTAAAAGAATAACCTTTCCGTCTTTATACAACTTGTCATAGTAAGGGGAAGCAAAATCCTCCATACCGACATACTTGTCTATATTTTCCTTTTTATCCGCCAAGTTTACTATTGTTTTAACCTTTGTGTTTTCTATAAGCTTGTCCGCAAATTTTGCTCTCTTAAGCTCATTATTTACAGGACTTGAGCTTCTGAATAAAACCCCCGCCGCCATAGTACCCATTTTCACGTTTCTGAAATTGGCATAAACTTCATCGCTCTCATAATCCGCTCTGTCGTAGGTACGCTCAAGCTTTCTTACATCATATTCGTCCTTGTATCCTGCCTTTTTGTTAAGCATTATGGTGAATTTGCTACCCGTATCCACCTTGGCTGTCTCATTAAGTTTACCGTAGTTTATACAGATTGCCACATTTTCATGTCCCGGATACGCGCGCACAAGAAGTTCTCCCGCATCTACAAGGTATCCGTCAAGATAAGGCGCCTCCGCTACAAAGCCGTTATTAAAAAGCACTGTCACTCTGTCCGCGATATTAAAGCCTTTTTTATTAAAATCCTCTATCTTTATATTTGTGGAAGCATGACCGTATTTTTCAATCTCAACCACTTTACCGCTTATATTAGGCTTTTTAAATACACCCTTACCCGCAAGATTCGCTTTTAACTTGGCTATATCCTTTTTACTTACTCCGATTTTTCTTAAATATTTATTTACAGCCTCGGCAACGTTTACCTTTGAAATATCGGAGCCTTTTTCCATCCCGAAAACAACCGTTGTCATTGAGGTTATAATATTTGCGTCCGCTATTTTCTTATACTGCTCGCTGTCTCTTTCTACATGGTAATAATTCTCATAGGTTACCATGTAGTCCTTTACGATTTCATCCATGCTCGCGCCCATAAGTCCTTCAAGCACCGCAGCGGTAAAGCCGGCTCTGTCTTTTCCTTCAGTACAATGAATAAGGTAAGGAGCCTTATGCTTAGCCATAAACTTCATTCCCGAAGCAAGCTTCTTTCCGAATTCTTTAGAAGCTATATCAACACTCATATCAAGAAGCTTAACCTGCTTTTTATCAATTAAGGACTTATAGTAAGGCGAATCAAAATCCTCTTTTGCCGCATAGGAAGCTATTTCAGTCTTATTGTCGGCAAGATTTACCACAGTTCTTACTCCTACCGCTTCGGTAAGCTTATCGGCGTAAGCCGCTCTGCCTATCTCATTATTTATAGGACTCGCGCTTCTGTAAAGCACACCTTTTTTGATTCCCGCGGTTGTAATACCCCTGAAATTCGCGAATATGGAATCCGTAGCGTAATCTCCCCGATTATTCGTGCGTTCGAGCTGCCTTAAAAGATATTCGGACAAATAGCCCTTCTTCTCCTTTAAAGATATGGTAATGCTATCTCCCTCTTTAGCCTTATACGTCTCGGAGAAATTACCCATGTTTATTGCCGCAAGCAACAAGTCGTTTTTAGTGTCATTTCTAAGTAAAAGGCTGCCCGTATCGACATCACTGTAGGATGTGCAGTAAGGCATCTCAAGTTTACTTTCTCCGACTTCAATATTTACCGTATCGCCCGCTTCATACCCCGCATCCGCCATATCCTTCGCTTTTAAGTCAAGGACAACGTTTCCGTACTTCTGTACCTCGACAATTTTGGCTGTAAGGCTCGACACCTCCGCCATTGCTTGCGTGCTTGGAAACAGTGTTAAAACAAGTGTAAACACCAATAACCAAGGCGCATACTTTCTCATAGTTTTCATGCTACAATACCTCCTGTTTTTTGATAATTATTACAAAATGTATATTATTACAATAAAAAATAAATATCAATACTTTGAAGCTTTCGGGTATTCGGATTTTTTCATAAACACGGCTTATTCACACTGCTTATAAGCAGCGTAATATAAACAAAAATAATTTAACGGAAATAAGTACATTTCAGCCGATAAAGCCATTTTAAATAAAAAAAATGTAAAAACTCAAGTTTGACGCTTCAAACAAAGACACTTGCACACATTGGAATAAATTTTTCAGCGCGCTAAAAAGGCATACACCGGGATTTTATTCCGTGCATGCCTTTTAAATTTAAAAATTCGGTTGTCCGCTTAAAATAAATACAGCCAAATTATTATTCATTCTTCATCGCTTCTATAGCGGATATCTTGGTCGCCCTGCTCGCAGGATAATATCCTGAAACAATACCTATTCCTATAGCGAAAAGTGACGCTACAAAAGGAAGCCAGAAAGGAATAATCGAAAGCTTGCTGCTCGTTTCTCCTCCAAGCAGATTGAGAGCGTTTCCAAGCGCGCTTCCGAAAGTATTCAAAGCGTAGGATGCCGCATAGCTCAAGGCAATTCCTATTACACCTCCGATAAGCCCCATCATTGCGGCTTCAAAAAGAAACAGCTTTTTAATGTCGATAAGATGACAGCCCAACACCTTCATTACACCGATTTCCTTGGTTCTTTCATATATTGACATAACCATGGTATTAGCAATTGAAATGGCGGCAACTATCATGGATACCGCTCCTACACCTCCAAGCACCATCTGCATGGTCTTTGAGGTGCTTTCAATCTGTTTCGTCATATCCGACATACTGGTCGAGTTATAGCCTAATTCCTTTATAGCCTCCTGTATGCTCTCGACATTTTCAACGCTGTCGGCGTTTATTCTTATACTGTTGTACTCTTTAAGCTTCTTTTCCGCTTTCTTACGCTTATCTATAGGAAGCAGCTTAAGATACTCCTTATACATAATCTCAAACTGTGCCTTATCCATATACATCGACCATCCGTACTCGGAATAAGGATTAGCGTCAAACACCGCTATCTCCGTCGAATATGGGCGCGGCTCGAATTTAAGCTTACCCTTATCGTCATATTCCAGATTATCATAATCCCATATTGATATTGTTACCCTATCTTTAACAGGATCTATTTTCTTTTCCCTGTAGTTGGGAGAAGTCGGATCCATGAAATAATCAAACATACTTTCGCCCGCCCAAATCTTTATCTTACTTCTGCTGTGGCTCTTATTATAGGTTTCGCCGTTTTTAAGCGCCGGGAAGTCAAAAGCTTCAAGAGAAGACGCATCCATTATACTGATATTTTGATTAGTTTCATAATTTCCGTTCTTAAGTTTCACGTTCATGCTTATAAGAGGCGAAAGAGTCTTTATATGCGGTATAAGCTTAAGCTTAGCGATAAGCTTATCGTCTATTTTCTGCTCTTTTGAGCTTTCATATCCGCCTTTTTCGTTAAAAACCGGCTGAGATCTGCTAAGCGTGATAGTCGTAACGCTTCCGTATTCCATAATGGACTCTCTGAAAGCCTGGTTCATGCCTATACCTATGGAAACCATTACCACTATGGATATCGTTCCTATGACTATACCCACTATAGTAAGAGCGGTTCTGGCTTTTCTCCTTCCCAGGTTTCTAAGCCCCATTTTCATAAGATCACTAATCTTCATATAAACTTATGCCCTTTTTAATTTTAAGTTTGGCAAGAACTATTCCCGCCAAAATACCGAGCGCAATTATTCCCGCCGTTATTCCCCCCATCGCCGCAGGGCTCTGTACTATGGAAAAAGGCTCCTCGGACATTCCCGTTCCGTCAACCATCATTCCCGTGTCCCCGTTAATCACATCGCCTTCCATATTACCCATATCAGCCTCAGGCGCTTCCGCCGTAGCGGCTTCACCCGCCATAGCGTCAGCCGTAAGCACAGAGGTCAACACGCTTATCTCGCCGAAATTAAATATATATTCTCCGTTCAAAATTTTCACCTCCGTTTATATTCTAAAGCTCCTCATCCTCTCGCTCTATCTCAGCAAGTTTTTTCTTCTTATAATTCTTAACAACTTTTTTGCTTGTAACAACAGCCGCAAGTATAAATATCACAATTTCCAAGCCTGCAAACGCCCACACAGGTATTATATCCTTTTTAGGTTCTTCCGCCGGCATAAAAGGCTGATCCATACCGCCGTCTTCACTCTCAGGTTCTCTTATGTCGCTCTCGAACTCCGTATCGTAAGATTTAGCGTTGCCGTTTAAGTCCTCATAAGTAATTGTCACTACACCCTTACCGTGCCCCTGCGCATTAGGTACTACGTCAATTGCCCATGATCTTCCTGCTCCCGCCTCAACATTTCCTATTATAAGCACTTCGTTCTTAGGTTTGAAATCTCCCGTCACCTTTGCGGTTACATTATAAAGGGTAGACTTGCCCATATTGTTAAAGTCAAAGGTAAGAGCTGTAGACTCCATATATATCGGAATATCTCCATCACCGACATTTATGTTTAAAAGAGAAGGACGGTCATTTGAATATACCTGTAATTTAAGCTTTTCCTCCGATTTATTTGTCTTTTTAACAAGCGCATTGTGGTTCGCGACATCTTTAGTTAAATATTCATAATCAAAAGTAATTGAAAGATCATATCCGTTTGTAGCTATATCGCCCTTAACTCTCAGCGGAAGCTTACAGGTCTTTTTCTGCCCCGGTTTAAGGCTGTCTATTACGAAACTCGGACTTCCTTCAACTATAGCGAAGCTGTTGTCCGCCGAGGATACCGTAGCCTTTATGTTATCCGCCGAAGCCGAGCTGTTCGAGTTCATTACCTCAAAAGAAAAATCAAACACCTCTCCGGTTACTATCTTCTTATCGCCGGTACTGTACTTTGAAATGACAAGCACGGGCGTACTGTTATCCACATCGTTTGCGCTGTCATTTCCTTTTACATCAATTGAAGTGGCTATGGAATCCGTTATCTGCGTTGAAAGAGCCGCGTCACTCGCCGAATAGTATGTAAAATTGGCGGTAATATTTTTTAAACCTGTAGTAATATTCTCTCCCGCGATAAAATATCTTGTAAATTTATATGACTTACCCGCTTTTAGAGTTTTAAGTCTTACCTTGTCATAAGCTCTCTGTGTTTTAAATCCCGCGTCGGTATATCCCGTTACATCTATTACCACATTCTTCGCGTCGAATTTACTTGTATTCTTAAAAGTATATGTAATTCCGAAGCTTTCCTTCGGAGTTACCGTATATGTCGGATAGTCAACATTTACAACCTGTATTACAGGTCTGTTTGAAGCGTCCGCTTCTTTAGCTACTGTCTGAAGAGCTATATTAAACGTCTGAGCCGTTCCTTCGGTTCCGTCCTCGTTTTCGTACTTAACCGTAGCTACAAGCTGAGCAAGTCCGGTTGTAAGGTTTTTCGCCGCCGTAAGGGTGTAATTCGCCTCTATGCTGCCTCCCGGTCCCACATCACCGAGCTCTACGAAAGACTGCGCTCCGCCAATTCTGAAAGAAGTTTCATAGCCGCTTAACACCACCTTGACATTTTTTGCGGCAAGCTCGCCGTCATTCTTTAAAGTAACGGTAAGATCAAATTCATCCGAGTCTCTTATCTCATCAGGATATTCCGCTCCCATAAATGTAAAGGTAGGTGTCTTTTTCTGACTGTTTACCACAAAAGTAAGCTTGCTTACCTGATCAAGAGTCACTTCAGTATACTCGTTATAGCTGTTCGTAGTTAAAATTTTTATCGGAATATCGTTATAAGTACCTTTTTTCGCATTTAACGGTATATATACCGAAAATTTGATATAAGTGGTATCGGTTATAGATATCGAGCCCGAATTCACCTTATTGTCTTTTGATGTATAAGTAACATCGGACGCAAGGGTAAATCCCGACGTTTTACTGAGATCCACATTTATAATAGGCTGTCTTATGACGTAATTTGAAGCCTTTACGGGGATGGTGACTTCCACCGTATCTCCCGGATTAACCTTATAAGGTTTCAATACATCCGCAAGTACCGCCTTAGGTACTGTAGGCGTAGCAGTCCCCCCGGCGTAAGGAGTATCCGTTGCATATACTTCATGGACTCTCACGTCTCCGATTCCCGTTCCCGAAAAAGTTATCGCAGCGGTAAGCGCCATAACAAATCCCGCCTTAACTATTCTACTTACCTTCATCATCTGTATCCTCCGCATTCTTACCCATCAGCTTGGCAAGCTTCTCTCTCATAGCTTTTTTCTTCTGTTTCTGAAGTTCCTTGAACTTTTCTATTTCTATCTTGCTTTCCGCTTCTATTTCCTCAGGTGTTTTATTTACTTCCACTTTCTGAATACAACCGTCAAGTATATGTATTACTTTATCACCGTAGCTCGCGAGCCTCGGATCATGTGTTACCATTACTATAGTCTGTTTATTTCTTCTTGCCATAGCATGGATAAGTTCCATTACCTCCATAGTGGTCTTGGTATCAAGGTTTCCCGTAGGCTCATCGGCAAAAACAATTTCCGGATTCGCCACAAAGGCTCTTGCAATACCGACTCTCTGCTGCTGACCTCCACTCATCTCTTTCGGCTTATGATGAAGTCTTGTACCGAGTCCGACCTGACTTAACATTTTCTCCGCCATAGCTTTACGCTTTTTTGCCGAAATTCGTTTAAACACTAACGGCAGCTCTACATTTTCAACCGCGTTCATAGAGCCTATCAAATTGTAAGACTGAAATACAAATCCTAAATAATGTTGTCTGAAATCCGCCAAGCTTTTCTCGCTCATCTTTCTTATGCTGTAGCCTTTTAAAAGTATCTCCCCTCCGGAAGCCTTTTCAATCCCCGCCATAAGATTGAGCAGTGTCGATTTTCCCGAACCGGAAGTACCGAGCAGACAGCAAAACTCACCTTTGTTTATTTCAAAGCTCACTCCATCAACCGCCTTGATCTTTTCGGTACCCATATGATAAATTTTTCTCACATTTTTCAGCTCAATGATCTTTTCCATTTACTTTCCTATCCGAATCATTACGCGTTAACATTAGCTTACCGTCATATTATAAATCTTAGTATTTACTTCCTTGAAACTATTTATTTAATTTTTTCTTAAGTTTTCCGGCAAAAGTCTTAAATCTTATTTTTCCGTGCCTCTTTATAAACATCAATCGAAACTGTGTTTAAATAAAAAGGCACGGAATCCCTTTTTTATCTTTATCATATTTTCTCTTAAATCATGCCGAAAACTATCATAAATTGCGCGGTGATATATGTGAACATAATCAAAAAGTTTATCATTTTCCCGCGCTTTTTTGCAAACACCTTAAAGGCAAGTATCGAATCCGACGCCACAAAGAAAAGAGAACCTGTATATGGCAAAACGCCGTTAATCCCTACTGTTTCAAACCGTAAAAGAGCCGTCATGCTCATAAGCATTATTACCGTAATATACGCAATTACAGCTCCTTTAAATTTGGTGTCCACCGAAGGAATAAGCTTCTTACTTACCGCAAAAATATATATAATATAAACGCCTGCAATCAAAACCGTTATAATAAAGTTTATATCTGAAAACTTCGTTTCTCCCAAAAAGGCCGCTACATAAAAAATATGCCCTATCAAAAACGATATAAGCCCTCCCTTAAAACAACTCTCCTTATCGAAAAGCAGAAACACGTCTCCCAGCCACCCGAATAAAAGTCCCGCTATAACCACGTAATCGAATTCTTTAACGGACAGACAGTAAATAACGATAATCAACGGTATCAACAGAGGTTTTGATATAAATTCAAGCTTTTTCTTATCACATGTGACAGATATAAGATTTAACACCGAAAACAGCCCTAACAATATATAAGCCGCATATAGCATATAATCCCTCTTTTCCCGCTTACTCCAAAACACTTATAAAACTCTTAATCAGTTCTACAGTTTTATCTATACCTTTAAAATCATTCTGTAATGACAAATGATAATTGGTAACTTTGCCCCATTTGTTATTCGCATGATAGTTATAATAATTCGCTCTGCGTTTATCCATTCTTATTATGGTTTCTTCCGCTTTTTCTCTTTCCACTCCGTCTCTCTCCACGGCTCTCTCAATCCTGTAAGGCATGGATGACCATATAAATACATTTACCACATCCTTGCGCTCTCTTAAAATATAGTCCGCGCACCTGCCCACTATCACGCAAGGTCCTTCATCGGCAACTTTCCTTATGATATCAGACTGCGCAAGATAAATTCTGTCATCAAGCGAAAGATGTGTATAACCCAAATCGGGACTTCCGTAAGCATTCATTCCCATAGCAATGGAATACAAAAGACTGTTAGTGGCTTTCATTTCCACATTATCAAACGCCGCTTCCGCAAAGCCGCTTTCTTTTGCCGCTCTTGAAATTAAAGCTCTGTCATAAAACGGAATACCGTAGGCTTCCGATAATTTTTCCGCAACCTCCCTACCGCCGCTTGCATATTGCCTACTTATTGTAATTATTTTATTCATAGCCTACCTTCTTTCGTGAAAATGTTTGAAAGTTTAAATCGGTTATTCTTCTGATTTAATTATACATGTAAATTAACCTTTTTACAACCGAAGACAAGCCGTGTTTCTTGTTTTTCAGGCATCAAATCCATTTTCCCGTACTGAATTTATTTCTCAGGCTTTCCGCCACAGTCTCGGGGACAAGCTTTGATACATCCTGTCCGAATGAGGCAATTTCTTTAACAATAGTCGAGCTTAAAAACGCGTATTCTAAAGAGGTTGTAAGAAACAAAGTTTCTATATCACCTGCTATACTTCTGTTGGTCTGAGCTATCTGCATTTCATTTTCATAATCGGTAACGGCTCTTAAGCCTCTTACTATAATTTTAGCGCCGTTACTTCTTGCAAAATCCACCGTCATTCCGTCAAAGGTTTTTACCCTTACATTTTTAATATGCCTAACCGATTTTTCAAGCATGGAAAATCTTTCTTCCATAGTAAAAAGCGGTGATTTTCCGCGATTTACAAGCACTCCTATTATCAGCTCGTCGACTATGGATGCAGCCCTTTTTATCACATCTATATGTCCCATAGTAACAGGATCGAAGCTCCCCGGATATACAGCCTTTACCATAATTTCCTCCCGGATTGTCAAAATTAAAAGCATAAAACAGCTCGCCCAAAATGCGCGCTTCACGCATAAGCAATTTTGTAAGGCAAGTTTCCCTGCCGCAAGCCGTGCATCCCACTGAAAGTTTTTTATATATATAGAAAGTTCCGAAAGAATTTCTTAATTATATAAAAAAGCTGCCGACAGATAAGCCTGACCGGCAGCACAGAGTGCAGATGATGAGAGTCGAACTCACACGAGATTAGCTCTCACTAGAACCTGAATCTAGCGCGTCTGCCATTCCGCCACATCTGCAAAAATAATGCTTCATAATTTTACTTAACTTTGCTTTTTTTGTCAAGAAGCGAAGTACTTGAGTTTCCTCATTTTTTCATTGACACCGTATAAAACGAAATACCTCGCTGAAAGCAAAAAAATAATGCGGAAGATGGGACTTGAACCCACACGACTGCAATAGCCACAAGATCCTTAGTCTTGCTCGTCTGCCAGTTCCGACACTTCCGCATTTTAATCAGCCGGTACAAATCCTATTGCTCCCAACCGAACAGGAAGTATTCTACCATACCGAATTATAAATTGCAAGTGCTTTTTTTATTTTTTTGTTTTCTATAAATTGCAACACTAAGTGTCCACCTCAAGCAAATAATTCTTTGTACATTTC
>CAUUHV010000008.1:0-78467 GCA_963545085.1 uncultured Catonella sp. | reverse complement strand
AACCTGAAAACGGGACTTGGAGATCTTCTCACATACAGCTACAGCAAAAAAGATATTTCTCTATCTCCGCTTCCTCCTCGCAGTTTTTCAGGATACCGCCGTCCTGACGGACAGGTAGGCATTCGTAACGGAATCTGGATTATTCCTACCGTAGGTTGTGTAAATAATGTGGCTGAAAATATAGCGCGCAGGGCACAGAAGCTTGTCACGGACAGCATAGATGAAGTGGTCACTTTTCCTCATCCCTACGGCTGTTCACAGATGGGTGACGACCAGGAAAATACAAGAGAGATTTTAGCAGACCTTATTCGCCATCCGAATGCCGGAGCTGTACTTGTTTTAGGATTAGGCTGTGAAAATACGAATATAAAAGAACTCAAAAAATATATAGGCGCATATAACCCTTCCCGTGTCCGTTTCCTTGAAATTCAGGATTGTGAAGACGAGATTGAAGAAGGTTTAAAAATAATGAATGAGCTTGCCGAATATGCCGGTCGGTTTAAGCGCGAGCCGATAAGTTCCAGCGAGCTTATCGTAGGGCTTAAATGCGGAGGCTCCGACGGTCTGTCCGGAATTACCGCAAACCCTGTTGTCGGGGCTTTTTCGGATATTCTTATTTCCATGGGCGGTTCAACCATCCTGACCGAAGTTCCTGAAATGTTCGGTGCGGAAACATTGCTTATGAATAGATGTGCCGATGAAATGGTATTTCAAAAAACTGTCGATATGATAAACGGCTTTAAAACCTATTTTAAGAACAACAACCAGGTCATTTATGAAAATCCTTCTCCCGGAAATAAAAAGGGAGGAATCTCCACATTGGAAGATAAAGCTTTAGGTTGTACACAGAAGTCCGGCACGGCTCCGGTAAAAGGAGTGCTTTCCTATGGTGAAATCATATCCGAAAAAGGATTAAATCTCCTTAGCGCGCCCGGAAATGATTTGGTGGCGGCTACCGCCCTTGCCTCGTCCGGCGCGCATTTAGTGCTTTTTACAACGGGTCGCGGCACACCGTTCGCATGTCCCGTACCGACATTAAAAATTTCTTCAAATACCGAGCTTGCGGAGCATAAAAAGAACTGGATTGATTTTAACTGCGGCACATTAACTGAAAGCGGTACTATAAAAGAATTAGCCGAAAAACTGTTTGATTATGTTATTGAAATCGCGTCGGGTAAAATGACAAAGTCAGAAGCCGCAGGCTACCATGATATTGCCATTTTCAAGCAGGGAGTAACTCTCTAAATTAACCCGATTATTCACGAAACATCCTGCGAAAATATATAAATCGCCAAGTAAAGCTCTATAACCTATTGCGTGAATAATTCATAATAAGCTAAACTCACCCGATAACCCATTGAAAAAGGAGGAAAAGACAGTTCAGGCTGTTCTTTTAAAAAAATTATGAAAACTTTATCTTATGAAGCATTGCGCGATAACAATTACAACGGTTTTCTCTTGAAAGACGCTCCCGAACGGGTGCTTCAATTCGGAGAAGGCAATTTTCTCCGTGCTTTTACGGATTACTTTATAGATATTATGAATGAAAAGGCGGACTTTAATGCCAAGGTGGTCCTCTGTCAGCCTATCGGTTCGGGGCTTTCCGATTTAATTAACGAACAGAACGGGCTTTATACGCTCTATCTGCGAGGCTTTAAAGACGGATGTGAAGTAAATTACAAGCGGGTTATTTCCTGCGTAAGCAGATGCATAAATCCCTACAAAGATTTTGATGCCCTTATGAAATGCGCTGAAAATCCCGATTTACGCTTTATTACCTGCAATACGACCGAAGCCGGAATTACATATGAGCCTAAATGTAAATTTGAGGATGAGCCTGCGGACAGTTATCCCGGTAAACTCACTCAGTTTTTATATCACAGATACCGTACATTCGCAAAAACTCCTAAAAAGGGTTTTATTATTTTAGCCTGCGAACTTATAGATGACAACGGAAAAGAGCTGAAAAAATGCGTGATTAAATACGCCGAACAGTGGAATTTGGACAAAAACTTTATTAACTGGATAAACAACGAAAATTTGTTCTGCTCCACCTTGGTTGACCGAATTGTAACCGGTTACCCTAAAAACGAAGCCGAGAAACTTTGTGAAGAATCGGGATATAACGACAAGCTGATTGATACCGGAGAAGTTTTCGGATTTTGGGTAATTGAAGGGCCTCAGTCCATAAAGGATGAATTTCCTGTTGAAAAGGCCGGCTTGCCTATTCTTATTACCGATGACCATAAACCGTATAAGCAAAGAAAGGTGCGCATTTTAAACGGAGCTCATACTTCCTTCGTATTGGGCGCGTACCTTGCCGGTCAGAATATTGTAAGAGACTGTATGCACGATGAGGTCATACGTTCATTCATGAATAAAACCGTTTATGAAGAAATTATACCTACCCTGAGCCTTCCCGAAAAAGAACTTAAAGAATTCGCCTTCTCGGTTACCGAGCGTTTTCTTAACCCTTTTATAGACCATGAGCTGCTCTCCATTTCCCTAAATTCCACGTCTAAATGGAAAGCCCGTGTTATGCCTTCTTTAAAGGAATATGTAAAACGTTATAACAAACTTCCTCTCCTCATCACCGCATCCTTTGCCTTTTATATTGCTTTCTACAATGGCAGTGAGCTTACCGGGGAAGGACTTATAGGTTACAGAGGAGAAAACCGCTATATCATAAAAGATGACCGCTCCGTCCTGGAGTTTTATTATAATCACCGTTTCGATTCGCCTAAAGAATTGGTTCATGCGGTATGTACCGACGATTCTTTTTGGGGAGAAAATTTAAGCCTGATTCCGGATTTTGAGGAAACGGTAACAAAATATCTCACCCTGATACGTGAAAAGGGAGCTTATTATGTTATGAAGGAGCTTATATAAATCCTGATTTTTTAAAAACCGAGTAGGAGAGTTTTATTTCTCCTACTCAATCTATCGCATTCTGATAAGACACATTTTGTCATCTAAAACAGCACATATTTATAACCTGTCCTGAGAAATACGTTATTATTCTTGTATTTTCATTAACAGATATTCACCATCAATCAGATAGACCATATGTCCCCAAGTGTGACCGGGGCATAAAATACATTCGATTTTAATTCCGTCGATATCTAAAATCTGCCCGTCCGAAAGCAGAAGCAAGCTACACGCTCATCAATTCAACCGGTTTTTAACGGCTTGAAAATCTCTTTCCCCCGATATCCCGGACTCACGACCTTCTTTTGAAAATTCGATTCTTTCTTTGACATAATTCTATTCCTTATTTCTTTCCAAAAACAGAACGTCAAACTCGAGAGCCCGAGCGGCACAGCTTCTTTATGCCCGGTAAATATCCCTCCGTTTTAGTCGGTATATCCACCCTACACCCCAAGCTCCCACTTATCGGCTCTCTCTCTGTACGCTATGAAGTTACGATAAATCGCAGATTTTTCCATAAGCTCCGTATGAGTTCCGGTGCTCTCGATGCCTCCTTTTTCAAGTACCACAATTTTATCCGCGTTTTTAATCGTGTTCAGTTTATGGGCTATAACTACCGTCGTTTTATCCTTTAAAAGATTGTCAAGAGCCTGTAAAAGCTGCTTCTCATTTTCAGGATCTATGCTCGAGGTAGCTTCATCTAAAATTACTATTTTACTCTGCTTAAGCATCGCTCTCGCGATTGAGATTCTCTGACGCTCTCCTCCCGAAAGATTGGCTCCTCCCTCTTCCAAAACGGTATCGTATCCGTCCTTAAGCTTCATTATAAAATCGTGACATCTTGCCCGTTTCGCCACCTCTATCATATCTTCATCGGAAGCATTCGGATTTCCGAATTTAATATTATTTCTGATTGTATCGTCAAATAAATACACATCCTGAAACACAAAGGTAAAGTTTGACAAAAATGCGTCATAATTAAAAGATTTCACATTTTTTCCGTCCACAAGCACCTCTCCGCCCGTCACATCCCAAAACCTCGAAGCCAGATTGCAGAGCGTGGTTTTTCCGCTTCCCGAAAAGCCCACTATAGCTGTTGTTTTTCCGGCAGGAATTGTTAAATTCAGATTGTTAAATAGTTCACCGTTACCATAAGAAAATCTCACGTTTTTAAGCTCGACTGAGGAATTTTTAATTTCCGTAAACTCACCCTCCTCAATCGTAGGCAGGGAACGAAGTTTTAATACGGACTCAAGATCCTGTACGGCTATTCCTTTTAAATTTTGCATTCCGCCTATCATTTCTATACCCGAAAATACCACAAAGCTTGCGGTAATTAACATAATCGCCTTTTTAGCGTCAAGACTTCCGTTTATAAAACGAAGAAGTGAAACTCCTATTATTATGGCTGTACCCAATTTAAACACCGATAAATATAAAAGTTGAATCGGCGCCATCACTTTTTCTATGTCAAGAAAGCCTTTTCTTGTTTCCGAAATACTGTCATGAAGATCTTTTGCCGCTTCTTTATTCTTGCCGAAAGCCTTAAGTACGCTTATTCCCTTTACATATTCAAGAGTATCCGCGCTCAATTTTATCTTTATTTTTAAAAGCACGCTTGTCAATTTATCCGCTTTATTCTGTACTAAAGAATTTATTACAATACCTATAAAAATAGTGGCTAAAATTATAAGACCGGTAATAATATCGAACGGAAGAATAAAAAGTCCCATTATAACGGTCTGTATAGTCCCGGTAATCAATGCCGTTATTATAAAAACTCCTATAGTTTCAAGTTCTGTAACGGCTGTAGACACTCTTCCCGAAATATCTCCGAGTCTGTTGTCGTTAAAATAGCCCATATTCACCTTTTTTAATCTGTCGCCGACAATCAGCCTGTTTTCCGCTCCCAAACTGTAGGAAGCGGTATTTTTATTCTTATCCGCAAGATAGCCGAAAATAATTTTTCCTACTACCGCTAAAGCTTCAATAGCCGCTACAATATATATATCATTCATCGTAACCGCTCTGTTTTCAAATATATTTTCACACATTTTCATTAAAAGAAATAAAATTCCACCCAGTACAAAACCTTCAAAAAAAGATTTTAAAGTTCCGAAAATAAGCATTTTCGTAATGCGCTTCGACTGTTCTCCGGCGACAAAATAGAGCTTACGCGTCAATTCTCTCATTTCACCTTGCCTCCTCTTCTTCCGAATTTCCTATATGAGCGTTCCACAATTCTTTATAAACGGGACTTTTCCTAAGAAGTTCCTCATGAGTTCCCTGATTTTCAAGTCTTCCTTCGTTTATAACAAGAATATTGTCGGCGTGTAATATGGTGGAAAGCCTATGTGCTATCATTATAACGGTTTTACTCTTAATAAGCTCATTTATCGACTTCTGAATTTCCGCCTCATTATCCGGATCGGAATATGCCGTAGCTTCGTCTAAAAGTACTATAGGACTGTCCTTAAGGAGAGCCCTCGCTATAGTTATTCGCTGTCTTTCTCCTCCGGAAAGAGTATCTCCCGCATCGCCTAAAACCGTATTATATCCGTCAGGCAGACTCATTATAAAATCATGACAACTTGCTTTTTTACATGCATTTTCCACTTCTTCCGAAGTCGCGTCCGGTTTTGCGTATCTCATATTCTCCAAAATGCTTTTTCTGAAAAGGAAATTCTCCTGCGAAACATAGGTTACAAGCTCCATATTCTGATTTAAAGGCATTTCCGATAAATCCGCGCCTCCTATATAGATATGCCCCGAATTAGCGTTCCAAAATCCCGCTATAAGCTTTGCTATTGTGGATTTTCCTCCTCCCGAATAACCCACTATGGCGGTAAGCTTCTTTTCCTTTGCAGTAAATGAAAGATTTTCAAATACTTTTTTATCCTTATCATAACCGAAACTCACATTTTCAAACCTTACGTCATAAGAAGATACCGGAAGCTCCTTATTTCCGCGTTTTAACTCGGGAAGCTCCATCACCTTACCTATCTCGTTTAAAATAACTCCGATATTTGCCATAGTGTCGGCATGGCTCATAGCTTTTATAAGAGGTCTGTATGATGCGTAAGAAAGAAGAATTGTCATAATAAGCACACTTACCGTAATACCGCCCGTCATATAAAGATAAAAAACCGTAGGCAGTACGAATAAAAGCGAGGACGGCAAAGTTTCCATAGTAGCCGTAGTCGCAAAGCAGACGTGCAGATACCAGTCGAGCATCGCGTCCTTATTATTATTTACCGCCTCTTTGAATTTTCCGTAAGAAGAAGCCGACATATTAAACGCCTTAATTACCTGAATACCCCTTATATATTCCACAACACTCGTATTCATAGCCTTTGAAGCCGCCTGGTAGCGCTCCGACCTCTCTTTATAACCGGACATCATAAGCATTGAGAAAAATAATCCTAAAGGAAGCGTCAAAAGGTTTGCCACTCCCACACGCCAGTCAAGAGTAAAAATAATTATCACTATTACAACAGGTATAATCACATTCGCAAGCACTTCGGGAATCACGTGTGCAATAGGCTGCTCCAATTTATCAAGAGTTTCCACCATAAACTGCGACCACTGACCGCTGCTCTTTTTCTCTATTTCTCCCATGGAAAGCCTGCCAAGCTTTCCCGTAAGCGCTTTCCTTTCGCTTTCTATAATACGAAAAGCAAGATTATGTGAAGTTAAAGTCGATATCTCATGAAAAATAATGCCTAAAATAAATCCTGCCAAAATCATTATCAAATCATTTAGGTAATTTGAAAACACCTTATCCCCGCCCGTTATCTTCACAATTATGTCCGCCACGACATAATATGGCATTACGCTTAACGCAACCCCTATTATTGCCGTTATAACCGAAAAAACAATCTGTCCGGTATGATTTTTTAAAACTCTCACCCTTTTGTCCTCCTCGATGTTCCTCTAATAATTTGAGATTGGTAATCATTTTTTAAACTTGTTTACTTACTCTTGCCCGCAAGATGTGAACACGCCTCATTGCGGAGATTGTGATATGTTTTTAAAGTGTTCAAGTCGGTATGTCATTTTTTCTAAGATTTATGATTTTCTCCCATGCGTAATTTTGTGCCTGTGACATCAACTCCACTATTCTCACCGCCTCATCATATTCATAGCCGTGAGTTATAACCTCGAACATCGGAGTGAGCGACATAGTCGCAAAAATATGAATTTCATTATCTGAAATTTCATTAAGGGTAAAACCGTTTTTTTTCGCGTTTTCAATAAATAATTTTGTGGATTTTACCTCAATATCAACTATTGCTTCTCTTATATTCTCAAACTTGGTTCCCGCCGAGCAGTTGAACATAAGCCTGAATTCATCAAAATTTTCATAAACGAAAGAAAATACCGCCTTAGTTCCTTCTACTGAATCCTTAGAAAGCTCATCAGGATTTTTTTTCATATCTTCCATAACCGAACCCGTATATTGGTCAAACAGTCTGAAAATTCCCGAATAAGCCGGTTCCACCAAGGCATTGAACATATCCTCCTTACTCTTAAAGTGTTTGTAAAGCGCCCCTCCCGTAAGCCCCGACTTTTTTGCTATAGAGCGCATTGACGCTTTCTCAAATCCTAACATCAAAAATTCCTTTTTGGCATTCTCAAGTATAAGAATATGTGAATCCGTTTTATCCTTAGGCACCGACTTCTCCTTTCAGGTTTCAGTTTTAGTAAACGCCGTTTACTAAAGAATATCAGTTTTGATAATGATTGTCAATACTGTTTTTCTTTTAAAAAAAGCCGCAAAGAAATCTCATTTCTTCACAGCTCATTTTTATTACTTTATCTCATTTCGTAATTTCGGATAATTACTCTCCTTTTATCACGAAATGTCGCTCTAAGAATAAGCAGTACGGCTCCGCCTGCATAATACATTAACGCGCTTTCACTTCCTGTACTCGGAAGTATTGCATCTCCATAAGGCAATTTATCTTTATCAATTCCTATTTTTGCTTTAAAGCTATTTATTATAAATAATTTAATATTTTTACTATATTTTAATCAATTTTGAATTTTTCTTTATTTTTTTATAATTAAAGCCAAATTATTCATATATATAAATTAGAACTATTTTATGAATAATTCCGGCTCGGATTACTTATCTTTTAACTGTTATATATCTCAGGCATCCATACCCTCATCTTATTAATCCCTCTGTTGCCCCAGGTAAAGTAAGGAATCGCTTTCATTTCGGTCTTCTTAAATTCAGGCATTTCTTCGGTATATAGAGACGAATGATAGGCACGTCTGATCCCCGCGACATTTAAGGTAACCATACCTGCAAGCGGCGCTTCCTCAGCATATTCACATGAAATCTCTCCCGCGCTCGGTATACAGAGCTCCTGTAAATTTTCACCGTTATCGACTCCCTCGAAGCAATACACGATAGATCCGCGACTAAGCGCCACCTTTCCGATGTTATATCTTACCAAGGTATTGCTGCGTATTTTTTTAACCGGCATATCAAAGGTAAGCTCCACCTTATCATCCGTTTTCCAATCTTTATTTATATACAAATATCCGTCTTTAATCTCATCCTCGGATACTTCCGCTCCTCCCGAAACAATTTTTATATTCTTAACTCCGAAAGGAATATGGATTGCAAGGGTAAATCCGTTATCTTTCTTGGGATTTACCGTGTATATAACCTTTCCTTCCCAAGGATAACAGCTTTCCACCTTAATATTTGCCTGTTTGAAATCAGCCTCGCCGCCTGCGAACAGATGCGAATATATTGTATCCTCGGATTCTCCCCAAGCGTATTTTGCAAATGCTGTAAGCAGGCGCACCACATTAGGAGGGCAGCAGGCACACGCATACCAGCCCGGGCGTTCCGGAAGCACATGCTTATATCCGTGTAAAGTACCTGAAACACCCGGATTTACCTCAAGCGGATTCACATAGAAGAATTTTTTTCCGTCAAGCTGCATACCGCTTATAACTCCGTTATAGATAGCTCTTTCCATAACATCGGCGTATTTACCGGATGCTTTTATATTAAGCATTTCACGTGCGAAGAAAATAAGCCCTATAGAAGCGCAGGTTTCACAATAAGCTGAATCTCCCGGCAAATCATAATCTATGGAAAATGCCTCTCCTTCCACTGTAGATCCGATTCCTCCGGTTATATACATTCTCTTTTCCGTTATGTTATCCCATAAAGCCTCGCAAGCCGCAAGAAGCTCCTTATCATTTGTTTCACGCGCCAAATCCGCCATTGCGGTATACATATAAACCGCTCTTACACTATGTCCCTCGGCATTTTGCTGTTTTCTTACCGGAGCAAAGCACTGGCTGTACTTGGTATCTTCGGGATTCATGCCGAAATGAGTCCACCCGCGCTTTTTAGCTTCTTTTTTAAAGAACTCGGGATCCTTGCCTCTCTCATTTATAAAATACTCCGCCAAGCTCCGGTATTTTTCTTTGCCGGTAGTATGATAAAGCTTCATTAAACCGATTTCAATTTCCTGATGTCCCGGTATTCCCGCTTTCTTCCCTTCTCCGAAAATCCCGTCAATATGATCCGCCATTCTTTCCATCACCTTTAAGAGCCTGTCTTTTCCCGTCGCCTCATAATAGGCTGCGGCGGCTTCCATCATATGCCCTGCACAATAAAGCTCATGGCACTCCTGTAAATTTTGCCATCTGTGCTCCGGCTCTTTTACGGTAAAGTAAGTATTGAGGTAACCGTCTTCCTGCTGCGCCTTTTCAATTATATCTATTATCTTGTCGGCTCTCGCTTCAAGCTCCTTATCTTCTTCCACCGTCAAAGAATACGCAACTCCTTCAAGCCACTTCGCTACATCACTGTCCTGGAATACCATTCCATAAAATTCTCCCGTTTCCATACCCGCGGCAATTCTAAAATTGGCTACCGCGTGACTTTTCTCCACTCCGGGAATTTCATCATTAAGTATTTTTTCCTGATAAGGAATCACTACATCCTTTACAAGCTTTCTAAGCGGTGACCAAAAAATATCATTGATTTTTACATTTCTTAAGCTTATATCTTTCATCAGGCATTCTCCCTTCTGTTATATACAGTTTATTTTTTTGAAACATTTAAATTCTTAGTCAACTATATAATCAGCATGGCATGTACCTTGGCGCACAGTATTTCACTTGCATACATTCACTGCGGTTCTCATTTTTCCATAAAGCCTCGTTATCTTTTTTTCAAACCTCGGAAACATGTACGCAAGCATAATTCTTATTTTTGTTTTAACTCCCAAATCGGTTCGAAGCACCGCACCTTTAACAGCAGCCCCTATATGCTTCCTGTATTCGGGAAACGTCTTATAAAATTCCTTCTCTCTTCCCGATATGAGCTCCGATACCTCTAAAAAATCCATAACCTCATGAATATACGAAAACTTTTCATAATCACTTTTCTTTAACATTTCAGCTGACAGCCCTGTAAGATATATCTTATCTCCGATTGAAAGCATACTTTCCTTTTCTCCCGTTATACTGCCTTCTCTTCCGTCTCTGTAATGATAAAGCTTTTCCAAGGTATACACCGCCTTATTTACCTTTAAAAGGACTTGTGCCGTATAAAGGATATCTTCATTTATACGACCTTCCTTAAACCTCAATTCCTTTATTACTTCCGCTTTATATAGCCTTCCCCATACACTGTTTACAATATAATACTCTCCCAGTCGTTTTACGAAAAACTCTATCAATTCATCTCTGTCAAACGTTTTAATTTCCATGTTGCCTTTTTCCGTTTTCGGCGCTGAGAATCTTTCAAAAGCGCACATCGCAACATCCGCCTCATTCATTTCAAGCAAATTCGCAAGAACTTCAAGCATGGTTTTATCTATATAATCATCACTGTCCACAAAAGCTATATATTCACCCGAAGCACTCTCAAGACCCGTGTTTCTTGCAGCGGACACACCCGCGTTTTTTTTATGAATTACTTCAATTCTCTTGTCCTTTTCAGCATATTTATCGCAAATTTCTCCCGATTTATCTGTCGAGCCGTCATCCACCAATATAAGCTCAATGTTCGTATAGGTCTGTGAAATTATCGACTCTATACACTCTTTCAAATAATTTTCAACATTATAAATCGGAACAATCACGCTTATTAAACCCTTATTCATAAATTTATCATTTCCCCGTACGCTTTCAAAATATCGTCTACAATCTTTTCCCTGTTATAAAACTCTTTAGCCCTCTCTTTTTCCTTAAAGCTGAGCTTCTCCGCAAGCTCGGCACTCTCAAATATTCTACAAACATACTCCGCAAGCATATACGGTGCGTCAGCCTGATACAAAAATCCGCTTTCTCCATGAGTAATAAGGCTCGAACAACCTCCCACAAAAGATACTACAGACGGAACTCCGAGGAGCATGGCTTCCGCAACCGAATTAGGCGAGTTTTCAATACTTGAAGCCGATACGAAAACATTACTTTTTAAATATCTGCACTTCATGGCTTCTTCATCTAAGAATCCTGTAAACATCACATTTTTAAAAAGCTCACGTTCAGTTATAAGCTCTTTTAGATACTTGGCGTAACAGCTTTTTCTAATCCTATCCTTAAAAGACTCCTCCTTTAACATATCCTCGCCGGCTATATACAATTTAACATCTTTATAAGCCCTTTTAATTTGCCCTAATGCCTCAAGCATTATATGAAGACCCTTAACGGGATATCCGCCCTGACTTATGAATATGCTGTATTTCTCACATTCTTCATACCGCCATTCGCCCGTATAAAATCTCTCTCTCATCATTTCCTGCGCGTAATGAAGCTTAACCTTCGGATTTATTGCTTTTGTAACGGCCCTGTCCCAATCCGTACGATAAAATACATGATTAACTTTTTTTATCGCTTCCTTTTCATATATGCCGCGTTTCTTGAATTTCTCTCTCTGATTCGCTATATTATCTCTTTTGATAAAATCTCTGAAACTGTATTTTTTAACAGTATCATACGGCAAAAATGCTTCATAATGCTTTGCTATCGCGGAAACCAAGCCCTGAATATGAATAATCGTTCTCTTCGGATTATTAAAAGCTCGTACCATAGCAAGCGAATGCGGAAACTCGGTCCCGAAAATATGCACTATATCCGGGTTAAATTCATTTATTATTCTCTTAAACACTTTTTCAAGCGATTCATCATATTTCCAAGGTTCCGGCACGGCCTTCTTAAAACCGTAAAACCTGCTCCCGTTTCCAAATGTAATATGAGTTAATCCGTTTTCGTTTTGATAAGGTGCCATCACACAGAGGTCTATATCCTCTCTTTTGTCAAATATATCCGACAGCTGATTTAACCAACCGCCGCCCACTCCCGTTTTCATATCGAGCATTGCCGCCGCCTGCGGGATAATAACATTGCAAAGCCACAAAATCCTCATTTTAAAACTCCATTTACCTTATATTTGCCGATACTTTAAAATATTTAAATCTAATTATCCATAAAATTTATGACCTACGGTATAAATAATTGTGATAATTAAGTCTATTTACACCTCTTGATATTTATCTCATTATATCCGAATTATTCACGAAGTGAAATACCCTGTAAAAATCAAAAACTTTTCTTATAATTAAAAAAAACAGACGTACCTCTACGCCTGTTTTTATATATAATATTAAAGATTTGTTTCCTTGTTTCAATAGCTCCCGTTCGGCTTTATTATATCCCTTATAACCTCATTTTCCTGCTTTATCCTTATATAGAGGACTATAGCATACAGCGGCATTACAACTATACTGACATATTGGCTGTGGCATATAAGCGCTATGCCGATAAGTTCAGGGATTATATTCAAAAAATAATTAGGATGCTTAACTGTTCTGAACAGCCAATGATTATTAAATTTATGGTTCTTAGCCACCATCAGCTTTACTGTCCATATTCCGTCAAGCAGCTTCACTACGGTATAAAGCATAACCATTGAAAACGTCAACAATATTATACCTATCACGCTTATTTCATCAAACCTGATTTTTCTTACAAACGCCTCGGCAAGACTTCCAAAATAAAAAATTATATGAAGTATCGTAATCATCTTGCTGTTTTTCACTCCATACTCGCTGCCGCCGTTTTCTAATATCGCTTTCTCATTCTTATTAGATACCTTTAAAAATAGCAGTCTTATCACAAATACAAAAAGAACCGTTAAATAAATACCGTATCGTTCCAAAGTAAATTACCTTCCTTTACGTTATTTGTTACATTTCAGTCAAGCTGATACTTACTCGTAATATTACAAATCACCTGACTGAACTGTAATCATTATTTTTGTCTACCGTATTATAATATCAGCTTTTCATCCGTTTTTTCAGTTTTTACTCTTATTTTTTCATTAAATAAATTTAATTGTTTATTCATATTTTTTTATAATTATCCGAAATTTTAATTAAAAAGGACATCCGACAAAAATCCGATGTCCTTTTATTTTATCTGAAAATATTATCTTTTATATTCTTCCCCGAACAGTTTCCATTTTTATATTTATCTTATGCCTTACTACCTCACGCATTTATAATAAGCGTTTGACGTAATCTTAAAGTTAATGAAGTAAACAACAGCAAATACCGCCGACACAATTAAAAGCATACTGCCGTACTGCATATAAGTATATAACCCGAAAAGACATAAGAGCTGATAAACTATTTTTGAAGCTACAAACGAATGAACAAGCGCGGCTATAAGAGGCATGAACAACAGCCAAAGCACCTGTGACGATGCCGTCCTTTTTATAAGCTTATCAGGAAGTCCTACCCTTTTCATTATCTTGTAATTCTCCCTGTCTTCAAGCCCTTCTGTAAGCTGCTTATAATAAATAATCAAAATAGTACCTGAAAGAAAGAGGATCCCCACTACTATACCCAAGAATAAAAATCCGCCGTTAAGCCCGTAAATATCTTCACTTATCCTCTGCTTACTGGTAATTACAATCTTATCTTCCGCGTTAAGCAAATTCCCGGTCACTTCATTTTTATCTTCTCCGTTCACATTAAAGTCCATACTCATATAAATCGGACTTGCCGTGTAAGCTTCTCTGTCACCGTCCCTTATCAAAACATCATAATATTCGGCAAACTCGGTTAAAGTTTTAAAATCCTTTACTATTATCTTATAACCTTCAAGACCGAAATTTCCGGGAAGTATATTCTCTATCTTTCTTATTTTATAATCCTTTCCCGCAAGATTCATGCCGTCAATATCAAGGTAACGCTCCGTATTGGAAGAAATTAAAATTTCTCCGTCTTCAAGTGTCTCATTTTTTCCAAATTCTCTGTTATAAGCATCCAAAGTTCCGGTTAAAATAAAAACCGCCTCAATCTCGCTGTCGTTTTTTCTGATTCTTTCAAATTTATCACCTTTTTTATTAGCGTTTATAAGTATTCCTACATCTATGAACATATCCGATATATTTTTCTCATTTTTCACCGATGATTTTATGAGCTCATAAAGCTGCCCCTTTACCTCACCATAATTTTCACTTGTTATCGGAGTAAGACTTTCAATACTTAAATCTCTGTTTACAGTGGTATTTATAGCCGTTTCTATATTAGCGTAAATAGCAAGCGTTGCAGAAAGCGCTATTATTACTCCCGTACTTAAAATGGTTATTGAGGCTAAGCCTATTGCGCTGCTTTTCATTCGATAAAGCATCCCTGAAACCGAAAGAAAGTTATCAGGCTTATAATAAAATTTCTTATTATTTTTACGCCTCTTTAAAATAAAAACCGAAAGGCTCACAAAAAGGCTGTAAGTGGCTCCTATTACCAAAACTACCGCAATGAAAAAGAATAACAGGCTCTTTAATGTCCCCTGTACCGTAATCGCTATTCCATAGCCTCCCGCAAGTAATGTCATACCGACTAAGAGAAGTATAATTCTGTTCTTCGGCTCTCCCTCTCCCCTATGAGCCATTCCGAAAAGCTCGGACGGAGTAGCCTTTCCTATAATAACGGCGTTCGTCAAATAAATAACTATGAATAAAAAAGCTATATATATCAAGGTCACTTTCATTCCAGTGACTGAAAAAGGATAATCCATCGAGTTTCCCATCTTATCCGCCAAAAGCCTGTTAAGTCCTAAAAATGCCAATTTACCGAAAACAAAGCCTCCCGCTTCGCTTATTACTGCAAGCAGACTGTATAATACAAAATTTTCTATAAATATTATTCTTCTTATATGCTTCTTTTCAAGTCCCAACACGCCATAAAGCGCAAATTCTTTATTACGCCTTTTAATTAAGAATCTGTTAGCGTAAATCACAAAAACAAAGGTGAATATACAGGAAACAAATACTCCGAAAGCTATAAACATTGACAGGGAGCTATGCCTGGTAACTACATATTTATTTTGAAGCAGAGATGCCATTACGTTTAATAAGATCAACATTATTCCGGATGAAATTATAAACGGAATTTCAAGAAACTTATTTACTTTAAGATTTTTCATTGCGAAACCGAACATAAACCTTGTATTCATAGACATACCTTCTTTTTATTAAGCATTATAAGTGAATTGTTTATCCTCTCCATAAACTCTTCCTGTCTTTCCTCATCCCCTCTGTAAAGCTCATGATATACAGTACCGTCCTTTATAAACAGCACTCTTTTAGCATAAGAAGAAGCTCTTAACGAATGGGTTACCATAAGAATTGTCTGTCCGGTCTGATTTATTTTATTAAAAAGTTTCAAAATAGTCTCTGTAGAAGCCGAATCAAGAGCCCCCGTCGGTTCGTCCGCAAGAAGTAAACTCGGACCGGCTATCACAGCTCTTGCAATCGCAACTCTCTGTTTCTGTCCTCCCGAAATTTCATAAGGATATTTATCTAAAATTCCTGTAATCCCTAAAACATCTTTAATCTTATCAAGAGCCTGTTCCATATCCTTATAATCCTTATTTGAAAGCACCAAAGGCAAAAAGATATTGTCCTTATTAGTAAACTGGTCAAGCAAATTAAAATCCTGAAATACAAAACCGAGCTCATTTCTCCTAAAAGCCGCTATATCCGAGCTTTTTAAAAGATTTATCGATTTTTCTCTTATAGCCACATTTCCTGCCGTAGGCTTATCAAGGGTAGCTATGATATTTAAAAGACTTGTTTTTCCGCTTCCGGACTCTCCCATTATTGATATAAACTCGCCTTCCTCCACCGAGAAATTTATTTCAGACAGCGCCTCCGTAACCACGCTTTTTGTAACGTATACCTTTTTGACATTTTCAAGCTTTAAAATCGTCATATTAAATCTCCTTTCCTGTTTACGCCTATTATTATAACCTCCTTTCATCTTTAACGCATTTATTTAAAATTACAAAAAAAGAGCTAATCTTACATTTTTGAAAGGTAAAATCAACTCTTTAAAAACGGAAAATTCAACTTAGAAAGGTATTATTCCGTATCCTCCTAAAAGAAAGTCCGAAGCAGCTCCCTTTTTCAATTTCTGATTTAACATCTATATCCACAGAAAGTTTCTCTCCTATTCTTTTAGCAAGATAAAGTCCGAGTCCGCTTGATTTCCTGTTAAGCCTCCCGTTAAAGCCTGAATATCCCTTGTCAAAAATTTTAGGAATATCCTCACTTCTTATACCTATACCGCTGTCCTCTATAATTAACTTCTCTTCTTCTCCGTCATATCTTATCCTTATAAAGCCATTTTCCGTATACTTAAGCGCATTTGAAACAAACTGCTCTATTAAAACCGACATCCATCTGCCGTCGGTAATTATTTTAGTCTTTACAGGCACGTACTTAAGCTCTATACGCTTTGAAATAAAAATGGCGGAATATTTCTTTAAAACGCCCTTTATTATTTCATCGAGCTCTATCTCCGCTATGTCCATATCCCTTTCATGCTTCATAAGCTTAATGTAATTCATTGCCATATCCGCGTACTGCTCAATGTAAATAAGCTGTATCTTTAACCTTGCATCCCTTTCCTCAGAGCCTTTTTCTTTTGCCAAAAGTTCCGCCGCCGTTATCGGAGTTTTTATCTGATGTACCCACATCATAAAATATTCCTGCAAATTTTTCTCCTCAGATATTTTTTCAGCCCTGAGAATTTCGTTTCTTTCCTCCAAAATCAAGTTTTCTTCTGCTGCCGAAAGTTGTTTATTAAATGAAATATAATCAAAGATCAAATAAATGCTGAAAACAAAAATAACAATATCCGCCGCTATACTGAAGTACAGCATATTCTGCTCACCGAGTGACATTGAAACATAAAAAATAAACAAAATGAAACTTACGGCAGCAATTAAAACCGCTCTGCTTTTTAAAAAATCAAATATTTTCTTCACTTTTATCTAAGGACAAAAAATATCCTATTCCTTTCTTGGTCTTTATCAGTTCATCTAAGCCTGCTTCTTTTAATTTCTTTCTTAGTCTCGTTATATTTACGGCAAGGGTGTTGTCATCAATAAAATTGTCGCCCTGCCAACACCTGTCTATAATCTCATCTCTTTTAGAAATTGTCGTGCCGTTCTTAAACAGCACTTCAAATATCATAAGCTCAGTCCTTGTAAGGCTTATTCTTTTATCGCCCGTACCAATCTCGGCATCAGCGGTAAAAAGTCTTAACCCTTCAAACTCAAGGTAATCCGTTTCGCTTTTAAAATCATAACTTCTCCTTAAAAGCGCCTGTATCTTTGCCCTTACTACCTGAATATTTATCGGCTTCGTTATATAATCGTCCCCTCCGAACTGCATAGCCTGTATTATGTCTATATCCTCAGTCCTTGACGAAATAAACATCAAAGGAATTTTTGAAAATTCTCTCAATTTCTGACACCAGTAAAATCCGTTGAAATAAGGTAAAACGATATCCATAAGCACCAAATCCGGCGCACTTTCCTTTATTTCTCCGTCTACGTTATTAAAATCCTTAACTCCGGCTGTTTCATAGCCCCAAAGTTTAAGCTCTCCGGACAAAGCCTCATAAATATCCCTGTCGTCCTCAACTATAAAAATTCTCATTATTTTCTCCGTTTCGGGCATTTTCTCTTGTTTTTATATATCTTTCATTCTATACTTTAGCAGTAGCTTTTTACAAGAAGATTTTAATCGGAATTATTCACTGAACATGGCGTAAATAATTCCGGTTTGAGGAAAACGTATGTCATTAAGCAAATTAAAAGAAGATATAAAAACAAAAAATTTCAAACGCTGCTACTTACTTTACGGGAATGAGTCTTATCTTATAAGATATTATAAAAATTCACTATCCGAAGCTGTGCTTGACGGAGGAAACGAGATGAATCGCTCCGTTTTCACAGGTAAAAATCCCGATATATCGGAAATTGTCGGGCTTAGTGAGACTCTGCCCTTTTTTTCCTCATACCGACTTATAATCATTGAAAATTCCGGTTTTTTCTCATCTCAAAACAGTATGGCGGATTTTATAGAAAAAATTCCGGATACGGCGGTAATACTCTTTACGGATTATGAGGTTGACAAAAGAAGCCGTCTTTTCAAAGTCGTTTCAAAACACGGTCTTTGTACGGAATTTAATGCCGAAAACGAAAAGTCTTTAGTGCCTTGGCTTATCGGACTTTTTGCAAAAAACGGAGTAAAAATAACTGAAAGTATTGCGGTTTATATGATATCCCGTGTAGGAACAGGCATGGACACTCTAAGTAATGAGGCGGATAAACTGGCAGCTTACGCTTATGAAAAAGGCTTCATAGAAAAAAAGGATATAGACGAGGTCTGCCCCGAAACCATAGCCGATCAGATTTTTAAAATGATGGATTCCCTCGGAAGGAAGGACAGAACCGCCGTACTCAGATATTATTACGACCTGCTTGAAAGAAGGGAAGCTCCTTTAAAGATACTTTCCTTAATTACAAGGCATTTTCATATACTTTTACACGTTAAAGAACTTTCAGAAAGCGGAAGAACCTCAGAAGCGGCTTCTCTCCTTTCCGTTCCCGCTTTTGCGATAAAAAATTACCTTCCTCAAGTCAAAAACTTTTCATCCGAATTGTTAAAAGAAGCCCTTGAATATAGCGCTTCACTTGATAAGGATATTAAAACAGGACTTATAAACGAAAAAACCGCTGTTGAAGCTCTGCTTATAAGGTATTCGACGCAGGTTACATCAAATAAGACACGGGCTTAAGCAAAGCTCCCGTAACCTTATTAAATATACTGTCATTCTTTAAAAAGCTGTAGCTTATTCTTTCACAGCTTTTGAGGGTTTCCTCAAAGTCTCTTCTTACATCCAGGGCATAGTCCGCGCTTTCCAAATATACGGCGTTTTCAAAGCTGTGATAGAGACTCCTGTAATCAAGATTTATTGATCCTGTAACAGCCCTTTTATCATCACTTACAAAAATTTTGGAATGCACAAAGCCCGGCATATACTCATAAATTTCCACTCCCGCATCCATAAGATCCCTATAATGACTTCTGGTCTGGGCAAAAACAAATTTTTTATCGGGAATCCGCGGTGTCATGATCCTTACCCTTACACCCTTCCTTGCCGCGTATTTAAGAGCGGTAGACATCGCTTCATCCACTATCAGATACGGAGTCATTATATACACGTACTCCTCGGCGCGGTTTAAAATATCTATATATACCATCTCCCCCACCTTGTCGCTATCTAAAGGATTGTCTCCAAACGGTATAAGATAGCCGTCCGTTTCCTTTTCCTTTTCCACGGGAATTAAAACATATTGACCGCATTCAACAGCAAATTCAGTCTCATATCCATATCTTAACTTGGCAGATTGTCCAAGCTTTCTTTTATGTCTCCTGCTTATACTTATAGTCCAGTCCTGCAAAAACATAAGAGTGAAATTTCTTACCGCCTCTCCCTTTATCCTTATCCCCGCATCCTTCCAATGTCCGAATCTCTCTATTTTATTTATATACTCATCAGCCATATTTATACCGCCGGTAAACGCGGTTTTTCCGTCAATGATTAAAAGTTTTCTGTGGTTCCTGTAATTGTACGCCGTGGAAATAAAAGGCAAGATTCTTGAAAAAATCCTTGTCTTTATCCCTATTTTTTTAAGTTCTTCTTTATAATTATAAGGAAGCATTGAAAATTCACACATTCCGTCATATACTACTCTTACTTCAACTCCCTGCTTTACCTTATCCTCAAGAATGGCAAGCACCTGCCCCCACATATTTCCTTCTTCTATAATAAAATACTCGATAAATATAAATTTCTCTGCCTTTTTTAACTCATTGATCATGTCCGGAAACATCAAATCTCCCAAAGCATAATACTTAGATCCGGTGTTTTTATGAATCGGATACAGCCCGCCGCTGTTTACATAGTCGGCAAGATTATACAGTCTTCTGTTTTTAACCTTTAAATCGTCCATGAAGCTTTTTTCATTCTTTATCAAGCCGTAACTGTCATTTAAAAGCTCTGTCGTATATTTTTTTAACTGTCTGTGACCTATATCATTTTTTATAAAAAAATACATAAAAAAGGCATAAATCGGAAGAATTGCCGTAAGACTTATCCATGCGAGTTTAACGTTAAAATCCTCTCTGCTGTTCATCACCACAAAAATCATAACAATCTGAATAAATACGCTTGTACTTATCAGAAAAGGGAGATATACGGCAAGGGCGCTGAGAGCACTGAAATAAAACGCAAGCTGAAGCATAATCAGTATAAGATTTATTCCGGTTCTGCCGAAAATAACCTTCGCTATTCCCTTTTTACTTTTCTTAACCAATCTTAGCTCCCTGAAGCTCTTTTTTTCTTCCATTATTCTTCCTTTTATAATACTGTCCGCTGAATCTTGCGCTGATAATAGCATATTTTTACTAAAAGTAAAATACCTTTAAGCATGTACCCCGACTAAAACTTTCCATATATGAAATCAGTTATCTTAAATTCCGTACCGTAAGCTCCGAATAATACAATCATTATGAAAATCGCAGCGTTTTTTACAAGACTGATTGTAAAATACTTTAAGCTCATATTATTTTCACTCTTTTTATCCTTGCTGTCATATATCATCACGCAAACAACCGCAACGATTGTAAAAATCAAGATTGAAACATTCATTTCGGAAATATTCATAACCCTGCTTATAAAATCCGAAAAATTATCTCCTCTTACCCTAAAAACACTTAAAACGGCTTCAACAGGGCTTTTATGTAAATCAAAGCTCCTTAAAAAACTTACTATTACAAAGGTTCTTACCATCATAAAAATTCTGTAAGGTTTACCGTTTGAAAAACTCATATTTTTATGAAATTTATCATATTTTCCCTTAAATGAAAATGACGTTATAAGTATCACTGCATTCGCAAGACCCCAACAAAGAAAATTGAGACCTATTCCATGCCAAAGTCCCGTAAGTGACCATGTTGCAAGAGCTGCCATATACACAGGTATTTTTCTTCGCATTGATTTTGAGAGTTTTTCTATTCCTTTTATTGCTGAAATCCGTATCGAAAGCGGATAAAATACATTTGAAGCAAACCATTTTGAAAGCGTAATATGCCATCTGCTCCAAAAATCGGAAAGAGAAACCGCTAATAACGGCTTGTTGAAGTTTTCGGGAAGCCTTATACCGAGAAGCTCCGCTATTCCTATAGCTATATCAATTCCACCCGTAAAATCCGCTATAAGTCTTACAGAATATATTAACAGTCCCGTAAATACTACAAAACCGTTATAATTCCCTCCGTTAAAAACCATTTCAGTTATCGGAGCAAGCCTATTCGCTATAATTAACTTTTTGAAATAACCTAAAAGAATCCGCCGTATCGCATTCATTAAAATATGGCAGTCAATTTTCTTCTTTTCTTTTGCAATCCCGGTAGAAAGCTCGTTAAAATCAGTTATAGGACCCTGAAGCATAATCGGGAAAAATGAAACTACCGATATAGCTTTGAGCGGGTTGTACACGGCTCTTTTGCCTCCCGCTATCTCTATAAGATATCCCGAAGCCGTTAATATATAATAAGAAAATCCGACAATCCTAAGCTCCGTCATCGTTTTGACATATACAAACAATCCTGCGAAAATAAGCAAAAAAGCAACAAGCAGAGCTTTCTTGGCGCTTAGGCTTTTGGGTTTTTCTATAAAAATCCCGAAAAGCCAAGTCATAACGCTTACCGCACATACCGATAAGATATCCGCTTTCCCGCAAAAGGCATAAAAAGAAAGCCCTGCGGCTGTAAGAAAAAAATTTGCAAGCCTGATAGGCAGGGCTCGATATAAAAACACTATGACAGGCAATAAAAATATAAAAAAATATTCCTGAAACAGCATATTCCTCCTCTCACCTCACCTAAAGCCTGTTTATAAGCTTTAAAATCCTTTCGGCGCTGTCAAAATTTTCCGCCGTTATCTCCTTAACCGGAATACTCACCCCGTATTCCTTCCTTATCTCAGTTATAAGTCCCACCAAATCAAATGAGTCAAGCTTTCTCCCGGAAACAAGCTCTGTTTCCGCCATGTAATCATACTCGTCATTTATTTCCGTTAAAATCTCTATAAGCCTGTCCATATATTTATTCCTTTCATAATCCCCTCAGCTCACCGAAATCCGTCTTGCCGTTCGCCAGTTTAGGAATTTTCTTCACCTTCTCTATTCTTCCCGGCAGCACCCCTTTCGGAAACTTAAGCCCGAGAAATTCTCTTATTGCCCCCTTCTCCGCTTCTCCTTCATAGAAAAGCGTTATCCTGTCCTTACTTTCATCATACAACGCCGCCGTCCCGCTCACTCCTCCAACCTCTCCAGCAAGAAGCTCCATATACTCAAGCGACATCATATATCCCGCTCTCTTTATTACCCTGTCCTTTCTTCCCGAAAATATAAGGTCATTATCCTCGTTAAAATACGCTAAATCTCCGGTAAAATAAGCACGTTCCCCGTTGTATTCCTTAAATACCTTTTCCGTTTTTTCCTTATCCTTATAATATCCCTTAGCCAGCCTGTTTCCCTTAATTACTATTTCCCCGTCGGTAGAAAGCTCAATTTCAACTCCCGAAAAAGGCTTTCCTATAGGAATACGCTCTCCGTCCTTAAAATACTTTCTAACCTCATAAAATGTGCTCATCCCTGTAGCTTCCGTAGGTCCGTAAAGCTGAAAAATTTTAGAGTTCTTAAAACATTTTCTAAGATAATTAAGTGTTTTAGCTCTCATTACCTCACTACCGAAAGTTATGAGTCTTACCGATTCCGCCCATCCCTTAATATCTTCTCCGCAAAAAGCGTTGAAAGTCTCCATAATAGAATATGCGGACGATGTCCATGTCAGAGTATTGATTCCGTTTTTTATCAAAGCCTTTATAAGCCTTGACGGTTCGGAAAAAAACTCTCTTTTACAAAGATAAGAGCCTCCGCCGGTAACAAGAGCCGTATATATATCTTTAAGACAGGCATCAAAATAAAACGGCGCCTGATTTGCCGTTACGGTATTTTTATTAAACGGAAGCACCTCTATAAGTCCTTCTATATATCTGAAAACGGATGAAAAGCTTGTTTCCACTCCTTTCGGAGCGCCGGTTGTACTCGATGTAAACGTTATATAAGCCGTATCCTCCGGATTAAACAAACTCATAGCTTCTTCTATAAGAGAAACATCTGTTTCAACTTCCGAAAGCTTTTTCAGATAATCGTCATCAATTATCTTAATCGGATTTATTATTTTAATGATTGTCTCAAGCCTTTCCTCCGGCAGATTATCATCTAAAAAAACATAAAATCTGCCCGAAAGCATTACGGCAAAAAGAGCCGCCACCGCTATAGGCGACTTTTTAAGTGCCAATGCTATCGGACGCTCTCTGTCCTTAAGCCCCAATTCCTTTATAAGCCCGGAAGATATTCTATATGAAGACTCCCTTATTTTCTCCCATGTATAACAAACTTCATCATCAAAATAAGCCATTTTACACGGATGTTTTACAGCATTTTCCTCTAAATACTCAAAAATATTTTTCATCCTATTATAAAGATTTCTCCGCTCTTTCGGGATAATCGTCCTCCCTAAAGTCATAGTAGCCTTCATGACTCGGATATTTTTCGGAATATTCCTTTGAAAACTTCTCTAAATCCGTATCGCAAAGCATAAATGGTACAAAATTTCCCGCGCCCTCCAAAGGGCAGGTGTCAAAATGATACCAGCTTCCGTCATATTTTATAAGGTTCCAAAAATGGTCGGTATTTTCCGTATCCCTTGTAACCATTATATTCTCAAATCCCGCTCCGTTTATTAGCGCGGCGGCGGTTGCGTAATATGTGAAGCAGTCCCCCGTATGAGTTCTGAAGCCGTTGTAAGCCGCCTCCACAGCATTCCCTTTTTCGGAAATTCCCGTATATCTTATCTCATCATGGCAAAATTCAAAAATCTTCCTCAATTTTTCGATATTGCTCATTCCCTTATGAGTAAGATGTCTCAAAGTATCTTTCACATATTTATCGACTTCCGCCTCATGACTTTTATCGGAAGTCATTACAACCACTTTCACCTTTTTTACGGTTTTATTCCCCGCCTTATCCGAAGCCGAATATTTAACAGTATATACTCCCTCTTTTTTTACATTTACCTTGGAAGCGTCTACCTTAAAAGCTATTTCATCTTTTTGATTATCCTTTACATAAACCCCGTTTCTATACGAAACAGGAGAGCCTATATAAATATTTTTATCTCTCACACCCATTATTTTAGGGGGAGTCGTATCTGCCACCTTAAGTCGTAAATCAATATCCTTTTTTCCGTTTTTCGTTAAAACGGTAAGCGGCACCGTATATTTTCCCTCTCTGTTAAGACAACCCTTTATATCAAACTTATTTCTATATCTTATCTTTAAATTCTTTGACTTTAAAAATTTTTCAGCAGGAAAATCCTCGCTTCCAAGCTCCGCCTTTACCGTTTTCTTTACATCAAGAGCATAAAGCAGAGTATTCGCGGTCGTCCTGTTCCCGCCTAAATCGGTAGCCGTAATCTTTACCTCATAAATCCCCGCCTTACGTTTTCTATTATACTTGGAAATCCCTTTTATCTCCAAAACGGTTTCCGTCGAGTCTTTTACCTCTTCTATAAAATCTTCTTCCCTGCATTTTTCACCGGCAGCAATTACAGCTTCTTTTACTATCAATATCGGTTCTTCGGTATCAGTCACTTCAAGCATTGAAGTAAGAGTTTTTCCGTTTACCAAAAATTGCACGGAATAAAGCCCCGGAACATTTAACGTAAGTTCATTTAAATCCGTCAAAGGTTTACAATTTATTAAAGGTATGTTATGACTTAACAAAAGCTCGTATATCCCCGCATTTTTATAAAAATCCGACTGCTTAAGCTCTCTTTCTCCCGCCTCAACAGTTATCGAAGCCTTTATCGGAGCGTTTACAAAAAGCGCAGCTCCTGCCAAAAATGCAAGTACGGCAAGGCTCATAATAATTATTATAAGTCCTTTTTTCGGTATTTTCATACTTATCAACCCACAACGTCCGACATATCGAACTTACCCGATTTTTTTCCTTTTAAAAATTTAGCCGCGGTTATAGCTCCTTTCGCAAAGATAGCCCTTGAATAAGCACTGTGCTTAATCTCTATAACCTCATCCGTACCTGCGAATATAACCTCGTGCTCACCCACTATACTTCCTCCCCTGACGGAAGAAATACCGATTTCATCCTTATCTCTCTTTTTCCTTACTTCACTTCTGTTAAAATTATAAGAAATATCGGATGAAATACCCGACTTTGCGGCGTCCGCAAGAGCTAAAGCCGTTCCGCTCGGAGCATCAAGCTTCATTTTATGGTGCTTTTCAACTATTTCTATATCAAATCCGTTATTAAAAAGTGAAGCGGAAATATCCTTTAAAAGCTTTATAAGCACATTTACGCCGAGCGACATATTGGCCGACTGAAGCACCGCCGAAGTTTCGGAAAGCTTATTCACCCTTAAAAGCTGTTCGCTTGAAAGCCCTGTAGAGCAAAGCACCGCCGGAGTGTGTGTCTTTTCGCAATAATCTACAAGAGCATCTATAGCGGAAGCTGTGGAAAAATCTATAATAACATCCGCCTTACCTTCAAACTCATTAAGGCTCTTATATACCGGATAATCATTTTTCCTTTCACCCGACGGCTCTATTCCTGCAATAACCTCAAGCTCCGCGTCTTCCTTTATAAGCTCCCCGAGCACCTGCCCCATCCTTCCGTTACAGCCGTGGAGAATTACCTTTATCATATAGCCACCTCCTGCTAAATTACAGACTTGTTAAGCTAAGCATCAGTCTTACGATACTCTATAGAGCTTACAGTCCCGTCCTCGGTTAAAATATTAAGCTCCGTATCTCCCTTTTTGTATGTATAAGAGCCGTAAAGATTATCCTCATCGGGCTCACCGTAAATTTTTTCCATATCGCTCTCCGACATTCCTATATAAAGCCCCTCCTTCGTTGTCACGCTGTCATCGGTAAGTAAAATGGAAACAAGCCTACAAGGACTTTCTTCATTCTCTTTATTAACGGTAAGATTAAATCCGCTGAATGAATAGATAATATCCTTACCGGAAAGAGCACAGCTTAAAGCTTCAAATTCATAATGCTTTTCGGAAAGAGCATTTATTTTACCGGTAGGATCTTCTCCTATTACAAAATTCGTACTTTTTACCTCAAATACAAAGGTGTCTTTAGATGAAATATCATCCGTTTCCGAAAATGTTGCAGCCGCACTTTTTTTTGTTCCGGCTCCGCCCTGTGTATTGATACCGCAGCCGAATAAAACCGTAACCGTCAATATAAATAAAAGAATTACGGAAACAGCTGACGGTTTATTGAACTTCGGAGCATTTTTCATATCCTTTACTTCTCTTACACTCACTTCTCCGCTTGAAATCCTCTCCCCGCTTCCGTCCTCATATTCTACAATCAGTCTTGCCTCGTCGTCCACGCCCAGTACATGAGCCTTCTTCTTATCATTAAGACTTATAACGTAAATATCCTTATCTATAAGTATCTGATGTTTCTTATAGCTTTCCATAAAATCATGTTTCGGAAGTTTTTCATAATACTTAAAATAATTTCCTATTATGGCGGCGGCAAGCCTGTTCATACTCCCCTTAGTCGCTTCCTCCTTATCGTACACGCAAGCTACTATACTCTTTAAATCCTCCGGAAAACCCTCCTCCGGCTCAGTCAGATTTATACCTATTCCTAATACCGCATAGGACAAAAGTCCGTTTTCAACATTTATTTCCGCCTCGGTAAGTATGCCGCAAACCTTTTTCCCCGACATATAAACGTCATTTACCCATTTTATGCCGGCTTCTTTTCCCGTCACCTCGTTAATCGCCTCCACCACGGCTACGGCGGCTATAGCCGTAAGAAACATGGACTCTCTGAAATTTAACTCCGGTCTTAATATAAGGCTTAAATACAGTCCGTTTTTAGGAGAAAAAAAACTTCTTCCGAGCCTTCCCTTTCCCGCAGTCTGTTTTTTTGCTATTAAAACCCTGCCCTCTTTAGCGCCTTTTTTTGCCGACTCCTTTAATACGGCATTTGTTGAGGATATTTCCTCAACCACTTCTATATCAAACTTAACCCTTATATCATTAAATTCTTTTATTTTTTCAAGCTCCGCCGCAACGCTTAAAGCGGAAAAAATATCGTTGTTTTCGTTCAACTCATATCCCCTGTTGCTTGCCGCGTCTATACTATAACCGCTTTCCCTTAAAAGCTTTATATTTTTCCAAACCGCGCTTCTTGTAGTACCTATGAGAGAAGCTATCTTCTCTCCCGAAAGGGATTTGCCCTTATTTTGCTCAAGAAGTCCAAGAATTTCGACCGCCGTCTTATTCACCGTCATCTCCCTTTTCACAAACGAGCCGCCTCCGTACAAAATCTCCGCGGCAGTCCATCTTTAAGCAACTTGTATTTTCGCGTTTTTAAATCAAACATAGGAAATATTCTTCATAATGACTTATTTCCGTCCGCTCATTATTCGTTTATATAATGCAACTTATAAACAGCATGATTAAACCGGCTCTTAAGCCCAAATTATTTTCACTACAGGTCATAAACCTCTTAATCTGATATGGCAATATAAGACTTTTTCGGTTTGTGACCATGCAGTTATTCAATATTTCGCAAATAATTCCCGTTAAATTTTCTTAACGCCTAAGGTTACCTTTTCTCCGTTTATATTCCACTCTTTAACATAGCCGTCGGCGTTTCCCACAATAATATCGGTTGCCATTACATCGCTTAAAATATTTTCCTTATTCTTATTCATGAGTTCTTCGATTTTAGCATTCTCCTTGGCAAAAACGGTAATTTTGTCCATTACCTCAAACCCCGCTTCCTTACGCATGGTCTGAATTTTGCTGATAAGCTCTCTTACAAAACCTTCTTCAATAAGCTCCGGAGTAAGATCTCTGTCAAGCACTACCGTTATACCGTTCTCCGACTGTGTTTCAAATCCGTCAACCTGTACAGCCTCATAGAGTAAATCATCCATAGCAAGTTCTTCATCAGTTCCGCCTACATTAAGCACGATTTTTCCGTTTTTCTTAAGCTCCTCCATGGTCTTTATTCCATCCACGTTCGCAAGCACCTCTTTAAGAGCATTTAACCTGCTGCCGAAACGCTTTCCGAGGGTGCGAAGCTGAGGCTTAAATATATATCCGCTGAATCTGCTTACATCATCAAGCATTTCAATATTCTTAACATTAAGCTCTTCCTTAATTATATCAATATACATCTCCGGAAGCGTATTTTTACCCGTAGCGAAGTTTACGTACATATTGCCTATAGGCTGACGGTTCTTAATATTCGCTTCATTTCTTCCCGCGCGTCCGAGTACCACTATTTCAAGAACTTTGTCCATATTATCTTCAAGCTCTTTATCAATAAGACTTTCATCCGCCTTAGGGAAGTCACAAAGATGTATGCTCTCAGGAGCGCTCTTATCTATACTTCTTACAAGGTTCTGATAAATCTCCTCCGTCATAAACGGAATCATAGGCGCTGCGGTTTTGCTTATTTCCACAAGTGCCGTGTTAAGTGTCATATAAGCGTTTATTTTATCCTGCTCCATGCCCTTTGCCCAGAAACGGCTGCGGCAGCGTCTTACATACCAGTTGCTCATTTCATCCACAAAGTTAAGCAGTACCTTTGCAGTCTCAAGTATACGGTAATTGTCAAGGTTTTCCTCTACCGCCTTAATTGTAGAGTTAAGCTTTGAAAGCAGCCATTTATCAATAACCGCAAGCTTCTCATATTCCAATTTGTATTTAGAGGCATCAAAGCCGTCTATATTCGCGTAAAGCACAAAGAATGAATAGGTATTCCATAGCGTGCTCATGAACTTGCTCTGTCCCTCGGTTACAAGCTTATCCGAAAAACGGTTCGGAAGCCAAGGCGCGCTGTTTGCATAAAAATACCAGCGAATAGCGTCCGCTCCGTGTTTCGCAAGAGCTTCAAAAGGATCTACCGCATTTCCCTTCGACTTGCTCATCTTCTGTCCGTTTTCATCAAGTACGTGACCGAGTACGATTACGTTCTTAAACGGCGCTTTATTAAAAAGCAGAGTCGATTCGGCAAGTAACGAATAAAACCATCCTCTTGTCTGGTCTACAGCCTCTGAAATAAAGTCCGCAGGGAACTGTTCCTCAAAAAGCTCCTTATTTTCAAAAGGATAATGATGTTGCGCGTAAGGCATGGCTCCGGAATCGAACCAACAGTCTATAACTTCGGATACCCTACGCATTTCCTTGCCGCAAGCGGGGCATTTTATTGTTACATTGTCAATAAACGGACGGTGTAACTCTATGTCGTCAGGGCAGTTATCGCTCATTTCCTTAAGCTCAGCTTTGCTGCCGATAACATGAACCTTACCGCATTCACAAACCCATGCAGGAAGCGGAGTTCCCCAATATCTGTTTCTTGAAAGTCCCCAGTCCTGTACATTCTTAAGCCAGTCACCGAACCTTCCCTTTCCTATATTCTCCGGTATCCAGTTTATCGTGTCGTTATTCCTAAGAAGATCATCTCTTACAGCTGTCATCTTGATAAACCATGTTTCTTTAGCATAGTAAATAAGAGGACTGTCACATCTCCAACAATGAGGATACTCATGCTCAAACTTAGGCGCGTCAAAAAGAAGCTTCCTTTCTTCCAAATCCCTCAATACATCAGGATCCGCGTCTTTTATAAACTTGCCCGCAAAAGGAGTATCTTCCGTAAGCTCACCCTGCTCATTGACAAACTGAACAAAAGGAAGGTCATAGCTTCTTCCTATTCTTGCGTCATCTTCACCGAAAGCCGGAGCGATATGTACTATACCGGTACCGTCCGACATAGTTACATAATTATCCATAACCACGAAATGACCTTTTTTATTCTGTTTCTTTGCAGCTTCTCCCGCACAGACAAAAAGCGGCTCATATTCACGTCTTTCAAGGTCTGAGCCTTTGTACCTTTCAATGATTTCATAAGCTTTCGTTTCTTCATTTCCAAGCTTTCCGAGTACCTTGTCTAAAAGCGCTTCAGCCATATAATACGCATATCCGTCGGCAGCCTTAACCTTTACATAGCTCTCGTCGGGATTTACACAAAGTCCGACATTTGAAGGAAGAGTCCATGGTGTGGTAGTCCACGCAAGGAAATAGGCATCCTCTCCGACCGCCTTAAACCTTACTACCGCCGAGCGCTCTTTTACATTTTTATAACCCTGTGCCACCTCATGCGAGGAAAGCGAAGTTCCGCAGCGCGGACAATAAGGCACGATTTTATGACCCTTGTATAAAAGATCTTTCTTCCAAATCTCCTTTAAAGCCCACCATTCCGACTCGATGAAATCATCATGATATGTAACATAAGGATTGTCCATATCAGCCCAGAAGCCTACAGTAGCGGAAAAGTCCTCCCACATTCCCTTAAATTTCCATACGGACTCCTTACATTTTTCAATAAAGGGTTCCATGCCGTATTCTTCAATCTGCTCCTTGCCGTTAAGTCCTAAAAGCTTCTCAACCTCTATCTCAACAGGAAGTCCGTGAGTGTCCCAACCCGCTTTTCTCGGCACCTTATAGCCCTTCATAGTCTTGTAGCGCGGAATCATATCCTTTATAACTCTGGTTTCAACGTGTCCTATATGAGGTTTTCCGTTTGCCGTAGGAGGACCGTCAAAAAACATATAGGTAGGTGAGTTCTTTTTATTTTCTATGGATTTTTCAAAAATCCTGTTCTCTTTCCAAAACTTCTCGACAGCTTTTTCTCTATCGACAAAATTCATATCCGCTCTGACTTCTTTATAAACCATTTTCAAAACCTCTTTCCGCTCTTTATAAAAAACTATGGTAATATAGTTTTATGTCATTGTCAACGATTGAAGATCAGCTCATTTCCCTATCTTCTCTTCCACAACCTTAATAGCTTTATTCAGCTGATTATCTTTCTTTTCGTCAAGTTTTCCGTCCTTAATCGCTTTTTCGTCAAGTGCCGCTTCCACATCCGGTGTTATTCCCGTTCCGTGTATATTCCTGCCGTTCGGCGTGTAATACTTCGAGACCGTTACCTTAACCGCAGTTCCGTCACCCATTGAAAGAATGCTCTGCACTATTCCTTTTCCGAAGGTAGTTGTACCCACAAGGGTTGCCGCCTTATAATCCTGCATCGCTCCCGCGAATACCTCTGACGCGGATGCGCTTCCTCCGTTTACTATTATGGAAACCGGCTTATCAAAGCTTTCATTATCCTCAGCCTCTTCAACAGTTTTATTGCCGTCCTTATCAAGTGTGTACACAAGTATACCTTTCTTTATCATACGGTCAAGCATACTGCAGGCAACATCAAGAAGTCCTCCGGGATTATCTCTGAGGTCTATAACAAGCCCCTGCATCCCCTCTTTTTCAAGCTCCTTTATAGCCTCTTTGAACTGGTTGTCGGTAACCTCATCAAATTCGGCAACCGCAATATAACCTATCTTCTTTCCGTTCTTTTCGATCATCTTATGTTTAACGGTATCAACCTCAAGCCTTCTCCTCTCAAGGTCAAATTCAATCTCCTTACCGTTCCTTAAAACAGTAACATGCACAAAGGTTCCTTCCTCACCCTTAATCTTTGCTACAACCTCGGAAAGCTCCAGTTCGGTAACCTCTTCATTTTCTATCTTATAAATAACATCTCCCGCCTGAACTCCTTCTTCATAGCTTGATCCCTTCTCAAAGGTTTTTACGACAACAACCTCTCCCGTATCCTCATTTTTCTGTACAAGCACACCTATTCCCTGATATGTACCGCTTGAGGAAGAATTGAATCTTTCGTATTCCTCCTCGGTGAAATACTCGCTGTACCTGTCACCGAGGCTGTTTACTATCCCCTTGTAAACATAATCCTTCATCTTTTCGTTATCAATCTCATTCAGGTAATATTTATCGATAACATCATAAATAGCCCTGGACTTATCTTCCACCGCTTCCCAGTCCATGCCTTCTTCCGACGGAATATAATAATTTCCGCTCTGCAACGATTTGTCAAGCTGCCGTCCAACCTTGTATACAAAACGCATCACATTCACGTCGGACATAGCTATATCAAATAATCCTATAACTATTGCCACACTTGCCACAATGCCCACAAAAACTCCAAGAAAAAAATTTTTACTGTTTCTCATATAAAATCCTTTATGCTTATAAACTTATATCCGCTTCCCGTTTACGGCGAAACATAACTTAACGGATTCACATACTTTCCGTTTATCTTTACTCCGAAATGCAAATGGGGTCCCGTAGACATACCCGTTGTGCCCACAAGAGCTATCTGCTCTCCTCTTGACACACTCTGCCCGCTTGAAACCAAAAGTTTGGACGAATGCATATATACGGTATATACTCCCCCGCCGTGATCTATAAGCACATAATTACCCATAGACCAGTTATAGCCCGAGCTTACAACCGTTCCGGGAGCCGCCGCGTGTATTCCCGTTCCCGCAGGAGCCGGAATATCCACTCCGCTGTGGAAGGTTCCCGCTCCCCTTAAAACCTCACCTCTATAGCCGAAGCCCGAGCTTATATAACTCTTTCCCGGAAGAGGCCAGCTTAGGCTTATTCCCGTGTCACTTATCTCTCCGCCCCGATTACCTCCGGAATTATTTTCGGACTTCCTTCTTCTTTCTTCCTCAAGTCTTTTTTGTTCAGCCCTTCTCTTAGCCTCTTCCTCAGCTATAAGCTTGTCGATATAAGCCTCTTTGTCGGCTATTTGTTTTGAATAACCGCTTATCTTTGAATCGGCTTCTTTTATCAGCGCGTCAAATTCACTTTTTTTACCTGACTTCGCTTCGGAAAGCTTCTCGTTTTCAGCCTTTTCCTTCTCCGACTCTCTTTTATCCTCGTTAAGCTCCTCAAGCTTTTTTTCCTTTTCAGCCTTTTTATCTTTTGTATATTCTATTGTAGCGTTATATTTGTCTAAAAGAGAGTTGTCATACTCCGCTATGTCCGTCATATACTCCGTCTGATTCAAAAGTTCCCCGACATTCGCGGAACCTAAAATTATATCTATATATTCCGTTTCGCCGTTTTCATACATATAGCGTATACGCTTCTTCATAGTATCATACTGATCTTTCGCTATATCTTCAGCAATGCCTATTTCACGCTCTATTTTCTTTAAGGCTTTCTCGTTCTTCTTTATCTTAGTTTTTGTAGCATCTATTTTTTCCTCTATCTCCTGCTTCTTAACATCAAGTTCTTCAACCTCTTTTTGCAGCCTGTTCCTTTTTTCCTCAAACCTCTCTTTTTCCTCTTCAATCGCTTTTTTCTTCTCGGTAAGCTTTTTCTTCTCCCTTTTCTGCTCATTTATAGATGTAGCTTTAACCGACACAACTCTTTCAAAAGGAATCAAAACCGTCCCTAAAGCAAGCATTATAATAAAAAATCTTTTCCGTTTAAACATTTATATGCCTCCTTACCGTAAAAAAGCTGCCTATAAAGCCTATCCCTATTCCTATGGTAAGCGAAAGCGGTATAAGAGTTGCGAATTCCGTTTTTGAATCTATAAAAACCAAAATATTTGTAAGAGTGTTAAATCGTTTCGAAAGCATATCTACCGCCCTCTCATAGATTAAGTATAATATTCCGAGCGGCAATATGGCACCTATCGCTCCTATAATAATTCCCTCTATGATAAAAGGCGCTTCTATGAAAAAATCCGTAGCGCCCACAAGCCTCATAATTGCTATTTCTTCTTTTCTGACGGAGATACCCATGGTTATTGTGGTGCTTATAAGGAATATGGCCACAGCCAAAAGAACTGCGATTATTGTAAAAGAAATGAGGCTTATAAGAGAATTGAATGCTGAAAAACTCCCTGCCGTTCCTCCGTTGCTGTTTACCTTTCTCACTCCGTTAATAGAGGCTATATAATTTACTATTTTCTCCTGATCCTCTATTTTTTTTACATATACGGTATAAGAATCGCTGTTTTCAAGCGGATTGTCATCTCCGAAGGTTTCTATCAGCTCGGGCTTTAGCGAAGTCCTTTTATAATTTTCCCATGCCTCCTCCGCCGAGGTATAAATCACTTCCGATACCTCAGCTCTTCGCTTTATCTCTTCGCCTATCTCCACCTTATTGCTCTGCTTAAGGTTATCCTCAAAAAATACGGTTATACCTACCGTAGCTTCCGCCGATCTTAACATGAATCTGAAATTGCTGAATATTAAGAAAAAAAGACCGAAAATAAAAAGGCAGGCTGTTATGGTACCTACCGAGGCCAGTGAAAACATTCCGTTCCTGAATATTCCCTTAATCCCCTCCCGGATGCCGCGTATCAAAGTTCTTATTTTCATTTGTCAAACACCACTCTTTTCATCACTTACTATCATTCCGTCCTTTAAAGTTATTACTCTCTTTTTCATCATATTAACTATCTCGTGATTATGGGTTACCACTACCACGGTGGTTCCCTTTCTGTTTACCTCTTCAAGAAGGTTCATTATTTCCCATGAGTTTTTCGGGTCCAAATTTCCGGTAGGTTCATCCGCAAGCAAAATCACCGGTTCATTTACAAGAGCTCTCGCTATCGCCACTCTCTGTTGCTCGCCTCCTGAAAGCTCCTTAGGGTATGACTTCTCTTTATTTGAAAGTCCCACGACCGAAAGCACCGCAGGTACTCTTTTTCTTATATCATCAGGCTTTTTTTCTATAATTTGCATGGCAAATGCAACATTGTCATAAACATTCCTGTCCTTTAAAAGTCTGAAATCTTGAAAAACCATGCCTATTTCCCTGCGATATTTTGCAACCTGCCCTCTTCTGAGTCTTTTTAAATGCTTTCCGTTCACGTACACCTTGCCTGAAGTCGGATTTATTTCTTTTAAAAGAAGTCGTAAAAGGGTGGATTTTCCCGCTCCGCTGTCTCCTATAACAAAAACAAACTCCCCTTTTCTTATAATTAAATCCACACTGTTAAGAGAGTTTTTTTCTCCGTTGCTTTTTGAGTAATAGTCCTTTGAAACATTCCAAAGAGCGATGACAGGTAATCCGTCATCGCCGTTTTCAGGAATATCTTCAATAGAAAATAATTTTCTTTTCCGCGTTTTACTTTTTTTACTAAATAAATTAAACATCAGTAGTCAAGACTCTCCATATATTTCATATACTTAACCACCATCAGGGCAATCTTAAAGGTTATGGCGTCATCAAATACTCTTATATCAAGATTCGTGGATTTCTGTAATTTATCAAGCCTGTAAACAAGAGTATTTCTGTGGATATAAAGCTGCCTTGAGGTTTCCGAAACATTCAGACTGTTATCAAAAAACTTGTTTATGGTGGATAATGTTTCTTCATCAAATTCATCAGGTGACTTACCGTCAAAAATTTCTTTAATAAACATCTTACAAAGCGACATAGGAAGCTGATATATAAGACGACCTATTCCCAAATTGTTATAGCCGACAATATTCTGCTCCTCGTAGAAAATTTTTCCTACATCAAGCGCCATTTTCGCTTCTTTATATGAGCGGGAAACGTCCTTTATCTCTCCGACTATGGTTCCGTAAGACACGTTTACGGACGACATCGCCTCGGAATTGAGCATATCCAGCATTGTATTCGCCACCTTGTCCATATCCGCATAATTTTCGTCATCCCTAAGCTCTTTTACAACTATTATATCCTTCTCGTCAACAGCGGTAATAAAATCCTTCGTCTTTCCGGAAAAAAGACTCCTTACTGTTTCAAGCGCATTTATGTCCTTTTCATTTCTGGTTTCTATAAGAAAAACGATTCTTCTCGCCTCGGCATCTATATGAAGCTTTTTAGCTCTGTTATATATATCCACAAGAAGTAAATTGTCTAAAAGAAGATTTTTGATAAAATTGTCCTTATCATATCTTTCCTTATAAGCAATTATAAGATTCTGAAGCTGGAATCCCGCTATTTTACCTACCATATAGACATCATCACTGTCACCCTTTGCAAGAACTATATATTCAAGCTGCTGCTCGTCAAAAACCTTAAAAAACTGTATACCGGAAATAACCTGACTTTCGGCAGGAGAATCCGCAAATCCTAAAACCGCGTCATCAAACTGCTCCGCTCCTTCAAAAGTAGAAGCAAGATTCTTGCCCTCCGTATCCATTACACAAAGGTCAACTCTTGCTATAGCCTTAAGCCCCTCGATTGTACTCTGTAAAATTTGATTTGAAATCATCTCAACACCCCACCATCGTGAATTTTCACCATTATGTCTTTAAGTACTTTTAATTCTACCATTCATTTATAAAAAAGTAAAGAAAAGGTAAAAATTCAGGGACATTTTAGAATAATTAAAATATTTGTCATGAATTATTCATGACATAGATTGCAGACCTTTTAAAATATTCGTATAAAAATAAAAGATTTTTAATTAAAATTGCACACCAAATCATACAAACTATTATTTCATTTTCTACTATAGTCGATGATTAATATTTCTTAATCTTAAGCCCCTTAAGATAGGTTTTCCGCTCGTCTGCAATCCTATAGCTCTCCACAGCTTTCTGAATTGCTTTATTGTGAGTCCATGTATCAAGTCGCTTTTCTTCAATATAAGGCAGCACAGATTCATATTGCTTTACAAGCGCTGTAGCAAAGTACCATGCTCTCATCATATTGATATAATATTCCTCCGACCTTACCTCGGCAACCATTTCAGGATAAATCAGCTCAAAATCTTCAGTAAGGAAATGCTCCATCAACATACCTACAGCAAATCTTACCGCGTAAGTTTGCTCCGACTTTATCCATTTTTTAATATATTCAAACAGTTCTTTCTTATGCTTTTTAAAAATTTTCGGTGACAGCTGGTCACAGGTAGCCCAGTTATCTATATAAGGAAGGAATTTATTCACCTCATTAACACAGGTCTTATAATCCTTTATTTCAGAAAGTAAAAATACATGGAGTTGGTTTTCATCAAAATACTTATGAGGAAGCTCCGCCAAAAATTCTTCTGTCTTTTTTTCCTTTGTAAGCTGTTTTGCATACTTTTTAAGTTCAGGGGTACGCACACCTATCATAACGTCCTTATCCACAGTCGGAATCAATCCGCTGTTAAAATCTCTGTATTTTTCATCCTGCATTTTAAATAATTCACTTCTTATTTCATCTGTAATCACGGCTACCTCTTTTCATGACATTATAAATCCGACAAATTTATGTATTTTGATATTTACCGCTTAATCTGCATTACTTTCTTCCTTCAATACACCATCGTCCAATTTAAACACCTTATCGGACATTCCGGCAAGCTCCAAATCATGCGTTACCACCACAACACAATATCCCTGCTCTTTAGCTAACTTACTGAACAGTTTAAATATGCTTAAAGTATTTTCTTTATCAAGATTTCCGGTCGGCTCATCTGCAAGGATTATCTCCGCTCCCGTAGCTATAGCCCTTGCGATTGCCACTCTCTGCTGCTCTCCTCCCGAAAGCTGCGAAGGGAATCTTTTTAACTTCTCCTTTGTAATCTCAACTAAGCCTAATAATCTTTCCGCCTCTTTTAAAGCTTCTTTCTTGCTTACTCCCTTTAATTCAAGCGGATAGCAGACATTCTCCTCAGCAGTAAGCAATGGAAAAAGCTGAAAAGACTGAAAAATCATCGCCACCTTATTGCGCCTGTATAAGTCCATATCAAGTTTGCTTAACTCTTCTCCGTCAGCAAATATTTCTCCGCTCGCGGGAACATCGAGTCCCATCATAAGAGAGAGCAGGGTTGTCTTTCCGCTTCCCGAAGGCCCCGTCACCGCATGAAGTTTCCCGCCGTCAAAGCAGGCTGAAATTCCTTTTAAAACCTGCACTCCCGTTTTTCTGTACTTATAAAAAACGTTCTCGATTCTAAGCTCCGCCATAACTTCCTCCATATCTCCAATATATTATCAGTTTATACTTTCCAAGGTTTGAACCGTTCAGTTTCTCTATTCACTCTCCTGCAACAACTCAAGTTTAAAAGACTTCAATATCAAAAAGTTTCCGATAATACCGCCTGCCACATTTCCCAATAAATAAAGCCCTGTGGCTAAAATAACACTAAACGCCATATTTTTATAAAGAGGAAGCAGAATAGCTATGCCTATAGTTATTCCCAAAACACATAACAGCAAGTGCCCTGTAAACATAATCCGCCAAACCTCTCTCTTACCGCTTCCAAGCAGACGCATAAGTGTCGCTTCCTTTTTACGTCGCATAAGCATAAGAATTTGAAATCCCATACCTATAACGACCACTATAAGTATAATGAAAGGGTATAAAACTTCAAATAAAGATACCACTCTTTCCATCGGCTCTACTACTTCGCTAAGCTCCCTATCCCATACAATAAGGCGTAAGTATGAGTCTGCTCTGTTTTCGGTTACAAGATTTGTAAGTTTGCTTTTATCTTTAATAAGCTCTCTGTTTTTTTCCGTTTTAAATTTAAAACGGGCTGTTAAAAAACGATAATCCTGCTTAGCCAGCTCTTTTAATGTCTGACTGTAAATTATAACGGAATTTCCTATGTTTTTCGCTCTTTCTCCTCCCTGAACCGCTTTGTAAGAGCCTACAATCTTACAATAAAGCCCACCTGAGCTATTATTTGAATATTCATGTGTAAGTGAAACCACATCACCGGATTTTAAACCGTTAAATTTCATATACTCCTCAGGAACTATAATTTCATGTCCGTTAATATCTCCTTCTTCCCTAACTCTTGTGAAATATTCACCTGTATAGCCTCCGGTAAATTTCACGGAAATTCCTGAGCCGGTTTCCATAGTAAATTTTTCCCAGTCATTTACTCCGATGGCAATAATATTCTTGCTTATTGGTAATACATTTTCGTTCACAATTCCTTTATCTACAATATCAAGGCTATTTATTAAAGCTGTTTCTTCAGTGTATATCTCCGACATATACTCAGTTTTTTCCAAATCCGACACCAACTCAGGCGGAATTACACCTTCGGCGGAGTTTCCCGTAAAGGTTACGTTAGCGTCCGTTCTTATAAGCTCTCCCTCAATTACCGTAGCTTTATAAAAGCTTTCAATATCCGCCTTATATTTACTAAGCGTGCCGTTCAGCCAACCGAAAAACAGTACCGCTCCTGCGGATATAGCTATAAAAAATACCGTCTTTGTCTTTGTCCTTATAATATGCTTAAAAATATATCCGTACTTCCACCTGCCGCTCTTACCGCTTACGGTATAAATAATCTTCCGCCCTTTATCAGTCGAGTTGCTTAAAGCAGTGTTTTCAATTAAGTCACTTTTCATACCGGATGCGCTGCTCTGCACGGAAATACCTGCTTTATAAACAGTATTCTTTTTCCCGTTTCCGTGTAACAGCGAAAATACCGGAATCTTTCCTAAAACCATATTGCAGATGATTAAAACAAGAATAATAAACGCCAATATGCAAAGCATGGTTAAAATAAGCCATACCGTCTTAGGTGCAGATAACTTAACACTCTTAGCGTACTCCTCTAAGGGTTTAAGCAACACCTCCGAATCTTTTAGCATCTTCCTCTGTCCGATTACAGCGCCGGCTATTATTCCCGGCACAGCTATAACACAAAACGCCATATCCATGCAGAAAAAGCTGAAACCCGTTTTAGCTCCCAAAGCCTTCGCTACAGCATATTCCTTTTTTCTTTGATTTACATAGATAATACAAACAGCTGAAAGTACCGCTACCATCAATAATCCCGATAAAACGGTTCCCGTTACTGCCGATTCTTTTATCTTATTTGAAACTCCTAAGAACATTTCGGCACTGTTATCCACCCACATAATAGTATAGCCGAGGTCGCCAAGTTTCTTCTCATTCTCTTTTGTAAAACTCTCTATATCCTCAGGGTTTTTTAGGACAAAACTGTAATTATTTTCACCACTTTCTTTCAAATAATTCCTACTGTACCCTTCAGGAATGCATGAAGCAGGAACAAAAATCCCCTGTCCATAAGGTGAAATATAATAAAATCCCATATCATTAAATAAGCCCACTATTTCAAATTCCGCTTCTTCTCCCGGGCTGTCCTTCCATATATCCCAATCCTCCCACATCGCGTAGCCATCTACATCTTCTGCTCTTGTGTTTTTCTTTACTTCCATTTTTATAGTGTCGCCTACACCGAGTCCTCTTAACTTCGCAAAATTCTCATGAATCAGACAGACTTTGTTTTTAGTCCTATCATCTTCAGCGTTTAACGCTCTGCCCTCCACAATATAATATCTCTTGGCTTTCTCTTGAAAAGTAGGAAAAAGAGAAACATCTTTCATTCCCATCAAATATAACATTCTTCTGTTGTAATTCAAATATTCCACATAGTTCTTTAATTTCTCCGGCATCTCTTTATGATAGTCATCGTCACTTTTTATCTCTTTAAAACATCCTGAATTTTCATCAGGAATTAATGGAAGTATAATAAAATTTGAACCCGCTCTACCTTTTTGTGCGACTCCTACTGAATTAATTTTGTTACTTTCATAATAATAAGCACGAACTATATAGTTCTTTTCTTTAACAAGGGTTTTATATTCTTTTACAAAAGCTTCATCCTGTTCCGTAGGATAGTAAGAAATATCCGGAGTAGGGATATCTTCTATCCCTGGTATGCTGCGGATGTATATGCTGTCACCTACTGACATATAATCTTTAAATGCTGCTTCTATACCGGTTACTTCAAATTCCATCTCATAATAATACCCTCTTCCTTTAGGATTATCGACCTTCCTTTTATTTATTAAAACTCCTGCAAAAACAACCTCATTGGTATGTTTGTAATAAGCATTCTTCACTCCCACGCCATCCACATCAGGGTTCTCTATATCAATCAGTTTTCCTCTTGAGTTAAGCATGACATTTTCAATATCTAAATATGGACTTTTTGATATAATTTCTTTACCTTCCCTCACATCGGGATTTCCCGAAAGATAGCCGATAGGACGATAATACTTCTTTATCGTATCTATTGATTTTACGGCAAACAAGGTTTCCATGGCATTGGAAGTAAAAGCCATACTCGACACGGCTATTAAAAATACATAGATAATCACAAAAAGAGGTTTCCTTAACGTAGACTTCAAAAAAAGTTTAAAATTATACATTCATTTCCTCCTCGGTACAGATTACTTTATCTTCAGTATACGACAATTCCCCCCCCCCGAAAAAAGACTTTTTTAGGAAATTTTAACATTTTTTTGCATAAAACACCGGCAGAGTTCTCACCCTGCCGGCATATATAAAATCACTTTCAATTTGCAGCTATTGTCTGTCCCGTTTCCTTATCAAATACGTGCATCTTCGAAAGGTCAAGAGCGAACTTAACGGTATCTCCAACCCTTGCAGTAGTACGAGGATTAACTCTTGCGGTAAACTCAACATCTCCTACAGGGAAATATAAGAATACTTCAGCGCCTAAAAGCTCGTAAACCTTAATAGTAGCTTCAAAGGTGGTATCAGGAGAATTACTTATGAAAATTTCCTCATCATGTATATCCTCAGGACGGATACCGAACTCAACAGTTTTTCCGTCATATCCTCCGTCAATAAGAGCCTTTGCTTTATTTTCCGGAAGTTTAATATTAAAGCCGGCGAACTCAAGAGCCGCACCGTTTCCTTCTTTCTTTACAACAGCGTCTATAAAGTTCATCTCAGGAGAGCCTATGAAGCCTGCAACAAACTTGTTGCAAGGGTGCTCATAAAGGTTCTGAGGAGTATCAACCTGCTGTATATAACCGTCTTTCATAACAACAATTCTCGTACCGAGCGTCATAGCCTCAGTCTGGTCATGAGTAACGTAAATAATCGTTGTTTCAAGTCTCTGGTGAAGCTTACTTATCTCAATACGCATCTGTACACGGAGTTTTGCGTCAAGGTTAGAGAGAGGCTCATCCATAAGGAATACCTTAGGCTCACGAACGATTGCACGTCCCATCGCAACACGCTGTCTCTGTCCGCCGGAAAGAGCTGCAGGCTTACGATCGAGAAGCTTCTCAAGATCAAGGATTCTCGCCGCATCGTTAACAAGTCTCTTTATCTCATCCTTAGGTGTTTTTCTGAGCTTAAGTCCGAATGCCATATTATCAAAAACCGACATGTGAGGATAAAGAGCGTAGTTCTGAAATACCATCGCGATATCTCTATCCTTAGGCTCAACATCATTCACCCTCTTATCTCCGATAAAAAGATCGCCGCCTGAAATTTCCTCAAGTCCCGCAATCATACGAAGAGTAGTGGACTTACCGCAGCCCGAAGGGCCTACGAAGATGATAAATTCCTTGTCCGCGATTTCAAGATTAAAATCTTTTACCGCAACAAATCCGTTAGGATAACGCTTTGTCACATTTTTTAATGATAAACTTGCCATAAAATCCTCCTAAATTTTTTAAGTCGGTTAATATTAAATCCGAATCGACCGCACAGAGAACCTGTCCGCTCGATAAGAACCGAACTGAATTTACTGACTGAATAAATAATACATCAAAACGATAATATAATACCATTCTTTTTTTTAACAAAATGCAAATGTTATTTTTGTTACATTTTACCGAGCAATTCTAAAAACAGACATTTTTTGAAAAATATGCACAAAACCCGCCCGATTTATTGCCGTTATTTTATACTTACTTATTTTTATTTACTGCTCACACGGTATAATGCCGTTTTCGAAGGATATTTATTAAAAAACATATAAACTTAGGTATACTTATACTATCTTACCGCACTATTCTGTTTATATTCTATAAAGCCTTCACCGAATACTTCCCTTACATCGTTCACAATTACAAAGGCTTTCGGGTCTATTGTAGCAACAATTTCCTTTATTCCGACAATTTCTTTCTTGTTAACAACACAGAACAACATATTTTTGCTTTTGTCGGTATACATTCCCTTTGCGGAAAGTCCCGTAACTCCTCTATCCATAGTATTCATTATGGACGAGGCTATAGCTTCGTATTCATCCGAAATTATATATATCATTTTCGCGAACTTTACACCCTCAAGGATCGCGTCGGAAACCTTTGTCAAAATATAGATTGCTATTACACCGTACATGGCATTTCTAAGTCCTAATGTGAAGGCTCCCAAAATCACTATAAGTCCGTCAACAAAGAGCAAAATATTAGGCACGGAATAATGCTTTAAAAACTTATGAAGCACGGCACTCACCATATCGGTGCCTCCGCTTGTGGAATTTGACAAAAGAATGCTGCCTATTCCGAAGCCTTCAAGCAATCCGCCGAAAACTATAGCAAGAAGATAATCTCCCTTGCAGATGTCCACACCCGGAATTATATATAGCCATAAAGCGAAAGAAACGTCTCCTAAAAAGGTTATGGCTACAAATTCCTTTCCCAACAGGAAGAACGCTATAATAAAAAGCGGTATGTTTAACAGAGCGTTCGTAAGCCATACGGGAATAATCACGCCATACCTTCCCGCCACATCCTTTACTATTATTGAAAGACCTCCGAATCCCCCCATTACAAGCTTCATAGGGTCATAAATCATATTTACCGATGTCGCAAGCAAAAATGTTCCTATAAGTATAAGAACAATATCAAGCAGTCTTTTGTGTTTTGAGTTTTGAATTTTTACAATTTTTTGAATTATTGACACAATATATCCCTCTTATTCATTATTTTGAGTAACTTCCCGATACAAAAACAGTAACCTTGCCGGAAGCGATTATACCACAACCGTCGTCAGGCGCAAGAAAAATATTATATTTTACAGCGGTATCACCCTCTTTAAACAAGACTCCTTTGCTGAGATTTATAAGTCCGCCCTCTCCTTTTACAGCCGCGTTTCCTCTGTAAATAACGATTTCGCTGCCTCTGTCGGCATAAAGCGCGTCGCCTTTATTTAAAACAACTCTTTTAAATCCCCGTACAGGCTCACCTAAACCTGCAAGTCTTTCTTCAAGATAGCTTTTAGTTATAAGCGGATCTCCGCTCGTTCCCGGGGAGGATTCTCCCGCTCCGTAAGCCTTTCCTATGTAAAAGACCCCCATTCCTGCAAGCAGGATTAAAATCACGATTATCAAACTTTTAATTTTCACTGTTCGTCACTCCCGTACATCATACTTAAAGCCGCGTCCCCGTCAAGTATGGAACCCATATTATTTTTGCTTGCAGGAAGCTCTTTAAAGCTTATATTTTCTTCTGAAATACCCTTACATTCACTTAAAAGCCATTTCATATCTTTCTTTGAAATATCGGTAAAACGGCTCTTATAATTCTCCTTAACAAATTTTTTCACGCCTTTTCCGGTAATCAGAATTCTCTTAAAATCCTCTGTAAATCCTTTTTCATCCGCAGCCTTAAATACCTTGTCCGCCGTTTCTTTATCAAGCATAATATAATGCCTGATATCCGTTCCCATACAATCGTTTAACATGATAACAGAAGCTTTTAAACCCGTCTCATTAGGACTGTACTTATAGAAATGCGAAAGTCTCACTATCTGAGGAAGTCTTATAAGGCTTACGGTCAACTCGGTATAAAGAGAAGCCGAAAGCTCAAAAACCGTATCACCGGAAAGCGAATATAAGCTCAGCTTATTATTTTTTCTGTCGAGAAATGTGATATAAGCCGACGAAATAATATTCTTTTCCTCCGAATCCATAATAAACACCGCAAAAGCCGGTCTGTCCTCTTCTTTAGGGCTTGTTATCTTTTTGTTAAGAGGATTTGTTTTTATAAGAGTCCGTGAATTCTCCTGCCTGTTATTTACTGCAGTTTCCGAAACTTTTTCCTGCGGAAAAAAATATATATACGCTAAAAGCAGAGTTGTTATTATTAACAACAGTATAATGGTGGTTGAGATAAAAATTCTTAAAAGCTTCTTTGCCATCCTTACTGCCTCTTTTTATACACCACTATCGGAATTGTCCTTTCAAGTTCCGCGCCGTAGCCTTTAAGCACTGTAACTTCGTCCTGTCCTATGTCTGAAACCGTTCCGTTCGGATTCATCGTCAAAGTATTGAAGCTCGGATTGTAATGGATTTCCGCCTCTTTCGTGGTAGGATTCTTCCTTATCGTAAACACGGAGCCTTTTGATGAAGAAATAATTTTGGAATCATACGGCAGGAATATATTTCCCGAATTATTCGGGTCATCAATTCCGAGCAGATATAAAAATGCCGAATATTCCTTTATCTGCTCTCCTTTGGAGCTGAAAAGGCTGTACTCAAGTATATTATCCTGTCCCATATAAGTACCGCTGCTTGTTACAAAAAAGAGTCTCAAAACACTTCCGTCCGTTATCCTCTTTTTCACGGAAGTTCGCACTCCGCCTCCCGTAATAATGATTTCCATATCTCCGACAATTACTTTCCCCGGTTTAAGCGGATAAGTGAGGTATGCCTTTCCGTCCACCACTATAGGCTTTATCGACTCGTTTACCTCCGTTCCGTTTACAAGCACGGTATCTATAGCTATGCTCGGATTTCCCGTGACCTCCACCTTGATTTTGCTTGTCGGAGTCTCCGCCTCTACAACTTTGTTTCCGTAATTATCTTCCGCGTCTATAAGCATATAATATGATTTATTCACGCTGTTTAACATGGCTATGCTTCCGAAATCGGTTATCTCATCTCCCGCTTTTATTACCGCCTTGTCCCCTTCAAGCACCGGCTCATAAACTATCGCCGCCGAAGTTGTATTATATACAGCCTTATAAATTCCTTTAAATTCAGCCTTTGTCACTATTGACGGAGGTACTACCGTACCTTTCGCTTCGGCTGTTATGGCTGTTCTTCCCGCCTCGGAATATGTAACCTTTATATTTCCGGAAACTCCTATAGTAGGTTTATTGGCAAGCATTGCTATTCTGCCGTTTCCCGGGCTTAATACGGCTGCGCTTTGCCCTTCCCATATAACGGAAAATCCTGCGGCGTATACCTCGGATGAATTGGTTATTTCTTTACCGTTTCCGTCATAAAGCCTGTATTTTATATCCGCGTACACAATTCCGTTTACGGGTGCGTAGTTTACAAGCGGAACATCCTGCGAGATTTCTATACGTGCAGGCTTCAATTTCTCAAGATCCGCAGGAACGTTATTCTTGTCCTTATCCTTTTCGTCTTTACCCTTGTTGTCCTTATCTTCTTTAGTATCCTTTTTTTTACTTCCCGTTATTTCTATTTTAACAACATTGCTGTATACCGCTCCCTTATTGCTATTTTTAGAAGCTTTAGCTACAGCCCTTAAATACATGACTCCCGCTTCGTCGCCCGCCTTTACGGCTCCTTTTCCGCTTACCGTACCCGCATCCGACTCCGTTTCGCACGATTCATCCGAATACAAGTCGTAATACACTTTATATGTAGACCTTATGTATTCATTCACGCTTAACGCTTTTTCGGCAGGGTTTACCTGCGCTTCAAACTTAAGAGTTTTTCCTGCGTCTATTTTTATGTTATCCGTATTTCCGTACTTATCACTAAGACTTACATCACCCGCCTTGGTTTCCGCTTTAAATTTACATTTTATAACGTTCTTTCTTCTTCCCCTTCCGTAAGAAAAGCTTATAGTCGCAGTGCCGTTATCTACAGCCTTCAGCACGCCGGATTTACTTACCTTTATTACATCGCTGTTCGATGAGCCGAAGCTTCCCGTTATCCCTCTTGTTTTGCCGTTAATTTTATAGCCTAATTTCAGACTTTTTTCACCCACATACACTACTGTAGTCTTTCCGACTAAAGACTTGTTTTTTCCTTTTATAAATATGTAATTTGTCGCAGCACTTACTTTAAGGCTGTTAAGCGGCAAAAGCACTACGAACATAAATAGGCTTAAAATAATAGGGAGCATTCTCTTTTTCATATATATTCACCTGTCTTTCTTCAATGTTTTTGTACGAAACCGAATTATTACCGGGGCAAGCGAGCCATATAGCGACTGTTACCGGATATTTAACTAACGCATATATCATTCAAAAAGTATATCCTCTCCCGCCTCATCAAAAAGAGGTGCCGAAAGATCCCTTTCCGAAACGGTAAAAACGCCTTCAAAGTCTATAGCCTGTTCCCAGTTTATACCTATTTTAGAGTCATTATACCTTAAAAATCCTTCCGAGGACGGGACATAAACATTATCTACCTTATAAGCAAATTCCACATCGTCCGTAAGCGTCAAAAAGCCGTGTGCGAAACCTCTCGGTATGAAAAGCTGTTTTTTATTTTCGGCGGAAAGTTTCACTCCGAACCATTTTAAAAAGGTAGGCGAGCTTTTTCTTAAATCCACCGCAACATCATAAACCGCTCCTCTTATGCACCTTACAAGTTTTGCCTGCGAAAATTCTCCCTTTTGAAAATGAAGTCCTCTCATCGTACCTTTTTTTGCCGAATAGGACTGATTATCCTGCACAAACCTGCAAAATATTCCCATTTCGGCAAATTTCACCTCCGACCAGCTCTCCATGAACCAGCCTCTGCCGTCACCGTACACATCCGGCTCTATTACCCAAAGATCCTTTATGCCCGTTTCAGTTTTCTTCATTTGTACGCCTCTTTCGAAATTTTTATCAAAATATCAAGTGTTTTTTATTATACCATTTATCAAGTAGATTTAACAACTACACTTAAAAAAGATGTTTATTCTTCTCTTCTTTTTAACTTTCGCCCTCTTGACACCATATTTCAATAATGCTATCATTTCTTTTAGTAAATGTATGAGATTTTCGATTTTCATGCAGATATCAGACCGAATTTGAATTTGCCTTACGGACAGGCGGTCACTTGCCGTAGCGGTTATTCCGCATTATTGACGGATTTAATCCGGATTTTATAAGTTGATTACTCTACAATCATTATCATCTTGTGAAACAGTCAATAAGAGCAGCAATCTGATATTTGCTGATTTACTCTGACAGCAGGAGTTTTGCTTTTAACTTGCTTATTTTATGACAACGGCTCAAGGTGATTGAGGCGTTTTTTTATTCTATAGGAAATTTCTCCGGAATTAACTATAGAATAAAAAAGTCCTCCGGGCGGGAACACGCTGCGAAAAAAATGCAGATGTCGCTTTCTACGACCCGCCGCAGGCTGAGAATCCTGCAAAGCAGGAGTCTTTCTTGTTGCCTTAAGAATATATGTAAAAGAGGATTTTGACATGAACCTTGACAGACAAAAGCGCGCCCCTATTTGCGAGGCGCTTGAAATCTTTAAGAAAAGACGCGTTGTTCCATTTGACGTTCCGGGACACAAAAGAGGACGCGGCAATCCCGAGCTTGTAAAACTCCTTGGCGCTCAGTGTGTAGGACTTGACGTAAACAGTATGAAGCCGCTTGACAACCTCTCAAACCCCGTTTCCGTAATATCCGAGGCGGAGGAGCTGATGGCGGATGCTTTCGGCGCGGCTCATGCTTTTCTTATGGTCGGCGGAACAACCTCCTCGGTACAGGCTATGGTACTTTCCGTCTGCAAGGCGGGAGATAAAATCATACTTCCGAGAAACGTACATAAAAGCGTAATAAATGCTCTTATTCTCTGTGGCGCCGTTCCCGTTTACGTAAAACCCGAAATCCATCCGGTAATAGGAGTGGCGCTCGGCATGGAGCTTGAATCTGTAAAAAAAGCTATTGATAATAATCCCGACGCGGTAGCGGTGCTCGTAAACAACCCTACCTACTACGGCATCTGCTCCGACCTTAAGGGAATAACCGATTACGCTCACTCGAAAGGTATTAAGGTGCTTGTCGATGAGGCGCACGGAACTCAGCTTTACTTCGGTGAGAATCTGCCTCTTGCCGGCATGCGCGCAGGCGCCGATATGGCTGCCATTTCCATGCATAAATCCGGAGGAAGCCTTACCCAGAGCTCAATTCTCCTTACGGGAGAAAATATGCCTGTGGGGCATGTAAGGCAGATAATAGGACTTACGCAGACCACTTCGGCTAACTATCTCCTGCTCTCAAGCCTTGATATTTCAAGAAGAAATTTAGCGCTGCGAGGCAGGGAAAGTTTTGAAAAAGTCGTATCTATGGCTGAGTACGCAAGAACCGAAATAAATACGATAGACGGCTATTACGCTTACGGCAAGGAGCTTATAAACGGAACAAGCGTTTTTGATTTCGATGTTACCAAGCTCTGTGTATACACAAAGGACATAGGGCTTACCGGAATAGAAATTTACGATCTTTTAAGAGATGAATACGATATACAGATGGAGTTCGGCGACATAGGAAATATCATGGCTTATATTTCAATCGGCGACAGACTTCAGGATATAGAAAGACTTGTAGGAGCTCTTGAGGATATCAAAAGACTTTATTCAAGAGAAAAAAGCGGTCTTGCTTTTGTGGATTCTGTAATACCCGAAGTTGTTTCAAGCCCTCAATATTCCTTTTACACCGAAAAGGAGTCCGTACCTATAAAGGAAGCCGCAGGCAGAGTCGCCGGCGAATCCGTAATGGCTTATCCGCCGGGCATACCTATTTTAGCTCCGGGTGAGCTTATTACAAAAAAAATCATCGACCATATACTTTACGCCAAAGAAAAAGGGTGCAGTCTTCAAGGTACTGCCGATCCGGATGTCGGATTTCTTGAGGTTTTGGTAAGATAGGAGGGACTTATGTCCGATTTTACAAATATACATGTTTCCGAGCAGTTTACTGAAAACGTAAGCATGGGAATTAGGGTAAATAAGCAGCTTTACAGCGCAGAAAGCGAATTTCAGCGTATAGAGGTTTTCGAATCGCAGGAATTCGGAAGATTTCTTATGCTTGACGGTGATATAATCTTTTCCGAAGCGGACGAATTCGTGTATAATGAAATGGTAACCCATGTTCCGATGTCCGTACATCCTGATGTGAAAAAGGTGCTTATAATCGGTGGAGGAGACGGCGGTGTCGCAAGAGAGCTTACCTCCTATCCCGAAATAGCTGAAATAGAGGTTGTAGAGCCTGATGAGCAGATGGTTGAGGTATGCAGAGAATTTTTTCCCGACGCGGTAAAGGGTTTCGATGATGAAAGAGTGCATATAAGCCATCAGGACGGGCTTCGCTTTCTAAGAGGACGCATGAACGAATATGACCTTATAATAAACGATTCAACCGATCCTTTCGGCCATACCGAGGGACTTTTCACAAAAGAATTTTACGGAAGCTGTTATAAGGCGCTTAAAGATGACGGAATTATGGTTTATCAGCACGGAAGTCCTTTCTTTGACGAGGATGAAGAAGCTTTCAGAGCAATGCACAGAAAAGTATATACGAGTTTTCCTATAAGCAGGGTTTATCAGGCGCATATACCGACCTGTCCGTCAGGCTACTGGATGTTCGGCTTCGCAAGTAAAAAGTACCACCCTATCGTCGATTTCAAGCCCGACTCATGGAAAAAAAGAGGACTGAAAACATGGTACTACACAAGCAATCTTCATGTAGGCGCTTTCATGCTCCCCAAATATGTTGAAGATATTCTTGAGGAAGAAGAAAAAGTCGGACGTTTTTCGGAAAATACGGCTGAAAGATAGAATTTTTGCAGGAGGTTTAACAATATGTCAAAACTTTTAGTTATAGGCTGCGGCGGTGTCGCTTCGGTGGCTATACACAAATGTGCCGCAAACAGTGAGGTTTTTAATGAAATTCTTATAGCAAGCAGAACCAAAGAAAAATGTGACGCTCTTAAAAACGAGCTTGGCGGACGCACGAAATCCGTTATAACCACAGCGGAAATAGATGCAATGGATGTGGCGTCTACGGTAAAGCTTATAAAGGACTTTAAGCCTGACGCCGTTTTAAATGTGGCTCTGCCTTACCAGGATTTAGCTATAATGGATGCCTGCCTTGAAGCCGGTGTCCACTATATAGACACGGCAAACTATGAGCCCGAGGATACTGAAGATCCCGAATGGAGAAAGATATATGAAACCCGTTGTAAGGAAAAAGGCTTTTCCGCCTATTTCGACTACTCATATCAGTGGGCTTATAAAGAAAAATTTGAAAAGGCGGGACTTACCGCGCTCCTCGGCACAGGCTTTGATCCGGGAGTTACTTCAGTATTTGCCGCATACGCTAAAAAACACTATTTTGACAAAATAGACACTATAGATATACTTGACTGTAACGGCGGTGACCACGGCTATGCTTTTGCTACAAACTTCAATCCCGAAATAAATCTAAGAGAAGTTTCCGCTCCCGGAAGCTACCTTGAAAACGGCAAGTGGATGGAAGTACCCGCTATGAGTATTAAAAGAGAATATGATTTTGATAAAGTCGGAAAGAAAGATATGTATCTGCTTCATCATGAAGAAATAGAAGCACTCGGCAAAAATATGCCTGAGGTAAAGAGAATCCGCTTTTTCATGACCTTCGGACAAAGTTATCTTGACCACATGAGATGCCTTGAAAATGTGGGTATGCTTTCCACAGTTCCTATTTCTTATGAAGGAAAGGAAATAGTACCTATACAGTTTCTTAAGGCTTTGCTGCCCGATCCCGCTTCTTTAGGTCCACGTACCAGGGGCAAAACGAATATAGGCTGTATTTTTACAGGTGTTAAAGACGGTAAAGAAAAAAAATTATATATTTATAATGTATGTGATCACGAGGAATGCTATAATGAAGTCGGAAGTCAGGCTATAAGTTACACGACCGGTGTTCCCGCAATGATAGGCTCTATGCTTGTGGTAAACGGCACTTGGAAGCGTCCCGGCGTATTTACCACCGATGAGTTTGACCCCGATCCTTATATGGAGGCACTTAACAAATGGGGACTTCCGTGGCAGATAGATGAAAATCCCGTTTTAGTGCCTTGATATAAGGTTTATATAAGTAAACCGAATTTAAGATTTCCCTGTGTTGCTGTGAGGAGGATAATTTTGATTTCAAATAATTACGATGAACTTAAAAAAGTGCTGGCTGATGTACCTACACCCTGCTATGTTATTGACGAGGCAAAGATTGAGGAAAACTGCGCTATTTTAAAAAATATCGCCGAAACCTCCGGGGCTAAAATTTTGCTTGCACAAAAGGCGTTTTCCTGCTACAGCTTCTATCCTCTCATAGGAAAATATTTGTCCGGAACCACAGCGAGCGGACTTTTCGAAGCAAGACTCGGGCATGAGGAAATGGGCGGAGAAACCCATGTATTTTCTCCGGCTTACAAAGAAGACGATATTAAAGAACTTGTCACCATCTGTGACCATATAATTTTTAATTCCGCAAATCAGCTTAGAAAATATAAAGATTACTGTATCGCAAACGGAGTCAGTATAGGTATCCGTGTAAATCCCGAGTTTTCAACACAGAACGGACACGGTATTTACGATCCGTGTTCTCCGGGAAGCAGACTCGGTATGACTTCCGCCGCTCTTTTTGAAGCGCTGTATTATGATTCCGGAATTTTAGACGGAGTTGACGGACTGCACTTTCATACTCTCTGTGAGCAGGGAGCGGAACCTTTAAGAGACACATTAAAGGTTGTGCTTGAAAAATTCGGCGATTTATTAAAAAATATGAAATGGATAAACTTCGGCGGAGGACACCATATAACAAGATGCGATTATAACTGGGAAATTCTTTGCGAATGTATATCCGATTTAAAAAAGAATTACGCTCTTGACGTTTATCTGGAGCCGGGAGAGGCTATAGCTCTTGACGCCGGGTATGTCGTAACTACCATACTTGACAGAACGGTATCGGGTGATATTACAAATCTTATCCTTGATTTAAGCCCGTCCTGCCACACACCGGATGTAATAGAAATGCCTTACCGCCCACCTCTTTTCAACTCCGGCTATCCTTATGAAAAGAAATTTACCTACAGACTTGGAAGTTGCACTTGTCTTGCCGGTGATGTAATAGGTGATTTTTCCTTCAATGAGGAAAAAAACATAGATGACAAGCTCATTTTCAGTGATATGGCAATATATACCTTCGTGAAAAACAATACTTTTAACGGTATGCCTTTACCTACCTTAGTCGCGTTAAAAAATGACGGAAGTACGGAAATAATTAAACGCTTCGGATATTCCGATTTCAAGGAGAGGCTTTCATGATAAAGAACGGTTTTCCTAAAAATGACGGTTTCTTTATGCCTGCCGAATTTTCTCCTCATTACGCGACCGTTATGGCATGGCCCGTAAGAGGAGGAAGCTTCGCTCATGGCGGTAGGAACGCAAAACCCGTTTTCGCTGAAATAATTAAAAATATTATAAAGGGCGAACGGGTCTTTCTTATCTGCGATAAGAAACATACTGACGAATTATCCTCTTTTTTTACCGAGGATGAGCTTAATCTTATAGATGTGGTAAATTTACCTACCGATGATGCATGGACAAGAGATACCGCGCCTACTTTTGTGATAAACTCCGGAAAGATACGAGGTATAGACTGGGTATTTAATGCCTGGGGCGGCGATTATGACGGACTTCTTCCATCTTATAAAAATGATGACGCTTTGGCAGGCTCTTTTTGTAAATATATAAATTGTGACTATTATGATTGCCATCCGCAAGGATTCGTGCTTGAGGGCGGCTCCATTCACTCCGACGGTGAAGGAACCGTAATTGTTACCGAAGCTTGTCTGCTGAGTAAGGGCAGAAATCCGAAGCTTTCAAAATTTGAAATAGAAAACCTGCTGCTCTCCTATTTGGGTGCCGAAAAAGTAATCTGGCTTCCTTACGGTATATATAACGATGAAACCAATGAGCATGTGGATAATATCTGTGCCTTTGTCAAGCCCGGCGAGGTTGTTTTGGCATGGTGCGATAATGAAAATGATCCTCAGTATGCCATGAGTATGGCGGATTATGAGGTTTTAAAAAATGGAACGGACGCTAAAGGAAGAAGCTTAAAAATACACAAGCTTCCTATCCCTAAAAAGCCCGTACTCATAACCGAAGAAGATATAAAAGGCTATGATTTTGAGGACGGTGAAACCGAAAGAGAAATAGGAGAAAGGCTTGCGGCAAGCTATGTAAATTTTTATATCAGCAATTTCTCCGTATTAGTGCCGCAGTTCGGTGATGAAAATGATGAAAAAGCTGTTTTAATGCTGTCGAAGCTTTTTCCCGAAAAGAAAACGGTTCCTATAGCTTCAAGAAGTATCCTTGTCGGCGGCGGAAATATTCACTGTGTCACAAGTCAGATACCTGACTTTTACAGATTTTAAAAATATTTCAGCACCGTTTCCATTGAATTCAAGAGAAAGTGTCCGTTTTTTAGAGTATAAGTTTTAAACCGAATACATAAAAGGAGTTTTCCATGCGAAATATAACTGTAGCCGCAATTCAGATGGCTTGTTTTAATGACCCTTTAAAAAGTATAGAAAAAGCGAATGCACTCACGCATGAAGCCATAGAAAAGGGCGCAAAGCTCATATTACTTCCCGAGCTTTTTGAAAGACGGTACTTTTGTCAGGAAAGAAGATACGACTACTACTCTTTTGCTAAACCCGTAGAAGAAAATGATGCCGTTATACATTTTACAGAGGTAAGCAAAAAAACCGGTACTGTTATTCCTGTAAGTTTTTATGAAAAGGCGGGAAATGTACTTTACAACAGTATAGCCGTAATAGACAGCGGAAAACTCTTAGGTGTTTACAGAAAAACTCATATTCCTGATGACCACTTTTATCAGGAAAAATTCTATTTCACACCTGGAAATACCGGCTTTAAGGTTTGGGATACCCGTTTTGGTAAAATCGGTATAGGAATATGTTGGGATCAGTGGTTTCCCGAAACCGCAAGATCTCTTGTTATAAACGGAGCGGAGCTTCTTCTTTTTCCTACAGCAATCGGCTCGGAGCCTATACTTAATACCGACAGCAAACCGCACTGGCAGAGGACTATGACCGGTCATGCAGCAGCAAATATCGTTCCTGTAATCGCAGCTAACAGAATCGGCAAAGAAGATGTATTTCCGTCATCCGAAAATGGAAATCAGTCCTCCTCTCTCCTCTTCTACGGCTCATCTTTCATAACCGATATGACAGGGGACATTCTTAAAGAAGCTTCAAGAGATAAAGAAGAAGTTCTGATACAGACTTTCGACCTTGACGAAATCAACACCGCCCGCTTAGAATGGGGGCTTATGAGAGATAGGCGTCCGGAGTGTTATAAAGAGATAGTTGAATGACAAAACTTTAACAATAATTTTAAATTTAATAACAAGCCGAATTGCGCACAGTATACCCATTCGGCTGAGTGCGTATGAAAACAGCTTTCTTTACTCCCCCTTAAGTCGCACCGTCATAAGCACGGGATTATGGTCGGAGTTTTTAAAATGAAAATTCTTCGTTTCAATAGAAGCTACCTCAATATTGTCGGAAACAATGAATCCGTCTATCATGTAATATTGAAAATTCTTATCATTATCGTCATAAGGTTTGTCTAAAGAGCGGCAGGTAGGCTCCGAGCAGTCCATAAGAAGATTGAAGTGTTCTCCGAATTCCTCCGCGTTGATAAATCCCGGTTGCCAAAGCTTCATATTATCCGTCTTATACTTACTTATATCTATGTTTGAAAAAGACTGATTAAAATCTCCTCCCGCTATCACGTAATTTCCTTTTTCATACTCCTTATTAAGAAATTCCGCTAAAAACCTTGTCTGTGCCGCCTTTCCCGTACCGTCGTCGTAAGCCTCAAGGTGGAGATTTGCCATCACCAGCTCTTTATCCGTTCCTTCTATCGGAATCCTTTCCACAAGCAAACATCTTTTCAGATTAAAAGCTCTTACAGGCAGTGAAAACGGATTAGGGAGACTTATACGCTCTGCGTCCATGACTTCAAATTTACTTAAAGATACAAGCCCTGCGTCCATATTCGCCAAAGGAGGCATAGGATAAGGTATAAACAGACATTTAAAATTCCTTACGTATGAACAGCTCATATTCTGAAAGTTTTCTCCTATACTCTCCACCTCATCAATGTTAAAAGTTCTTGCAGATTTTTTATCAACTTCCTGCAAAAAGGCTATATCAGGTGAGAGTTCGGCAATTGTCCTGTTTATCGCGACTAAATTGTTCTCTACTTCCTCTTTTGACTGAGCCGTTACGCCTTTTCCGCCGTCCATAAAAAAATCCTCTTCTTCTCCTAAAGCGGCGTAACCTATATTCCATGTCATTACTTTTATTTCCTGATTAAACCCTGCGCAAAGCGAAGCCTCACCATTTATATCCGCTTTTTCAACAGGCTCGGGCTTGTATTCGGAAAGAATAAGAATACCGAAACCTCCCGCTCCAATCAGAACAACGGCAAAAACTGCAATGAAAAAATATTTTAAAAAACGTTTTATAGACTTACCCATAAAATTTGTAAACCTCGTTATTTTTTAGTTTTATCTCTTTTATCACCAATTCCCTCATTGACAGAGTACAAATATTTTGTTAAAACTATCTGGAATCAAATACATATAAAGGAATTATCATGAAAAAAATTTTAGGCGTCATAGGCGGTTTAGGTCCTCTTGCCACCGCTTATTTTTACGAACTTATAACAAAAATGACCGAAGTTAAAAACGATCAGGAACACATTGAGATAATAATACACAGCGCTCCGGGAATTCCCGATCGTACGGCTTATATTCTCAAAAAAAGCAATGAAAGCCCTCTTCCCCGAATGATTGAAATAGGAAAAGAGCTTATAGCCGGCGGTGTCGGCATTATAGCAATTCCATGTATAACTGCGCACTACTTCCACAGCGAACTGACACAGGCTCTCAGTGTGCCTGTTATAAACCTTCCTGCGGAAACGTCCCTGTTCATAAAAGAAAAGCGCCTTAAAAAAGTCGGGATTATGGCTACGGACGGAACTGTAGAAAGCGGGCTTTTCCAAAATGAGCTTTTAAAGGAGGGGCTGACTCCTGTACTCCCTTCTAAAGAAAGACAGGCGGATGTTATGCACCTTATATACAACAATATAAAATTGGGAAAACCTGCTGAAATGGACAGATTTAACCTTATTTCCTCAGAACTCGAAAAAAACGGTGCCGATATTATCATTTTAGGCTGCACCGAGCTTTCCCTCATAAAAAGAGATGAGAATATCGGAAGCGGTTTTCTTGATGCCATGGAGGTACTCGCCGGAAAAGCCATATCGGAATGCGGAGGCAGACTCGCCGCTTGGAGAGGATAAGTCTCCGCTCTTTCACTTTTTCTTTTCCCTTTTTCCTCCGGAGTTTCCCTTTATATCAAGTACGCCTCTGTCTATCATGTTTTCGACAATTGTCTTCTTAATATAAATATCAAAGCAAAGCGAAGCAATGAAAGAAAAATCCGTCAAAAACTTTCTCTTTATCTCGTCTTCTTCATCCTCAAAGCTTCCCTTTGCCCTGTTAAATTCTTTAAGCACGGTTCTTGTTATATCTGTCGTAGAGTCCTGTGCTACCTTAAAAACCTCATCATATATGTCTTCAAGTGAAAGCTCAGCTCCTTTTTTGCCGAAAAATTGCTCGGTAAGAGGTGAAAGGATACCCTGTATATCCCTTATTGATAACATATTTTTAAAATAATAAATAAAAATCAGTAAAAACATGTGCTCTTTGCCGTACTTTTTCTTGTCCGGTGAAGGAAGCAGCTTGTTTTTAGAATAATTATTTATCATGGTCTTGGTAAGCACCTTGTCGCCTTCATATCTTTTTAAAGAGCTCAAATGATCATTCATAAACGTGGTAACCTGATCCATATAAAGTCCTATATCAGGTATATCTTCGGATTTTATATAGTCAATCGACCTTATTCTTTTTATTATCCCGTCTATAAACTCTTTTTTATCTTCAGTATTCATATACCCTTTCAGAGATTAAACCGTTTCTTCGTCTGAGGCGGTCGCCATTTCGGTTTCATGGGTCCCGTCATTAATCGCATCCTCGTATTCCTCATCAAAATCATCATCAAAGTCCACCACGCGGTCCGGAACAAAGAAATAATAAACCGCGTAAGCCACAGCCGCCACAAGCGCAACCGCTCCAACCATAACAAGAGCCACTATATAAGGATTATTCTCTTTTTTAGGCTCGGGCTGTTTATTCGTATGCAAAAACTCGCCTATTTTAGCAGCGCTTAATAATTCTTCAATCTTCTTATCCATAGCTTATCTCCTTTTGTAAATATTATCACGCCGCGGTCGCAATATGTATCGTGTCCGCAAACGGTTCCGTTCATCTGTCTAAAAACAATTTTACCACATATCGCGGTATTTTTCTATGCCTTTTTTAGTCCCGAAAAAGCGGTTTTCATCTTTCTTACTCCGAATTTTTCATTATCGAATTTCACGGTAATTTGTTCTCTGTCCGCAGATATTCCCGTAACCGCTCCACTTCCGAATTTTATATGAGTTACCCTGTCACCTGTCATAAGCTCTTCGTTATTTTTGACATTTTCTCCGCCGAAGCCTTTTTGTATATAAGGATTATTATAAAATAAATTTTTTCCTCCGCCGAAAGATTCTTTTTTTAATCCCATACCACCTGAGAACCTTCTTTCAGAAGAAAAATCTCCGTTTCTTCCGACCGTTTCATTTCTTATTTCGCTTCCTCTTTCTCCGTTTTCCGAAACGAGATGGGGCGGTATCTCATCTAAAAATCTTGAAGGTCTGTTATACTGCTCCGTTCCTCTTAATATTCGCTTTCCCGCATAAGAAAGATAAAGTTTTTCTTTCGCCCTCGTTATGCCCACATAACAAAGACGCCTTTCCTCCTCAAGCTCGCCGTCATCACCCGAACTTAAGCTCATATAACTCGGAAAAAGTCCTTCTTCCATACCGCAGATAAAAACAATCGGAAACTCAAGCCCTTTTGCGGCGTGCAACGTCATAAGCGTGACCGTTTCCGCTCCGTCCTCAACCATATCTATGTCCGCTACCAACGACACATCCGAAAGGAATTTTTCCAAAACCGTTTCGTCCTCTAAAAGCTCCTCGTTCTCCTTCTCAAAGCTCACTATCTTACTTATAAGCTCCTCTATATTTTCTATCCTTGCCTGTGCCTCGTCAGTATTCTCGGCAGCCAGCTCATCTATGTAACCGATTTCCGAAATAAGCTCCTCCGCTTCTTTTGAAATGGAAATTCCCTCTTCCGAAAATGCCCTCCTTTTTGCCTCCATAAAACTTACGAAACTTTCCACCTTAGCCTTGCTCCTTGCAAGCCCCGGTATATATTCCACCCTTCTTGCCGCCTCGAAAAACGACATTCCGTTCTCTGCCGCGTACTCGGCTATTTTTTCTTCCGTTGCGGCACCTATTCCCCTTCTCGGAACATTTAATATTCTTCTTACCTGAATATCATCATCTATATTATTGATTGCCCTAAAATACGCCAAAATGTCCTTAATTTCGCGCCTGCCGTAAAAATTCACACCGCCAATCAGCTTATAAGGAATACTGTTGAAAATCAACTTTTCTTCTACCGTTCTTGACTGGGCATTGGTTCTGTAAAGCACGGCTATATCGGAATAGCCCGCCTTTCCGGCTTCCACGGTTTTATTTATTATACTTGCGATTCCTTCAGCCTCTCTGTAGCCGTCCGTATACCTCGTGCTTGTAATTGAGGCTCCGCTTCCTTTCTCGGTCCAAAGTCTCTTGTCCTTACGCTCGCTGTTATTTCTTATAACGCCGTTTGCCGCTTCAAGAATATTTCCGGTAGATCGGTAATTTTCCTCAAGCTTTATCACTTTCGCTCCCGGATACTCATTTTCAAAATTAAGTATATTATAAATATCCGCCCCTCTGAACTTATAAATCGACTGGTCATCATCTCCTACCACACAGAGATTACGCTCAAGCTCTCCATCCTCGTTTATATGATTCGCAAGCAGCTTTAAAAGTCTGAACTGCACATAATTGGTATCCTGATATTCGTCAACAAGAATATATCTGAACCTCCTTCTGTAATAATCAAGCACATCCTCGTTTTTTTCAAAAAGCTCTACGGTTTTTACTAAAAGATCGTCAAAATCCAGAGCATTATTTGATTTCATTCTCTTCTCATATTCGGCATATACTTTCTTATATAAGTCCTTTTCCATACCGTAACCGGACACCGCGGAGAATCTTTCCGCGCTTATAAGATTATTTTTCGCTTTTGAAACAGCCGCAAGAAAGCTCCTCTCCGGAAATTTCTTATTATCTATATTAAGCTCCTTTAGCACATTTTTCATCACAGCTTTAGTATCGTCGGTGTCATAAATTGTGAATTTTCTGTCATAGCCGATAGCTTCAATAAATCTTCTTAAAATCCTCACACAAACCGAATGAAAGGTTGATACCCAAATGCTTTCCGAGTCTCCTCCCAAAAGCGCGTCCACTCTTTCTCTCATTTCCTTAGCCGCTTTATTTGTAAAAGTAAGCGCAAGTATACTCCACGGATTTATTCCGCATTCCTCTATAAGATAGGCGATTCTTCTTGTAAGCACCCTTGTCTTTCCCGAGCCGGCTCCCGCCAAGATAAGCAGCGGTCCGTTTTCATGTGTAACCGCCTTTTTCTGTTCCTCATTTAAGTTTTTTAATATTTCAGCTTTCATTTATATTTTCCCTTTTCAAGATATTTTCCATGACTATTTTACTATCACCGGAAAGATTTATCAATCCGCGGAAAACTTGAGTTTTCGCATTTTTTCATAAATATGGCTCAGTTATGCCGTTTATAAGTCGTATTATATAAACAAATAATGACTGAGCGGAAATGAGTACACTATGTAAAATATAGCCTATGTTTAATAAAAAAAACGCGGAAACTAAAGATAAACATATCTGGAAGATTTTTGTAAAGTATGTTATACTTTCATTGTAAAACAGTAAACCCTAATTATTCAGAAAAGTAAATGAAGGGCGGGTGACTTATATTAACAGTAATGATTTTGTGCGTGCGATGCATCCTTATAGTGATTTAAAAGATCCTACCAACACTATTTACGACCATTTACCTTATAAAAAAGACATCAATCTCGTAAAAGAAAGCGATGTCAGAATGGTGTCCGGAAATGTGGTAAAATATATGCAGTTGGTTTCGGATGAGCCTGTAACCGTAGATACCAACCCTCTTGCGGGAAGCCTTATAGAAAATGCCTCAGCCGCGCGCGCGGCAGAGCTTACAAGGAAAAATGAGGAAGCCCTTGTTGTTGCCGAAATAGATGACGCGAATATAGTCGAGGCTGAAGATGAGTTTACGCCTGAGCCTATTCCTGTTGTTCCTGAAGAATCCTTAAGCTCGTTCGCTTCGGAATATAATGAGGATGACGATTATTCTTTTTTACACGAGTGATCCTCATTTATCCAGTTAAGTGCCTTTTCAAGTCCCTCAGGTGAAAATTCAAAATCCTTCTTAAAAACTTCCTCCTTCGGAGTTTTATCATAGGCAAAGGGACCGTTCCACACGGAAGCCTGAAACACCTTAAATGTTTCAGGCTCCTTTCCTTCTTCCGCTTTTTCTCTCTCCTCCTTTATTATCCTGTAACGTTTTCCTCTATCACTTCCCGTAAAGGCGGAGCCGTAGGTATAGTAATTAAATGACAATACATCTTTTCTCTCAACCATTTATACCTCCTCTTACTTCGACCTTTGCTATATCTATCATCTCAAGGCCGTCCTTATGTGAATTTTCAAGACTTCTTAATAATGCTGCCGCCGTATCAAGAGCGGTAAGCACCGGCACTCCCGTTTCTATAGATACACGTCTTATAAGAAAGCCGTCTCTCGACTTATCGCCGGAACCCTTTGAAGGAGTATTTATAACAAGGTCAATATTATGCTCTAAAATAAGATCCATAACCGTAGGAGCGGACTGCTCAAGCTTATTCACAGGTATCACTTCAACTCCGTTTCCGTTTAATACCTCCGCCGTGCCCCTTGTAGAATATATTTCGTAACCCAGCTTCTTAAAGCCTGAAGCGATAGGTATGATTTCCTTCTTGTCCTCGTCACATACCGTTATTATCATCTTCTTATGTATAGGCAGGTCTATACCTGCGCCTAAAAATGCCTTAAACAAAGCCGCATCAAAGGTTTTTGCTATTCCGAGGCATTCTCCGGTAGACTTCATTTCAGGACCCAATGATATTTCCGCTCCCCTTATCTTCTCAAAAGAGAATACCGGCATCTTTACCGCCACATAAGGAGCATTTTCCTGCAATCCCGGCTTAAAGCCCATATCCTTTATTTTCTCGCCTATTATCACCCTTGAAGCAAGCTCCACTATCGGTATGCCCGTAACCTTACTTATGTAAGGAACGGTACGGCTCGAACGCGGATTTACCTCTATTACATAGACTTCTCCTTTATAAATAATGAACTGAATATTTACAAGACCTACGACATTAAGAGCGCCTGCAAGCCTCTTTGTATAGTCTTCAATTACCTTTATAAGCTCATCGGAAATATTCTGTGAAGGATATACGGAAATACTGTCGCCCGAATGTATACCCGCCCTCTCTATATGCTGCATTATTCCGGGTATTAAAATGTCCGTCCCGTCACATACGGCATCAACCTCAAGCTCCTCGCCCATAAGATACTTGTCTATAAGTATAGGGTGCTCCTGTGCAGTTCTATTTATTATCCTTATATACTTTATAATATCCGAGTCTGAAATGGCGATTCTCATGCCTGCTCCGCCCAACACATAAGACGGTCTTACCAACACGGGATAGCCGAGCTCCCTTGCCGCCGCAAGCGCTTCTTCCTCTGTGAAAACTGTTTTTCCCTCCGCCCTCGGAATACCGGATTTATTTAAAATCTCATCAAACAACTCTCTGTCTTCCGCCGCGTCCACATCCTTGGCGGCGGTTCCGAGTATCTTTACTCCCATTTCCATGAGTGCCTTCGTAAGCCCTATGGCGGTCTGTCCTCCAAACTGAACCACAGCTCCGTAAGGCTTTTCAAGCTCGACTATATTTCTTACGTCTTCAGGCGTAAGCGGCTCAAAGTAAAGCTTGTCCGCTATGTCAAAGTCGGTACTCACTGTTTCAGGGTTGTTGTTTATTATTATGGTTTCATATCCCGCCTTCTTAAATGCCCATACGCAGTGAACCGAACAAAAATCAAACTCTATTCCCTGACCTATTCTTATAGGTCCGGAGCCTAAAACAAGCACCTTCTTCTTATCCGAAACCGAAGCATTCTCATTTTCTCCGTCAAAACAGGAATAATAATAAGGTGTAGCCGCCTCAAACTCCGCCGCGCAGGTATCCACCATCTTAAATGCCGCCGTAATACCCGCTTTTATTCTCTTGTCATAAATCTCCTCTTCCGTCTTTCCCGTAAGCTTTGCTATGACCTTGTCCGGAAATTCAACTCTTTTCGCCTCATATAAAAGCTCGTCTGTAAGCTCCTCACTTTTAAGCTTAAGCTCACATTTTACAAGATTATAAATTTTATCGACAAACCATGAGTCTATTTTCGTGATTTCTGTAATATAATCAGGGCTTATTCCCCTCCTTAACGCCTCGGCGATAAGAAAAATTCTCCTGTCATCAACCTTAGCCAGCTCATCCTTTACATCTTCATCGGTAAAATCCTTATAATAATCCACTATAAGGCTGTCTACATGCTGTTCGAGAGAACGTACAGCCTTCATCAAAGCTCCCTCGAAATTCGTGCAGATACTCATAACTTCGCCGGTAGCCTTCATCTGCGTGGTAAGAGTTCTTTTTGCCGTTATAAATTTATCAAAAGGAAGCCTTGGAATTTTAACTACAACATAATCAAGTGCAGGCTCGAAACTTGCGAATGTTTTTCCTGTAACCGCGTTTTTAATCTCATCAAGAGTATAGCCGAGCGCAATCTTAGCCGCAACCTTTGCTATAGGATACCCTGTAGCCTTTGAAGCAAGCGCGGAAGAACGGCTTACTCTCGGATTAACCTCTATTACACAATATTCAAATGTATCCGGATTAAGGGCAAACTGCACGTTACAGCCTCCCGTAATTTCAAGCTCCTCTATTATATTTAAAGCGGAACTTCTTAACATCTGATGTTCCTTATCGGACAGGGTTTGTGACGGTGCCGCAACTATACTGTCGCCTGTATGTACTCCGACAGGATCAAGGTTCTCCATATTGCAGACAGTTATACAATTTCCTTTTCCGTCTCTTATCGCCTCATATTCTATCTCTTTCCAGCCCGAAATAGAGCGCTCTATAAGACACTGCCCTACTCTTGAAAGTCTTAACCCGTTCTCGCAGATTTCACGAAGCTCGTCTTCATTATCCGCTATTCCTCCGCCGGAGCCTCCAAGGGTATAAGCCGGTCTTATAACTATCGGATAACCTATTTTACCTGCGAATAAAACTGCGGATTTTACGTCTTCAACTATGGTACTCGCTGCAACAGGCTCCGCAAGTTTTTCCATAGTCTTTTTAAACTCAAGCCTGTCCTCCGCTTTTTTAATTGTAAGCGCGGTAGTTCCTATCAGCTTTACATTATTTTCCTTTAAAAAACCGCTCTCTTCAAGTTCCATAGCAAGATTAAGCCCTGCCTGCCCTCCGAGGGTCGGAAGTATGCTGTCCGGTTTTTCTTCAAGAATTATCTTTTTAACGGCGGCAACATTAAGCGGCTCTATATAAACTCTGTCCGCAATATCCTTATCCGTCATTATGGTTGCGGGATTTGAGTTTACAAGCACCGTTTCAACGCCCTCTTCTTTAAGTGAGCGGCAAGCCTGTGTTCCCGCGTAGTCAAATTCAGCCGCCTGCCCGATTACTATAGGCCCCGAGCCTAAAACCATTACCTTTTTAATATCAGCATTTTTTGGCATTGTCTATCTCCTTTAAAAACTCGTCAAATAAGTATGCGGTATCAAGCGGTCCCGCACAGGCTTCCGGATGAAACTGTACTGTAAATATTCTTTTACCCGTATAAGAAAGACCCTCAACAGTTTTATCATTTACATTTATAAAGCTTGTTTTCGCTATATTTTCAGGAAGGCTTCCGTCAACTACCATATATCCGTGGTTCTGACTTGAAATATAAACTCTGCCTGTCTTTAAGTCTTTTACCGGATGATTGGCTCCTCTATGTCCATATTTCATTTTCTCGGTTCTTCCTCCCATGGCGATTGCCATAAGCTGATGTCCGAGACAAATGCCGAAAACCGGTATGTCCATTTCATAAAGCTTTCTAAGCTCCTTAATGATTTCCGTACATTCCGCCGGATCTCCGGGACCGTTACTCAACATAATTCCGTCCGGCTTATTTCTAAAAATCTCCTCCGCAGTTGTATTATACGGGTAAACATCAACCTCGCAGCCTCTCCTTAAAAGAGCGTCCACTATATTTTTCTTTGCGCCGAAATCAATCAGAGCTATCCTATATTTCACTTCTGTCACAAAATCCTTTTTAAACTGAAACTCCGGTTTAAACACTTTATCCGGTTTTCTTGCCATATTCGGAAAAAAAACCTCATTTTCTTTACATGAGGCTTTTTTAACGGCGTCTTTCACTTTATACTTTTCTATCTCTGAAAGACATCCTTCGTCATTTATTCTGTTTTCATCAGTAGTTATCATTCCGTTCATGGTTCCCTTTTCACGCAAAATTCTTGTGAGCTTTCTGGTATCTATGCCAGAAATACCGGTAATTCCCTGATCCGTTAGAAATCTCGCCAAAGAATCATCGTTTCTGAAATTTGAAGCTTTTTCCGCAATCTCTCTCACTATAAAACCATCCGGATGTGCTTTTTTAGACTCCATATCCTGATAATTTACTCCGTAATTTCCTATAAGCGGATAGGTCATTACGACAGCCTCTCCTGTATAACTGGGATCTGTAAGGATTTCAAGATAGCCGGTCATGGAAGTGTTGAAAACTATCTCACTTATAATCTCTTTTCTGGCACCGAAAGAGACTCCCGTAAAAACCGTTCCATCCTCAAGAATTAAAAATGCTTTCATTATTTTCCGCCTTCCGATTTGATGCTTTTGTTACAAGGACATACCCGTAGAAAAAGAGGGAAGAACCTATAATCAGTTCTTCCCTCCTTTCATACTGTACTACACAAATTTCAGTAAGTTTAGCACATATATACTATTCTTTCAAGTAATAAATGTTTAGTTTTTCTAATAAAAGTATTTAGTCTAAATTATCCGCCTTATCCGTCACAGTTTACTTAACCTCATATATCCACCCCTTCGGAGCCTCTATTCTTCCGAGCTGAATGCCTGTAAGCGTATCGTAAAGCTTTTTAAGCACAGGCCCCATGCCGTCTGAGCCGTGAGTAAAAACAATATCCTTTCCGTGATCGAATACCCTTGCAACCGGACTTATCACGGCAGCGGTTCCGCAGACCCCGCACTCACTAAAATCCGTAAGCTCTTTAAGGTAAACTTCTCTTTCCTCCGTTTTCATTCCTAATATATTCTCCGCCACATAAAGAAGTGAACGTCTTGTTATCGACGGAAGTATCGTATCCGATTTAGGAGTAACCAAAGTCCCGTCCTTTGTTATAAATATAAAATTTGCACCGCCTGTTTCCTCAACCTTCGTTCTCGTCCCGGCATCAAGATACATATTCTCGGCAAATCCCTCTTCATGAGCCTTTACAATAGGATAAAGGCTCATAGCGTAATTAAGCCCCGCCTTAATATCTCCGGTTCCGCGCGGAGCCGCTCTGTCATAGTCACTTACTTTTATAGATATTCCTTTTGCGGCACCTTTAAAATAAGGTCCTACCGGAGTTGTAAATATTCTGAACTGATATTCCTCCGCAGGTTTTACTCCTATAACTGGACTTATCCCGAAAGCGTAAGGTCTTATATATAACGAAGCTCCCTGTCCGTAAGGAGGCACATAAGCCTCATTAGCTTTTGCGGTTTCCAAAACCGCTTTTACAAATCTCTCTTTGGGAAAAACTGGTATCTCAAGTCTTTTACATGAAGCTTCAAAGCGTTCTCCGTTAAGATCCGGTCTGAAGGTAACTATCCTGCCGTCCTCGGTAGTATATGCCTTCAGCCCCTCAAAGCAGGTCTGAGCATACTGCAAAACCCCCGCGCATTCGCTCATCACTATTTTACTGTCCGAAACCAAGCCTCCCTCACTCCATTTTCCGTCCTTATAATTGGAAACAAAGCGCTTATCCGTTTCAATATATCCAAAACCTATATTCTGCCAATCCAAATTTTTCTTTTCCATTTCAATACTCCATTCTTACCGTAATCTGTCATGATTTTATCAAAAAGTTTATCACCCGATAAGGAGACTGTCAATCGGGGGATATTCTCAAACTCTCCGCAACCGCCTTCGGTAAATACGCTTTAACCCTTATACCGTTTTCTTCATATTTCTCAGATAAAAGTCCGCCTTTTTTTCTTATTACGGCTATTTTCCCTGTGTCATTATAAGAAATTACGGTATCTATATATACTTTTCCTTCCCTTAATATCCTTGCTATCTCCGAAAGTACATTTTCTACGCCTTCGCCGGTTTTTGCGGAAGCCTTTACCGTTACGTCCGCCCGCCTGTCTTTGATTATTTTTTCTCCCTCTATTTTATCCTGCTTATTAAACATCGTAACCACAGGCTTACCTAATGCCTTCAAATCCTCAAGAGTTTTATATACAACCTCCATCTGCTCATCAACGGTATCTCCCGAAGCGTCGGCGACGTGCAGAATAAGATCCGCGTATTTCGCTTCCTCAAGTGTGCTCTTAAAGGCTTCCACAAGATTATGAGGAAGTTTGCTTATAAAGCCTACCGTATCGGTAAAAAGCACTTCCTCCCCGTCCGGAAGCTTCATACTTCTTGTTGTAGGATCAAGAGTAGCAAAAAGCTTATCCTCCGCTAAAATTCCCGCATCGGTTATCCTGTTCAAAAATGTGGATTTTCCGGCATTTGTATACCCCACAATTGCGATTACCGGAACGGCATTTGCCACTCTTTTCTTTCTTAGGACATCCCTTGAGCCTTCAATCCTCTCAATTTCTTTTTTTAATCTTCCGACCTTTTCTCTGACAGCTCTTCTGTCGGTTTCAAGCTTGCTTTCTCCGGGACCTCTTGTACCTATGCCTCCTCCGAGTCTTGAAAGCTCTTTTCCGAGCCCTGTAAGCCTTGACGAACGATATTTAAGCTGAGCAAGCTCCACCTGAAGTTTTCCTTCGCTTGTTACCGCATGATCTGCAAAAATATCAAGGATAAGCATTGTTCTGTCCAGTACCTTTACTTCAAGCTCATCTCTTAAGTTTGAAAGCTGTGCCGGAGAAAGCTCGTCGTCACATACTATTCCGTCCGCTTCTTCATTTAAAATAAGTTCTTTTATCTCCTCTACCTTCCCCTTTCCCACATAGGTAGCTTTGCTTGGCGCTTCAAGATTTTGAATCATCTTGCATATAGTTTCGCCTCCTGCCGTATCAAGCAGCTCCGAAAGCTCGTCAAGGCTCTCCTCCATCCTGCTCTTTCCCGTTTCGACACCTACCAGTATAAACCTTTCCTTTTTTTCCGCAGTTTCCGTCATATAATCCTCTTTTTTTCGCAATAAACGTTCCTTCCTTATAGATATAATCAATTAAGCCGCTGCACTCTCAGCCGCGTATATTTTTACTTCTTAGCCTTAAATCTTGATTTTAAAAACATACTTTCCTTTGATACCTTTTCATCTTTCGGATACAATTTCAGATATTCAACCGAAGCGTTATAAGCCTCCTCATAATTATTAAGCTTCTCATAAACCGTTATCTTTTTTAAAAGCAAACTCTTCATATAAGAAATATCTTCAAGCGCAAGTCCCTTTAACACATGCTGCAGCGCGCCTTCGTAATTTTCTTCCCTGATTTCGCATTCCGCCATTCCGTCGTACCATCCTGAAAGCGAAACCCTTCCCGTATCCTTTTCATACCTCTGAAAGTACATCTTCGCCGACGCAAAGTCGCCGCCCGTTTCCGCTATTTTGGCAAGGTAATAGGAAGCCTCATATATTTTTTTGTCATAAGCCGTACCGAGAGTCACTTCCGCCTTTTCATAATTCCCTCTCAAATACTCCAAAATTCCGGATTTGTAGCCGCTCATATCATCGGTAACCTTTATAGCCGCCGCCTTTTCAAGCGCCGCCATAGCCTCGTCTTTTCTATCATTATTTAAATATAATTCATATTCGCCGAAATAAGAATCAAAATTATCCTTATCAAGTCCTATCGCAAGCTCATAGTTTTCCACAGCCTTGTCAAATTCGCCAATAGCCGCATAAGTATCGGCAAGCTTACAGTAAAGCTCCGCATAAGGTTTTTCCGATTTCAAAAGTTCCTCATAAAGCTCCGCTGCCGCTTTATAGTTTCCAAGTTTTATATTCGCTAAAGCCGTATATTTTTTAATATCGGAATTAAGCTCGGAATATTCCTTAATCTCAAGCGCCTTATTAAAGGTGTCGAGAGCATCCTCATACTTTCCCGCCTTTAACTCGGCTATCCCTCTGCCTCTGTAAATAGCCTTGTTATTCTCTCTTACCACCTGATTGTCCTTTTCGGAATAGCCTTTGTTAAACTGATTTATAGCCTCATCATACCGCTCAAGTCCTATATAAGCGAAACCGTCCGCAATATAATACTCGGCTCTCTCGGCATTCTTATTTATAGCCTGCTCAAAAGCCGTAACCGCGTCCTCATATTTGCCGCTTTCCATAAGCTTATTTCCGTCTTTATAATAAGCATCCGCCGACTTCCCTCCACAGGCGGTAATAAAAGAGGCTGTAAGCACAGCTGTAAAAAGCAAAATTTTATTCTTATTCATAATCTCACCGTTTTTTATCAAATTTAAAACATCATATTTTCTGAATATCGTTAAGATTATATCATATCGGAGAAAGCATTACAAAGATTTAAAAGCCGGCAAAAACTAAATTTTTTATATCAGCCATTTCTTGACACTCATTCTTGATTAGTATAGACTAACCACATATTTCACATTGGAGGAATTTAAATGGCTCTTATGTGGCGTTCTCCGTACAAAAAAATATACGAGACGGCAGTTCCGAAAGATTTGGAAATCGTCTATGACTCTCTTAAGTACGTAGGTATGTTTGACGCTAAAGACAGTCCGTTTAACACCTTATCAGGCGGTAAAAAACAGAGAGTCCTTACGGCAAGGTCATTAGCCCGGAAAACCGATATTTTTATTTTGGATGAGCCTGCAAATCACCTTGATGTTTATTATCAACGGAATCTTATGAAGCTCATTAAAAAGTTTAACAAAACCGTACTTGCCGTTTTTCATGGTTTAAGCATAGCCCTTGAATACTGCGATTATATCTATGTTTTAAGCGAGGGTAAAAATATAATCGAAGGCAATGCAACATATTGACTAAAGAAATTTTAAGAAATATTTTCGGAGTTGACGGTGATGTAATAACCGCTTCAAACGGCAGGAAGCGTGTACTCATATACGATTCGATCTGATACGGGAGGTTCTAAAGTGTTAATTAACAGCGCATTACTAAAAATAGCGGCAAACCTGAAAAAACACATAATAGCTGTCAGCCTGTTAAGCTGCCTTATCGGGGCTGTTACAGTCATTCAAGCTTTTTATTTATCACAGACGATAAACGCGGTTTTTGAACAGCCCGATAAAATTCCGTTTTATTTTATCCGCTTCATAACGACTGTACTTTTACAGATCGCGCTGCGTTATCCTATGAATATTCTAAGTGTAAAGTCAGAAGCCGCAATAAAGTCGGGTATCAGAAACAATTTATTTGATAAGATATATAAACTCGGATTAACAAGACTTACAGACGAGAGAAGCGGAAAGCTCAGCATCCTGCTTTTAGACCGTATAGAGGCGCTTGCGCCTTATTATTCCACTTATCTTCCAAATCTGATAACCGTGCTCTTTGTATCCTTCGGCTGTATTATATATATAGGAAACATCAGCCTTAATGTGGCTGTTACCGCTTTTATAGGAATGACAGGAATGTTAATCACTCCCGCGTTTACATATAAATACCTTTGGGGGACAGGTGTAGAGGTATGGAATGAATATGACAAATTTACTTCAGACTTTCTTGATAATATCCAGGGTATGAAAACCCTTAAGAACCTGAAGGCTTGTAAAATCAGAAGAACGGATATGCTTAAGATTTCAAAAGAAATTCATAAAAAGACTATGGGACATATGAAAATCACTACCATAGAGAATTTTCTGTTTGAATTATTCGCAAATACAGGCTCCTTACTTTCTGTGGTTTATGCGGTGTATTTAGCGGCGACAGGTTCTATAGCCGGTACGAATGTAGTCATTATATTATTTATGATAAGAAACTGCTTTATACCTGTATACGCACTTATGAACGCATGGCATTTGGGCTACAACGGTGTTACCGCTTCATGTGAAATTGAAAATATACTCAATGAAGAAACGCCTTCATGGAAAAAAGATTTTAAAGCGGAAAATACCGACGCGCTTTCAGCAAAACAGCTCTCCTTTAGTTATAACGGCAAAGATATAATCTTAAAAAATATTGATTTGGAGCTTAAGCCCGGTAAAACCTATGCCTTTGTAGGGAAATCCGGCGAGGGTAAGTCCACCCTTGTTTCCCTGCTTGCAGGACTATATCCTTATACTTCAGGTGAAATTCAGTTTAAAAATCTTCCGCTTACCTTGGATACCATATCCAAGTGGCGTGAAAATATAAGTGCCGTATGGCAGAATCCTTATGTGTTTAACGGCACTCTTAAGGAAAACCTGCTTTTTGCAAAGCCTGATGCCACTGAAGCTGAAATAAATGAAGCCGTTAAAAAAGCAAGTTTAAGCGATATTTTAAATAAAATGCCTGACGGCATAGATACCGAGCTCGGTGAAAACGGAAGTATCTTATCAGGCGGTGAAAAGCAGAGACTTGCCGTGGCAAGATGCTTCCTTAAAAATACCGAAATACTTATTTTTGATGAGGCAACGTCAAGCCTTGACGAAAAAAACCAAAGTTACATACAGGAAAGTATAGAGCTTCTAAAAAAAGGAAAGACCGCCATTATTATCGCTCACCGCCTAAGTACGGTTAAAAACGCTGACATCATATATATGATTGATGACGGAAAAATCGCGGCTTCCGGCAAACATGATGAACTGTATAATAATTGTCCTGTCTACCATAATTTCGTCAAAGGTCAGGAGGCGGGTAATGAAAAGTAAAAGAATAAAAATCATTTCGGATTTGCTTAAATATACGGGCGGCATGAGGCTTTATCTGCTTTTAAACTGCTTTATCTGCCTTGTTTATGAGCTTTTGCCTATTGTAAATATGTTTCTCATATCCTATATGACGGGTGCGTTGCTTAGCGGAATGGATATAAACTACGGCTTTTTTGTACTAATGTTGCTTATATCCGTGTTTATTCACAGCACATTCGGTTATCTTAATATGTGGACCGAGCATGACATAGCTTACAGACTGCTCTATAAAATGCGTTATGAGATTTACCAAAGACTTGAAAAGGCTATACCTTCATTTTCAAATCAGATGATGAGCTCAGAAATGGCTTCCATAGCTTCAAACGATATGAATTTAATCGAATGGTTTTACGCCCATACTATAAATGTTTTTGCGGTTTCAATAATTCTCTGCGTAACATTATTAAGCTTTTTTGCTTTCCTCCACCCTCTCTTTGCCTTAAATGCTTTTACCTGGATTATTTTATACCTCTGCTCTCCTCTAATTTTTAATAAAAAATCGAAAGTACAGGGTAAAGTAATCAGAGAAAACTACGGCAAAGTGGCTGATTTAATTCTTGATGCCGTTCAGGGAATGAGAGAAATCCTCAGTTTTAATATTTGGGAAAGCTACAAAAGAAAAATAAGCACGGGGATAGCCGATTACGAAATCAGCAGAAAGGCGGACGCCGGAAGAAGGGCTGTCGAGATTATTTATACTATTGTTATAGGTACATTGATGACTTCTTTCGCATTATTTATATCATATCATTTATACAAAACGAACAGTCTTAAAAAGCAGTGGATACCGGTTGTTATTACTCTCGGCAACAGTATACTGGTAATTCTCGGTAAATTTATTGCTGTTTCAACTCAGTTTTCAAGCATATTTGCCGCTTCCGAGCGTGTGCTTATGTTATTAAACTTTCCTATAACGGTGCAGGATACCGGAACCTTAGAATTCAATGAATCCGTAAATACCGTAGAATTTGTAAATGTGTCCTTTAAATATCCCGACTCTAAAGAATTTCAGATAAAAAATATGAGTTTTAAGATTAACTCCGGAAAAATAATCGCTTTATCCGGCGAGTCGGGCTCAGGAAAATCAACCATAGTAAATCTTCTGCAAAGATACGCGGATCCCGTTGAAGGACAGATTCTTATAAACGGTAAGGATATAAAGAGTTTTACCTTGGAATCATTAAGAAATGCGATTTCAGTCGTTACACAGGACACCTATTTATTTAAGGGAACTGTTATGGAAAATATCAAAATGGGACGTCCCGAAGCTTCCGACGATGAAGCCGTGCGTGCCGCAACCTCCGCACAGGCTCATGGTTTCATAACCGGACTTCCAAAGGGTTACGAATCCGAAATAGGCGAAAGAGCTCTTAAAATATCCGAAGGACAGAAACAGCGTTTATCCATTGCAAGAGCAATCTTAAAGAACAGCTCTCTTATAATATTTGATGAGGCGCAGTCAAGCCTTGACTCCGAAAACGAAGTCAATCTTAACAAGGCTGTTAAAAGTCTGTCAAACGGTAAATTCATAATATCCATAGCACACAGACTGTCTTCCATAAGAGCTGCCGACGAAGTGTTGTTTATAGACGACGGAAAATTTATTGCTCTTGACACCTTTGATAATCTGAGCATGACCTGTGATTTATTTATCCGGAAAGTACTCGGGAAGGAAGACGATAGTGATTCTTAAAAGATAAGCCGCTCTCGTTTTCAATAGACTTTTCATTACAAAAAGAACCCCGGAATCGTTTATGTTAAAACTCCTGTTTTAATATTTAAAACCTGTGTTAACATATATAAACAATTCGGGGTTAATTTCAATTCTTCATCAAGTAAAATACACCAACTGCTCACCCGCTTCGGCAGGTTTTAAAGGCTCGTTCGCATATAAAACTATGCCTTTTCCCTTATAATCCTTGCAATACTCATACTTTGCTCTTGCGTTTAATTCAATCCAGTCCTTAGGCTTATACTCTTTGGCATTCGGCGCATGGCAAACAAAGCCGATAAACTGTATATCCTCGGCGCAACACGTCATCGCGAATCTTCCCGGAACCAGTTTATCCGGTCCGAAATTCTCACCTCTGTAGACCATCGCCTTAAATTTAAGTGTCTTGCCGTTGTATTTTTCCGGATGATCCATGGCATCAAGATACCAAAGTCCGAAGTCGTCATTTTCAAGCTCTATTTCATTCGCGTCGGTATTAAACGGAAGCGACTCGCTGTAAGCGTCATCAAGATTTCCCTCTGCGTCCTCATATAAAATCTGAGCCTTGCGGTTAAGCGCTTTTATCCTTCTTCTGTAATTTCCTCTGTCCTCACCATCCTTAACCCTGTTAAACACTACCAAATCGGCAGGCTTAACCTGTTCTAAAAGTATACTTCCCATATTCGACATATAGCTCTCGAAAGTGGAACCGTCTATGAGGTTTATACACTGTACAAGCATCCAGTTTTCAGGAAATGCCGCCGTAAAATCGTCAGGGCTCCACATTCCGTTATTCTCTATCATAACCCTGTCCGGCTTATACTTTTTCTCAAGCTCCGTAAGATACGCTTCGGTAATATTTTCTTTATCTTCTATCACCTCGGTATTTATCTTACTCTTTTTAAGCAGCTTTTCCTCAATCTCAATCTCTCCCTGCTCACAGATTAAAAACAGAGTCTTGGCGCCGTCCTCAAATTCTCCGCCCTTTAAGGTATCTCTTATAAAAGCGGTCTTTCCGCTCTCAAGCATCCCCGTAAACATATATACGGGAATATCTTTTCTTTGAAACATAATAATCACTCCTGATTCTCTTAGAAGCCGAAAAGCCCCTTTATCTTATCTTTATCAAGCTTAGAGCCTATAACGCAAAGCTTCCCTGTAATATCCGGCGAACCGCTTCGTACCTCGTATTCTCCCGGAGTAAGGTCAAACTCAAGCCATCCTCCGTCACAAGGCACAATTCCCTTGGCTCTTAAAATAATACCGAATCCTTCTTCATTTGCAAGGCTGTTAAGAATCTTATCAAGTTCATCTTTTGAATATTTCTTAGGAGTTGTAACTCCCCAGCTGTCAAATACCTCGTCGGCGTGATGGTGGTGATGATGTCCGTGTTCTTCGTCATCATGGTGGCAGCAGCATTCCCCGTCCTCGTGGTGATGATGCTCATGTTCTTCCTCGTGGTGGTGGCAGCAACACTCCCCATCTTCGTGATGATGGTGCTCATGTTCTTCTTCGTGGTGGTGACAGCAACACTCCCCGTCTTCATGGTGATGATGCTCATGCTCTTCTTCTCCGTGACGGTGACAGCAGCATTCCCCGTCCTCGTGATGATGGTGATGTTCTTCCTCATGAATAAGCTCTTTTAAAAGAGAATCTCCCTGCTCCATAGCGTTAAGTATCTGTTTTCCTGTAAGCAAATCCCAATCGGTGGTTATGACAACCGCCTTGTCGTTATGCTCCTTTATAGCGGCTACTGCAGCCTCAAGCTTTTCTTCCGAAATCTTCTGAGAACGGCTTAGAACTATTGTGCTCGCATTCTCTATCTGATCATTAAAAAACTCGCCGAAATTCTTCATATACATAAGAGTCTTGCCCGCATCCGCAACAGCCGTAAAGCTGTTAAGCTCCACTTCTGAAAACTCCTCTTTCACCTTAACAACCGCCTTTATAACATCCGAAAGCTTACCCACTCCCGAAGGCTCTATTATGATTCTGTCCGGAGCATACTTGGTTATAACTTCTTTAAGAGCCTGTCCGAAATCTCCTACAAGGGAGCAGCAGATACAGCCGGAATTCATCTCGGTTATCTCTATTCCGGATTCTCGCAGGAATCCGCCGTCTATGCCTATATCGCCGAACTCATTTTCAATAAGCACTATTTTCTGTCCCGAAAGTGTTTCCTTTATAAGCTTCTTTATCAAAGTGGTCTTGCCGGCTCCCAAAAAACCGGAAATTATGTCAATCTTTGTCATTTTTAAGTTTCCTTTCTATTTAATATCTTTACGCTAAGTCATTTATTTCAAACAAGCGTATACTACCACAACTCTTATCAAAACGCAACTCATTCGCAACGAAAGCGAAGGCCTTCCACCTCCGCTTTCATTCCGTTTTTCTCTATTCCCGCAAGCAACGAGCAATATGGACAAGCTTCCCTCACTACATTGCGACTGTCTGTTATGCTTTTTTTAATACACATTTCTTCAAATTAACTCAAGCCTTCTTAAAACTTCCTCAAACTTTTCGGTATCAAGAGGCTTATTGGCGTATCCGTCACACCCGAGATCAAAGGCTCCGTTTACATAACTCATATCGCTTAAAGCCGTAATCATTATAATCTTTGCGCTATTCTCCAAGGAAACTCCCGCCTTGCCCTCAAGTTCCCTTATCTTATGAAGCGCCTCTATTCCGTCCGTTCCCGGCATCATTATATCAAGACATATTAAATCGTATGACTCACCGTCTTCAGATGCAAGCATAAATGCCTCTATTGCTTCATCTCCGCTTACCGTAGCATCCACCTCGCCGTAATTACTTAAAAAATCCGAAGCGAATTTACGGCTTGCGTAATCATCCTCCGCAAGCAAAATTTTCATACCGCGCTCCTCTCATTATAGGATTTCATCTAAATCGAAACTATGGTCATAAGGCAACATTATAGTTATTTCCGTACCTTTTCCTTCTTCACTTTTTAAAGTAAGCTTTCCGCCTATTTCCTCAACAAGTCTTATAACGGCATCAAGTCCTACTCCCCTTCCCGAAAAATCTCCCACGCTCTTCTTTGTGGTAAATCCCTTCATAAAAGGTATTTTTAAAATATCATCAGCGGTATACTCTTCCTTAGGCTTTGTCAAAAGTCCCTTTGCTTCCGCCTGTTCAAGTATTCTCGTAAGGTTCATGCCCGCTCCGTCATCCGTAAATCTTATCTTAACTCCGTCAAAATCCTTTTCTCTGATAAAAAGCAACGAGATTTGACCTTTTTCAGGCTTCCCTTCTTTTTTTCTTTTTTCATCGCTCTCAATTCCGTGATCCGCCGAATTTCTTATAAGATGAGTAAGAATTTGAGAAATGTTGTTCATCTTATATCTTTCTATCATTAAAGGCGGAACCATATCATGTCCCTCAACTTTAAACTCCGCCTTTTTAGCCGTATGCTTTAACATCCCCTCAACAGAAAATCTGCATTTTGCCACCAAAGCTTCAAAGTCGGTCATTCTTACGGCATTTATCCATTTTGATAAATCTTTGACAAGTTCCGAAACGGTAGTCGCTTCTTCGGCTCCTATACCGCCTTCGGTTATATTTTCAGTAGCTTTATTAAGTAACACGCTCATAAGCCTCAGCTCTTCCATTTTCTTATCGGTAACTTCATAAGAAATAGGTCTGTCCTTAACAGCCATCTGCAGTTCCGCCTTTTCCCGTCCTGCCGAAACCGTGCCTTCCGTAGAAACAATCTTCATAGAACTATCTTTTACCGGCTTTTTATGGGCGGAATCCGAGGTTCTTGCAGGTATATAAAATCTTTTTCGTCCTGACGGCTTTCTTGTAGGTGCTCTGTTGAAGCCCACCTCACCCGTGTCCATGTGCTCTATCATAGTTACGATATCAACTATATTGCCGTCAAGTTTTCCGCCATGCGTAAGCTTATAAAGCTCATCATTTATGAACGCGGAATATCCCTTTATCACTTCGCTGAAAGGAGAAAAATCCGGCTCATCCGCTCTTGCGTCTCTATAACAGTCAAGAAGCATCTCAAGCTTGCTGCTCACAATGGCGATGTTATCATAAAGAAGCATGGAAGCATCTCTTCTTATAATATTTACAATCCCTGCAAGCTCAGCTATAACATTTTTTTCAAAGAGCTCTTTTTCTTCCGATTCTTTAAAAAGCTCATCAAACTTTTTCATCGAATTCTCTGTTTCCGCAGCAAAGATTTCGATTATCGGTTCCAATTTTGCTACTCCCACCCTAATTCCTCCTGATTCCTCTCTCT
>CAUUHV010000007.1:0-78819 GCA_963545085.1 uncultured Catonella sp. | reverse complement strand
GTTTTGGGTTCTCACAGATGATTCTGATTGCACCCTTTCTCTTGATAACCTTGCATTTTTCGCAAATAGGCTTCACAGATGACCGTACTTTCATTTTTGAAAACTCCTTTCCGATAAAGTCCGTTTCTAATAGTAACATAAATTCTTACCGACTGCAAGAATATTTTTTAATGAATAAAGAGCATTTTATAAATTCAACTTATAAAACACCCTTTTTAAACATCGCTCATCGAGAAATCGTTCTGCACAGTCTTATCGTTTCCTTACTTTATAGTGTATTCTTTCGGCGCGGCTGTGACCGTGCTGTAGGCGGGGCATTCATCTACAATCTCGCCCGACTCCGTTTTCCATATCCTCGGAGAGAAGGGTAACGATTTTTTAAAATCTGAATAAATATAATTTTTCCAATAAGGATATTGTCTTTCATCATCTTCATCAAAACGCTGTATTTTTAAAGGAATAGGGATAGAATTGATTTCCACGAATCAAAGTTTAGCCGTCTTGACATTAAATATAATCTCATTTAAACTTTTCGTAAGAGCAATTTTCATATCAGTAGACTTATAACCACTGCTAAATACATCATATACGGCAATATCTGTAAATAATCTTTATACTTTAAAGAAAGGAAACAGCTATGAACGGCAGTTTAATCACCTTTAAAAATCCCAAAAATGACATTTCTTTAAACGTCTTAAAATACATAGCAATCGCCGCCATGTTAATTGATCATATCGCGATTACTTTTGTGGACGATACAACGGTTCTGTTTAATATAATGGATCTTTTGGGCAGGATTACCGGACCGATTATGTTTTTTGCCGCCGTGGAAGGATATCATCATACAAGAAATTTCAAAAAATATCTGTTAAGGCTTGCCGTTTTCGCTTTGATCAGTTATTTCCCGTTTATGTATCTTTTTAGCGACGGCTTCAGACTGCTTCGCTTTAATATTATATTCAACATTTTACTTGGACTTCTTGCCATCCACGTGAGCAGAACCGCTAAAAATATCTTTCTTAAAGTATTATTGATTTTTGCTCTGCTTATAATAAGCGTTCCCTCCGATTACGGCACGCTTTGCATTATAATAATGCTCGTATTCGATTTCTTTTACGGCAATCTTAAAAATCAGCTTGCAGGCTATCTGATGATAGTGCTTTTTGAGATTAATATACTTGAATTTTTTATCAGACCTTTCAGGGCTTTAATATATACCGGTACTTTTGACATTTCATTTTTAGCTGAAGAATACTCGGATTTCGGCTTCCTTATTCCATTTTTCTTACTCTGCTTTTATAAAGGAAGAAAGGGAAGTGACGGAAAATTTTCAAAATGGATATTTTATGTCTTTTATCCGGCACACCTTATTATACTGCTTATTCTAAAGACGGTTTTAGCGTAATCTTATACGAAGCATTTTTTAACAAAAGCTTTTTCATTATAGCGAATTACCACGCTGTATGGCTCACTCTCCGCGGAAATAAATAAAAAAACTGTCCGATTTTCCATTGCTCTCACACGCGCACACTTCGCAAACATGTTGTGCGCATTCGGGTTCATCACATGCAAAAAGCTGTTCTCCCACAGCAGACGGCAACAAGCCGAAATGCCTCTAAGAACAGCTTTTTATTTTATTTTTAAGCGGTCAAAATTTCCGTTAAAGCTCCTCTTATGTACTCATCGGTACAGATGGCGGAAATTTCTCCGAGGGCAAAAAGTCGCCCCTTATCACGGGCTTTTTTTAAGGCTCCCGTTATATCCGTCTTTAAGTCATATTCGATTTGAGCCTTATCTAATAAAGTAAACACTTTATCCTCTATAACATCATCCGTGTTATACTCACATTTCGCCGCAAACCTTATCACAACTTCATTCTTTATCGGTACGAACGGCAGCCTTACAACCGAAGCATTCACCTTATCGTCATAATAAACGGCAAGCGGAGTTATCATCTTTTCTCCCGCTTTAATATCAAACGATTCTAAGTGCCTGATTCCGTAAAAATATATATTATATTTCCTCTCCGTTACGCCGTCATCTATATCACCCTCGGCGCTTGAAATCGAAAAAACATTTTCCTTTAAAATATGATTTATGTCGGCTTTTCCTTTATCTTTTACTTCTATTCTATAAGTTGTATATCTCCAGTCCTTTCCGTCAAACTCGGGAAGCTCCTTACTGTCCTCCGCAAGAGTAAACTCTCCGTCACCGCCTGTAAACACATATAAATCCATTTCATCCGGATTATTTATCTCATTTCCTTTCTCTCTCGTATCAAGCGGAAGTACACTTCCCACTTCAGCAAAAACGGCGATATTCTCTATATCCCTGTATATGGAAAATTCCCTTCCTCCCGAGTATCTTATACCCGTAAATATATCCACATAGTCACCCTCCGGCAGATAAAGCTCAGTCTTCGCCAAACCGCTCTTTATATCCGATTTCTTCGTAACAGGGCATACAAGCAGGTCGCCTCCGAAATAATATTCGTTTCTATACTTATAAGCTCCCTCATTTTCGGAATTAAAATAATAAACCGGCAGAACGAGAGGCAGCCCTTCTCTGCTTGCTCGCAGATTCATTGTATATAAATAAGGTATAAGTTTTTGTCTGAGCCTTAAATATCTTTTTACAACCTTTTCGGAAATAAGATTATATTTCCACGGCTCTTTCCCTGAAAAATCGTTGCAGGTGCTGTGCAGCCTCATTATCGGTGAAAATACTCCAAGCTGCACCCAACGCGCGAAGAGCTCGTCATCCCTTATCCCGTTCATGTGTCCGCCTATATCGTGGCTCCACCAACAGTAGCCTATATTTGAAGCCGTCGCCGTAAAATACGGCTGAAAATCAAGACTTTTCCAACTTATAATCGTATCTCCCGAAAATCCGACGGGATATCTGTGACTTCCCGGTCCCGCATATCTCGAAAGTATGAGTCCTCTTTTATTATTTTTCATTATATCCTTATAATGAAAATGATTTAACAGCCAAAGCGGATCAAGCCCCTTTACGCCGGAATTTTCACCCTGCTGCCAATCTATCCACCAAAAATCCGTTCCGTCGGCTTCAAGCTTATGATGAATATATTTAAAATATCCCTCTCTGAACTTTTTATCCGCTATGTTAAAGAGTACAGGATCCTTATTCTCCGTATTAACACCCATAAACTCGGCAAAGTCCTTATAAACCTCCTCAAATGCCCTTACTCCGTCCGCCGGATGCACATTCAACGTTACTTTATAATTTCTCTGATGGAGCTCCTTTAAAAGCTCTTTCGGCTCGTTAAAAAGCTCTCTGTTCCACGTGTAGCCCGTCCAGCCCGTCCCATACTCAGGCTCCACCTCCGTTATGTGCCAGTCCATATCAAGTACCGCAACATTAAACGGTATATTTTCCGCTTCAAATCTGTCTATAAGCGCTCTGTAGCTCTCGCTTGTATACTTATAATACCTGCTCCACCAGTTGCCTAAAGCATATTTGGGAAGCAGAGGAACATTTCCGCTTAACTTATAAAAATCCTTTAAGGCGGCAAGATAATCATGCCCGTAACCGAAAAAATATATATCCTTCGCTTCGGTATCTTCTCTTAACGCAAAATCATCTTCTTTTAAAAGCATGGAGCCGCCATCATCAAGTACCGACCAAAGTCTTCTTGAAACAATACCGTCTCCTAAAGGAATTTCACCGTCCGCGCCGTCAAGTGTCCTCGCCGTTCCTTTTAAACTTTCGTTACCGTCGCCGTAATACCATACGCTCATTGCGGTTCCTGCGTTTACATTTATTTTTAATCCCTCTTTTGAAAAAGGCTTTTTATCATAAATCAACCTCAGATATTTTGTCACTATAACAAGGCTTTCTACGGTTTCTTCAACCCTGAAATCAAATTTTTCAAAATTCCTGTTTAAAACCGTCATCGTAGCCTCATCAGTAAATATGTTTTTTTCACTGTACTCGAGCCTTATAAGTCTATCCGTAAGCATGCTTATGCGATAACCGTTTCCCTGTATTATCATATCTCCGTCGGTTCTTGTGTCCGTCATTTTTATTCCCTCCGTTATCCCTTAATTCCCGATGTCGCCACAGAAGCCTGAACCTGTTCTTCGGCTATTATATATAAAATTATACCCGGAAGTATAACTACAGTTAAAGCTGCAAAAAGTCTTGTATAATTATATGAAAATGCCTCCGTAAAAAACTGAAGTGCTAAAGGTAGTGTTCTCACGGCATCCGAGGATGTAAGGATAGAAGCGTAAAAATACTCGTTCCAATTTCCCAAAAACATAAGTATACCGGCGGTAGCCAGTCCTCCTTTAGCAAGCGGCAGATTTATTTTAAAAAATACCGTCAAAAAATTCGCTCCCTCTATAACCGCCGCCTCATCAAGCGATTTAGGCACGGACATAAAAGCGGGTTTCAGTATAAATACCGATATGGCAAGTCCCATAGATACATAAACAATCGCTACTCCCCATATATTATCGTACAATCCGAGTTTCATTACAAGGAAAAATATCGGTTGCGCCTTTGCCTGGACAGGAACCAAAAGTGTTATTGTGTATAATATAAAAATCAGATTTTTCCCAGGAAACTCATATTTGGCAAGCACATAACTGCCCATTGCAAAAAAAATCAGAGCCGCTGCAGTGGAACTTACGGATACTAAGGTCGAATTGATAAAATATCTGAAAAAATTATATTTCGAGAAAATATAACTAAACGCCTCGAAGTTTATTCTCGTCGGCAATGAATACGGACTTGAAAGTATCTGAGCGTTAGTTTTAAAAGCCGACATTATCACCCATATTACAGGAAATATCGAAATAACCGTAGTAAACAGCAATAAGGCATCTACAAATACCTTAGATAAAATTCTTTTGAATTTTCTCATATTATACCTTTCCTAATATACAGTTTCATTCATTTTAAACAGCTTATTTATCACCCACAGTATAAAAAGTCCGAGTATAAACATTATCACTCCATTAGCATTGGCATAGCCGTATTTAAGGTCAAGCACGGATTTTACGAGTATTACGGGCAGATTCATCGTATCATCTCCCGGACCTCCTTTTGTCGTAAGAGCTATCTGCTCATACATAGCAACCCTTGCCGTAACCGAGGCTATTATGGATGTTCCTATCGCGTTTCTGCATAGCGGGAGCTGTACACGTTTTATTATTTGAAAATCCGAAGCTCCATCCACCTTTGCCGCCTCGAAAAGTTCGGACGGAATAGCAAATAAATCATTTAAAACTATGAGAGTAACTATTACCGCATAAAAAAGCCACGTAAGAGTTACCGCCATAAAAGCGTAAGGCGATTTATAAAACCACTGTACATGAAACTCCGGCTCAATTTTTCTTATCAGATTATTTATTATTCCCATATCGTCATGAAAAATAAATCTGTATATTATAGCCCATGCCGCCGCGCTTATTACGTTAGGTATCATAAATACCGCCCTTGTAAACTTCCAACCGAACGGCTTTTTAAATATGGCGAATGCCACAAGTACTCCGAAACCTACATGAAAAACTACAGCTATTAAAGACCACAGCAATAAATTTTGAAGAGAAAGCAGAAAAGCGCCATTGTTAAAAAGTTGAATATAGTTTCCAATCCCTATAAATTTCGGCGCGTTAAATCCGTCCCATTTTGTAAACGAAGTATAGATAACGGTTATTATCGGTTGTATGTAAAATATGGCGAAAATTATAAATGACGGCGCCAAAAATAAATATATCCATTTATAATTTTTTCGTTCAAGTTTACCTACTGTCGCTTTATTAAATTTCATTGTGAGCCTCCAAAAATCTTGAGTTTCCACATTTTTTTCATTTAAATATGACTGTATCGGTTAAAATGAGCCTGTTTCCGTAAATTATTTTTGTTTATGCAATGAGACTTATGTGCAGCATGATTAAGCATGTTTATGAAAAAATAAGGAAACTCAAGCCGGAAATACATTGTTTATAAATTATTTACGAAAATTTACGCCCCCATAAAAGAGAGCGTAAAAGTTTTATTTCAAATTACTGCTTCGCTTCTTCCGCTTTTTTAGTAAGCTCTTTACAAAACGCCTCCGGCGTAAAAGTACCGTCCGCTAATTTAGGAAGCAGCTTTCCAAATTCCGAATCCGCTACCGAAGCCGGGAAAATATCTCCCAATGAAGCTACATATTTCGTATTTTCGTTCATACTCCTGTCAAGCTCGTAAAGAATCCGGTTTTCTTCAAGCTTTTTAAGAAAATCCTCACTATGCTCTATATTAGGCGAATTGCCGCCCTCCGCAAGTATATAGGCCTCTATCTCATCTTTAGAACATCTGAAAGCCAAAAATGCCTTTGCCGCTTCTTTCTCCTCATCGCTTGCCCCGTTTGAAATCCAGAAATCTCCATATCCCCTCGGATTTGCCAAAGCGACATTTCCCGGATATATGGCAGCTTTCACATTCTTTCCGTCAAATCCACCACTCCATTTATCCTTCGATTCCTCATTAAACTCCGACACCATCCATGAACCGTTGCAAATAACGGCGGCGTTATTGCTCATAAAAGTATTGGCTGCATCGGCATAAACCGCTCCTATAGTGTTGTTTGAAGCGTATTTGCTTAAAAATTTCTGAAGCTTCGTCACGGCACTTATCATAATCGGATTATTGTAATCCCAGAGTTTTTCAGTCGTACTGTCGTTAAGAAGCGCCGCTCCTCCTTCCTCATTCGCTATAAGCGCTGCCAACATAAGCGCGGATGTCCATGCATTCTCTCCTGTCATAAAAGCAAGCTTGTTGTCACCAAGACTTTCCATAAACTCGTCCACAGTCATATCCCCTATATTTTTTTCAGGCTTATAGAGAGCCTCATTATAATATAACCCGATAGGTCTTAATACCGTAGCAGGAGTACAGATAAGTTTTCCGTCCACAGTACAGAAATCTCTTGATTCCTTTATCCACTGTGCCGCTATTTCCGGATTTTCTTCGGCAAATCCCGTTAAATCGTAAGCCATATCATTATCAAGAACAGCTTGTTTAAACCATTGTGTATCTATTCCACCGGAACCCGGCGGATGTATTAAAACGGGAAGCTTATTTTGAGCCGCCAACTGCTTTATCTTTTCGGCGTATGAATCCTGCACAACTTCCTCAATACTTATCTTATATTTTCCCTCATACTTTTTATTAAATCTTTCCACCTGCGGCAGGAAAAAAGTCGCCCCCACATTTTCGCCCGCAAGAAAAGTAGGAAGTTTAATCTCTATTTCTTCCCTCCGTTCACCGGAATCGACCGAAATTTCTTTTGTTTTGCCGTTTGACTCCGCTTTATCTCCCGAAGCTGTGTTTCCTCCGCATGCTGCAAGAGAAAATGACATCGCTAAAGCCATTCCGACAGCCATGATTTTTTTGATTTTCATACTTTTCCTCCTCCGTATAAAATTTGTCCGTACATTTCCAAAAACGTTTTTGTAAATTCTTATATTTTGACCCATACATTGATTGTATGGGGAAACATAATCGTTATTTCATTCCGGTGTAATCAAAATATGATCAATGTACATATCTCTCGGCTCGACTTCTTTTTTTATAATACCCATAAGAAGCTTCATGCCCTCATAACCTTTTTTTCTCATATTCTGGTCTATCGTAGCTATCCGAGGTCTTATATAGTTTAAAAACTGCATTCCGTCAAAGCCCGTCACAAAAAAATCCTCTCCCGCTTTATATCCCGAATCTTCTACAGCCCTCATAGCCGCTATAGCCATAAGATCACTCATACAAACAAAAGCCCTGCCTTTTGTTTTTTTATATTTTTTTATGTAGCTCAGAACATCCTTATAAGCTAACTCCTCATCGAATTTACAGCCTAAAATATCTATATTTTCTTTCGATACGCCTCTTTCTCTTATCGCTTTTTTAAAACCTTTAAATCTGTCTGTCGTAACTTCCGCCTCGTCCTTTCCCTTTATTAAAACTAACTTTTCAAACCCCTTGTCCATAACATAATCCGTTATTTCTTTAAACGCTTTTACTTCATCCGTAAGAACTGATGCCGCCATTTTCCCTTTAAGCCTTATATCTATACCCACACAGGGTATATCGCTGTTTTTTATTTCATCAATGTAGGCGTCACCAAGCTTTAACCCCGCAAGAATAACCCCTGATAAACTATATTCATCACAAAAATCACAAAGACTCCGCTTTTTTTGCATTTCCGAAGAAATACCGTACATGGCTATAGTCATATCTTTACCCTGAATATATGAGTTAAGCCCTTTCAGCACATTTCCCGTAAACTCATCCATAGGACTGTTTGTGCCGAGTCCCGATATAAGTACGGCAATATTTTCTTTTTTCTTTAACGAGAGATTTCTTGCGCTTTGGCTCGGTCTATATCCAAGTTCCGCCGCTATATCCGCAATCTTTTTTCTCGTGTTCTCTTTCACGTCGTTATAACCGTTTAAAGCTCTGGATACCGTACTTACAGAAACTCCCGCCGCCTTAGCCACATCTTTTATATATATCACTATGTTTTACTTCCGCTTAAAATTTTCAAAAACGTTTTTGGTATATTTATAATATACTCTATCAGATATATTAGTCAATATTTTTATTTTTTTTGACACTTTTTTGATTATTTTGACATGTTTAAGATTGTCTTTTAAGTCATAATCGTCTAAATTAACACCCTTCTGTAGTAGAAAACAGGAATATCGGTCATGTGGAAACAAATGTGCCGTGAAAAAGTACAGCCATGTTTTAATGAAAAATGCGGAAAATTTATAAAGAATTATATTGCGCAAAATCAAATCGTGTGCTATACTTTTCTTAATTCATACTAAATTAGTATGAATTAAATCAGGCGACGCATTGCGTTACTATAACTTCAATTTTGTTTTAACCTACACGATAACTTGTATAAACATTTTAAAGGAGGATTTGCTATGTACGAACAGATTAAACTTGACTATGCTTTTGACGCTTTAGAGCCTCATATCGACACACTTACCATGGAAACTCATTATACGAAACATCATGCCACCTATACCAAAAACCTTAATGACAGGGCGGCGGCTTCGGGTTTTGAGGGTAAGCCTATTGAAATAATTTTGGCTCACTGGAAGAAAAAAGCTCCTGAAAAGAGTGACGCTATGGCGGTAAGGAATAACGGAGGCGGCTACTATAACCATAACCTTTACTTCGGACACCTCTCTCCTAACGGCGGCGGCGTTCCAAGCGGAGTTTTGGCTGATAAAATTAATGAGACTTTCGGAAGCTTTGAGGCTTTTAAAGAGAAAATAAGTGCGGCGGCTGCTTCCTAGTTCGGCTCCGGTTGGGCATTTTTAAGTACCGACAGAAACGGTAATTTAAGCGTTTCCGCTTGTCCTAATCAGGATAATCCTATTCTTGAAACCGAGGGCGAACTTACTCCTATTTTCGGCATTGACGTTTGGGAGCATGCTTATTATTTAAAATACAAGAACCTCAGAGCAAGCTACATAGACGCTTTCTTTAACGTGGTTGACTGGAATAAGGTTGCAAAGAATTATGATAAGGCTTTAAACGATAACGTGTTGTATAAATAATCTGCACTATAAGGATAAATACATCATGGCGGGCAAGGTTTAACGACTTTGCCCGTCTGTTTTTTGCACGATGAGCCGGGAAATTTGCCGTTTGCGGCATGGGCGATTATCATAAACATTCGAGAAATTTTAAATATTTTCAAACTAATATATTAGCTAAATCTTGCTTTTTTTCTAATTTTAAGCTAATATATTAGCTATGATAAATTTAAATATTAAAACTCCCGCGGAAATCAATCGGGATATTGCGAAGCGGCTTGTAAAAATAAGAAAAAGGCATAAATTGTCACAAAAAGCTCTTGCCGTCAAATCCGACGTAAGTCTCGGTTCTCTTAAAAGATTTGAACAAAGCGGGGATATATCCCTGCTTTCACTTACCAAACTTGCCATGGCTCTCGATATGGAGGGAGAACTTAACGAGCTGTTTGATAATGTGCCGTTTACATCTATTGAGGAGGTAATAAATGAACAGAGTTAATCGCCTCGATGTATTTTATAACGAAAAACAGGTCGGAACCTTAGCCTTATATAAGGAGCAGTTTGCCGCTCATGATGTTATGAAAAACAACTTGGAAAGATATGCTAATTGATATGCGGCTGCATACGGGAGGACAAACTGATGGAAGATGAATGGATTTTGTATTTATGTGGTATATTGATTGTTATACTTGTGATTATCATAGCTGCCGCTTCTTATTATCATGTGAATAAAGCAAAATTTAAGCCTAAATTTATTGAAACTTCCGACGGCAAAGTCAGAATGGAGTTTTATGATTTTGGATGGCTGCAAAAAAGGCGTACAGAACGTTTTATGGAGCAATACAAGAACGGGCAGAAGGTAAGCTGGAACGGGCGTAATTTTGAGATTGATGGGATACAGGCTCAAGATTATAACAGTGCAATGCGGGTTCATGATGTAAAAATGGTTGTTTATTTAAGGGAGATTTAAAAATCGGGATTTGTAGAGGTATTAAGTTGGAAAATTGTGTTTATGTTATTTCCGGACCTCCGGGCGTCGGGAAAAGCAGTGTCGGCAATGAATTGGCTTACACCTTTAATAAAAGTGCCGTTATAGAAGGCGACATGATTTATTTAATGATTAGAAGCGGGTTAGTGGCGCCGTGGGAAGATGACGGCTACTATATGGATTTATTTTGGGATAATATAATAAGTATTACCAATAATTTAATTAGCAGAGATATTACAGTAATAATAGAATATGTAATATTCGAGGAACAGATTAAAAAAATTAAAGAATTCCTACAAACGAAACAAATAAAATTAAAATACTGTGTTTTGTTAGCGGGAGAACAAGCTCTTAAAGAAAGAGATTTATCCCGAAAAGAAATAGAAAGAACGGGTGATTTATCAATTAAATCAAGAAATGAGTTTTTATCTAAAAATATCAATAAGAAGAATATACTTTATACGGATAATTTAAATATTAAAGAAACCGCAAATATAATAAAATCTTCGGACAGATTCTTTGTTTAAGAGGATAATATAAAAAGATCTAAAATAGTTGATTTGTTCAGTTTCTAAACTCACAGCAAGCAAAAAAATGCCCGGCGGTGCAAAAATGTTTGATGATATTTTAGAAAATATTGCAGGCGCAGTACCGGACACAGGGAAAACGTTAAAGGAATACAGGGAAGAATTAAGATAAAAAGACTGTAAAACCAAACCTTTCAATTGTTTTCATTTCCTCATACTCCTTAGTTTTATCACATTCTCTTTAGCGTTAGGGACATCCAGGAAATTCGCAAACCGATGCATTTCAGCTTCAATCGCTTCTACCATATCCCCATTAAGTGCAACTTCGTGTTCCCACCACCAGTTTTTAATCACAAATTCATTAACCTGTCGAACTGGTTCTGCCTCAAATCTTGCAACAAGTTGATCGTTATACAATACAGGCAGTACATAATAGCCGTATTTTCTCTTGTTGACCGGCAAGTAAACTTCCCAACTGTATGTAAAGCCGAACAGCATTTGAACCATTTTTCTATCCCACAGGATGTTGTCTAACGGTGCTATGAATCTGGCATAATTGCCATTTTCCTGATTCTCCCAATGTCGCTGACTTTCTGAGGAACAATAAAAGGAATCATCTATTCCTTCAATTTGAAACTCCACTATCTGCTGTTTCTCAAGCAGCGATTGCAGTGTAGAATTGCGCAACTCATTGTTACTGACATAATGACCTTGCCATGCGGCACTGGTCTTTTTCCGCAAAAAGCCGACAGTCTGTATCCGTCGTTCCACGTACCATGCTACAAACTCATCGATAGTCATATTCTGATCTAATTGCAAATATTTACTGTCAAATACACGCTCTGTCAAATCAAAATATTTCTGTGTTCCTCTCTTATCGACCACGGAAATAACACCGCTGTTAAACAGATAATCCAATGCGACGCTTGACAGTTTTTGGTGTCCCCAGCGGCTTTCCCGAACTTCACCAATGGAAAGGTCTTTTGTTCCGGTAATGCCATTCACTTCAACAAATGCTTTCACATCGTCCAGAATTTCAAAAACGTCCATTTGTTTGCGGTACTGCAAGACAGATAAAATTTGATTTTGGTATTCGCTGCGAAGAAATCGAAAGCGGGCAAAATCCTCGGCATTCACAATGCACATCTCTTTGTCGAATCCGTCAAACAATTTATGTTCCGCATATAGCAAATCATAAAGATGCTGCTCTTTGTAATCCCGAACTCTTGCTTGCAACACCAGATCAGCGTTCCTTGCCACAACGCACAGCGGATCATATTGAATGCTGTGTATTCTATTCATTATTTTCTCAACGCCCGCCTGACCACTTAACATTTCAGCACCGTCTAAATTATGATAGCGACACAATATATGCCGTGCTTCCTTTTTTGAATATACGCTCATCTTCTTCCTCATACTCATATTGTATTTCCTCAATATTTAACGGCATAAAAGGTGACTTGTCACGCTGATAAAGACTGTAACTTCGCTTTGATACATTCCTCAACAAAACTGTTTAATGATATTCCGTGGTTCATGGAATATATTGCGGCTTGTCGATGGGTTTCCGGCGCGGTGCGAACATTAAAACTTCCTTTATACGGGCGTTCCGGTTCTTTTTCCTCGTCCGCGCAAAGTTCAAGATAATCATCTACCGCACTGTGAAAATTTTCTATCAATTCCTGCACTGTATTTCCTTCATAAGAAACCAATGCCCTAATACCTAAAAGTTTTCCGTAAAGCAGCTCATCTTCCTCTGAAAGCTCAACACTTCCGACATAATTTTTATATTCCATTGTATTGCTCATATCATTCCCTCCTCTTCCAGCATTTCAGTATATCACTTTTATCAACATTTGCAACTATTTTTAGTTTCAAGTTCCAACTTAATTCTACCCGTTAAAAAAAGCCCCGCAAACCTGCGAGGCGACTTTTCTCCTTAATTACTTATCTCTCCATATTATTCTTCCCTTGGTAAGGTCATAAGGTGACATCTCAAGGGTTACCTTATCCCCGGGAAGAATGCGGATAAAGTTCATTCTGAGCTTTCCGCTTATGTGAGCAAGCACTCTGTGTCCGTTTTCAAGCTCCACCTGAAACATCGCGTTTGGAAGCTTTTCAACTACTGTTCCTTCAATCTCAAGTACATCCGACTTAGACATCTTTCCCCTTTCCTGTGCCGTTACACACTGTCACGGGATTTAATTATCCATTATAAATACCCGCTTTTTATAAATCATTTTTCATTTGCTTTCGCTTTTCAGGTTTTACATCTTTACAGCGTCAGTATTTCAGGCCCTCCGTCCGTTATAAGTATGGTATTCTCATAGTGAGCCGAAAAAGAATAGTCCGCGGTATAAACCGTACCGTCCTCTCCCCACTCCACATCCGGAGCACCCATATTTACCATAGGCTCTATGGCAAAGGTCATATTTTTCTCAATCTTTAAACCGGTTCTTTTTTGCCTGAAATTAAAAATAGTCGGTTCTTCATGAAGGTTTTCACCTATCCCGTGTCCCGCAAGCTCTCTTACTACGGAAAATCCGTGTTCCTCCACATATTTTTGTATTTCCGTAGAAATATCATTAATATGGTTTCCGGGCACCGCCTTCTTTATACCTGCAAAAAAGCTTTCCCTTGTAACTTTTATAAGTTCTTCAAGCTCCGGCAAAATTTTACCTACAGGCACCGTTCTTGCGGCATCGGCATGAAATCCTTCATAAATCAAGCCCGCGTCAAGGCTTACTATATCTCCTTCGTCAAGAAAATGATCCTTCTCAGGAACTCCGTGAACAATCTGGTCATTTACGGAAACACATATCGAGGCCGGAAATCCGTTATAATTAAGAAATGACGGCTCTCCTCCAAGCTTTCTTATAAGGGAGTCACCCTTTTCACCTATTTCATATGTGGAAAGTCCGGGTTTTATGTAGGCTTCAAGCTCCCTTAATACTTCCGCCAAGCGCTTTCCCGCCTCTCTCATAAACCTTATTTCAGTATCATTCTTAATTAGTCCCATCCGCGTGTTCACTCCGTCTTAACCCAAAATAGCGCATATATCCTCAAAAACCTTATTCATAGGCTTTGTTCCGTCAACTTCTTTGTAAATACCCTTTTTCTTATAAAATTCCTCAAGAGGTTCCGTCTGGTTATGATATACCGTAAGCCTGCTCTTTACGGTTTCAGGCATATCGTCAGCTCTCTGAATGACTTCTGTACCGCACTTATCACAGATTCCCTCCGTTTTAGTATTATTAAATACTATATGATAGGTTTCTCCGCAATTCGTGCAGACCCTTCTGCCCGACATCCTGTTTACTATATTCTCATCGGGAACCACAACGTTTACAGCATAGTCAATACTCTCTCCCTTTTCGGCGAGCGCCTTTTCAAGAACCTCCGCCTGCGGAATGGTACGAGGATAGCCGTCAAGTATATAACCCCTGCTGCAATCCTCCTTTGCTACCCTGTCAAGCAGAATGCTGACCGTCAACTCATCCGGCACAAGCTCTCCCTTGTCCATGTATTCCTTGGCTTTCTTTCCGAGTTCGGTATTATTCTTTATATTATATCTGAAAATATCTCCTGTAGAAATGTGAGGAAGTGAATATTTTTCGGAAATTTTTATTGCCTGTGTACCTTTGCCGGCTCCCGGCGCACCCAACATTATTATTTTCATAAATACCTCCCGTTATCTACAAAAGCCGCAGCACCTATAACATAACCCCCGGATTATTCACGGGAGAGGTCTGCGACCCGTGAATAATCCGGGTCACCTTAAACCATGTCATAAACTGCTGCGGCTCTTCATTATAATCTCAGAGCCTGAACATCAATTACGCTCAGTCATTCAAAAAACCTTTGTAATGTCTTTCAAGCATCATCGACTCTATCTGTTTCATCGTTTCAAGAATAACTCCCACAACAATAATCAGAGACGTTCCGCCGAAAGATACATTGGCTCCGAACACTCCTGCGCAGATAATAGGCACAAGCGCAGCTATCATAAGACCTACAGCTCCTATAAAAATGATGCTGTTTAATACCTTCGTAAGATAATCGCTTGTAGGCCTGCCAGGTCTTATTCCTGGTATAAAGCCGCCCGACTTCTTCATGTTATTCGCCACCTCAAGCGGATTGAACGTAATTGAGGTATAGAAATAAGCGAAAAATATAAGCATAGCCACATAGAGAACAAGTCCCAATGTATACTTAGCCTCTCCGAGGCTACTGAAGTTGCACCATGCGCCCTGATTAAGAATTTTCAAAATTTTCTGTGCAAGAGTTGCGCCTGCGCCGCTCTTAGGCTCAACACCGAAAAATCTGAAAATGATTATAGGTGTTTGCAAAATCGAACTTGCAAAGATTATAGGCATAACTCCGCTCGTATTTACTTTAAGAGGAATGGTCGAACCGCTTCCTCCCACAAGCCTGCGTCCCTGAAGCTTTTGCGCGTACTGAACCGGAATCTTTCTTACGGCGTCATTAAGCACAATGATATAGACCGTAAGTGCCACTATAATTCCTACAATAAGGATTGCGGCAAGCACCTTATTTATTACGGTAGAGCCTCCTATAACGTAGCTTCTGAAAAGTCCGATTACATCTCCCGGCATTCTGGAGACTATATTTACAAGAAGGATTATGGAAATACCGTTTCCTACACCGTTACTTGTAATCTTCTCACCTATCCACATAAGGAAGGCTGAACCGGCTGTAAGTGAAAGTACAATCACTATTACCGGAAGCACGGAATAATCTTCCAAGTAGCCTGAACGTCCGAAACCTATTGCCATTGCTATACTCTCTATAAGAGCAAGCGCTACTGTAACATATCTTGTATAAGACGCAATCTTCTTTCTTCCGTCCTCTCCTTCACGCTGCATTTCCTCAAGACGAGGAATAGCTATCGTGAGAAGCTGCATAATAATGGAAGAAGTAATGTATGGTGTGATACTTAGCGCAAAAATTGATAACTGTTCAAATGATCCACCGGTAATGGCATTTAAGAAATCCAACTGAGTGATTTGCTTCAAAAAGTTTGAAATCTGCGCACGGTCTATCCCCGGAAGAGGAAACTGCGAGCCTATTCTAACCACCGCAAGGCATAACAGGGTAAACAAAATTCTACCCCGTATGTCCTTTACCTTAAGAGCATTACGAATCGCTTTTATCATATCAAATCACCTCAGCATTCCCGCCAAGAGACTTAATCTTTTCCTCTGCTAAAGCGCTGTAAGCGTTCACCTTTACCGAAAGCTTCTTAGTAAGCTCCCCATTACCTAAAATCTTGACACCGTCACAAACCTTCTTAATTAAACCTGAATCAAGGAGAGTCTGAATCGTTACCTCGGTACCGTCTTCAAAACGATTAAGAGCCGAAACATTGATTGCCACGATCTCTTTACTGTTTCTGTTGGTAAAACCTCTCTTAGGAATTCTTCTGAAAAGAGGCATCTGACCACCCTCAAAACCCGGTCTTGGAGCTCCGGAACGAGCCTTCTGACCCTTATGTCCCTTACCTGCGGTCTTACCGTTTCCTGAAGCGTGTCCGCGTCCTCTTCTGAAATTGTTGCTCTGATGAGAACCGGCTACAGGCTGCAAGTCTGTTAAATTCATATTTACACCTCCCCTTCTATTAAATTTCCTCTACCTTAAGCAGATATTCAACCTGCTTTATCATACCCCTTACAGCTTCGTTATTTGGAAGCTCGTTGCTGCGTCCTGTCTTTCTAAGTCCAAGAGCCTCAACGGTTTTTCTGTGCTTAGGTAAACGTCCGATTACGGACTTAACCAATGTCACTCTGAGTTTATCAGCCATTTTAATATCCTCCTAATCTTTAAATTAAAGCTCTGAAACGGAAATTCCGCGAAGCTTTGCCACCTCTTCAGGAGTCCTTAAATTAGCCAAACCGTTAATCGTCGCAAGCACCACATTCTGCTTATTGTTTGATCCGAGTGATTTGGTTCTGATATTCTTAAATCCGGCAAGCTCCAGTACGTTACGTGCAGGACCTCCCGCTATAACACCGGTACCTTCAGGAGCTCTTTTAAGAAGAACTTCCGCGCTTCCGAACTTTCCTACATAATCATGAGGAACACTGCCGTTTTTATCAAACGGAAGAGTTATCATGTGCTTCACAGCGTCTTCTTTTCCCTTACGGATAGCTTCAGGGATTTCTGCCGCCTTTCCAAGTCCGGCACCTACCCTGCCGTTCTTGTCACCGACAACTACAAGAGCTGAGAATCTCATGTTACGTCCGCCCTTTACAACCTTGACAACTCGCTTAATGGCAACAACCTTGTCTTCAAGCTCATTGTTCTCAGTATTATTATCTACTGAACGATTCATGTTTCTTCCTCCTTATCCTTAAAATTCAAGGCCTGCTTTTCTTGCAGCGTCAGCGAGTGCCTGTACCTTACCCTGATATATAAAACCGCCTCTATCAAAAACGACCTCTTTGATACCCTTTTCAACCGCTCTTTTACCGATAGCCGTACCTACAGCCTCGGCAGCTGCTATATCATTGGTATGCTCCAAACCGGCTTTCACGTCCTTCTCAAGTGTGGACGCGGCAACTAAAGTAGTGCCTGCCTGGTCGTCAATGATCTGAGCGTACATATGGCTATTGCTTCTGAATACAGCAAGACGTGGCTTCTCTGCCGTACCGGCAAGATGAAGACGAATTCTTGCGTGTTTTTTCTCACGAACAGCACTTCTTGATACTTTGCGAACCATTCTCATTCACTCCTTTAATTATTTTTTACCTGTCTTACCAACCTTGCGTCTGATAATCTCATAGTCGTACTTGATTCCCTTACCCTTATATGGCTCAGGAGCTCTCTTCTCTCTGATTTCAGCAGCAAACTGTCCAACTTTTTCCTTATCAATACCCTTAACAATAATCTTATTGGTATTTCCCTCTACGGTAGACTCAACTCCCTCAGGATCGGTCATTACTACAGGATGGGAATATCCAAGGTTAAGAGTAAGCTCCTTACCCGCTTTTGAAGCTCTGTAACCTACACCGTTAACCTCAAGCACCTTTGTATAACCTTCGGTAACACCTACAACCATATTGTTTACAAGTGTTCTTGTAAGTCCGTGAAGGGATTTCATTTTCTTCAAATCATTAGGTCTTGTAACGACAATAATGCCATCTTCAAGCTTAATTGTCATTTCCTTAGGAAGAACTCTCTCAAGAGTCCCCTTAGGACCTTTTACAGTCACTTTATTATTTTCTGCAATATCAACAGTAACACCTGCCGGTACTGCGATAGGCATTCTTCCTATACGTGACATGCCCGCACCTCCATATTTATTCCGACGGCTTTACACCGCCTTATGTTAATATCCTCAAATTACCATACAAAGGCAAGAACTTCACCGCCTACGTTATTCTTTCTCGCTTCCTTATCGGTAATTACACCCTTGTTGGTAGAAACTATAGCCACTCCGAGTCCGCCTAATACCTTCGGAATCTCATTGCAGTTCGCATATACTCTGTAACCCGGCTTGGATATTCTCTTGAGACCGGTAATAACCTTCTCATTCTTATCCTTACCGTACTTTAATACTATGTGAATATTTTTAAATCCGTTCAACTCATTTACTTCATAGCTCTTGATGTAGCCCTCTTTGAAAAGAATGTCAGCTATTGACACCTTCATGTTGGAAGCAGGTACATCAACTTCATCATGTTTAGCCGTATTTGCGTTACGGATTCTTGTAAGCATGTCGGCAATTGGATCGCTTATCATAAATCTAACCTCCTTCCTTAAATTACCAGCTGGCTTTCTTTACACCCGGGATCTGTCCTTTATAAGCTAACTCACGGAAACAGATTCTGCAAATTCCGTATTTTCTTAAAAAAGCATGAGGACGGCCACAGATCTTACAGCGGCTGTATTCCCTTGTAGAGAACTTTGCAGGTCTTTCCTGCTTAAGCTTCATTGATAACTTAGCCATATCTCCTCCTTAATTACTTTGCGAAAGGCATTCCGAACTGTGTCAAAAGCTCGCGCGCCTCTTCGTCTGTCTGTGCGGTAGTTACGAAAATAATATCCATACCCCTTACCTTATCAATCTTATCATACTCGATTTCAGGGAATATAAGCTGCTCTTTAAGTCCGAGAGCGTAATTGCCTCTTCCGTCAAAAGCGTTTGGATTTACTCCTCTGAAGTCGCGTACACGAGGGAGAGCAAGGTTGATAAGACGATCAGCGAACTCATACATCTTATCTCCTCTTAAGGTAACCTTGCAACCTATAGGCATTCCCTCACGAAGCTTAAAGTTAGCTATGGACTTCTTAGCCTTCGTGTAAACTGCCTTCTGACCGGTAATTGTGGCTAAATCCGAAGCCGCCATCTCAAGAACCTTATTATTTTCCTTAGCTTCTCCGATTCCCATATTGATGACAATCTTATCAAGCTTAGGTATCTGCATTACATTTTTATAACCGAACTTTTTCTGTAAAGCCGGCGCTATTTCCTTTTCATAGGTTTCTCTTAACCTGTCCACTATTTATACCTCCTCTCGTAATTAATCAATGATATCGCCGGTTGCTTTCGCTACTCGGACTTTCTTGTCGCCCTTCATAGTAAAGCCCACTCTCGTTACTTTGCCTTTAACAACATACATAACATTGGAGATATCGATAGGAGCTTCCTCGTGAACCAGTCCTCCGTTAGGATTGCTCTGTGATGCCTTCTTATGCTTTGTCACTACGTTTACGCCTTCAACCGTGACTTTTCCGTTACCTACGGAAAGAACCTTTCCTTCGGTACCCTTATACTTTCCGGTAATTACTTTTACCTTATCGCCTTTTTTAATCTTACTGGTAGCCACTGTACACCTCCTTATAAAACTTCCGGAGCAAGTGAAACAATCTTCATATACTGTTTCTCACGAAGCTCTCTTGCTACCGGTCCGAAAATACGTGTTCCGGTTGGTGTCTTGTCATCCTTTATTATTACAGCCGCGTTTTCGTCAAACTTTATATAAGATCCGTCTTTTCTGCGGCATCCCTTCTTAGTACGAACCACAACCGCCTTAACAACATCTCCCTTTTTAACAACACCGCCGGGTGTTGCGTCTTTAACGGTCGCAATTATTACATCGCCTATAGCGGCATATCTTCTGGTAGATCCGCCCATTACACGGATGCAAAGAAGTTCTTTCGCCCCGGTATTGTCGGCAACCGCAAGTCTTGTTTCCTGCTGTACCATTACTGCGCTCCTTTCAAAATATCAAAGATGGAATAATCACTTCGCTTTCTCAATAACTTCAACAAGTCTCCATCTCTTTGTCTTAGACAGAGGTCTGGTTTCCATCACCTTTACTCTATCGCCTATATGGCACTCGTTGTTAGTATCCTCAGCGTAAAGCTTATGAGTTCTCTTAACAATCTTACCGTACAGCGGGTGCTTTACGTTATCTATAACTGCAACAACAATTGTTTTATCCATCTTGTCGCTGACTACTTTACCGATACGTGTTTTTCTAAGATTTCTTTCCTCCACGAGTGTTTCTCCTTTCCCGGATTTATGCTCTGCCTATCAGTCCGAATTCTTTCTAGTTAAAACAGTCTGAATTCTTGCGATATTCTTTCTTACTTCCCTGATACGGCTTGTATTATCAAGCTGATTTGTCGCATTCTGAAATCTTAAATTAAAAAGCTCTTTCTTCGAAGCGACCAATTCTCCCTGAAGTTCAACAAGTGACTTGTTTTCAAGGTCCTGAACATACTGTTTGCTTTTCATTATTCAGCACCTCCTTCTAATTCTTCCTTAGATACAATTTTGCATTTAAGAGGAAGTTTATGCATAGCAAGACGAAGCGCCTCCCTTGCGTCCTCCTCGGCAACTCCGGCAATCTCGAACATAACTCTGCCCGGTTTAACTACAGCTGCCCAATACTCAAGAGCTCCTTTACCGGAACCCATACGGGTTTCAGCCGGCTGTCTTGTAACAGGCTTATCCGGGAAAATCTTAATCCAAACTTTACCGCCGCGCTTAATATAACGAGTCATGGCAACACGGGCAGCCTCTATCTGATTTGATTTGATCCAGCAAGGCTCAAGCGCAACTATACCATACTCTCCGTTTGAAATAGTATTGCCTCTGTGAGCAGAACCCTTCATAGTGCCGCGGAACTGCTTACGATGCTTTACTCTGTTAGGCATTAACATTATTTATCGCTCCCTTCCTTTTTGCTGTTTCCCTTTGTAGGAAGAACTTCTCCAAGGTAGATCCAGCACTTAACACCAACCTTTCCATAAGTCGTGTCAGCCTCTGCAAAACCATAATCAATATCGGCACGAAGCGTCTGAAGTGGAATTGTTCCCTCGCTATAGAACTCTGTACGAGCCATATCAGCACCGCCTAAACGTCCGGATACACTGGTCTTAATACCCTTAGTACCAAGCTTCATTGTTTTCTGCATTGCAGACTTCATAGCGCGCCTGAAGGATACACGATCCTCAAGATCTTTAGCTATCTTCTCAGCTACAAGCTGCGCGTTCATTTCAGGTCTTTTAATTTCCTTAATCTTGAGATCAAGCTTGCTCTTACTTAACTTCTGGGTCTCAACCTTAAGCTTGTCAACCTCCGCTCCGCCCTTACCGATAACCTTACCCGGCATCGATGTGTTTACAGTTACTGTAACTCTGTCCGAAGCTCTCTCGATTTCTATCTTACCTATACCGGCATCATAAAGCTTTTTCTTCAAGAACTCTCTTATCTTATAGTCTTCTACAAGATAATCAGCGAATTCCTTGCCGGCATACCATTTTGAGTCCCAATCCTTGATTATTCCGACTCTTATACCATGAGGATTAACTTTCTGTCCCATTTGGTCTTAACTCTCCTTTCTTATCACTTTTCGTTAAGAATTACTGTTATATGACACATTCTCTTGAAAATACGATATGCGCTTCCGCGTGCTCTCGGCTGTATTCTCTTCATTATAGGACCGTCTCCTGCGAAACACTCCTCAACAAAAAGTCTGTCGCGGTTAAGACCTTTAACCTCCGCATTTGCTATAGCGGATTTAAGTAACTTCTCTATTACTGTTGAAGCATATCTTGGATTATATGCTAAAATACCAAGTGCCGTATTCACATCCTTGCCTCTGATCGCATCAAGAACGAAACAAGCCTTCTGAGTTGAAATCCTTGCGTAAGACAGCTTAGCGTGCGGTCTTAACTCTCTTTTATTCTCATTTCTTTCTCTTTTGATCTGGGATCTATGTCCTTTTGCCATGGATGTACCTCCTTTCAGTTTTTACGGAAATATTGTTTACATCCTCTTCTCGTCTTTGCCGTGTCCTCTGTAGGTTCTTGTAGCTACGAACTCGCCGAGCTTATGACCTACCATATCTTCCGTCACATATACAGGCACATGCTTTCTTCCGTCATGCACGGCTATTGTATGACCTACGAACGAAGGAAAGATCGTAGAACGACGTGACCATGTCTTTACAACGCTCTTATCGCTTGAAGCGTTGAGGGCATCTATTTTCTTTAATAAATGGTCATCGGCAAACGGACCTTTTTTAAGTGATCTTGCCATGATTAACCTCCTTATAAACTTTGATTGCCTGCGACAGCCGTTCATAAAAAGCGGTTTTGCCGTCAGGACAAATTCGCTTGTGACTTATGTCTGCCTCGGAGCCAAGCTCCTGCAGGCACAGTCACCTCGAATTATACCTATATTTTACTTAAGTCCTTTTCCGTCTCTTCTTCTTATAATCAGTTTATTCGATCTCTTGTTATTCTTACGTGTCTTAAGACCGAGAGCAGGTTTGCCCCAAGGTGTAACAGGACCCGGACGACCGATACCAGTCTTACCTTCACCGCCTCCGTGAGGATGGTCGTTAGGGTTCATAACGGAACCGCGGACTGTAGGTCTGAAGCCCTTATTGCGTGTGCGTCCCGCCTTACCTACATTTACAAGCTCGTGCTCGATATTTCCTACCTGACCGATTGTGGCGCGACACTCTACAGGCACCATTCTCATTTCTCCCGAAGGCATTCTGAGAGTAGCGTATTTTCCTTCTTTAGCCATAAGCTGAGCTGCATTTCCCGCAGCGCGTACAAGCTGTCCGCCCTTGCCCGGATAAAGCTCTATATTATGAACACTTGAACCTACAGGTATTGCTGAAAGAGGAAGGCAGTTACCTACTCTTACTTCAGCACCCGGTCCGTTCATTACGGTCATTCCCACACTTAAGCCCACAGGTGCCAAGATATATGTCTTAACTCCGTCAGCATAGTGGATAAGAGCTATATTGGCGGTACGGTTAGGATCATACTCGATCGCTACAACCTTGCCCGGAATTCCGTCTTTCTTTCTCTTGAAATCCACTATTCTGTAAAGCCTGCGGGAACCGCCGCCTCTATGTCTTACTGTTATCTTACCCTGGTTATTACGACCCGAATTTTTCTTAAGCGATACTACCAATGACTTCTCCGGTGATTTCTTCGTTATTTCCGAATAATCCAATCCGGTCATATTACGTCTGGAAGGTGTATATGGGCCGAATTTCTTAATTCCCATCGCTAAACTCCTTTCAATTTTAATCCGAACAACACTTCCCCGTGTTTCAGGTTCGGATCGCGACTTATCGGCTGCGAAACCTTATTTTAAATAATTACAGTCCCTGGAAAATTTCTATTTCGGCACTATCTTCGGTGAGCTTTACATAAGCCTTTTTAACCTTTGCGGTCCTTCCCTGCGTAGCGCCTCTTCTCTTAAGCTTTCCGTCCTCATTAAGAGTATTTACCCTGAGAACCTTTGTTCCTGAAAACATCTTCTCAACGGCTTCCTTTATCTGGCTCTTATTAGCTAAAGGATTTACGGAGAAAACATATTCTTTTCCTGCCATGCCGTTCATACTCTTCTCAGTGATGATAGGCTTTAAAATAACGTCATAATATTTAAGATCTGCCATTATGCGTATACCTCCTCAATCTTTGAAACGGCATCCTTTGTCATGACAAGGGTGTCATGTTTAAGGATATCATATACATTAACACTGTTTGCAAGAGTTGTATCAACCTTCTCAAGATTTCTTGCGGAAAGTATTACATTGTCCTGCTTATCTCCAAGTACAATGAGAGCTTTCTCAGCCTTAATATCCGTCAAAACCTTCTTCATTGTCTTTGTCTTTATCTCATCAAATTTAAATTCATCAAGCACGATGAGCTTATTCTCATTCACTCTGCTTGTAAGCGCTGAACAGATGGCCGCCTTCTTCTCTTTCTTATTCATCTTAAAAGAGTAATCTCGCGGCTGAGGCGCAAATACGACACCGCCGCCTTTCCACTGAGGCGCTCTGATGGAACCCTGTCTTGCGTGACCCGTTCCCTTCTGTCTCCAAGGCTTTCTTCCGCCTCCTCTTACAGCCGCTCTCGTTTTAGCGCTCTGTGTGCCCTGACGGTTGTTAGCCAACTGAAGAACTACTGCCTTATGCATAAGATGCTCTTTTACTTCAACTCCGAAGACGGCATCGTTAAGCTCAATACTTCCTACTTCTTTACCTTCCATATTTAATACGGATATGTTCGCCATTATCATTTCCTCCTTTCCGTCGGGCCTTATTTATTTGTCCTTGTTGTATTCTTTAACATAACAAGCGCCTTTTTTGCGCCCGGAACGGAACCTTTTACAAGAATAAGGTTCTTGTCCGCGTCGGTTCTTATTATCTCAAGATTCTGTACGGTAACTCTTACATGACCCATGCGTCCCGCCATCTTCTTGCCTTTAAATACCTTGCTCGGATCGGAGCAGGCACCGTTAGAACCGGCATGTCTGTGGTACTTGGAGCCGTGTGTCATAGGTCCTCTGTGAAGACCGTGTCTGTGAATGGCTCCCTGGAAGCCTTTACCTTTCGAGGTAGCTACCGCGTCCACCTTGTCTCCTGCGGAAAATACGTCGGCTTTAATTTCATCGCCTACCTTATAGTTTTCCGCATCCTCAAATCTGAACTCTCTGAGGAATCTCTTTACAGGCACACCCGCCTTTGCGAAATGCCCCTTAACCGGCTTGTTTACAAGACTCTCGCGAATCTCGCCGAAGCCTACCTGAACGGCACTGTAGCCGTCGTTTTCTACCGTTTTTACCTGAGTAACTACGGCAGGACCTGCCTGAAGAACGGTTACCGGAACCAACGTTCCGTCTTCAGCAAAAATCTGTGTCATTCCGATCTTTGTCGCAAGTATTGCTTTCTTCATCTCTTTACCTCCTGTTAATCTACAGCGGACCGGAAAATCCAGTCATCCTAGATGGCTTAAATAGGAGTTTTCTCTCTATCCATAACCCTAAGGATCTTACCATAATAACCTTGCCGAATTACTTGTTTTTCATATTGATTTTAACTTCAACTCCGGCAGGGATATCAAGCCTTGACAAAGCGTCAACCAACTTCTGAGTAGGCTCAAGAACATCGATGAGCCTCTTATGAGTTCTCTGCTCGAACTGTTCTCTGGAATCCTTGTACTTGTGTACCGCACGAAGAATGGTAACTACTTCTCTTTTTGTAGGAAGAGGAATAGGACCGCTCACCTTCGCTCCGGCCTTCTTTACAGTATCAACAAGCTTTGCAGCCGATTGATCTATAAGCTGGTGATCATACGCCTTTAATGTAATTCTCATTACTTGACTTGCCATAAAAAAAGTCGCCTCCTTTTCGCACTTTCGTGAATTCTCACGTTCTTAGTACGACAAGCGGTGACTGTACACACACCCGGGTGTTTCTTATTTGTAAAGCACAAAACCTACATAATAAGCTCCCGTATCCTACACTACAATTGCAGAACCGTCTGTTTTCTGTACAGTGACTTGTCGCCAGGTTTACCGCCCTTACGGGCTCTTGACATTCGCTCCGCGAAAAACCCGAATCTCCGATATTTACGGAAAATCCGGCAACCTCCGCTTCTTCGCTATCATGCCACAACACGAGTATTATATCGGATATTCAAGCCTTTTGCAAGCATGAATATTTCTCCGGCACTTTTTTGTGGGTTCTGCATATTTTTTTCTGTATTTTTATCTTATATTTGAAAATAATCACAAGTAATACGGCATATATATACTGAATGAAAGCTGTTTATTATCCTTTTTGATTTCTTCCCGCTTCTCCAAAAGCTTCTTTTCTTCGGTTTCCTCTTTCTCGATTTTTCTTATTATTTCCTTAAATACCTTATTATATATACCGCTGCTGTAATGTATACCGTCATTGGTCATATTCTCATACCCCTCTTGTTTCTTTACAACCTTATACGCATCTATATATATAATTCCCGTTTTCTTTATTCCTTCTTTTATCATCCTGTTGTAATCTACAACTTCGCTGTCTCTCACCTTATAAATTCCCTTATTCACAACAGGCATAACGGAAAGAAAAAATACTCTGCACTTTGTTTTCTTCTTCAATCTTTTCATACGTTTTACGGCATTTTTTGCGGAAAACTCCGAAAGTCCGTTCAGTCCGAGCCCTATTACGATATTTTTAATCTTCTTTCTCTTTACTTCCTTTAAAATATCTATATTTTTCGACTTTGTAAGAGTATTGCGCACCGATTCCGGCATAGTCTTTCCCAAAATTATATGAAGCTCGTCGTCTATCAGACCTATACCCGTTCCGCCCTCAGTTACCCAATAATAATCGTCCGCTCCCTTCACTCCGGTATAGGAGTTTTCTCCGAGCGACATGCCGTACGCCACCGAATCACCTATTATCAGAGTTTTTTTAACTATCTTTTTTTTCTTCTTATTCTTCTTTTTATTATCTTTCTTATTGACAGCTTTTTTCTTTTTTTCGGTTTTTATCTCTTTATAAAAGATTCCATCGGCAGCCTTTATAGTACCATGGAACAAAAGTAAAGCAGTTTGTGCAATAATCAGGGCAAATATTAAAAAGCTTTTTCTTATTCCGTTTTTCACCCTTATAATATCCTCCCTTCAAACGCTTCGTTTGTCAGTCATATTCAGCGGAATGTAAAATTTCAAATTTCGGATAATATTTGAAAAAGGCTTTTCCTACTATCTTTTCTTTCTTAACATACTTATTTTCCCAAAATCTGGCATCTTCGCTTCGATCCCTGTTGTCGCCGAGCATAAAATAGCTGCCTTCGGGTACTTCAAACGGACCGTAATTACCGTTCGGCTCATCGTTAAGATAATCCTCTTTAAGCGGCTTGTCGCTGCCGTTTATGTATATAAGTCCGTCAACTATCTCTATTGTTTCCCCCGGAAGCCCTATTATCCTTTTTAAATAATCCTGAGTTTCATCATCGGGAAATTTAAACATCACTATATCTCCTCTTTCAGGTTCTCCCGTTAAATACGCAAGCCTGTTTACTATAAGTCTGTCTCCCGGATTAACCACAGGCATCATGGAGCCCGTAGGAACCTCCGCGTTAGCATAAACAAATCTGTTCATAACAAAAGCAAGGAGCACCGCAAATACAATCAGCAGCGCATAATCCCTCACTTCCTTTAAAATCGTTTTTTTGTCCGGTTTTTGCATCTTTACCGCTCCTTAGTCAACATCAGTTTTTAATCCATCTTCCCGAAGCTCCGCACGGAAGTGTCAGACCGTTTCCCGAAACGGGAAGCCCTATCTCATCAGCCTCGGTTTTTCCTCCGAAATGCTGAGAAACGGCGGATTCAAGCATATAATTAAGTACCGCGGGCTGTAAACCCGTAGTGTAGCTGTTTATAAGAAAAAATTCCGTCCCTTCATACATAAGCTCGGTACATTTTTTTATAAAAGGATAGACGGAAGATTCTATTTTCCAAATCTCACCCTTAGGTCCCCTGCCGTATGACGGAGGGTCCATTATTATACCGTCATAATGATTCCCTCTTCTTATTTCTCTCTCGACAAATTTGACACAGTCATCAACTATATATCTTATCGGCGCGTCTTTAAGGTCTGAAAGCGCCGCGTTTTCCTTAGCCCATGCCACCATACCCTTCGCCGCGTCCACATGAGTAACCTCCGCGCCCGCCTTCCCCGCCGCCACGGTAGCTCCTCCGGTATACGCAAAAAGATTAAGTAACTTAAGCTTTCTGCCGCTTTTTCTTATGATTTCCGAAAACCAATCCCAGTTAACAGCCTGCTCCGGAAAAAGTCCCGTATGCTTGAAGCTGAACGGTTTTAAATTAAAGGTGAGATTCCCGTAATGAATATCCCACTGCTCCGGAAGATTAAAAAACTCCCACTCTCCGCCGCCTTTACTGCTTCTGTGATAACGCGCCGACGGTCTTTTCCATGCCTTGTTTTTTTTCTCCGTGTCCCAGATTACCTGAGGGTCGGGTCTTATAAGGGTATAATCTCCCCATCTTTCAAGCTTCTCTCCGTTTGAAGTGTCAAGCACTTCGTATTCTTTCCATTTATCAGCAATCCACATTGAAAATCAATCCTATACTTAATATAACTGCCACACGGGAAAGCCTCCCATGTGGCAGTCCGATTTCATCAATTATTTATCCTTACAAATAATACTAATTCTGAAATTCGAGGCAGCGCTTCAATTATCAAGCCTTGCCTACCGAACCGAACAGCTCCATTTTCTCTTTAACGGTATTCTTAATCGCCTCAAATCCCGGAGCAAGCACCTTACGAGGATCGAAGCCCTTGCTCTTCTTATCGCCGTCGGCTTCGAAATAAGCTCTTGTTGCAGCTGTAAACGAAAGCTGGCACTCGGTATTTACATTAATCTTTGATACTCCGAGGGTTATAGCTTTCTTAATCATGTCTCCCGGAATTCCGGTACCTCCGTGAAGCACTAAAGGCATATCGCCGGTTTTCTGCTGAATTGCGTCTAATGTCTCGAATGAAAGTCCTTTCCAGTTTTCAGGATAAACACCATGGATATTTCCAATGCCCGCAGCAAGGAAATCTATTCCGAGATCCGCTATACGTTTGCATTCTTCAGGATCCGCACACTCGCCCATACCTACAACTCCGTCTTCTTCTCCTCCGATGGAGCCTACCTCGGCCTCAACGGAAACTCCCAATTCATGAGCCGATTTAACTATGGTCTTTGTTTTCTCCACGTTCTCCTCTATAGAATAATGAGAACCGTCAAACATTACTGAAGAAAATCCGGCTTCAAGGCATTTATAACAGCCTTCAAATGTGCCGTGGTCAAGGTGGAGAGCTACAGGAACCGATATTTTAAGGTTTTTAAGCATACCGTTTACCATGCCTACAACCACGTCATAGCCGCCCATATACTTGCCTGCGCCTTCTGAAACCCCCAAGATTACAGGACTCTTAAGCTCTTCAGCAGTCTGAAGCACAGCCTTTGTCCACTCAAGGTTATTGATATTAAACTGTCCTACCGCATAGTGTCCCGCCTTTGCCTTTACCAACATATCTCTTGCCGATACTAAATACATATTGCGTCTCCATTTCCGCATCCGTCAGAATGCTTATTGTAGTTTGAAGTTTTATATATACAGTCTTTATCCTACTTAATTCAAAATTCGATAAAGACCGTCATTATTTTAGCACATACAAAAAAAAATGTAAATTACCTGCACAGCTTATTATCATTTACCGCTTAAGGTATATTTTCCCGCAAGAAAATTCATAAGCACATCCTCAGTATTCCCTTTTATGCCGAGAACAAACGAAATTCCTCTGCTTTCAAGCAGGTGTCTTCCTTCCGGAGAAATTACGCCGCACATAAAAATATCCGCTCCGTTTTCCTCAAGGCTTTTTACCACTCCCTCGGGAGATATTTCTTCCGGCTCTATTATAAATCGTCTTAATACTTCTTTTCCTTTTACTTTGACAGCCAAAATTTTGTCGGCTTTTCCGAACTGTTTTAATATATTGCCTCCCTCCCCGAGCGGCATCGCGATTATATGCTCCTTTCCGTCCGCTTCTTCAGACAAAGGCTTTTTCTTTTGCAAGGCTTTATCCTTTAAAAGATACTCTATAGTTTCGGCGGCATCTTCAAGTAAATCCGAATCAAGTTTTTCCACTTCGCCTTTATCCATAGCTTCGGCAACCCTTAAGTCTATCGGAAGCCTTGAAAGCACAGGTATTCCGTATTCCGCACCGACACCGTCCGTATCCCCCTCTCCGAAAGGAAATATTATTTTCCCGCAATCCGGACATTTTATAAAGCTGTAGTTTTCAACTATTCCAAGTACGGGAATGTTCATCGCATTCGCCATATTGACAGCCTTTTTCACTATCATCGAAACAAGTTCCTGAGGTGATGTCACTATAATTATTCCGTCTACCGGTATGGACTGAAATACCGTCAAAGGCACATCCCCCGTTCCCGGAGGCATATCCACGAACATATACTCTACATCGCTCCATTCGCACTCGCCCCAAAACTGCTTCACCGTCCCGGCTATTATAGGTCCTCTCCAGATAACCGGCATTTCCTCGTTGTCAAGCAGCAAATTCGTTGACATAATCCGGATTCCCGTTTCAGTGACGGCAGGCTCTATCCCATGCTCTCCCATCCTCACTTTGTCCTTAAGCCCGAAGCATCTGGGTACTGAAGGTCCCGTTATATCGGCATCGAGTACGGCGGTTTTATAGCCCTTTTTACTAAAAATCGACGCAAGTCTTGAGGTTACAAAGGATTTTCCTACTCCGCCTTTTCCGCTGACCACTCCAATAACTCTTTTTACGTTACTGTATTCATTTAGCGGCATCAGCAGTTCTTCATTTCCATTCATTCCTTATATAACCTCCTAAAATTTTATGTTGTCCTCAATAATACCATACCGAAGCTCTGTCATCAAGATTGCCCGTTTCGAACTCCCTCCTGCAAAAGCATAAAAATTTATGATAGTATTTTTTATATAACTGTGATACAATAGAAAAATCTTGTGCCGTTTCGGCACTTCTTCCAAATCATTTGTATTTGGGATACTACTACTATGATATAAGGGGAATATTTGGAAATGTCTTTGAAACAATCTGACGCAATTTCAAAAAAATCGGCGATTGAGCCGGATAAATCGGATTTCCTTACAAACCTTCAGGGTTTGGTGGAGCTCGCTCATAAAAGTAAAGACGTTATTGAGGCCGACAAATTAAATGACTATTTCAAAGGCGCCAATCTTGAACTGTCTCAGGTAGAAAAAATTTATGAATATCTCGAAGCCAACGGTATAACCGTCATAAATATGAACGAGGCGGAAGGAGATTTGCTTGATGACGCCCTTCCCGAAATAGATGACAGTACCGAAGGCGGACTTACCGAGGAGCTTTCCGTAGCAATTATGTCCGATGATCCTGTAAAGCTGTACTTAAAAGAAATCGGGAACTATCCTCTACTTAATACGGAAGAAGAGGTTGAACTGGCAAAGAGAATCGCCGAAGGTGACAATATCGCCAAAGACAGACTTACCGAATCAAACCTCAGACTTGTCGTAAGTATAGCGAAGCGTTATGTCGGAAGAGGACTTTCTTTTCTGGATCTTATTCAGGAGGGAAATTTAGGGTTAATAAAGGCAGTTGACAAGTTTGATTATTCAAAAGGCTATAAATTCAGCACCTATGCTACCTGGTGGATAAGGCAGGCTATTACAAGGTCGATAGCCGACCAGTCCCGCACCATAAGAATACCGGTACACATGTCCGAAGTTATAAATAAAGCATACAGAATAGCCAGAGGGCTTTTGCAGGAATTAGGCAGAGAGCCTACAGAGGAAGAAATTGCAAAAGAAATGAACCTTCCTGTGGAAAAGGTGAGGGAAATACTCAAAATCTCAGCAGATCCGATTTCTTTAGACACGCCGATCGGAGAAGAGGACGACAGCCACCTCGGCGACTTTATAAAAGACGATACCATAGTCGGTCCCGAGGACGCCGCAGCTTATACCATGCTGCAGGATCAGATAGGTAAGCTCCTTACCACTCTTTCGGAGAGGGAGCAACGCGTTCTTATACTCAGATTCGGGCTTCTTGACGGAAGAACCCGAACCCTTGAGGAGGTCGGCAAGGAATTTCACGTTACAAGAGAACGTATAAGACAGATAGAAGCGAAGGCTTTAAGAAAGCTTCGTCATCCGAGCAGGTCAAAGATGTTGAAAGGCTTTGACGCTTATTGATAAGTCGTCAAAGCCCGTGATTTACTTTTTCTCTTTCGGTTTATCCATAAGTCTTCCGTCATAATAAAATTTCTCGGAAAACTTTATATCAAGCTCTCTCTCATATTTTCTTATGAGGGAGAGTTCTTTTTTTGTAACTATACTCAAATTTCTCCCGACCTTACCCGCCCTTCCGGTTCTGCCCGCCCTATGCAGATAAGTATTTGCTTCCTCCGGCATTGTTATATGGAATACAGTATCTATGTCATCAAACTGTAGCCCTCTTGCCGCAAGATCACTTGAAATAAGATATTTTATCTTGCCGTGAGAAAAAAGATGCATAGCCCTTTTTCTTTCATCCTTTGTCCTGCTTCCTGAAAGATAATCCACGGAATAATGATGAAAAGAGAGTTTGGAATTGATTTCCTCCATATCATAGGGTACATTCACAAAAATCAGTCCCTTTTTTGTTCTTACCGCTCCTGTTACTCCTCTTAATATGTCGGTTTTATTTCTTTTCTCGCAGACAACATACCAATGCTTTATATTATTCGGAAGCCCCTTTCCTGCGTCCGCGCTCACATCGACAATATTTTCGCACCATGCTTTTGCCGCGTCCGCGGATTCTTTTGTTCTTGTTGCTGAAAACAGCAAAAGCTGCCTGTCCCGTACAAAACATTTTATAACACTGTCTGTAAGCTCTTTATTATCTTTATCAAAAAGCCTGTCACCTTCGTCCAAAACAACGGTTCTTACAAGATGCGCCGCAACTTTACGTTTTTTTATAAGTTCTAAGATTCTCGCGGAAGTACCGACTATAATCTGCGGTTTTATTTTAAGCCGCTCTATTTGGCGCATTATTCCCGCTGAACCGTTCAGGCATACAGAATTAAGCTTTATTCCGGAAATTCTTGCAAGCTCTTCCGTTTGTCTGTGAATTTGCAAAGCAAGTTCGCTTGTCGGCGCTAAAATCACCACTTTGTTTTCGCTTCCGCAAGTCTTATATCTCTCAAAAAGCGGAAAAAGATAGGCAAGAGTTTTTCCCGAACCGGTAGGCGCCTGAACAAAAAGGCTTTCTCCTGTTTTCACACTTTCATACACTTTTTCCTGCACCGGTGTCGGCATTTTAAAACCCAACCTTTTTATAGCGGAAAGTATGCATTCATTATCGATAAAGTCTTTAAATTCCATTATTTCGCAAACCAGCTGCCTTTCATATCATTTTTAATCACTCTGTAAAAAGCTCCTCCGTTTGGAACGGAAAATCTCGCAAGCCTGTTTCCGTCGGAGTTATATTCCTCAAATGTACCGGCTCCCGACGAGGCGATAATTAAAAATTCCCCGTTCATAACGACATTTCCACCCTTTTCCGAGTGCGGAATATCTATTCTTTCCGTGAGCTTATATTTTTTTTCTCCTTCATCAACAAGATATTTGTAATAAGAGCTTGTGTCCGCATTTCCCGTATTAAACACCGCTATATGATATTGTCTTTTAGATACCTGTTCGTTTTTATCTATATAAGCCGTACTCTGGGAGCTTTGCGTAGTAAAATCTCCGTCCTTCATATAAAGCAGTTTTTCATACTCCGTTCCCGAAAATGCGGAAGAACCCGATATTATCATCTTAACCTCCGGTCTTCTCATAACGTTGTTTATTCTCATAATCGAGGACGTGGAGGCTTCGCTCACAATTATATCATTGTCGTTTATAAACTGCACCGAGCTTAAAATCGGCTCTTTTTCACCCTTTTTATAATATCCCTTTAAAAGCTCCTTAAAGCTTGCAAGCTCCTTCGTCTTACCCGTGTAAACGTCAAGCGACAGGATAAGCGCGCTATTTTTCTTTCCTTTACCTTTTTTGGCGAAAGTCACCATTTTTCTGCTCACCGCATTTAAATCGAAATCACCGTACGGCTCATAATCCTTTCCTATATCATATATTTTCTCCGGTCTGCCGAGTCCGTTTACAAGGGCGTATCTTCTTTCGTCAATAGCATAAAAAAGCTTTCCGTCAACCGTCTTAAGATTGATGTCTTCATTTTCAAGCTCTTTTTTAAGAGGGACTATCGCTCTTATGACACCGTTGTTGTCATAAAAAAACATTCTTCGCATTCCCTTATCAGCTTTTGCATTAAGACCGAGCACACAGTAAAGTCCGCTTGAAAGTTGGCTGACTTCTCTATCCTGAACGATATCAAGCTTTTTAATAATCCCGCCGTCCGCTTCCGGAATATCTATTTTATATCCCGCCTTTGCTATCATCTTGTTATTTTCATCATACAAATATACGGAAACATAATTTTTCATTCCCGGAATAAGTCCTATTATCTGTCCCTCCTGCTCCGCAAGCGGCATACCGGACGTATTCGTATAAAGCGGTGCGGAAAAATCGGTATACATTACGCTCTCCGTTTCTCCTTTAACACTCACGGTGTATTTGGTATTCACCCTGTACGAATGTCTGAAATAAATATAAAGTCCGGTAGTATTGGTGCCGAAAGGATTAACTATAAGAAGCGGTTTATCCACGGTATATTTTTCTTTCTTCTTAAGCTTTTCTATAACCTTCAAGGCTGCCTTACCGTATCTTTCGGAATAAATTCCCGCCTTTTTCTTTCCCATCTTTTTTACTACCCTTTTGCTCATCTCCTCGGAGGAAATAAACGCGGGTTCGCTGTACTCCACCTTATCCGGTACTGTGGTTTCAGCTTTTTTTACCTCTTTTTTTACTTCTCTCGTAAGATAGGCTGCGCCCGCAAGCAGGATTATGGCAATTACTGAAATAACAAGTGAAATTTTTAACGCTTTCTTTAACATATCTACCTCAACAGCTTCGCAATATTGTTGTCCTCTATGAAGTCGGCGATACTGTAAAGAACCAGAATATCCGAAACTTCATTTTCATCTATGTATTCTTTAAGGCTCTTATTAAAATGCCTTAAATCAACCATTACTACCCTATTATAATCCTCAATGAAAAACGGTACAATACTATGAGCAAAACTATCTTTAATAATAAGCAGGGTTTTTCCTTTTTCTTCGTTTACACGTATATCGGTAATGCCGTGATTTCCTCCCATAAACACCGAATATTTGTCTTTTCCCGAAAGCGCCTCTCTGTCATATATTCCTCGATATTCCTTTTTGTCACTTTCATCCCATCTCATAACGGCGGTTTCGGCTTCAGGCAGGGAATAAAGCGTTATGCTGTCCGCATCGCTTCCTCCGAAAATTCTTGTATTTACCTTTGAGTCATAGGTTCCAAGAAATTCATCGCTTACGACTTCTTTTTTAAACTCATATATTCGCTTTGCCTCTTTTCCCAAGGCTTTGCATATATCTTCATAAGTATAATACGCGCCGAGAGTTGTCCAGTGGTGGTCGGTTCTGTAATAAATATATTCTCCGGTGTGCCTCTTAAGGCTTTCTCCCGCATCAATAAACAGGCTTTCTCCTATTTCAGCCTTCATCCTTTCTATATACGCCGTCTGATTATAAACAGGCGCAAACGGCGGCAGCTTGTCTCCCTCTATCTCCGATGACGAAGGAACCATCACTATCTTAAGATGCTCTTTTCCGAAGTTTTTTTCGTACGTCTTCGCAAATTCGACAAGATACTCCTTATTTTTCTTCGCTTTTTCACTTTCAAATAATATCGTATCATATTTCCCTATAAGGGTTTTTTCTTTTCCGAAATAAACTCCGTTATCATCCGTACGCCCTCTCAGTCTCTCCGAAAAGGTTTTTAATCCTGTAAAAAAGCTTCTTTCGGGAAACTGGTCGGTTATAAAAGTTTCATAGTCTTTCATGTAACTGCCGTTAATCAGATTCTTCACTGTAAGTTTCGGTCTTTCAGCTAAATATCTGTTTTCGGTTTCCGAAAATTTTGCGGGTGTATTAAGAATATTCGTCAAAAACAATACTGCCAGTCCTCCGGCGAAAATCATTATTTTTATCCTGTCATAGCCTAAATTTATTTTTTTCATTTTTTCCTCTTAAAATCTGAAATATAAGAAAGGATTATACGTTGCGGCAATCAAATATGAAAGTGATATGAAAAATATCATAAAAAGGCTTGCTATCCCCAAAACTTTTACCTGAACGGATTGACTTTCTTTAAATTTCTTCATCAGCTTGGCAGGAATATCGGTACTTCCGATAATTAAAATTATAAGCAAAGAAAGATTGTTTATAAGAAGGTATATAAAGGTTTCGTTTCCGAGTACCGTATCTCCCGCACCGAACATATTTGAAATATAAGCCAAACCCGCCTTATACGAGTCAAAGGAAAACAGAACCCATCCTATAACAACTAAAAGCATTGTATACATGTGCCTTATAATAACCGGAGCTTTTTCGATAAGTTTAAGTAAAAACAGCTTTTCCGCAATCAATATAAGTCCGTAATATATTCCCCATAATACGAAGTTCCAACTTGCCCCGTGCCAAAATCCCGTAAGCATCCATACAACAAAAATATTTCTGATTTGTTTTATAATTCCGCTTCTGTTTCCTCCAAGAGGAATATAAACATATTCCTTAAACCATGTTGAAAGTGAAATATGCCATCTTCTCCAAAACTCGGTTATAGACTTTGCCATATACGGATAGTTGAAGTTTTCATCAAAATGGAAGCCGAACATGAGTCCCATACCGATTGCCATATCGGAGTAACCGGAAAAATCAAAATAAATCTGAAATGTAAAGGCTAAAATACCGAGCCATGCGCTCCCTACCGACATTTCGGATGCCGCCATACCGGTAATCGTGTCCCACAAAAGTCCCGCATTATTGGCAAGCAACACCTTTTTGCCGAGACCTATAATAAATCTGCTTATTCCCTCTGAAAAGTCGGATATATTTTCTTTTCTGCCTCTCATTTCCTCCGCGACGGTTTTATATCTCACAATCGGTCCTGCTATCAGCTGAGGAAAAAGTACAACATAAGTACCGAAATCCAAAATATTTTTCTGAACCTCCGTATCACCTCTGTAAACATCTATCACATACGAAAGGCTCTGGAAGGTGTAAAATGATATTCCTATTGGAAGCGCTATTTTTAAAAGGCTTATACCCGCCCCTGTCAGGGAATTTACCGTACCTATAGTAAAATCGGCATATTTAAAGAAACCGAGCAAAATAAGATTGATTGCCACCGCAACGGCAAGCGCCGCTTTTGCCGCTTTTCGTTTGTCCTTTTTAATAAGATTATCTATTATTACTCCGAATACATAATCCGTAAAAATTGTAAAACACATCAGGAGAATGTATACAGGCTCTCCCCATGCGTAAAATATCATACTTGATATAAACAGAACAAGATTCCTGAATTTCCTCGGCACTATAAAATACAGCGCCAATACTACCGGCAGGAATCTTGTAAGAACCAATATGCTCGAAAAAACCATTGGGCAAGCTCCTTTTCATTCTGTAATAATTCGGGTCTAATGATAACATATCCTATACAAAATTTAAAGAGTTTGAATTCTCACAGCCTCAAAGCTTTTTCTCCATATCTGAACCGCAACTATTCTCACTTACTTATAAAAACTCCAAGACAACCGCTAACTTATGGCGAAAGTCTTGGAGTCATATTACTCATATATTATCATCTTGCATCAGTCATCAAACTCGCTCACTATTGCCGATACGGTCTGCTTGGCATCACCGTAAATCATAAGCGTGTTTTCGTTTGTAAAAAGAGGGTTCTCTATGCCGGAGAAACCGGTTCCCTTACCCCTCTTAAGCACGAATACCGTCCTTGCCTGAAAAGCGTTGATAATAGGCATTCCGTAGATAGGAGAGGATTTGTCCGTAAGAGCCGCAGGGTTTACAACATCATTCGCTCCGATTATTATAGCCACATCCTGCATAGGCATCTGAGGGTTCATCTCATCCGCCGTCTTTAACTGCTCGTAAGGCACGTCAGCCTCAGCCAAAAGCACGTTCATATGCCCCGGCATTCTTCCGGCTACCGGATGTATTGCAAAATTTACTTCAGCTCCGTTCTGCTCAAGTCTGTCCGAAAGCTCTTTTACGGTATGCTGAGCCTGAGCCACCGCCATACCGTAGCCCGGTACGAATACAACATTTTTAGCCGCCTCGAGTATAAGGTAAGCATCCTCCACACTCACTGCCTTAGGCTCTCTTCCATCCGCTGAAGCGCCGCTCTTTCCGCCGCCTCCGAAGCTTGAGAAGAGAAGGCTGTAAAGAGTGCGGTTCATCGCCTTACACATTATAAGAGTAAGAATAAGACCTGAAGTTCCTACAAGACACCCTGAAACTATCAGCACGGTATTGTTTATCGCAAAACCCGCAAAAGCCGCCGCAAGTCCTGAAAAAGCATTGAGGAGAGAAATAATTACAGGCATATCTCCTCCGCCTATGCAAACCACCATAGTTATACCTAAAATAAGATATGCTGCCGTAACAAGGATTATTCCCGTTAAACCTAACCCCTTATCCGCAAAAGCATACATTCCTATACCGGCTATGCCGACTAAAGCTAAAATCATATTGACTGCATTTTTGGCAGGTATTGTTATATTTTTAGTGAACATTTTCCCTGAAAGCTTGCCCCATGCCACTACGGAGCCTGTAAAAGCTATCGCTCCTATAGCAATTGTAAGTCCTAAAGTTATGTCCGTAAAGGGTTCCGTCTTTCCTCTCGTATGCATATACTGAGCGATGGCAACCAAAAGCGATGAAAGTCCTCCGAAGCCGTTAAAAAGAGCTACAAGTTCCGGCATTCCGGTCATTTCCACCTTTTTTGACCAAATCGCTCCTATTATACTTCCTATTATAATAGCCGAAATTATATATACATACCCGTTCTGTAAAAGGTTATTCGACCACGAGCCCAAAACATCCTTTTCGCAAAGTACCGTAACCACGGCTATAAGCATACCCACCGATGAATACAAATTTCCTTTTCTTGCCGTATCCGCCTTACCGAGGAGCTTAATTCCTCTTATAAAGAAGATGCAGGCAACCATATAAGCAATCGCAATTACGCTGTTCATTTATTCCTCACAATCCGCCGGTTTGCCGGCTTTTTATCTTTTTTTGCTCTTTACTTACTCTTTTTCTTAAACATTCCGAGCATTCTGTCGGTTACCATATATCCGCCTATCACATTGACGGTTGCAAATACTATGGCTAAAAATCCTAAAATTGTCCCTACCGGACCCTGTACGTTTAAAGCGGTAACCGTTATTGCTCCCACTATCGTAATACCCGATATCGCGTTGGTGCCCGACATAAGCGGAGTATGAAGCTGTGAAGGCACCTTGGAAATAAGTTCGACACCTAAGAAGCCCGCTATTACAAATACAAAAACAAGCATTATTGTCATATCATTCATATCTTTTCTCCTAAGCTGATAATATTTTATTCAGATTATTCACAAAATATCGAAGAACGGCATAACCAAGTCGAAGAGTTGGAAATTATGCCTTAAACCTCTCATGTATTATCTTTCCTCCCTGTGTAAGCAGGCAGCCTTTCATGATTTCATCGTCAAGGTTTACCTTAAGCTCGCCCGCCTCTTTATTATAGAAGTGGTTAAGGAAAGCGCTGATATTTCCGGAAAGCATAAGTGAAGCGTCAAACGCTACCTGTCTTTCAAGCATATCGCCGGACATAATCGTAACTCCGTTTTCAGTTATTACATTTTCAAAAAGTTTCGAGCCTTCCACATTTCCGCCGGTAGATACCGCCATATCAACAACTATAGAGCCGGGCTGCATACGGTTTAACATCTCCTTTGTAATAAGGCGCGGTGCTTTTCTTCCGAATACCTTAGCTGTCGTTATGACAAGATTCGACCTCTCGCAAACTTTTGCCTGAGCTTCCTGCTGCTTCGCGATTTGCTCGGGAGTAAGCTCTTTTGCATAACCCTGCTCCGTCTGTCCCATCTCGCCAAGGTCTATTTTTAAGAAACTTGCTCCAAGTGAACGCACCTGTTCTTCCACGACCGGACGGGTGTCAAAAGCCTCTACTCTCGCTCCGAGTCTTTTAGCCGTAGCGATTGCCTGAAGTCCGGCAACTCCTACACCTACTATAAATACTCTTGCCGGAGAAATTGTTCCCGACGGAGTCATCATCATAGGGAAAATTTTAGGAAGCTTTGCCGCGGCGTTAAGCACCGCTACATAGCCTGCAAGAGAAGCCTGCGAGGACTGTACGTCCATTTTCTGCGCAAGTGTGGTTCTCGGTATCATTTCAAGAGAAACCGCCTGAATCCCGCCTTCGGCAAAATCCGAAAGGAGCTTCTTCTCATTAAAAGGATCCATATAGCTTATATGAAGGGTATTTTTCTCGATACCGTCAGTATTTTCCGGCTTCATAAGCCTTACTATTATTTCGCTGCCCGCATACCCCGATTTATTATCCGGAACTATCTCCGCTCCGGCATTTTTATAAGCCTCATCGTTAAAACCCGACTTGACTCCCGCACCGCTTGCCACCTTAAAGGTAAAACCCATTCCGACAAGCTTTTTTATATCGTCCGGAATAAGTGACACCCTTGTTTCAAGCGCGTCCTCTTCCCTGCAAACCAGAACCTTTTTCATCTGATAAACCAATCCTTTCTCAGCATTTTTCGCTTTTGCAAATATACTTTATAAACTTTCCCGCCAACGTGACTTGTCTGTACGGCTCGCCCGCCATAGGAATAAATATAGGTAATATTTGCATATTTTTTACAAAAGACAGTATACGTGATTGTTAAAAAAATTGCAATCTGTTTTGCATGTATTTGATAACGATTATCGTTATCTTATAAAATTGTTATATTGTTTATACCCCATAGTCACAGATCGAAAAAGCTTTAATTACTATATTACGCAGGTTAAAAGTTTTGTAAATTGTGACGCGAATAATCGAGCTTACACCTTCTTCGTCTTTTTTACAAGCCTTTCATGCATTATAAACATTATCACAAGTATTGCAGTCAAATAAAACGGAAATACGCCCGGCGTGGTATGGTTTGCGATAAAACCGAACACAGGGGGCATAAGAAGCGTTCCCACATAGGCGCTTGCCATTTGAATACCTATTACCGCCTGTGATTTATCCGCTCCGAAATGCTCGGGTGTAGAATGAATTATACTCGGGTAAACAGGAGCGCAGCCGAGTCCTATCATAACAAATCCCGCCAGACACAAAATTTCTATCGGTATTAAAACCATTACAAGTCCTAAAGCAATAATGACTTCTCCGAGTCTTATCATCTGTGTGTCATTCAATTTCATTGTCACAAATCCGCTTATCGCTCTGCCCGCCGTTATTCCTATGAAAAACATTCCTGCGAAACTTGCCGCATTTTCAGCGGAGATATCTCTCCAAAGGTTAAGATAAGTACTTGTCCACACCATTACAGTCTGCTCCAAAGCGCAGTAGCAGAAAAAGCAAAGCATAACTTCCTTTGCGCCTTTTATTTTAACAACTTCCTTTAAAGGAACCGGCTTCTCCTGTGCCGCATGTGACTGGGAGCTTCCGTTCGCCTTTTTCCATAACGGAAGACTCAAAAAAATAATTGCAGACAACACCACCTGTATGCTGCCTATTATAAGATAGGCGCCATTCCAATGCATACCCCCGGTGAGCGCTATTCCCATTATGTAAGGTCCCGTGGTGGCGCCTACCGCCCACATACAATGAAGCCAGCTCATGTGACGGCTTTCGTAATTAAGTGCCACATAATTATTTAAAGCGGCGTCAACGCTTCCCGCTCCCAGGCCGTACGGAAGTGCAATCAAAAAAAGCGGAACTATGGACGTGCTTACGGAAAATCCTAACATTGCCGCAGCCGTTATGGCAACGCTGACGGCGGTTACTTTTCCCGCTCCGAATTTTTTAGTAATTCTGTCGCTGAACAAACTTGAAATAATCGTTCCCGCCGCAATTATCATGGTAATTACACCTGCATAGGAAACAGGTACGTCAAATTCTTTATACATTGTAGGCCATGCCGCTCCTAAAAGAGCATCCGGAAGTCCTAAGCTTATAAAAGCTAAATATATAACGGCTAATAACAAATTAAGCATTTATTTCTCCTGTTAAAACGGGTTTATTTCTCTGTGATCCAAATAAATCACTCCATAGGTCACAGACCTTATTATCCTACATGATAAAATTTGCCTGCAGCTTTCGGTCTGTGACTATGGCGGTGATTATCATCACCACCTATTGCACCGGATAATAAATTTAAGCCTTCGGCTTAATTATTATTCGGTGCAATAGGTTTCGTGAATAATTTGGGTTAAAAATTAAATAAATCGTTAAAGTTTTCAGCCATTGTAGGATGCGTGAAAATCTGTTTCTTAAAATATGTGTAAGGGATACGGTTATCCATAGCCATTTTTATAAGGTTTATAAGCTCCTCGGATTCTTTCCCGTAGAGAGTCGCTCCCAAAATTTCATTTGTATCCGCATCCACAACCGTCTTGAAAACACCTTTTAAATCCCCGTTTACATGCGCCCTCGGCATAGCCGCTACGGATAATCTGTTCACCTTATAATTTAATCCCTCTTTTTTTGCCGTTTCCTCATCGATTCCCACTCGGGATAAAGGCGGATTTATAAAGGTGGTATTAGGCACATTTTTTCTGTCCTTAAGCGAATAACTCCTATCTCCGTTTAAATATCCGAATACTATACGAAAATCATCAAGAGAAACATATGTAAACTGAAGTCCCCCGTTCACATCTCCTACAGCAAATACATCAGGAGCCGAAGTCCTACAGAACTCATCCACATTTACGGCTCCTCTTTCCGTAAGCTTTATATCGGTATTCTCAAGCCCCAAATCCGCTGTGGCGGGCTTTCTTCCGGTAGCGTATAAAAGAGCGTCAAAGACAAAGCTCCCTCTCCGTGTTGTAAGCAGAACCTCATCGCCGTCATTTTCCACCTTCTCTATCTTTGACGAAAGCTCGAATGAAATTCCCTGCTCCTCCATATTTTCCTTGACAAGCTGGGAAATCTCGGCTTCTTCACGCATGAATATTCTGTCTGTCGTATCGAATACGGTTACTTTAGTGCCTAATTTTGCATAAAGAGCGGCAAACTCTAATCCGATATTCCCTCCTCCTATGATACCAAGTCTTGCCGGCAGCTCTGAAAGCCTTTGGATACCTGTACTGTCATAAACATTTTTTGTGGAAGTAAGTCCGGGAATAGGCAATACATTTGAAACCGAACCGGTATTTATAATTATAATTTCCGCCGTAAGCTCTTTTTTCTCATCTCTAGCAGTAATTTCAACAACCTTATTTGAAATAAATTTGGCGGCGGCAGTATATACATCCACCTCCGCCATATTATCAAGCATAGCGAAATTTTTAGCACGAAGCCTTGCGGTAACCGCTTCCTTCTCAGCCATCGCCTCGTTAAAATTCTTGCCGTAAAGAGCGTTATGTATCAAAGTTTTTGTAGGGATACAGCCCACATTTATACAGGTTCCTCCATACATCTCTGAGTCCTTTTCAACCATTGCCACCTTTTTCCCCTGCTTAGCAAGCTTTGCCGCCAGCGTTTTACCGGCTTTTCCGAAGCCTATAACAAGCACATCATATTTCTCCATCACAATATCCTCCTGTTAAAACTTTGTCAAAATAATTTTTAATCTTTGTCAACCTATTTACTAATTATTCATCTCGTACAGAGTATATACCTATTTCTGAAAAAAGTAATGCCTTATCCTAAAAATTTCATTGAAAATTTTTATTACCATATATATACTTTAACTATACCCGTTCACTATATAAAAGGAAAGTTTGTCTGAAACGAAAAAAATGGAGATTACTATGTTTAATTTAAGTTTGACTGCGTGCAGCTTTCACTTAAAAAAAGCAAACTCAAAAGGGGGTACTAAAATTTACGATTTGAACGCGCATCTTCATATAACAAAAAAAGATGGCTCAATATGTGATTTTACAAATATGTCTGAACTGTTTGCACTCTTTTTTGAAAAATACAGAACCCGAATTAAGGATGTTACGAAGCAGCAATCTTTTCAATGTGAATATGACAAAAACAACTTTCGTAAAACTAATAATTTCATAATGCACTATGTGAAAATCTTATCGGGGAGTTACGGAAGTTCTTCAGATATTGTTGACGGAAATACCCAAAAAGTCAATTATAGAAAACAAGCTTCGGATATAGATATACGCCCGTTCTATTTAATGGTGGTATTCCCAAAAGACAGCAAAAAAACTATTGTGCAAAAGGGAATGTTTATTTTCCAAAACATCGGTCCATTTGGCGTGAAAACGATTACTACGGAATTAATGCAGGATTTTTTCTCAAATGAGTTTGGTATTACCTTAAAGTGCAATACTATTGCTCCGGATTTATTTGTCAAAAAAGTAATTCGTCGAGATAACATCATAAAATTGAAGATGATAAAAAACATCAAATCAACTGATTTGGCAGACGGTATCGAAAGAGGGTACGGCTCTGAAATTAGAGAAATTAGCAATCTAAGGTTTAACAACTCTATGTGGGATAAAATTATGGATAAAATAAGATTTGTGGCAGGTGGCAAATGCAATCTTTTTGAATTTGAACAAACGGAATATGATAACTTAAAAGTAGCTGTCGATATCGGCGGACGTATTCGAAATATAAATCTGCACAACATTGAAAACCTGAGTATAATAGAGGGGATACCCGATAAAATCAAAATGGCGGATGGACACCCGGATGTCACTATGCTGATTGAATATTTCAAAAAAGTCGCAACTGAATACTTAGAAGAGATGGCACTGCATATAGCTTAGTCGGGAGGTGGTATCCGTGAATAATATTTCTATGTTCCTGTTCATAGCCGGCGGCTTAGTATTAGCGTGCAATTTTTCTCTGAAGAACAGCAATTTCTTAGATATTCGTTCAATTTTATCTCAACATATAGACATATTTAAAAATAGTCCGCTGCAATTCATCAGTATTTTTATTATACCCGCTCTTTTTGCAATAGCCATCGTTTTAATTAGGTGTATTGATAAAGAAATCTTGAATAACCTAAATATTGTACTTTCAATTTTAATAGCAATGTTTTTTTCTGTACTCAGTATCTTGACCGCATTCGAGCAAAAAAATAAGAATAAGAAGTATCAACAATTATTAAATGAGACTTTTACTACAACCATATTTGAAATCATCCTTTGCCTATCCTTATTGTTGATATCTTTTGTAGCGTTATTTATCAGCGATTTTAAAAATTCGCTTTTTTTAGAAATAATTAGCGTAATTATCTACTACCTGACAATAGTAACTATTCTAAATATTTTAGTAATCATAAAAAGATTAAAGGTTCTTTTTGAAAACAAATAGATTCTGTAATAGAATTTCACTTTTCACCATCCATCCTACTTTACTTATTTTTTATATGCCGCTTAAAATCAGCATTTTATAACTTATTACAAGCAAACCACTTCTAAGTATACGTTTAAATTTAATGGAGATATTTTTGTTGGTACAAAGCTTCCCATACCTAAAATTAGAGTTATGCCGGTATGACGTACCGTTTCATTTCTTAGGAATAATCACGGATATCGAAAACCCCGTTTTAATAGGATATTTCATTAAATACCGAAGCCATAAAAATACCGACCCCCTATCGTTAGATTTTTGGGTCTAACTTTTCGGGTCGGTACAAAGTAAACGCCTCTTTTTTTAGTCACTCAATCTTTGTTAAATCTCGCATCTATATCTATCTCAAACATCCTCTTCCACGGCATTCTCACACTTTTTATTTTTGTATGTCTGCTAACTGAAGAAAGTTCCGTTTTAACAAAGGCTTCCAAAGCGTTTTTTACAAGAGCGCTTATTATGCCGTCTTCTTCTTTCACGTCAAAATAATTCATGTCATGCTTATCAAGACTCTTTGACACCTCATTCCTTACCACCGAGCAATATCCCGCATCCTCAATATATCTTGATATTAAAAAATTCGAATGCGCCTTTTTGTCGTCATAATAAAAATCGTCCACAGCTTCCGCTATCGCGGTTCCGACAGTATTTGCCGATGTGTTCCAGCCTGCGTAGCCCGATATTTTCATCAGCATATTACTGTTATTTAAAAGCCTTATCACTCTTAAGTCTCCGCCGTTAGCATAAGCATTGTCGGCTATTGTAACTATTTTACCTTCTGAAAGCCTGTCCTTTATAAAATCGAGCATCTCGGCAAAATTTCTTTCGGCATAATATCCCGGATATTTGGACGGTTGATTTATCGCTTCCTCCATTTCGCCTGCAGGCGCGGTAACCGCAAGGATTATGTCGGCGTTTTCATAACTCTCCGTAACTCTGCATCCGGCTGAAAGTATATGGTATTTAAGGGTTCCTGAAAGCATATTTCCTTCATAGAGCGGAATAATAAACCTTGCCGCTTCCGCAGCGTATTTTATATATACCTTAGGTTTATTCTCGTGCAGAGCATTAACCATTCTTGACATCAAGGTAAGCTCCACCTCGTCCGCGCCCGGATACATTAGCGCTCTGCTTTCAAGCCCGTATTCGGCAATCTTATTTCTTATATCCCTCTGATCCATAGCGGCGTAACCGTAGGTGGACGAATCATCCTGCGGCACCACAAGAAAGTCTATTATATTATTTTCCACATATTTTAATATTTCTAAATTCAAGTTTCTGTTTATCTTCCTTCTGGAAATATAATCGGAAAGACATTCCTCAGGCACCTTTTCCAAGAGATCGTAGGCAGGAAATACATCGTCCTCTCCAAGATGGCTTTTATGCATCCTCGCTCCAAGCTCATGTATTTCCTTACCGTAATTCTCGTAATAATCAGGTTCTTCATCATCACTTGAATAGTCCGGACACCTCATTATAACCTGAAAGGCATATATGAGAAGCTCGGGATACTCTTTTCTTATATCTTTTATTATTTTAAGCCGCTCCTTTAAAACCTCTTCTTTCTCATTATGGATTCTTGACGGAACCAATCCTCCGTAAAGAAGCATATCCGCGGATAAAACAAGCCCTGTAGCCCCTTCACACTCTTTTTTTAAAAACTTTTCAATTTCCGCCATATCGGCAGGACGCTTTTTATTCCCGAGCCTTTCCGGCGTAACTATCTTTAATTCCTCATGAGAAAAAAGTTTTTTCGGAAAAAGACTGTTGCAGGGTCTTTCATCAAGAGGTAATAAAACTATCTTCTTACTCACTTTTTTTCTCCTCTCCGGAAGTTTGAAGCTCCAAATATGCCGATTTATAGGTACGTTCCGGCTTAAAACCGAAGATACCGTAAAAATCCTTTAAACTTGTCCAGTCTATATTTACTCTGTTAATTCCGTTCTTCTCGGACTGCAAAAGTCCTCCGTGCAGAAGATATAGCCCCGCTCCCCTTCCTCTTACCGACTTCGCTATGCCGATAGGACCGAGACCTCCATAGTTTGTCTTATTCCCGCTCTCATCCTTATATGAATTAAGAATGCAGAATCCGACCACCTCGCTCTTATCTTTCGTAAAAAGAATTACAATCTCATTTTTGTCTTTATTTTTCTTAATCGCCGTTTCAACCTCATACAGCCACCTGTCCGGAAATTCTCTTTCAAGAAAGCTTATTAACTTTTCCTTTTCTCCGTTATATGTATCTATCCGAAATTCCTTCTCGCATTCGGGCATTTTATAATCTTCTATCAGTTTATTTCCTTTGATAACAGCTTCAACATCCCAGTGCTCCCCGTCAGCTACGGTAAAATTATTTTTCTTAAAAAATCCTGTATTCGCCTCATCGGGTTCCGGTATTCCCGAAAAAAAGTTTTTAAATTCCTGCCCTGCGCTTATATTTTTAATACCCTTTTCCTTAAGTTTATCAAGAGCTCTTTTTAATAAAGCGGTTCCTATTCCCATACCTCTGTATTCTTTATCCACAGCTAAAATGCTTAGCCATGCGAAATCCGGGTAAAGCTCATGAACATTCGAAATTTTAGTTCCTATAAAGCCTAAAGCTTTTCCCGTCTTATCTTTAACAACGAAGCTTCCTTCCTTAAAGAAATCCGCATCCTTAATCAATTTATCTTCAAGAGCCTTTTTATTTATGTTATACCGGGTCGGAAACGAAAGCTTTGCTATCCTGTCCATTTCCTCTATATCGCCATATCCCATTTCCGAAAAAAATATTTCTTTCATTTCCTTACCTTCTCACCGCTTTCCCTATCAACCTCAACCTTTAACCGCGCCGCTTACAGCCTGTATATAGTTTTTCTGGCAGAGCATAAACACTATAAGAACGGGAATTATAGAAAGAACGGTTCCCGCCGCCACATATCCGAATTTATAATTAAATGAACCGTTCAAATACTGAAGTGCGGTAGCAAGCGGATATTTGTCCGTATCCTGCAAAACTATTATAGGCCATAAAAACGAGTTCCAGCTTCCTATAAAATCAAATATAACTATCGTGGATATACTCGGTATTATTCCCGGAAGCATCACATTAAACAGGGTTCTTATTTGTCCCGCTCCGTCTATCTTCGCCGCATCTATAAGCTCTTTCGGCACTCCCAGATATGCCTGCCTTAAAAGAATAATGCTGAAGGCTTTTACCGATGACGGCAGGATAACTCCGAACATATTATTAAGGAGATTAAGTCTTGCAACTGTAAGATAGTTTATTATCATTCCCGCCGCTGCCGGAATTATCATAGTAGCCACTAAAATTCCGAAAATCAGATTTTTTCCTTTAAAATTCATAGTGGCTAAAGGATAGGCGCACATAGATGAAAACAGCACATCTATAAATATAGTTCCAAAAGTTATAAGTATCGTATTCCATAAATACCTGTGAAGCTTCATATAACTCATAACTCCGGTATAGTTCGCAAATGAAAAATCTTTAAACGCAAAGTCAAGGCTGTATATATTTGCCCCCGTTCTTAACGAAGATAATAAAAGCCATAGAAACGGTCCCGCGCAGATAAGCCCTATAAAAATAAGCGCAGTATAAGAAAAGGCGGCTGAAAAAACTTTTTTTAATCTGTTTTTCTTGTTTATTTTAACTTCAGGCATTATTCGTCATTCCCCCCTTCTTGCCGTAAGCAAAGATACCTATGCTTATTATGCTTGTTATTACAGCCTGCACCGCTCCTACCGCCGCCGCGTAACCGAATTTAAAATCCGTAAAAGCCTTCGTGTAAGAATAAAAGTTTATAACCATAGTGGCATTGTCCGGTCCTCCCTTTGTAAGAACAAAGACCACATCAAACACGCCTATTGCGGAAATAATGGAGTTTAGCGAGCAGAACCATATAAAAGGCTTTAATTGAGGAACTATTATCCTTGTTATAACCTTAATCGTACCCGCTCCGTCTATCCTTGCCGCTTCGCTTAACTCCGCCGGTATTCCCTGCAGACCCGCAAGATACATCATCATATAATAGCCGAGTCCCTGCCATAAGGTTATAAACATAAGACAAAGCATGGCGGTACGTTTATCGCTTAAGAATCCGAGCGGCATGGAAATAAGTCCGGTGTCTTTAAGCGCCGTGTTTATTACCCCGTTCGTATCAAAAATGAACCCCCAGATTATTGATACCGCAACCATCGAGGTTATTACCGGAACATAAAAAAGCGTACGGAAAAAGCCGATCCCCGGAAGCTTCCTGTTTACAAGCAAGGCAAGCAACACCGATATAATCTGAATTACCGGAACCACTACAACAAAGAAAACCGAATTTTTTATCGCTATTATGAACTCTCTATCCGTAAACGCGTTTACAAAATTGTCAAAACCTGCAAATTTAGTTTTTCCAAGTACGGAGTAATCAAAAAACATGAGTATGAGGCTTGCGAAAATAGGTATTATCGTAAATACAAAAATAATTATTAACGCCGGCATCATAAAAGCGTAGGCTACCGCCGTTTCTCTTTTCTTTCTCACTTTGCTTGCAGCCATTCCGCCCTCCTGTTATATTCTAAATTTGATTCCCGCTACATGCGAGCCATGAGGGCAAATCTGCCCTACCACATAGCTGCCGCCGCAAGGATTGTATACTCCGCTCCTTGAGGTCGGAAAACAATTTGAATGCTCCGTTTCTTACCTCAGGGTATGTTTACTTAATATTGCCGCATAAGGCATAACCCTACGCGGCAATGTTCAGGTTCTATCTTACTTATTATTTTCCTCTAAAAGCTTATTTACATCAGCCTCAGCCCTGTCAAGAGCCGCTTTAATATCCTCACCGTTTGTTATAGCCGATTCATACGCCTTGTTTATAGCTGTCTGAATATTGCCCTGGTTAGCTACTCCGAGTGAGAAATCCTGAGAGGTTAAGCTTGCCTTTGCGGACATGGCGCTTGCAAGTCCCTCAACAGTTTTGTCATCGGATGTAAAGAAGCTGTCTCCGCTTGCCGCCTTCGTTGAAGGGAAAATAGGCACTTCTTTGCAGAATGCAAGCTGGTTGGCATCATTTGTTATATAATTTGCGAACGCGACAGCCGCTTCTTTATTCTTTGTTGTAGAAGGAACAACAAGGTTCATAAGAGGGTTTCTGCTTAGTCCGGTACTTCCGGTAAGAGGAGTGGAAACCGCTATTTTTTCATAAACATCAGGAGCTTCATCTTTTATTCTTGAAATTGATGAGCCCGAAGAACTGATTATAGCAAGCTTCTCGGATTCAAAGAGCTTAAGAGCTTCTTCCCACATTCCCCATTTGGTCTTAGGAAGGACACCCTTTTCCGTATATTGCCTGTATTTTGCAAGAAGATCCTCTGTCGCTTTTGTATTAAACGCAGCCTTCGTTCCGTCCTCGTTAAGTATAGGAATATTTTCCTCTATAAGAAGATTAAAGAACTCATCCGGCAGGAATAAATACCCCCCTGTGGCATTATAAAACTTTTCAGCATCTTTAAGAGCGTCATCAAAGGTTGCAGGGAGAGTTATTCCCGTCTTTTCTATCAGCTCTTTGTTATAAAGCATGATGTCAGGCGAAGCATACCATGGAAAAGCGTAAACGGAATTTCCGATTTTAGCCGAGTTCCAAAGACTTTCAATGTAAATGTTCTTCTGTTCGTCTGTGGCATCCGCATTCAGATCAACAAGAGCGCCCTGTCCCGCAAGGGTAAGAGTCATCTGCGTGTTTAAATTCACAACATCCGGCGATGTGCCTCCCGCTACCGCTGTTACTAACTTTGACTGGATATCGTCATAAGGAAGATCCATCCATTTAATCGTAACTCCGGGATTATTGTTTTGATATTCTTCTATCAGTTTGTTAAAGAAATCATCAAACTTAGGTCTCAAAGAAATGGTCCAAAATTCCACCTCTACAGGCTCCGCCTCGGTCTTATTGTCCGTAACGGAAGCCTTACTTGCCGAAGTCTGCGCCTGTGCCGAAGAAGTCTTTGAAACGCTTCCTCCCTTACTTCCCGTGTCTTTCGTATTGTTTCCGCAGCCTATCAAAGCCGCCGCCATGGCGAAACACATAATTACGCTTAATAATCTCTTTTTCATCAGCTTTCCTCCTTTTAAACTGTATGGCAGTTACTTTCTGTAAATGCCTTAACTCTTTATGAATTTTATGATAACATCTCAGGTAATTTTAGACAATAAAAAAGAGCAATTCTGAAAGTAATTTAGTATTTTTTTGATTTCAATGAAATTTCTGCAAAATACTTTCAAAATTATTCCGGTATTAAAAGATAAACTATGGTTGAAATTATTCTCAAAAAATCCTATATCTGCTTCAAACAACGTATATGTTCACTTTGTGCATCAGATTTGTAAATTTTTATGCAATTTGCTTGTTGCAATAAGAAAAAATGTATCTATAATATATGCTGTAGTTTCTTAATTCATTCAAATCTAAATCATTTAAGGTAAATGTCTTGTTTTTTCATTTTTATCATAGTCTTAACCCGTTTTATCTTTTAAAAATATCTGCTATAATATCTTTAAAGATTTTATGGCGGCTTGCAGCAAAGGAAAGCCTAAAATGCCTGTCAAAAATCAAATAAGAGAATACGCAAAGCTCCTGAATCCGATAGATGATTTAATGTTTCGTAAAATGGCGGAAGAAAAGGAATTTTGCGAGGAAATATTAAGAGTAATATTAGACGACAACGGACTCACCGTTATTGAAGCAATGCCTCAATGGTCAGGAACCAATTTACAAGGTCGCTCTGTAATTTTAGATGCAAAATGTATCACGGGTGACAGAAAACAAATAAATATCGAAATCCAAAAAGCGGACGATGACAATCACCAGAAGCGGGTTCGTTACAACAGCTCCGTTATAACCGCCAACGTAGCAGAGCCCGGTATAAAATTTGAGTTTGTACCCGACGTATGCGTTGTTTTTATATCGACTTTCGATATATTTAAAGGCAATCTGCCGCTGTATCATATAGACAGGGTTGTAAGGGAAACCAAAGAAGTTATAGAGAACGGATTTTCGGAAGTTTATGTGAACTCCGCCGTAAATGACGGTTCGAATGTAGCGAAACTTATGAAAGTATTCTCCGAAAACGATGCTTACAGCGAGAAATTTCCGAAAACGAGCGAGATTAAGAAAAGATACAAAGAAACTGAGGGAGGTGTAAAGTATATGAGCGGACTTATGGAAAAGTGGAAACTGGAATGGCTTAACGAGGGAAAGGCTGAGGGCAAAGCCGAGGGAGAAAAATTGGGCGAAGAACGCGGCAAAATAACCAAGGCTACCAGTATCGCTCAGGGAATGAAGAAAAAAGGCTTTAATATAGAGCTTATTATGGAACTTACAGGACTTTCAAAAGAAAAAATCTTGACTTTGTGACAGTCACACATCTAAACTGCAAGATATTTCATTCTCCGGTATTTGTGAGCTTCCGCCCGGAAACGGGCGGCTCATTGTTATTTCTTTACTCTTTTTCCCCTTCTCTCCTCATCTTCGTAAAATACTCCTCATTAGCCTGACAATAGGAATAAAGTATATCAATAATTATAAGCATCGACACCTTAGGAGAGAGTTTCGCTCCGGAATCGCTGTTTTTAAAATATGCTATTTTTATGATGTCGTCGGACAGTTTTTTATCAGTCTCCGAATTGCCCGATGTTATAAAAACGGTATAGGCTCCGTTTCCTTTCGCCGCCTTAAGCGCGTTTATAACGACTTCCGTTTCCCCTCCTGCGGAAATCGCTATAACCGCACAGTCGCCTTTTGCCGTTTTAGCGCTTAACGCAATCATATCGAGCTCCGTTACGGCAGTTATATCAAAGCCGAGTTTCATAAAATTCATTTGAAACTGTCTTGCGACAAGCCCCGAGCCGCCTATTCCGTAGACAAAAATCCTTCTTTTTTTATTGAGCTTTTCCGCTATTTCCCGGAGTTTTTCTTCATTTATAAGCCTGAAAGTCTCTTCTACGGTACTTCTGTAACCCTCCTGTATCTTTCCTACAAAATGACTTACATTCTTTTCCCTGCCTATATTTTTTATCTCATTTTCAAGGTCTTTTTCGTATGAAAATATAAGCTCTCTATAGCCTCTGTATCCGCATTTTTTCGCGAACCTGTGTAAAGAAGCCTCTGAAACATAAAGAAGCCTTGACATATTCTTTGAAGAAAAATCTCGTATTTCCTTATTTTTTATAAAAAAGTCAGCTATGCTTTTTTCAAGCTGTGTCATTTCCTTATATGCCTCGTCCATAGCGCACTTCGTCTCATTTTGAAAATAACCTGAATAATGCTTGTTCATCTCCTCACCGTTTCGGACTTTTATATAGAATCCGCCTTCATCATTTCCTCTTTCATTTCCTTTTTATATGTATACCTGATGATATATTGTTTTTTTAGCAGCTTAGGCGGAATAAAATCATTATACTTACCCATAGGCTTTACTTCCCCCGGAATTTTAAAATCCGCCTCCGATATTTCATTGTTTCTTATATATTTCAAAGCATTTATAAGTTTTTCTTTCGTTACGTTTTTAACAATCAAAAATGGGAAATATCCTTCCGCAAACTCCCTTTCGGGAAGCAGGGAATTTAAGATAAAATCAAGAGCGTTTAAAGCTCTTGTTCCGAGCCATACTGCAACTCCGAAGGTATCGGGAGAAATTTCAAAAATTTCTTTTTTGGAAAGCTCCGCCCCTTTCGCTATAAGTCTTATTTCGGCTAAGCGATTTTTTGCTCCTTTTTTCAAATACGGATATTCCATATCGGATGTAATAACTTCCTTCATTTTTTTAAGCACCATGGTATGCTCAATTACCTCTCCGCTTCCATCCCAGACAGTAGGCGGCTTTCCTTTGGCTCTTTCGACATAAATAGTCTTATTTTCTTTATTTATTTCCGTAACAATCCACGTTTTTCCGCCAAGCACAAAGGTGGTGTCGGGTTGCATAAGTCTTGTTAGAGTTCCTATCTCATGAGAGCCTTCCATTACGGAATATTCAAGGTCGGATTCGAATACCGAATAAAAATCATAATGATTTACTATCCGCTCTCCTTCCGTTCCTATTATAATACCGCCTGTTTCAGTCCTTTCGATATGCCCCTTTTTTAACATATAGCCCAACAGTTCTTTGTAATCCTCTTTATCTATATCGGAAAACGCGTACTCGCTTAGTAAAGACTGTGCCAAAAACTCGGGGCTTACCTCTCCTCTGCCGTATATGAAGCTCATGGTCTGATGATAAAGAATTCCGAACGGGTACCTCTCGGGGATAATCGGTTCTATACGGTTTTCCCTATAAAGCTCAATTAAAGCTATGCATTTTACAAACCCCCAATTTATAAGCTTATAAAATTCTTTCGACTCCCTTCTTTTTTCCTCATCGAATAAAAAGCACATCTCGGAAACACCGGTTCTTCTCCCGCTCCTTCCGAGCCTTTGAGAGAGGCTCGCGACGGATTTAGGACAGCCCACCTGTACAATTCTGTCCAAATCGCCAAGATCTATGCCTAATTCAAGAGTTACCGTAGCTCCGGTAACAAGAGGCATTCCCGAAAGCCTCATCCGCTCCTCCACATATTCTTTGTCGGAAGCCGAAATACTGCCGTGATGCACCATAAACACATCAGGCTCACCTCTTTTAGCAGCTATATCTTTCAAATTTATAATATTTTTTTCAACATCGGCGCGGGAATTTGAAAATATAATACTCTTTTTCCCTCGTGTAAGCTCATACAGGCTCTCAAAAAATGAAATTTCATTCTTTGCGTCCTTATCCTGAACCGCGAACTCGTAAAAATGCTCCGCCATCACTACAGCCTTTCGCCTTTTTACTCCGGTGACAGGTGTGACACATTCTCTCCCTGTATATCCGCTAAGCCATTTTTCGGCTTCCTCTATATCTCCCAATGTGGCGGAAAGCCCGATTCTCCTTGGGATAATTCCTGTAAGCTTCTCGAGCCTTTCAAACAGAGATATAAGTTGAGTCCCTCTGTCCTCTCCGATAAAATTATGGACTTCGTCAATAATAACGAAACGCAAATCCGAAAACAGCTTAACCGCCTGCTCTTTACGCTTCATTATCATACCTTCAAGAGATTCCGGAGTAGTCTGAAGTATTCCCGACGGGTTTTTTAAAAGCTTACTTTTAGCATTTGCCGAAACGTCTCCATGCCATTTCACCACCGGAATATACGCCTCTTCAAGCAATTCCTCCATACGTGCGAACTGGTCATTTATAAGCGCCTTTAACGGAGCTATATATAAAATTCCCACACTTTCGGAAGGGCTGTTATAAAGCTCGGTTATAACAGGCAAAAATGCCGCCTCCGTTTTTCCGGAGGCGGTTGGAGTGGCTATAAGCAGGTTCGAGTCCGTATTAAAGATAATATCGCAGGCGGCAACCTGTACTTCTCTTAACTCCTCCCAACCGTTACGATAGATATAATCCTGTATAAACGGGGCAAGCTTCTCAAATGTACTCATATCTCAAACCCTTTAAACTCGCTTCCTATTTCTTCTTCATTTTCCATGACTTCCGCATACTTGAAACTTTCTCCGCCAAGTACACTTTCAAGCGTTTTATCCGAATTTTGAAGAATGATATTCAGAATTTCTATGAAATCCCTTATGATTTCGCGAGGTGTGATATTCTGTCCCGCGCCAACCCTTGCAAATTCTGTCTTTATAAAATACTGAAGCGTTTCTGAAGACAGCTTCGGCTCGTATTTATAAACCTGAGCGTGGATTTTTTCAAGCTTACATATAAGGAAATACATTTCCTCGGGCGTTAACGGCTTTAACCTTATTATCGGAGAGAGCAGATCCCTTGTGTTACCGTCCGAAAATCTGCTGCTTTCAAGCCTCGATCTTAACGCCTCATAACTGAAAATTCCTCTACTCGTATCCTACACACACTGCTGATTTCCTCCCATGATAACTCATAAATATCGTGCTTTCACCTTCATTATATCGTTATATATTGTTAAAATTTTCTCATAGTTATTCTGTCTTGATATTGAATTGGGAATTTTAAAAAGGTTAACCAATTCGTCAATCATCATAATCATTCCCTTATATCCCGCCTTTACCGCGAACATTGAAAAAAGCTTGATATACTCATACCAGTCGTCATCATTTATAATAACACCGATACCAAGCTCATTTTTTGCCTCGGTTTTGGTGGAATATTCGCCTCTTAGCCATTTTAATGTCCTGCTTTTAAGCTCGTCGTCCTCGTTTACCGTCGCCCTCCAATATAACGAAATAATTCTTGCAAAATCAAAGCCGTGTACTATGGATTCAAGCTCATTTACCGTCTGATGGATTTTTATTTCCACAAGCCCGTTAAGTCCCTCACTGTCGGCGGCAAGCGAATTTTTTTCCATCACCTCGGTTTTAAGCGCGGTTATCCATTTGCTTAACATAAGGCTGAGCGCCCCTCCGTCAGGTGAGGTATGTGTGGATAGATTTTTCATCAACTCCTTATAAGTGGCGATTCCTTCGCCCTTATTGCCGACAAGCCTTCTCTCCGGCGAGAGATCCGCGTCCACAACCACAAAACCTCTCTCCATAGCATAGTTACGAATAGTCTGAAGTAGAAAGCTTTTTCCCGCACCGTATTTACCCACTACAAAACGAAATGACGCTCCTCCCTCCGAAATTATCTCTACATCGTTTAAGAGAGCGTCTATTTCATCTTTCCTTCCTACCGTTATATAGCCGAGTCCCGTTCGGGGAACAACCCCTCCTTTAAGTGAATTAAGAAGAGTTCCCGCTATCCGCACGGGAATTTTATCAGTTACATTCATTTACCGTCCTCCGAGCGCTTCCTTTACTTCATCAATATATTCTTCGTATATGCGTGGTTCTCCCGAGACATACCCAATCAGGTTATCTCCGATTATATCAAATGCTTTCTCATTTATTTCTTCCACCGAAAGCTCAGTATTGAAACCTGTTGTTTCATTATTCACAAGATGTAAAAGCAGAGCCTTCGCTTCTTTTGATAAAAGCGCTATAACTCCTGTAAATCCTGAAAGTTCGATACTTTCTTCAGCTTCTTTTTTCTGAGGTATTTCTTCCGGGGTTTCTTCTTCCGATATAAGCTTTTTAGCCGTTTCTATATGATCCTCTTCAATTTTTTTAAGCTTGCTCATATCTATTTCAACCGGCTTTATTTCCGTAAGTTTACCGTCTTTTACTACTATATTCGAAAGTTTTAAAAAGTCGATCGCAGCCCGCTCTATTGTCTCCTCAAAACTGTCATCGTACATTGTTTCAAGAATTTTTCTTTTCCAGAGACTTAAATCAAAAAGTCTTTTCCCTTCATAATAGTATCCTGTTCTTTCTTCACTTTCAAAAAGCCCTTTTTCGACAGTCTTAATATCAGGCGATTTCAAAGCCCTTTTATGCCCGAAAAGCTTCCTCATCTTAACTTCCGTAAGCTTAAGAATATATCCTATGACAGCACGATATTTCAACATATCCGGACTTTCTATACGAAAACCTTTACTTCCGTATTTGAAAGTTTCTATCCCGTCAAGCTCGACCTTCGCCTCATAAAATTTGATTGGAGAATATACCGCTCCTCTGTAAAAAGAATATAATGTCTCCCTTTTCTTAGCGGAAAATAATTTTTTAAAATCAGTTCCGGAAGCTTTAAAAAGCTTTGAGATTTCTTTCATAACAAAGCAGACACATTTTTCGATTATATCGCTGTTTCCCGATTTATAAAATTGTCCGTCGGTAATTTTAAAAGAAGAAAACATTTCTACAGCTCTTACATTCTCATATTTACCGGATTTAATCCCGTAGTAAAGCTCCGCATCAAAATCATAATAAAGAACCGGAAAACGATTTCTGTAATCTGAAAACGAATATTTAAGCTCCTTATTATGTATAATATAATAATCTCTTATCCATACACGCATATACGCATCTATGCTTTTATCAAATTTTCTGAATGAAGTCCATATAGAAATCAGCTTATTTACGGTATCTTCAGGGGTCTTAACGCCTATTCCATTTAAAAGCTCATAGATATAACAATACGCGTAAGATACCGATACGTTTTTAATAATCCCTTCTCGAACTCCTGTCCGCCATGTAAAATATGTCCTGAGCTGTGCATCGTTCATCTTTGCATAAGTAGTATAGTATGCTTCAAGCGGCACTTCCGCTTCCGCATTATCGGTAAAATTCTCCATGAACTTCGCTTGTTTGACAAAGCTTTCCGGTTCCGTCGAAACATACCGGTTGCCGTATATTTCAGCCCTTTTGCCTATTTTTCTCATTTTAGCAAAAGTTCGGCAAGGCTCCGGTTTTTCCCTTCTCCCGGTTAAAGTCGGCACTATTTTTTCAGCAAAATATTCCCCTCCCGACTTTTCCTCCACAGGATCAACAAGCAGATATCCTTTTTCGGTTTTTTCAGGTCTTTTAAGCGCCAACTTGCGAGCGTATTCTTTCAAATCCTCATTACTGCATTTTTTCTTCGGAAAGAGTTTTTTTATAAGTTCGGTTAACGAATTGGCTCCTGACATTATCGGTTCCTTTTTATGCGCAAATTCACGTTATTTTTCCTATAAACTTTCAGATATATCTTTTATATACCTACAGTCGCCCGTAAATAAAACGAAAACACCTTTAAACAAAAACGGCATATATCGTCTTAATCTTCTTAATATAAATGATACAGGCTCATTCCTTTTATATTATCATCTACAAATAAAAAGATTATCACCGGCGCAAGAATAGCTGTTAAAAGTATTAAGTCGGGCTTTTTCCTTTACCTCCCTAAGACTTTACTCTAACGCACAAGTGTTTCCTTAAGTTTAATCGAATTTGACGGGGATGTCTATATAAAAATCCTCGGGTTTCGAATTTTTCATAAACATGGCTTAACCATACCGCTTATAAGCGGTGTGATATAAACAAAAAATAATTTAACATAAATAAGTACATTTTAGCCGGTAGAGATATATTTAAATGAAAAAAATGTGTAAACTCAAGAAAAATCGTTTTACCGCTTATTTTAAAAGGTCCGGCATATTCTATCAAGACTTATGCCGAACCCCTATTAAACTGAAATTATCCACAACCGGTATCATAAGCAACCGACTTTTCAAAAACGGCGCTTATCTTTTAATTTCTATGCTTTATTATAGGACTTACACTATGATATATCGCAAGAGTTATGACGGACACCAACCCGAATTTAATCAGATTGAACGGCGCCACCGCTATGAGACAGAAGGTAAAAACGCTGTTAATATGTGAATTTACCGCCGTACCCGCCGCAATTATATTTTCCATTCCTCCGAAAGCGGCAGCGTAAAACGGAAGCAGCACAAAGGCATTTAAAAACGTTCCTGTTAACGTTGTAAAAACTGTTGCGAAAAGAAGCCCGAAACCCGCTCTTTTTTTTGTTTTCTTAGCATAATAAATAATTGATGCCGGAATAATAAATGAAGCTCCGATTATAAGATTCGCAAGCTCTCCCACAAAGGCGGTAAGCGTTCCGTTTATAAAAAGATTAAGCACTATCTTTATAACTTCCATTATAACTCCCGCCATAGGCCCCAGGGCAAATGCCCCCACTATTATAGGAAGCTCGCTTAAGTCTATTTTATAAAATCCCGGAGCTATCGGAAGCGGAAACTCAAAAAGCATAAGTACGGTAGATATAGCTGACAGCAGGGCTATCGTTGTCATATATCGTATCTTTGACATCTCATATCTTTTTTCTCTTCCGTTTTTTACCGCAAAATATTTTTCCGCAAAATACACACAGGCAATAACCCCGGCTATCACCAATACACTGACGATTACAAGTCCCGCATTTTTTGAGACCGCCTCGGCAAGCCCCCCTATTAAAGCACCTATCATAATATCCTCTTTTCCAATCCTTTCAGGACAAGTAACCCTAAAAAGCAAAAACCCCGACCGAAGTCAGGGCGATAAAGCGAAGCAAAAGCAACGTAAATACATTGCCGTAATCTCTTCTCTCATCCAGACTTTATGAGTTATAACGTATTATCTGTAAATACATCCATCACTCTTACTGTCGGTATCGGAATTGCGCTCTGCTCACCGATTCTGCGAAAATCGCTCGCGGACTTTACCGCCGGTCGGGAATCTCACCCTGCCCTGAAGATTTTTTATTTTGTTTTCAATCCAAATACTATATTAAATAAAGCTTCTTGTCAAGGTTATTGCAAAACCTCGTTAATATATTTCCTAACTTCCTCTATATAAATATTCCCTATTTCACTCATATTAAGGTGAGCCCTTTTAATATATCCTATATCCATGCTTACATTTTCGGCAAGCTTTACCGCTATAAAATCACTTCCGTTAAGTTCCTCGCAGATTATGCCGGAACAAAGTGTAAATGCGTTAAGCCCGACCATCAGATTAAGATTGGTGGCTCTGTCATTCGATTTTATCGTCTTTTTAAAATCATAAGTGCTTAAAATCTCCTCTGCGAAATAAAAGGAATTATTATCCCCCTGCTCAAAAGAAAGACATGGGTACTCCTGAAGCTCGGAAAGCTCTATGACCTCTTTTTCCGCAAGCGGATGACGCTTCCAAAGATATACGTAGCCGTCGCAGGTAAAAAGTTTTGTAAATTCAAGCTGATTGTCCTTAAAAAGCTTTTTTAGTACCTTTTCATTAAATTCATTTGTATATAAAATACCTATTTCGCTCTTACCCGTAACCACATCATGGATTACGTCATGAGTTCTTGCTTCCCTTATCGCAAACTCATACTGATTCATATCAAAGCCTTTTACCATCTCAACAAAGGCTTTGACCGCAAAGGAATAATGTTGCGCTGAAACACCGAATTTCTTTTTTATGGAGGATGTGTCCATATACTTATCCTCAAGCAGTTCAACCTGATTTATTATCTGTCTCGCGTAACCTAAAAACTCCTCGCCCTCGGCAGTGATTACAACTCCTTTAGCGGTTCTTTCAAAAATGGAAATATGTACATCCCTTTCAAGCTCTCTAATCGCCGTAGAAAGGCTCGGCTGAGAAACAAAAAGCTTCTTCGCCGCGACATTCATAGAACCGGTTTCCGCAATCTCTATAACATATTTAAGCTGCTGTAAAGTCATCTTCTACCTATCCGTTTCTTTTTTAAGTCCCGCTGTGCCTTGCCTCCCAAGTTTCAGACTCTATCTTCGCTAAAAGGCTGTACTTACCGCTTTCCACAATCCGCCCCGCCTTTATAAGCATCTTCGGCGGAATCTTATTTAAGTCTGAAATCTTAGCCCCCTCGCACACTCTCACGCTTTCTTCCAATATACATCCTTCCGATACTTCAGCATTCTTTTCAACAATGCAGCCGGTTTTTAATACTGCGTTTTTTCCTATTACGGCATTTTCAAAAATCAACTCTCCCGCAATAAGCCTTGCTCCCTCCGATATCTTCGCCTCCGGACTTATAATATTGGCCAGATTGGCGCCCGTTTCCATAAGTCTGTGAAGCCATGAGAGCCTTCTTTCATTATCCTCATAGGCAGGAAAAAAATATGTATCGTCATCAATATACAAAAAGTAATCGGCTCTTGGCGAAAGTATATCATTGTCCTCATTCTCATCATCTAAATAATAAATTTCAGAATACTTTCCTTCAGCTTTCGCCACCTTCTCAACTCTTTTACCGAATTCATCCTTATTGAAAATGATTAGTCTCATACCGTTTTCTCCCTGCATTCTTTACAAATCCCCACCATCATCGTATGAGCGACATCTATTTCCACTCCGTAATCGAAAAGCAGATGCTTCTTAAACTCATCTATAAAGCCGTGCTCAAGGTGAAAAATCCTTCCACATGTATTACACTGAATATGAAGATGCGCGTTACATTCCTTATGTACTCCCGAATACTGATAGTAGGTAGATTCACTGTCACTTCCCTTAAAGCTCAAAACATCTCCCGTTTCAACCATTTTTTCAAGGTTTCTGTAAACGGTTGAACGGTTTATGCCGTTTCCTTCCTCGTTTAATCCTGTAAGAATTTCTCCTGCCGTCATCCTTCTTTCATTGTTACGATTAAGAAAATCTATTATTTTAGTCTTTCCCCTGGAATTATATTTTTTCGTCATAGCGACCCCCTCTCTATGAGCACCGTTTACCTTCCTTACGTGAAATTTCAATACTCCCAACCCTCAAGGTATTCCTTGAAGGTTTCTACATATTCGTCGATAAGCGCTCCCGTAATCTCCGCAACTATCTCACCGTCTTTATTTACAAAAACGGTTGTCGGAACCGCACTGTAAGCGGATACAAATTCTGTAAGCCCCTCATCCAAAAGTAAATTTGTATATTTAACTCCTGTTTTTTCTAAAATCAGGTTCATCGCTTTTGTTTGTCCCTCGTGTCCTGCGGGAACATCTACAGCTATCCCTATCATTCCCGCATTTTCAGGAAGCTTTTCGTATATTTGCTGAAGCTCCGGCATCTCTCTTATACAAGGAGGGCAGAAAGTCCCCCAGAGGTTTACCATGGTTATATCCTTATCCGCAAAAATTTTCTCGGTAACCTCATTTCCGTTTGCGTCTGTTGCCGTAAACGCCGGAAATATTTGCTTTTCCTCTTCTTTTCCTGTATTCCCGCTTACCGAAGCCGTACCGCTTTCTTTATTCGTACCTCCGTCCTTGGATATCGAGGCGCTTCCTCCCTTTCCCGAACACGCGGAAAGGATAAGGGCTGAACAAATAAACATCATCATCAATTTTCTTTTCATAATATTTTATTATACCTTTCTTTTTTTATTCAGGTCTTGATTCTATCTTAAAATTTCTCATTTGTCCATCAAAGAGCTTAGTTAAAGCGTATTTTTTCATGAACATACAGTTAAATCTTCCGGCACGCGAATAACTCGTAAAAATCGGTGTATACTACTTCGCCTTACTTTCATCCGAAAAATGTACCACTGTATGAGGATAACTGAAGGTGATTCCTCTCTCTCTGTATACCTCTCTTATTTCTTTTAACGTATCATAATAAACATCCCAATAGAATTCATTAGGACACCACACCTTAGCCGAATAGGTTATATCATTATTTCCGAATTTCGAAAGCCTTACTGTCGGAGCATATTCCTCATCTTTAATTATACGCTCGTCCTTATCTATAACCGACCGTATCGCGTCTATAACCTTGTCCGTCGGATCATCGTATGAGGCAAAGACCTCAAAATCCACCCTTCTGAGAGCTTCGTTTGAATAATTTGAAATCCTTCCCGCCGCCACATCCGAATTCGGCAAGAGCTCCACCTTATTATCCGGAGTATTTATTTTCGTTCGCATCAGCGTTATGGCCGTAACTTTTCCTACAACTCCGCAGATTTCAACAAAGTCACCTACAACAAAAGGTTTTGTCACAAGTATAACTATACCCGAAAATATATTTGTGAGTATATTTTGTAATGACAGTGAAAACGCAAGAGAAACAACCCCAAGCATTGTAACCAAAGAGGCGGTGTTTACACCTAAGGATTGTGCCGCCATTATCAACGCTACAACATAAACGGCAATTTTAATAACCTGCTTCAAAAAGCCCCGTATTCCGTCATCAAGCTTCGTGCGTTCAAAAAAATTGTTTAAAATTTTCAAAATCACCGTAACCAGTACCTTGCTTATCGCAAGTATTAAAAGAGGCTTGGCTATGTATATAAACACCTCTCCTGCCGGAAGCTTTGAAAAATCTTCCCACGCCTTCCACATTCCGCCGTTTCCTTTCAAAATCAATAGTTAAAACTTATAAGCACCATAATGATAATACCACATTTTTATATGCTTTGTGATATTTTAAAGAAAAGTTTTTTAAAAACCTCCCCTGCATTTTGAGCGGAGGAGGTTTTTTCATCTGTTTACCGTCTGAGTTTTATTAAATATCCTTTTCAATCCGTCCTGTAAAACTTTAGAACAATTTATGTCCTGTCGTTACACACCCCGGAAGATCCGGAATTTCACAATAATATCTGCTTTTATCTTTATCAGGAGTAAATATCGCTTTCCTCCCGAACGTTTTAAAATATTATTTCAGTCTTTTACCCGCTTCATACCCTCAATCCGAAAAATTCTCCAATGCTTTTTTCTTTTTAGGAGGCTTTGAATCCCCATGCTTTACCATTGTCATTGTAAGCATTGCACAAACGGTAAAAAATATTGCATAAGGAAAAAGAGTATTATATGAAACATACTGAAGCAGCGCCCCGGAAATAACAGGAGTGAAAATCTGAGCGGTCATTGAAAAAGTATAATACAGTCCCGTATATTTTCCTATATCACTTCCCTTACTCATTTCAACAACCATAGGCAGAGAATTAACACAAACAGCAGCCCAGCCTATTCCTATAATGGCGAAGAATATATTTGCCGTGACATTATATGTCGGATAGAAAAATACCGAAATATAGCTTATAAGCATCATGAAGAGTCCCGCCAAGATCGTTTTCTTCCTTCCTATGGCGGATGATACTATTCCGATAGGTATATAGCTTACTACAGCTGCAATCGTGGCTACCATAAGGCAGCTTGCGAATCCTCCGCCCTCCATCTTCCATACCCTTACCGCATATCTTGAAAAAGCTGTAGTTACGGCGTTATAGGCTGTAAACCATAAAAAGATGGATATGAGAATGAAAATAAGGCTCCTTTTTACCGGAGCGGAAAGTCCGTGTTCTTCCTTTTCCTTATCTTCTCAGCTATACTTTTCTCATTTATTATTAAGACAAGAAGGGTAACGGCTACAATCATAATCACCGCGACACTGATAAAAACGGGTGTATAGTTCGGGTTTTCCTCTTTTTTCACAAGAGTTCTCATTAAAACTAAAGCATAGATGGCACCCACCGAACCCATGAGATTTATAACCGCATTCGCGCTTGAACGAAGCGGTTTCGGCGTAAGGTCCGGCATCAGAGCGACTGCCGGTGAACGGTACATCGCCATCGCTATGAGAGTTAGAGCAAGAGCCGTTATAAAAAGCCACAACATTTTATAATAATCGGCTACAGGAAGAAGCATCATAAATAAAATAGCCGCAAACGTACCGCCTATGATAAAAGGGGTTCGTTTCCCTATTTTTGTATCCACTTTATCTGAAAGAGTGCCTATTATCGGAAGCAAAAATACCGCCAGAACATTATCTATCGCCATAATAGCACCTATAATCGTTTCATTCAGATGAAAAGTGTTCTGTAAAATTAAAGGAACAATGTTATCATACATTTGCCAGAAGGAACATATTGACAAAAACGCCAAACCTACAAAAAAAGTCCTTTTGTAATTAAGCTTCATATAACACCCCCGTGCCAACTTTTCTATGTTTCCATTTTAGCAGAATATGCTAAAAAACTCAATTAACCGTTTTTGTAATTATTAGAAATACCCTGCTGCAAACAGCGGAGTATCAACATTTCCGAAATCGCCGAGAAATACCGCTATAACCCCAAACGTCATGGCTGCCGCACTTGCATATCCGAGTCCCTGCATTCCCGCAACAAAAGAGTAAGCCGTTCTGTATACAATTGATTTAACGCTGTTTTTTGTCTAAAACGCCGATATACCATTTTAAAAATATTGTTATACTATTAAGATGATCGGTTTATGTTGCCTATACCGAAAGCAAGCTTTCGTATAGGCAACTACAGCTAATCACTAAGGTAGTCGGTTATAAAATAAGTAAACAAGATTAAGAGGAGTATCCGATGAAAATAACGGCGTTAAACGAAACAAACACTCTGAAATACGCAAAAAACGAACTGTTTTCTTACTTATCCGCTCTAAATATACCCGATACCGAACGGGAATCCATAAATATAGATCTTATAGTAAATGAAAATATCTTTCATGTGGAAAACAGTTTTTTAGATGATGCCTTCAAAATAGAGATAGAAGGCGGTACAGGAAGTATAATAGGAACTAACGAAAGAAGTGTATTGCTTGCCGTATATCACTTTTTATACAGGCTTGGCTTCAGGTTTTTGTCTCCTTTAAAGGAAACTGAGCTTATACCCGATATAACTTCAATCAATACAATAATTTTGTCCGAGAGTCATATCTATCCTTTCAGGCACAGAGGAATATGCATTGAAGGCGCTTCATCTGTCGAAAATATTCTGGATATGATAGAATGGATGCCTAAACTCGGTTTTAACTGCTTTTTCAGTCAATTCCGCCTTCCTCACGTTTTTATGGAACGTTGGTACAAGCATGAGTTTAACCCTTCTTTGAAAGAAGAAGATTTTAACATCGAAATTTCAAAAAAATATACAAAACGTATTTTTGATGAAGTAAAACTAAGATCTTTACTATTGCACACCTTCGGACACGGTTGGACTGCAAACGCTTCAGGCTTTCCTGCTTTAGGTTGGGATAAAAGAAATGATAAAGCCGAAGAAAATAATAATTTTTTTGCCATGATAAACGGAAAAAGGCAACTTTTTCACAATATACCCGCCAATACCAATCTCTGTTACTCAAACAATCAGGTTATAGAAAAACTGGCGGATCTCGTTCTGGAATATTCCCAAAATAACAAAGACGTGGATTATGTTCATTTTTGGTTGGCTGACGAAGCGAATAATGTATGTGAGTGTGAAAACTGTAACAAAGAAATTTTATCAGATCAGTATATTTCGATACTTAACCGGATAGATGAAAAGCTTAGTGAAAATAATCTGGATACCCGTATAGTATTTCTTCTTTATCAGGAATTGTTATGGCCGCCGATTAAAAATAAGCTTAAAAGTCCTGATCGTTTTATTATAATGTTCGCTCCTATAAGCAGGACATTCGAAAAGAGCTATCCCGACAATATTCCACAAAAAGAGTTGCCGGAATATAAAAAAAATCACATAACTCTTCCCGAAACCATTGAGCAGAATCTCAACTTTTTATTCGCATGGCAAAAAAACTTTAATAATGACGGATTCATCTTTGACTATCCTTTAGGCAGAGCACATTACGGCGACTTCGGATATTACAATATTTCAAAAATTTTATTTTATGATATAATGAAGTTGCCGAAGTTAGGCTTAAACGGCTATATAAGCTGTCAGGAGCTTAGAACCTTCGCCCCTAACAGTCTTCCTGATTATATAATGGGCTATACTCTATCCGGTATATGTAAAAATTTCGAGGAATTCAGTGAGCAGTATTATAAAGATATTTACGGAGATTTTCATATCCATGCGGGCAGGTATTTAAAAGAACTGTCCTCTTTCAGCCATCCCGATTATTTTAACGGCAAGGGCAACAGAGTTTCTGATAAGGTAAACAGTGATTTTTTAAAACTTCTTCAGGTTTTGGAGAATTTCATGCCCGTTTTTAAAGAGGTAAGGGCTTCCGGCAGTTTCAATATTTACTGGTCGCTGCTTGAATATCACAATAACTACTCAAAAAAACTTGTAAAAGCCCTCATAAATCTCAGTTCCGGTAATGTCGGTGCCGCTGAACATGATTTTAACAATTTTACTGAATATATACAAAAAAATGAAATGAAATTTCAAAAATTCCTTGATGTATACAGGATAATAGAAGTTTCTTCCAGGTACACGGGATTTAAAGTTTTATAGGAGGTTTGCTTGTCAGCTATAAAAAAATTTTCAAACCGCAATACAATATTAAAATTTTTATTTAGAAATGCCCCTGTTTCCAGAATAGAAATAGCAGGCGGCACGGGAATAACACCGGCAACAGTGACCTCTGTTACTAAAGAATTGATAAACGAAAAGCTTGTTATTGAAACAGGCGAATCGGCGGCTTATGTCACTTCCGGAAGAAAGCCTATATTGATAGATCTTTTGTATGACAACATACTTAATATAGGAGTGGAATTTACAGAAAAAGGAGTCCGCTCCTGTCTTTGCAATGCCAAAGGCGAAATAATTAAAAAGAAATTTGACCCTTTTAACGAGGCTACCGCTGAAAATATAAACCATATTATCGTATCACATATAAGCGAGTTGATATCAGACAAAAATGAGGACAAGATAAAAGGGATAGGGATAGCCCTGCCGGGGCATGCAAACAGAGAAACCGGAAAATTGGTTTCAAACAGGAAAATATGGGATAACTTTGATCCCGATTTTATAAAAAAACAGTTTTTTCTTCCGATTTGTTTTGAAAATAATGTCCGCTGTATGGCTATTGCCGAATATTTTTTTCATTCCGGACATACCCCGAATAATTTTTCTTTTTTTCATATAGGGCTCGGTATGTTTTGTGCAAATGTTATAAACGGAGAACTTTTCCTCGGTAGCAGCTATGTATCCGGAGAAATAGGTCATACTATCGTCAGTTCAAACGGAGCCAAGTGTGAGTGCGGCAAATATGGATGTCTTCAAACTTTTTCAAGCGAAAGATGGCTTATAAAGTACGCCGGACTGCTTTACAAAAACTCTTCCTCATTAATACTTCGTTCTCTCGCAGATAATGAAAGAGATATAACAATCAAACAAATAACCGATGCGTATTCCATGGGAGATCCGCTTATAAGAAACTATATTGCCGATGCCCTTAAATATTTGGGCAACAGCATATCCAATATAGCTATATTAATGAATCCCGATAAAATATTTCTTCATTCCAAAATGTTTGATAACCTGGACATAAAAGAAGAAATAATGAGCCTGATAAGAGATCAACTATTGTTTATTGAGTCAATATATGTAAACAATATAGAAATACTGCCTTTCTCCGATATGGACGGTGCAGTCGGAGCCGCCGCTCTTTCCCTGCTTGAAAATTTCATTTATATATAAAATCAATGGACTGTTACATTAAGCATAAATATATATGATATAACCATAAATATTATAAATAGTATGGTTATTCTGCGATATTTTTCTTAAAGCTACAGTCTCTTTCTTTCTCGCAATACAATCACTTGCCCTTATCATTTTCCATACTCATGGAGATCTTCTTTTTTTGTTTTTCAGCCATACCCATCGCCCTCTCAAACCAAAGCTTTATCAAAGCTCCGAACGGCACAGCCACTACCATTCCCACAAAACCGGCTATATTTCCTCCTATAATAAGGGCTATAATTACCACCATGGGATGAATATTTACACTTTGGCTAAGCAGCTTCGGATTTATCACATTTCCGTCCACGGTCAATATAATGAAAATAACCACGAGAGCTATAACCATGGTTTTAAAATCTCCGGTAACAAAGCTTACTATTATAGTCGATGAATAGCCCAATAAGCTGCTGAGATACGGCACAAGATTTCCTATTCCCATGAGAAGGGCTATTACAAGCGCATATTGTATTCCTACAAGAGAAAGGGCTATGCTCATAACAACGGCAAGAAGAAACGCATCCGTCAACTGACCTCTGATATAACCTGAAAATACCCTGTCCGCATCCTCTATAAGAACTGAAAGCATTTTTCTTCTTTTTTCAGGAAGGATTATAGTAAAAATTCTTCCCCAATATTTCGTAAGGCTTGGACCGTCCAAAAGAAAATATATCCCGAATATAACCGCAAAAACAGTAGTTATAAGACCGTCCTTTATACTGTCTACTATACCTCCTATACCTTTTGAAAGTTCCAAAAGATAGTTTCCTAAATTTTTCACTACCTGATCTATTCCGGATTCTATACCCACCGAATTGATATTAAGCGTTTCAAGACTCGCCATCAAATCCTTATAAAACTTGTTAATTGAATTCGCGTAATTACTTAAAGCATCCGCAATTCCGTTTACACTTGCGGCGGTAAGCTGCCTTGTTAGGGCTGAAATAAGGAGAGAAACGATTATAAATATGAAGGCGGCAATTAAAAGCCATAATAAGGCTACGGCAATACCCCTTAAGCCCTTAAGCTTATTCACAAATTTTATCTTTCTTAATAAAGCTTCTATTCTTTCAAGCAAAGGAAAAAGAAGATACGCTATGATAAATCCTGCGACAACAGGCTTCAACACGACAGCTGTCCAACTTATCCCCGTTCTTATAGCCGATATAATATTTCCTGCGTTATCAGCCACTCTGCTTAACACAAATATAACCACGCAGGTAAAGATGACATACATGGATATTTCAAAATATTTCTTATTTATCTTATTTTTTATATTCATCAATCATGCCTTTCATCGTCTGCGAAACATTCGCAAAATCTTGCGGAAAATGATGGTTTCCTGCCGTCCTTATACAGATGTGAAGTATCACCGAAGGCGGTCATTCTAAATGACGCTATTCCTTCCTCCCTCTCTTCCGTATATAAAACGGTTACGGATGACGGAGCGGCGGCAGTACCGTGCCAAAGCGCCATCGGCGATATTTCAAGCAGATGGCTTAAAAGTACGCATTCAAGCCCAAAATGGCAAAACAGTACGATGATATCCTTATTTGCCTCCCTTACTCTGTAAATATTCCCCTCTCTGTCATACCCGTGTTTTGACAAAAGCTCGTCAAGCCCTTCGCACACTCTCTCATAGCCTTCCTTCATATTTGCTTCCGCCATAGGTCCCGGCTCCGTCCATCTCTTATTGTCATAAAACCGCGCTTCCTTTGTCCATTCGGAAGGATACCAGTCCCATGCGATTGATTTATTATCCTGACCGGGTTTGTTTATATACACATCAAACTCCCTAAGCCAGTCAAGTGTTTCAGCTTCCCTTCCCATTTTTTTCAAAGTGTGAAAAGCTGTCCTCTTAGCTCTGCCTAAAGGCGACTGATAAAATGCCTTTATATCAAGCTTCGCTATTCTTTCAGCCAAAAGCTCCGCCTCTATTTCTCCTGTCGGAGTGAGGCTGTCTATACTGTAATCCGGATCTCCGTGTCTTATAATAATAAGTCGCATATTCTTCTCCGTTTCTCAATAATATAACTCTATGATATCACCTGTAACAGCTATGTCAATCCCTCTTGAGCTTCCGTGTTTTTTCATAAATACGGCTTAACCGCGCTGCTTATAAGCTGTGTTACATAAGTGAAATAATTTGACGGAAATAAGTACATTTTAGTCGATAGAACCATGTTTAAATGAAAACGGCGTTAAAACCAAAGTATCCCTTGATTGACAACCACTTTACTCTATGTTTAAATACTTTTTATAATAAAAATTCATTTTATGAATCCATATTTGAAAGGTGGTTTTATGTCGGATCTTATCAAAGTTTTTTTAATTGCTATGCTCCCTATAATAGAATTAAGAGGAGCCATCCCCATAGCCGCCGCCCTCAGAATTCCTCATCACACGGCATATTTTATATGTATAATCGGAAATATGCTCCCTGTACCTGTTATCCTGCTCTTTTCCGGAAAGGTACTTCACTGGGGCAAGAATAAACCTTATATAGGAAAAATTTTCACCTTTTTTATAGAAAAAGGCTATAAGTCCGGAAAAAAATTGGAGGACAAGGCGGGATTCGCTCTCTACCTTGCCCTTGCGCTCTTTGTCGGCATACCTCTTCCCGGCACGGGAGCATGGACAGGAAGTCTTGCAGCGAGTCTGCTCGGAATGAATGTAAAAAAAAGTATTATAGCCGTACTTTCGGGAGTGCTTCTCTCCGGAATCATCATATCAGTCGCAAGTTTCGGATTAACTTGGTTCTTCCGTTAATTCTCGCTTTTATGCCCGCCTGTTCTATACTTTACAGGTGAAATTCCGAACTCCCTTTTAAAGATACGATTAAAATGCTCAACATTTTTATAACCCACAAGATCCGCAACCGTTTCCACCTTCATATTGCCGTTTCTCAATAAGGCTTTTGCCTTTTTAAGTCTTATTCTTTTAACATTTTCTCCAAAGGTAATTCCCGATTTTTCTTTAATATATTTTGATAAATAAGGCTTCGAGAGAAAAAGGGTTTTTGCAATACTGTCAAGAGTCACCGTTTTATAGTTTTCCTGCATTATATTTAAAACTCTGTTTAACCTGTCATCTTTTCCCTCCGATTCTTTAAGTAAATCAATCTGATTAATCGCCGAAACAAGCGCGTCTATGGAAGCCTTTATTATATCCTCGTCAAAACCGACCCCCCAGTACATCTTTTTATCCGCCATAATCCCGACAAAAGTCACCGCTTTCGCCGAGGAGCCCTTTGTAAGAGCATGTTCTTCATAAGCCGCCACTTCATAATTTATATCAAAATACTGCCTTATGGCATTGCTTACAGCATCCAGACGACCGTTTCCGTTAGCCTTTATTATATGACTTTTTCCTTCATGCTCTATGCTTACGGAAGCCAGAAAACCCTCCTTTCGCTCAAAATGAGTGTCCGAAACGGTAAACACATCATTATTGTTTACATATTTATCCTCAAAAATCCTATATACTCTTTCAGGAGTAAGCTCCGTATGTTCGTGATCTGAAACCGCCTTCACCGTATAGCCCAATTCCTCCTGCATAGCCTTGGGAACCTCTATACCGTAATTAGTCCTCATAATATAGCTTACACCGCCCTTGCCGGACTGACTGTTTATTCTTATTACATCTCCGTCGTACTGTCTGCCCAGATCCTTAGGGTCAATAGGAAGATAAGGTACGGTCCATTTTTTCCTTTTATGCTTCTCTCTGTAAGCGAAGCCCTTTGATATGGCATCCTGATGAGAACCCGAAAATGCTGTAAATACAAGCTTTCCCGCATAAGGCTGCCTTGGTGAAACTTCCATTTTTGTAAGTTTTTCATAGGTTTCCTTTATATCCGTAATAGCGGAAAAGTCAAGTCCCGGATTAACTCCGTGAGAATACATATTAAGCGCAAGGGTCACTATATCCACATTTCCCGTACGCTCTCCGTTTCCGAAAAGAGTACCTTCTATCCTGTCGGCACCCGCAAGCATACCCAACTCCGCAGCCGCTACCCCTGTTCCTCTGTCATTATGAGGATGAAGACTTAAAACCGCTCCGTTCCTATATTTGAGATTTTTATGAATATACTCTATCTGTGAAGCGAATACATGGGGAAGCGACAACTCAACGGTGGCAGGTATATTTATTATCGCCTTATTTTTCTTATCCGGTTTCCATACGTCAAGTACCGCGTTTACAACTTCAATCGCATAGTCAGGCTCCGTTCCTGTAAAGCTTTCCGGAGAATACTCGAAGGAAAAATTTCCTTCCGTTTCGGCAGCGAGTTTCTTTAAAAGCTTTGCTCCGTCTATCGCTATCTTTTTTATAGCCGCCTTGTCCTTTGCGAAAACCTGCTCTCTCTGTGCAACCGATGTTGAATTATACACATGAATTATTGCATGGGGAGCTCCCTTTACCGCCTCAAATGTTTTTCTTATTATATGCTCCCTCGCCTGGGTAAGCACCTGTACCGTCACATCCTCCGGTATCATCTTCCTTTCTATCAAAGCCCTCATAAAATTGTATTCGGTCTCGGAAGCGGCAGGAAACCCCACCTCTATTTCCTTAAAACCTATTTTTACCAAAAGGCTGAAAAATTCAAGCTTTTCTTCAAGGCTCATAGGCTCTACCAAAGCCTGATTTCCGTCCCTTAAATCCACTGAGCACCATACGGGAGGTTTTGTTATATATTCTTTTTTTATCCAATCGTGGCAATCACCTTCCGGCATAAAATAATTCCTCTGATATTTATCTACATTTTTCATATATTCCCCCCGTTTTTCTTGATTTTTAATAACTTAGTTTTATCTTAACATATTCATCTTAAAATAAATAGTGAATATTTTAAGCTTTTTATTGATGTTTTTTATCTTTTGACAGCCTTATTCTTTTGTTTACAAAAAACACTACGCTCCAAGTGTGATTTAAGCTCATTTATGCTATACTGTGTCTTGAAATAAATTGATAATGACCAGGAGAAAATATAATGATTCAGGATCTTTTAAACGCTACCTATAATAACAGGTATTTTCCCGAAAAAACTGCGGATGAGAATAGTATAATAATATATTTTAAAGATAAAGATGTACTTTGTAAGGCGAAAGGTGATTTTTCCGTTTTAAAGAATGCCACTCCCGGAAAAGCGAACAGCTCGGAGCTTTTTTGGAGCCTTCCCACATTTAAAGAGCTTAGTGAAAAATATACTATAGCTGCAGAGAAACTGATATATCTTTTCAGCATGGACGGTACTGATGATACCACCGACTCAAAACAGGATTTTTTCCTTTTAAAAGATGATAAACCTGATATAGACGTTTCCCCTGCTCCCGTTTCCGGCAACTTCTGCTCCGGAGATTTCACCTATATAGAAGCTGTTAAATTCAGAAGCCTTAAGCCTCTTTCTCTTTCATTCGCCATTATTACGGCATTTCAGCTTTATAACTGGTACAATGACAACGTATATTGCGGCCGTTGCAGTGGAAAACTTATGCTTGACAGGGTTGAGAGAATGTTAAAATGTCCTGACTGCTCAAATATGATCTATCCTAAAATATCGCCGGGAGTTATTGTCGGTGTAATGGATAAGGGACGTATCCTTCTTACAAAATACGCAAAAAAGGGCTATAATCGTTACGCTCTTGTCGCAGGATTTACTGAAATAGGCGAAACCCTTGAGGAAACCGCTAAAAGAGAAGTCATGGAAGAAGTGGGGCTTAAAATTAAAAACATAAAATTTTATAAAAGCCAACCCTGGTCACCTTCATCATCCCTTCTGGCCGGCTTTTTCGCCGAAGTGGACGGCGACGATACCATAACCCTCGAAAAGGACGAGCTAAAAGAAGCAACCTGGTTCTATCCCGAAGAAATTGTAAAAATGTCCGAAGGAGTGAGCCTTACCGAAGAAATGATAAACGCCTTCGCCGACAGTAAAATCAAATAAATATGCAATACGCGGCTGTCGCTTTAAAAAAACATCATCGTATCTCTAATCAAGGAGTACGGCATAGAGACAGAGGAGCTTTACGGCTTTGAATACGGCGTAATGTACGAGAGCAAAATGCCACCTCTAAACTAATTATGGCAATAAAATGGAAGTTATTTTATTCACATTGTCCGCCGCTTTTTCCGCGGCAAAAGTAAGCCTCTCTGATGCCCCTGACATTCTGAAAGAGAGACTTAATGCCAACGCAAATATTTATTTCCTGATTCTTTGTTTCATAGCTCTTTTCCTTTATTTTTTAAAATTAAAAAACGTGTTCTGTTCCTTCTCAAATCTGAGTCGGAATTTAGAACACGTTTTTTGATTCGGTTATTGTGCTTAAAATGACAGATTTAATTTAAAGTCGCAAAAACATTTACTTGAGTTTCCAAACATCTCTGTTATATTCTTCTATTGTTCTGTCCGAGGAGAAGAAGCCCGCGTTCGCCATATTTGTAACCACCATCTTCTTCCACTTGTCTCTATCCTCGTAGTCCTTTATTATCTCGTCTTTCTTTGCGATATAAGCCTCAAGGTCGAGAAGGGTCATAAACCAGTCTTTATTCAAAAGCTCGTTATGAAGGCGTTCAAGGTTTTCTCTGTTTCCAACCTTCACAGCCTGCTCGCCGACTATAAAATCAACCGCTTTTCTTACCGTTTCGGATTTGTTGTAAATATCTCTTGATACATAATCCGAATTTTTATAGTGATTAATTACCTCATCGGACTTTGCGCCGAAGATATAGATGTTGTCATCGCCTACAAAATCGTGAATTTCAACATTCGCTCCGTCATCGGTTCCGAGTGTAACAGCCCCGTTTAACATAAACTTCATGTTGGAGGTTCCCGAAGCTTCCTTTGAGGCGAGCGAAATCTGCTCGGAAATATCGCAGGCAGGGATTATTTTCTCGGCATAGCTTACATTATAGTTTGTAACCATAAGCACCTTAAGATATTTATTCGCCTCCGGATCATTATTTATTATATCCTGAAGTACAAGAATCAGGTGGATAATATCCTTAGCTATGACATAAGCAGGTGCCGCTTTTGCACCGAAAATGCAGGTAATAGGATGCGAAGGCTTCTTGCCCGCCTTTATTTCCAAATATTTATGGATAATATAAAGAGCGTTCATCTGCTGGCGTTTGTACTCATGAAGCCTTTTTACCTGCACATCAAAAATCGAGTCCGGATCAAGGTCAACTCCCTCATGCTTCTTAACATAAGCCGCAAGCTCTACCTTATTAGCCTTTTTAACCTCATCAAGCTTATCAAGAAATACTTTATCATCCTTATGAAGAAGAAGCTTTTTAAGCTCAGTCGCGTCTTTTCTGTAGCCGGTACCGATGGTTTCATCGAAAAGCTTCGCAAGCTCTCTGTTGCAGGATAACAGCCAACGACGGAAGGTAATTCCGTTTGTTTTATTGTTAAATCTCTCAGGATAAAGCTTATAAAAATCGTTAAGCTCGGAATCCTTTAAGATATCGGTATGAATTGCTGCAACTCCGTTGGTCGAAAATCCGTAATGGATATCAATATGAGCCATGTGGACTCTATTAGCATCATCTATTATCTGCACCTTAGGATCACTGTTATTCTTTCTTATTCTGTTGTTTAATTCTTTTATTATAGGCACAAGCACAGGCACAACCTTCTCAAGATAAGAGAGAGGCCATTTTTCAAGAGCTTCCGCAAGGATGGTGTGATTGGTATAAGCGCAGGTTTTCTCCACTACGCTTATCGCATCATCCATAGTGAAATATTCTTCCTGAGTAAGTATTCTTATAAGCTCCGGAATCACCATGGTAGGATGGGTATCATTTATCTGAACAACAGCATACTTATCAAGTTCGTAGAGATCATGTCCCGCTTCCTTCATATCCTTTATGATAAGCCTTGCCGCATTGCTTACCATGAAATACTGCTGATAAATACGCAGCAGATTTCCCGCCTCGTCCGAATCGTCAGGATATAAGAAAAGCGTAAGGTTTTTATCAATATTCGACTTATCGAAATTTATTCCGTTATTTGCAATCGACTCGTCAAGCGAGGTTATATCAAAAAGATGGAGCTTACCTATTCCCGAATCATAGCCTACCACATCAATATCGTACATAACGGATTTTACTGTCCTGTCACCGAATTTAACATCAAAGCTCACATCGGTCTTATTTATCCACGCCTTATCGGTAATCCAGTTGTTTTTCTCGGACTTCTGCATGTGATTTTCAAATACCTGCTTAAAAAGTCCGAAATGGTACAAAAGTCCCACTCCGCAGCCGTTAAGTCCTAATGTTGCTATAGAATCAAGGAAGCATGCTGCAAGTCTGCCCAATCCGCCGTTTCCGAGAGATGGCTCCGGCTCCTCCTCTTCAATCTTCGTAAGGCTCTTTCCCGCTTCATTTAAAATCTTTTCAACCTCGTCATATACTCCAAGATTAATGAGATTGTTGCTTAAAAGCTTTCCTATAAGAAACTCTGCGGATATATAATAGAGCTTCCTATTGCCTTTTATTTCCGGTCTGTCCCCGATAAGCTCCTTTGTAAGCACAAGCATAACATGGTACAATTCAGCTTCAGTACACTGTCTTATCGGTCTGCCGTAAAGCTTCGCGGCAAGATTTTCAAACCTCTCTCTTATTTCCATTCTAAAATCTCCCTTCAAGAAATCTATATCCTATCCTGTGTAGCGGCACAGGAAGAAACGTACTTAATCAGCCAAAGTTCCCATCGGATCCCAAGGGCTGAAATGAATAGGTTCTTTACCGAGCGCTTCAAGCTGCTTTTCGTTAAGATGCTTCTTTCTTACAACAGCCTGATATACAAATTTATCAAACCAGCCGGCATTCATAATGTAATACCCCTTATTTCCGTTCTCCTCGCTCCAGCTGTTTTCAATCTTCCATCTGTCGGGCTTTCCGTTTTCGTCAAGATTTACGCCCGTTATTACCATGGCATGGTTCATGGCGCTCTCTCTGTAATTAAGTCTCTCAGCCTTCGTCATAGAAAAATCAATACCGAGAGTATTATCAAAATCATAGCAGCCGTCGCTCCATATTCCCATTTCACGCTCACCCATATGACCTACATCACTTCCGAACCATACAGGCTCGCCGTCCTTAAGCTGCTTTACTATAAGCTCTTTTACTTCTTCCATAGGCAGATTTATATAAGAAACGGCTCTACCCTCGGCAACATTACCGAGATAATCTATAGTAACTCTCTCGTAAAAAGGCTTATCCTCGGTAGGCGAGTTGATTATGCTGACAAAGTCGTTCTCAAGGTCAAAGCCTATGTACTTGTCATAAAAACTCTTAGGGTCAAGGCTTCTGTCCACATGATAATTTTTGTCCTTATCCGTGTACTCGAAATCGAATTTCACAGGAGGCTCACCGAAACACATGCAGAAAAGGTTATAGAGCTCGGAAAGTATTCCGTTTTTAACCTCTTTTACCTCAGCCT
>CAUUHV010000006.1:0-79082 GCA_963545085.1 uncultured Catonella sp. | reverse complement strand
CGCCTGACAGGATTCGAACCTGCGACACCCGGCTTCGGAAGCCGGTGCTCTATCCGGCTGAGCTACAGATGCGTTTTACAGATATGTTTATAGCATACAGTAACATCTTTTTCAAGTAAGCAAAATTTCAAAAACTTCACGGCACTTGCTAATATCCTTCGTATTGTAGTAGAATAACCGTTAACAGTCTACTTTCGGAGGATATAATGATTTTATCATGTAACAGGATATGCAAGGAGTTCGTAACCGGGCCGGTGTTAAGCGATGTCAGCTTTCTTATAAACGAACATGATAAGGCTGCTATAGTCTGTATAAACGGTGCCGGAAAATCCACTCTTTTAAAAATAATAACAGGTGAAATATCGGCGGATTCGGGAGAAGTATATTTTGCAAAATCCGCTTCTGTAGGCTATCTCGCTCAACATCAGGAAATAAATACGGATTTGACCGTTTTTGATGTTATGCTTGATGTAAAAAAGGACATATTGGATCTTTCAGATAAAATGAGACGCCTTGAAAAGCAGATGAAGGAAGCTTCGGGAGATGATCTTAATTCTCTCTATGAAAATTATGCTAAAACAACTCATGAATTTGAAACAAAAAACGGATATGCGTATAAAAGTGAAATCACAGGCATCCTAAAAGGTCTGGGCTTCAGGGAATCCGAGTTTGACAAACCTGTCCACACTCTTTCCGGCGGACAGAAAACGAGGGTTTATCTCGCTCGCGTTCTTTTATCCGCTCCCGATATTATTTTGCTTGATGAGCCGACAAACCACCTGGATATAGATTCCATAGCATGGCTTGAAACCTATATAAGCAATTTCTCGGGTGCTGTCGTAATAGTAGCTCACGACAGATATTTTCTTGACAAAATCGTTACCAAGGTAATAGAAATAGACAACTGTAAGGCATCCGTCTTTAACGGAAACTATTCCGATTACGCCGTTAAAAAAAAGGCGGAGAGAGAGATCCTTTTAAAAAGCTATTTAAATCAGCAAAGGGAAATAGCCCATCAGGAAGCCGTTATAGAAAAATTAAAAAGTTTTAACCGCGAAAAATCCATAAAGAGGGCAGAAAGCAGGGAAAAACTGCTTAATAAAGTAGAGCGTATCGAAAAGCCTCTGTTCTCGGAGCGGCAAATGAATTTCACGTTAAATCCATATGTTGAGAGCGGAAAGGATGTACTTAAAGTCCACAGCTTAAAAAAAGCTTTTGGAAACAATTTACTTTTTGAAAATATTGATTTTGAGATAAAGCGCGGAGAAAGGGTTGCGATAATAGGTGGAAACGGAACCGGTAAAACTACACTTTTAAAAATTATAACAGGACTCTTAAATCCCGATGCCGGAAGCTTTTCTCTTGGAGCCAAGGTTGAAATCGGGTATTATGACCAGGAACATCAAATTCTTAATCCTAAAAACACCCTGTTCGATGAAATATCGGATGAACATCCTTTTCTTTCCGGTACCAAAATCAGAAATATGCTCGCAAGTTTTTTATTCACGGGCGATGATGTATTCAAGCTTATAAGCTCCCTTTCCGGCGGCGAAAGAGGCAGGCTTTCTCTCGCCAAGCTCATGCTGTCAGAAGCAAATTTTCTTATACTTGACGAGCCGACAAATCACCTTGACATAACCTCAAAGGAGATACTGGAGGAGGTTATAAACAACTATACCGGAACCGTACTTTATGTAAGCCATGACCGATATTTTATAAATAAAACAGCCACCCGCATACTTAATCTGACAAACGGACAAATTCTAAACTATATAGGAAACTACGATTATTATCTTGAAAAAAAGGCGGATGTGGAGCTTGCGCAGTTTAAGAACTCGTTTACGGAGAACACAAAATTGTCCGGCGAAACGGATGATCTCTCCGAAAACAGAAAAAACTGGCAGCAACAAAAGGAAGAACAGGCAAAGCTTAGAAAAATCTGGAATGAGCTGAAAAGAACCGAGGATGAAATATCCGCTCTCGAGGAAAAAAATCAGGTTTTAGACGAAATGCTCTCCGATACTTCCATAGCCTCATCTCCCGGTAAGTTAATGGAGCTTCACAAAGAAAAAACCGCCAATGAGGAACGCCTATCGGAACTTTTGGAAAAATGGGAGGAACTTTCGTCAAATGCCTGAACTTTTTAAATTTGATAACGGGACGGCGCTTTATACCGTAGTGAATTTCACGGAAAAATACTCCGACACGGACAATGAGTCGACTGACCTCTTAAGCTCCTCCTTTTCAGGGTATTTCTTTGTTAATAAAATAAGCTTAAAAAACGGCATCAGCTCACTTTATCCCGCCGTATATGCCGATTTCCGTTGTCCTGAAGCTGAAGCTGCGGACGAAGCGCTTTACTCGGAATACCTGAACGCAAGAAAATTATACCCTTATGAAAACATCTTTGTTTTTGCTTTTACGGAAAATTCTTTTAAAAATAAAGAGCTGCTCTCCTCAATTAAAGTAATGGCGGATAATATTATTTCCTGCCAAAACGAAATCAACGGAAATAAACACAAAGAAAATTTTTCTTCTTTCATTGCTTCACCGTATTATGAGGGAATTACTCTGAAATACGATTTTACCGTATCGGAAGAGATTATTCTGAAAAGGCTTCTTTACTATGCCGTACTTTCAGAAATTAATATTGAAGAACTTATAACCTCAATTGAAACAGAACTTTCGGAAAACAAAAACAAAAAGCTTATAAGAAAGGAATTTCTTGATGTCCTTACCGCAAAATTATCTTAGCAAACCGTTTTCACACATATATGTTGAAAATAAAGTTAAAGAAAATTCCATAGCAAAGACAATTTGTACCCGTTTTTCAGGTTCAAATATTATAGAAATAAATCATTATAAAGATATATTCACCCCTTCAGGACAAAGCCTGCTTCTCACCAAACACGCCCCCTCTCTAATCTTAGCGAAAAAAGAAGGTACGCTTATCTATAAAGGCGCTCCCGTTTGCGAGAATTTCGGAAATGACTACTTTTACTATACTTCACTTGTAATGAACTGTTTTTATGACTGCGAATACTGCTATCTTTCAGGTATGTATCCTTCCGCAAATATTGTTATATTTGTAAATATCGAAGATATATTTTTCGAACTTGACAAGCTTTTAAGACTTCATCCCGTCTATGTCTGCATATCCTATGATACCGACCTGCTCGCACTTGAGGGTCTTACCGGATATGTGAAACGCTTTATCGAATTTACGGCTTCAAGACCGAATTTAACGGTAGAATGCAGAACCAAAAGCGCAAATATAAACATAATAAAAAAATATATTGAAAACGGTTTATCCGTACCGCAAAATTTTATCCTCGCATGGACTCTTTCCCCTCAAGAAATTGCTGAAAAATTTGAGCACGGAACCCCGGACTTTAAAAGCAGACTTTCGGCGATAAATGTGGCAGCGGAGCTTAATTTGAGCCTAAGACTATGCCTGGATCCCATACTAAAAATAAAATCTTTCAAAACCGCTTACAGTAATATGATAAGTACAATATTTAACAATATCACACCGGACAGGCTCAAAGATATAAGTGTAGGCGCTTTCAGAGTTTCAAAAGATTATCTGTCAAGAATGAGAAAAAAAAGAGGAAACTCCGCACTTTTATATTACCCTTATCTCCTTGAAAACGGAGTTTACTCCTACGGAAACTCCCAAAACAGAGAACTTACCGAATTTATAATAAGTCTGGTATGCAAACATGTTGACCGAAATAAAATATTTACATGGGAGTGATAGAGATATATACCTCAAAAATTCCGATATTTCACTTTTCAAATATATTATAATTTCTCTCCCTAAGAGCCTCCTTTGCTTTTTCAAGAGATGCATTGTCATAAAACTCTATCCTTAAAACTCCTTCCGAATATTCTCTATTATGCGCTATTCCTATGTTCTTTATGCTTACCTCCTTCGAGGCAAGTATTGTCGCCAATATCGCAATCGAGCCCGGCTCATCCGGTATATACAGAAGTATCTCATGCGACAGATTCATATTACTTCTTCTAAGCGGAAGAGAGCTTCTGTATTCCTTACTGTTCTCAAAAAATTCAAACAGCGCTTCTTTGTTTTCAGAACTAACCAAATCTTTTATTTCCGCCAGTTTATCAATATATATATCTAAAAAGCTTAATATACTATTTCTGTTTGAAAGGCAAATATCCCGCCACATTTCCGGTGACGAAGCGGCAATTCGCGTAACGTCTCTGAAGCCTCCTGCGGCAAGCATAGCCATAGTCCCGTCCTTTTCATCCTCCGCGGCAACCGAGTTTACAAGAGCTGAGGCTATTATATGAGGAACATGGCTTATTGCCGCAGTTGCCGAGTCATGCTTGTCTGCCGGTAATATAACCGGAACGGCTTTTGTTTCTTTGATTAACTCCGTCAGCCTTTCCACATTCTCCTTGGGAGTTTCTTTAAAAGGTGTCAAAATATAATAAGCATTTTCAAACAGTGTAGGTACTGCGTTTGTATATCCGGTTTTTTCCGAGCCTGCCATAGGATGACCGCCTATAAAATTTTTTAAAAGTCCGTTTTCCTCGGCATATTTTGAAACAAGCCCTTTTACACTTCCTACATCGGTAATTACACATTCTTTATTTATTATGTCTTTTAAAAGCCCCAGATACTCTATATTCGCAAGTACGGGCGCACAAAGAAAAATAATGTTACAATCCGAGAAATTCGAAAGAGAGAATGCAATGTCCGCTATTACTCCGTCCTCTTTTGCCTGCAAAAGTTCCGCAGACGGAGCTCTTTTCCTGCTGTACGCTATCATAACATAGTCGGTATGATTTTTATGCCAGATTTTTGCCAAAGAACCGCCTATAAGACCGAATCCTATAAATCCAATTTTTTTCATATTTTTACCATACCCTTTTTTATTCCCAGTCTATATTTATGCGGCTTTTTTGTCAACACGCGAACTTAATATCAGTTTAAGAGCTTTACCTCAGCCCTCCTCTCCTGCCAAATTGATTTTTTAAGATTATAGACCAAAAATTCTCCATCCTTAAATTCCGCTTTTTCTCCGGTTCTTGTATACTTTCTCCTGTTTCTCGTTTCATAAGCCCAGTTATTTAAAAAACCCTTTAATGAATTTTCACTATTTATATAGCTTAAAATCCTTTCTCCTCCTTTCATTGTATAAATGTCCGCTGATACTGCAAGATTTCCTTTTTTTATCCAAAAAGCTTCATTAAAATACAGCGCCATATTCGATTTCATAAATTTTTCAAGCGGAAAACCCTTTTCACACACATAAATCTTTTCCGGCAAGGTATACTCACCTCTCCATCTCTGAATATTCTCCTTACTGCCGACGGCGAGCATGGTATTTGGCAACAATAGCCTGTCATAAGTAAATAAAGGTATTTTTTCTTCATAATAGTGGATATTTTTCCTGTCTTTACCGCTTCCTACCTTTACCAACCCCAAATACTCTCCCGTCCTCTCCGAATAAGCTTCATAATATACATCTACGGCCTTTCTGTTTTTAAAGCTTTCGTCATATATATAAAACTCAAAATCAAAACCCACACCGTAAGGTTCTTTATAGTATTCTCCTATTGTCGTAATTTCTATTTTTACCGCATATCCTTTTTTAAAGCCGCCTTCATTCAAATATTTAGGATGATCTCCCTCTATTAACGGCAAGGTATCAAGTCTTACTCCATTCTTAAATTCTCCTTTATCAAACTCTTTCTCCCAAACCGACGTATTCTTTATCTTTGCAAGAGTCAAATCAATAAGTCTCCCGCTTATCTCTACGAAAATGGTATTTACCGCTATATAGTTTCCCTCATATAAATTCGCGTAATTTTCCTCTCCGTCCTCCTCTCCGTGCGAATTAAGCGCATATGACTTCAGTTTTATGTCATATTTACCTTCTTTCACATAAGCGGGCAGAGAAAACTCGGTATTATTAAAGACAGGCACCGCCGTTTCCGCTCTGTAAATCCTTCCGTTACACACCACATCAAACGGAAAAACTATTTCTTTCTTTTTAACATATTTAACATAATCTCTGTGCCCGTAGCCCGGTATATTAAGATGACTTCCCGCCGTAATTACATCAATCATAAAGCTTTTGGTCAGCACAAGCTGATATCTGCTTAAATCCGGTTTTATTAACTGACACCATTCTCTCGCGTCATCTATTCTATAATCGCAAATTATCGGAGTATGTACCTTTACCGGATTTATGTTTTCTATGTAAAACTCAAGATTATCCTCTCCTTTTTCACCTATTCTCCTGTTCAGCACATAAAAAACACTTCCTGTACTTTCATAATCTCCGTTTCGTATAAAGCTCTCAATCCTCTTTCCGAATTCATACAAAACATCATCTCCGATAGTACTTCCATTCGTTTCAGGTCTTGCCGGCTCTTTAGTGCTGCCCCTCATCTCCGTTCCGTCCATTATCACCTTTCCGTTAAAAATCAGACTGTCATTCTTAACAAAAGGCTCTCCTACTATAGCTTCAACCTCATAAACAGGATCATAATCCGGCGGTGTCATTCCCGATGCGCTTCTTTGCCCCAAATCTATCACTCTTAAACTTTCTTCAGGTGCTCTTAAATGAAAACTCTCCGATTTATTTACATCGGCATTAACTACAGGCGGCAGATATCCTCTCGGAAGCATCTTTACTCCGGTATCCGGAATTGCTTCATTATTAAGAACGGCTCCGTCAAGATTATAGACTTCAAATAATTCCACAATCCAATATGAAAACTTTCTTTTTACCGTGTTTTTATAAATAACACTCCTCTTAGCCGTCATTTGTACAGGTTTTGCGTCTTTTCCCGTTCCTACGATTACAGTCCATGAAAGATTCCATGTTATTCTGCTTTGTATCCTGTATTTTTTAGTTCCTTCAATCTTCTTAAATATATAATTCAAAAGATATGAATCCGTTTTCACCTGCTTAAAATAACTTTCCGTAACCGGTATTCCTTTTTCTATATCAAATTCTGAGCCTTGCAAAGTTCCCGATCTTATTCTGGCGACAGCTTCCGGCTCGTTAAAGCTCCCTCGTATCAAACTGTTCTTATCCTCAGGCAGCGGTTCATCAGGTTCATATTCTCCGTAAACAAGTAAATCCTTAAGCCCTAAAGTGAATTTTCTCGTATCAGCCTTTTTTCCTTTTTTTATATTCTTTTTATTCCCTTTTTCCTTATCCTTTATATAGCTTCTTACAAGCTTATATTTTACCTCTTTCCCTCCTTTTTCAATTGTCAGAATTTTGGGAAGGCTTATTTTTGCAGTATCTCCCACATATTTTTTTTCGTTATTTATAAAAGGCCTTTTATCTTTATAATTTTGATATTCAAAATGCGGATTAAGCACTTTTTCTCCGTCATTTAAAACCTCTTTTATTTTACTGCGTTTATCCCATTTTTTATCGGTTTTCCTCCCTATTACCTCATCTCGCTTATCCACATATCTGATTACGGCATTTGCTCTTATATTATATTCAACTTCATGGTCATAATACTCATTATTGCTCCATTGACCATAGATATTCGACCATGCTTCAGCATTTTCTATGCCGCTTAATGTTGAAATTCTGTTTTTTCTTATTCGCTTAGCCACATCGTGTTTCTTATCATAATCATATTTAACACCGTCTATATAGACATACTTATCTCCTTTTAATCTCTCTTCCGGCGTTCTTTGCTCATACAAATATTTTATCTTGTTTTTTATTTGACTATCCGTCACAACACTGTATGTTTCAAAAAAGGAGTTCAAATATATCTTCTTTTTCCCGTTAACGGCATTTTCAATAAACTTACTGTACAATTTCCTGTTTTCTATTATCTTCTCTTTTATATATTCACCTTTTAACTTCACCTCCGTTTCATAAATTCCGTCTACTGTCTTTTCGGAAATCACGCTTACATATCTGTCATCGACATATATTGTCGCATAAGGATTACCCGTTTCAAGAGGTCTCCCGAAAAATTTCCCGCTCGGCTCCGTAAATATATAATATCCCTGTGTCTGCCATCTTATTCCGGAAGTCGCTTTCCTGCTTTTTGCCGTCCAAATAATATCTCCGTTTTCATTTACTTTAAGTTCCGTTTCCGCATACACTTTCCCCGAAAACAAGAAAAAAACAAATAAAAATATTCCTATGAAAACAGTATTTGTAAAGACCTTCTTTTCCATAAAATCCCCGCTTAAATGGTTAAAGCTGTATTGTTCTCTCCCAAAAACTATTTTACCTTTTTAAATTTCATGCCGATAATTCCATCATTTCCTCCCCTTACAATTTCTCCTATGTAATCATCATAAGGCTCTATATAAAAGCTTGCCGTACTTATATTATCCGATATTTTAAACTTATTACTTTTTGAATAGGTCATGACACCGTATGTGTTTGAAACGCTTATATAAAGCTCATCCTGATACCTCCCTATCACATTTATAAGTTCAGCTCCGCTAACCCTGTCCATCTCATATTTTGTCCACTTATATTCCCCGTACGCCTTTTTATCTTCGACTATATTTTCCGCGAATGTTCTCCCCAAACCCATCCCCTCCCTTAGCAAAAACAGGCTGAAGCTTATAAGCACACAGGTTATAAAAATTCCTGCCGCCATAGTAAGTGTTTTTAACGAATTTTCCAATATTCCCTCCCGTTTTTCTCTCTAAGCCCCGTTTCCGTCCAAAATACATTTTTCGCATGGATAATATCCCGAAAGTGCCGCCGCCTCCATGGATGAAAACAGCTCCGTTTTATCCGTTATATTTAAAAGCTTGATACATTTAAGTCTGTGATATTTTCCTTTATAAGCGTAAAAATAAATCCTTTCCGTATTTTTAGCGCAAGAGTATATCTTTCCTCTTATCCTTCTTATATTGTCAAGATGATTTCTTTTTAATCCTTCTATTTTTTCTCCTTCGATTTTATTTGACACAAGGGAGCTTATTTCCTTCTTTTCCGCTCCAATATCGGCTCCGCCGGCTTCATACAGAACATTAAAAAGCTTTTTTTCGGCATGTTTTTTTATTATATCGTTTCTCCCTCTTCTGAAATCGTCCTGTACGTCACTTGCTCCCGATTTAACGGCATTTATTACATTTTCCTTTTCAACGATATTTTTTACTAATATGATTTCATATTCATTTATTTTTATAAAACTTAAAACCGTAAGAACAAAAACTATAAATGAAACTATAACGCTAATCCTTGATATATTCATTTTCCACCATCCCGCCAAGCTCTATATTTTGTCCGGGAAATAAGGTAAATATTCTTTTCTTGTCGGTCATGACAAGATTAACCTCATCTCCGATTGCAAACCTGTATCTTCCGTTTTCGGACAGCTTTCTTTTTATTTCCTCATAATCTATTTCTATATAAAATTCTTCCGTATCAACAGGTTTCCCATTTTTAAAAATCGGTCTTATCGCTCTCCTTTTGTGCCTTAGAGTCACTTTTTTTCCATCAGCCAAAACCGTAAGGCTTTTGATAAAACTCTCCAACCCGTCCTTATCTATATATCCGCTGTACCTTAAATTATCCAAAAAGGTATCCGCACATGAAACCGCCATTATATCTTCAAGTGCCGCTTTTCTTTCCTCCGCCAAATAAATCGGACATAAAAAAATCAATACAAAGCAGATAATTATACTCCAAATCTTTCCTAACGCTTCCATAAAAGCTCCAATTCCAAAGCCTCATATACTCGTATAAAATAGTCCTCATAAATTAAAACAAGCCCTATTGCCGCCGCAAAAAGAATAGAAGCCGCCGCATACTCGAAAATTCTAATCATCTTATTCATAAAACCTCAATGATTCTGTTGCACAAAGGTAAGTCTGTTTACGCTGCCGTCCTCATTATACTTTACCTTCCCCAGAAAATTACCGTACTGATATACATTGGCGGTAAGCCATGAAATACTTTCAGCCCTTTTCCCTTCAGGATAATTAGCTTTAATATCATTTGTAACTATATAAATATCTGTTTTTCCTCCGAGTCTTTTTGCCGTTCGTATAACCTCATTTCCGGACATAGTTAAACCGTTATAAAATTCCACTCCTCCGTTAGCCATTTCCGTGGTATACTCACCCATCTGCCCTATTCCCTGCGCAGCAATATCTTTAGCCTCCCTTGTTACAAAAAACGCTATGCTGATAACTATACAGGTTATAATAACTCCTGCCGCCAAAGTAAGTCCTTTAAGTCCGTTGCTCATTTTTTCCTCCGGTTTTTTTACTATTTAAAATTTTCACTGATCCTTAACAAATTACTTATACTTGTATATAAAAACGGGCATATCATATATACGGCTGTTGCCGCCATAAAAGGAAGATACATAAATGTATTAAGAATAGCCTCCTTTTTTCTTACTGTAATATCCTGTTCCTGCCTTCTTTTAGCCCCGTAATAATCCCTTCTCGAATGTAATCCCTTAAACGCCTCTTTAAGTCCTATCTTGTCACCTGCCGCCAAGCTGTCTATTATATTGATAAAACCGCTTCCTTTAAAGTTTTCCCTCATTTCCGCAAATGCCGCTTCCTCATCGCTCCCTATACTGTCCAAACACCTTGATACGGGTTCTCTAAGATAATGCGCGAAGTCTTCCGTCCACAAAAGGATTTCTTCCGCTGTCATTCCGGAAGCTCTTGATAAGGATGAAACCAAAATTCTTATCTGCGAAATTTCCTCCTCAAGCTCCGATTCATAAAACAATCCGTCGGCTGCTAAAAAAGCATAAGGAATATAACTTGCAAGAAAGGCTGCCGGAAAGCATATAGGATACAGTATTAAAGAAAATCTCCATTTTATACTCATATAAATCCATACCGCCGGTAAAAGAAAGAAACAGATAGCTCTAATTATCAGAAAATTCATATATGATTTTTCCGGAAAATACTTTTTGAAAATTTCTATTGTTCTTTTATCGGTAAAAAAACGATTTTCAAATATTATCTTCAAACTTTTGTTTATAGGTCGAAAGTTTGCAATATATGACAGGAGCGGGGTTATTTCCTCATGTCTTACTTTCTGCATTGATTCAAAAAACATTATCATCAATGATGTAATAAAAATAACCGCTCCTCTTACAAAACTTCCCCTGTAATCATTATAAAATGTCGACAGCTCTCCCACCTGTGAAACCGCCCATCTTTCCATAACAGGCAGGCACAGCACAGGCAGTATTATAATTCCGAACGCCATATTAAATACAAAGCTTTCTTTATCCGCTTTTAAAATCTCCACATCTATATTTTTTTGCAGCTCGTCTATATTATCCGTAAATGTCATATTCTCATCTCCATATTTTATAGTACATCTGCAAATTGAAATAAACGCTGTCAAAAACCTTGTCGGTACCGATAATCTGTATTTTTCAGGCATTTTGTCAGTACCGAAGCTCTCCTCTATTATTCCTAAATGAAGCTTTAATTCCTCCCCGCTCGCTGAAAACGCCGCCGAGAAAGCTTCCTCCACATCTTCATTTCTGTAATACTCATGTCTGAGCTCTCCGATAAACTCCGAAAGTTGTTTAAGTATCTTGATTTCATGTACTCTCCGCCATTTTACGAAGCTGTCCTTATACAAGGCGACTGAAGCAAAAACAGCTGTTAAAAAATACTTTATATCAAATCCCGCTATCAAAATTGCCGCAAGGAACATACAGAGTGACTTTAAAACATTTATTAAAAATACGCTCATCGTCTTTATTCCTGTTCCGTAATCATCAAACGGCAAGTATCTTATGACCTCAAATTCCGTTTTCCCTATAATTATCCTTCCTGCCGGTGTGCTGTTTAAGAGCTTGTATATACTGAATAATATTTTTTCCATTTCATTCCTTACACCATTTCTTAAGAAGCTTTATAAACTCATCCTTTTCTTCTTCTGAAATTCTTTTATAAATTTCCTCTTTGGTTTCCTTGTCAAGTTCTTCACACAGTCTGTAGCCTTTGCTTTTTCTTATGGCTATAATGCTTTCTTTAAAGCCCTTTTCATTCTCCGCAGGCACTATCTCGCTTATTTTTTCTATATATCTCTCTCCGTCCGCGGACTTGCCTACATGAATATTAAATCTTACGGCTCTTACCGCCTGAAAAGCGGCAGCTCTCTCATTATTGAAATTCCCCTTCATAAGCAGAGCATTTCTCATATAATAAATAAGATTATCCGTATCTTTAGCATGATGTGTAAACAAGGTAAAGGAAGAAGCGTTTTGAGCTATCTGCACCAAAAAAATTACCGACTGCATAGTTGCGGCTTCTCCGAGAATAGTCACATTTCCGTCAGTTTTCTTTGTGAAATCAAGTCCTTCCTGTAAGCAGACTCCGTCGGTTTCCTTAAAACTTACTATATTTCTTTCAGGAAATCTCTTTCTTAAATGAAGCTCAAAGGACATCTCTTCCACTCTTATGTTAAGCCTTTGCGGAATAAATCTTACCATTGCGGCAAGGAGCGTGGTCTTGCCCGAACCCTGCTCTCCCGTAATCGCGGTAATCCTCTCTCCCTTTACAAGATATTCTATAATCTTTATTACGCTCTCCGAACCGTCTCCGCTCACAATATCCTCAATTTCAAGTACTCTCTCCGTTCGAAATTTTCTTATAAAAAAACTCCAGTTCTCACAGAATGGCGGTCTTGCTACCGCTGCCCTTGAGCCGTCCGAAAGTTCGGCTACAAGATAACCTCTTTTTTCCGACAGCTGTCCCATTCCGTAGCTCTTACAAAGATTCCTGCAGATCCTTTTTATTTCTTCCTCTCCGTCATAATTTAAAAAGGAAAGCCTTACCGAATTACCCTTATACATTATCCATACTGAAAAATTATCTCTCTCTCCCGAAACTCCTCCGGATATTCCGTCCACGGTAAAGGTAATAAGCTCATCAGCGGGTCCGTTTCCCTTATATTTTTCGTATATCAGTTGAGTTAAAAGCTCTGTTTTTTCCGGAAAATTAAGTTTTCTTCCCTGATATCCCGAATAAGCTCTGTTTATGGCCCTCCGGCTTATTTCTCTTGTATTTCCCTTAAGCACGCAGTATAAAAATTTTTCATCTATAAGCTTTTCAAGCCCCGCCTTTCCGTACTTAATTTTGTTTCTCAGCAACATCACTCTGAATTTATATTCTTCATCTTCTTTAAGATATTTCGAAATATTTCCTTCATTTATCCCATATTTACCTTCAAGCAGTCTTGTAATATGATCTTTTATAAATATCTTTGATGCCTCATCTCCTCTGGAACAGAGCCGCAATGCCTCTCTTATTTCCTCTCTTTTTTTAATCCTTGCAAGCTTTTCTTTTGCCGAAAACGGCTCTATGTTGGGATTTACCCTTAACATTCTGCTGAAATCGTCCTTTATACCCTCTAACAGCTCTGAAAAATTTTCCGCTTCCAGAACCTCCTCCTTAGCTTTTATGGAAATCATAAAATATTCCTCTCCGTACCTTCTTTTTCACTCTCTTTTATAAAAGTTGTCATCCTTCTTAGCTGAAACATAATTTCAAAATATTTATCCTTAGTCGTAGCCCATTTATTCTTTTTTAAAAATCTTGTGAGATTTCCGTTTTTACATATCTCTGAAAAATAATAATTATAAGGAAGATAGGAGAGTTTATCGGGATCAACGGGATAGTTTGAAAGAATATCTTCTATAGACATGTCCTCATCGGAATTTCTTTTATATTTATTGATTACAAAATATGTTTTTTCAGGGTTGTATGAATAATTTAAAAAGAATTTTTCCAATATTTTCGGTTCCTGAATCAAATTTACAAACACCTGATTCGAACGTTCTATAATTTTCCTTGTAGTAAGAGTGTGAAATTGTTTTAAATCCACAAATATGACATCATATCGCTTTGAAAGTTCATCAAGCAGCCGGTCTATTATCTTATTCATCTCATAGTCAAACACATCGTGATTTCCATATTCAAACTGCGGCAAGTAGTGAAGCCTTCCTTCCGCCAGGTGTATAGCGGCATCATTAAATCCTACTACGGGAAATCCGGATTTCATAAGACCGTATATATAGTTTATATTATTTCCTTTGTTGTAGTACATAGGCTCTTCTCTTAAAGACAACTCATGCTTCTTTCCTACAAGAAGATCGTATAAGCCCATTTTATCAGGCACATGGTTTTCAAACAGAGCAACCCTCTTTTTAAATCTGAGCGCATAAAGAAAAGATATACATGCGGCATTTGTAGTAGCTCCCGCCCTTATGTCGGATGCATTCCAGAAAGAAACAATCATAAAAACCTCCAAACGATTGTCATAAGATTAGGATGAAATTTAAACGAACAGAAAACAAATAAGATGAACATATAAACAATTCGAAAACAAGATTACGGCAATGATATCGCCTTTAAAAGAAGTTTGATAAAACACGGGCGGTTCAAAATAATTTTTTATTTCCGAACCTGTCTTACAAAAAAATAATACTCCTCCGAAAGACTTTTGTAAAGGGCTTTTCAGAGGAGTGACATGTAGAAACTTATTCTATTTTTTTATTGATTTTATCCAAAAATTATTTCCTATTTTGGGAAGTTAAAATATTTTATATATTTGATACTTCTTAATGCTTGATAAAATATTCCTCATACCATACCAAAAATACATAAATTGTCCAAACTTTTCGCCATTCATCGGAGTTTCCTCCCGTATAGCTTTCAAAAATCGCATTTATCTTAGGTACCGAGAAAAACTTTTCAGCCGTTTCACTGTTAAAAAGCCTTACCACATCCTTATTATATCTTTCATCGGCAAGCCATATTCTTATAGGCACGATAAATCCCAATTTCTTTCTGAAAGCTATTTCCTCCGGAAGCACCTTCGCCGCCGCCATGCGAAAAGCTACCTTGTTCTGCTCATCATTAACCTTGTATTCCGAAGGCATCCTTGCGGCTATATCAAAAATCCTCCTGTCGGTAAGCGGCATTCTGATTTCAAGTCCTGCAGCTCTGCTCATTTTATCCACATTTAAATAAATATCACCTTCAAGCCATATTCTGATATCCACCGCCGACATTTTAGTCAACGGATCAAGCCCTTCCGTTTCCTCATAAATCTCTTTTGCATAATCTATAGGCAGGTAATTGTCGTCATAGAATTTTAATATTTCAGCTTTTTCTTCCTCTTTCATTATGTTGGTATTTCCCACATAAAAATTCTTAAGATTATCTCCGTATCTTTCAGCATTTCTATACATATTATAGCCGCCGAAAAACTCGTCAGCTCCCTCGCCCGAATAACATAGCTTGGTGTGCTTTGCCGTTTCCCTGCAGGCAAGAGCGAACGCTATTGCCGAAGCATCGCCCAAAGGCTGCTCCATATTATACATCACATAAGGTACTATATTAAAATATTCCTCAGGCGAAATAATATATCTCGAATTTTCTTTTCCCAAAAGCTTCGCAGTTTCTGCGGCAAGATGTGACTCATCAAATCTCTCATCTTCATACCCGCATGAATTGGATATTTTTGCATCGGACATCGCAAAAACATAAGATGAATCCACTCCGCCAGAAAGGAAAGATTCCGCCGTTTCACCCTCTTCCTTTACCTCATCGAAGACTTTTTTTACGGTTTCATGAATTTCATCGGCGAAAGTTTCTATACTCCGTGTTTCATCCGCCCTGAACTTCGGTACAAAATACCTGTCTATAGTTATTTCTCCGCCCTTATAAGTCAGAGAATGTCCCGGCATAAGCTTTTTTACACCCTTAAAGAAGGTGTCTTCTCCGGGAACATAGGTCAAGCTTAAATAAATTTGCAATATATGAGGATTAAGCTCTTTTACAAAGCCTTCATCCTTCATTATTTTTCTTATAGAAGCTCCGCATAAAAACTTGCCGTCCTCTGTTTTGTAATAGTAAAAGGGTTTTGTTCCGAAATGATCCCTTAAGCAGAAAACGGTTTCGTTTTCCTCATCAAAAATTGAAAACGCGAACATTCCGTGAAGATGATTTCCCATCTCCTTTCCCCACTCTATATACGCTTTTTTAATTATTTCCGCTTCTCTTTCTTCTCTTTTAAGTGAAACATTTATGTTAAGTTCTTCACAAAGTTTTCTCCAATTTCTTATATGTCCCGAATAATCACTAATTTCTATCATATTATTTTGCTCCGTATTGTTCATAATATTGATCCATTCTTGCCTTTAACTCATCGTTTATTACGATTTTTCCGTTTATTTCCCTATTATACAGGTATTCAATAACCTCCGGCATGGAAACTATTGCCTCCGCCTTGAAGCCGTAGAGTTTAGAAACCTCCTTTAATGCGCTTTCCTCACTCTTTCCTTTCTCTCCTCTGTCAAGCGAGACCATCATTCCTATAACTTCCACATCTCCTGCGGCTTTAACTATAGGATAGGTTTCCTCTATGGATTTCCCCGAGGTTGTAACATCCTCTATAATAACCACTCTGTCTCCCGCTTTAATGCTGCTGCCGAGGAAAATTCCGATATCGCCGTGGTCCTTTATCTCCTTGCGGTTAGAAGAATACTTAATTTCTTTTCCGTAAAGCTCGTCAAAAGCCATAACCGTCGCTACCGAAAGAGGAATCCCCTTATATGCCGGTCCGAAAAGCACATCAAAATCATCTCCGAAAGCATTATATATGGCTTTTGCATAATATTTTCCCAACCTTCTTAGAGAAGCTCCCGCAGTATAAGCTCCCGCATTCATAAAAAAAGGTGATTTTCTCCCGCTTTTAAGGGTAAAATCACCAAATTTAAGGACATTACTTTCTAACATAAACTCGATAAATTCCTTTTTATAGCCTTCCATCAATTTATCCCTTCCTTTTTAATACTTTATCAAAAGCAGGCTGCCACACTATATACAAGTGTGACAGCACCGCATTTTTTACTTTATATCCGAGTTTTCTCCGATTATTTTGTTTTTCCTTTTACTTCTTTGCTGTATTTGCCGAAAACTCTCTTGCCCTTTGATGTTTTGTATGCCCTTACCTTTATATAATAGACCTTTCCGCTTTCAAGTCCTTTAAGAACATAGCTGTTAGACTTGGTAAGCACTCTGCTCGGCTCCAGCATGGCTGAGTTTGACGCATAGAGTATTTCATATCCTGAAGCACCCCTAACTCCTGTGAATTTTACTGTAAAGCCTTTATACAAAGCGGTCAGCTTAAGTCCCGTTACCTTTGCCACACTTAAGCTCTTACCCTTACTGTCCTTATGATATTTAATCGTAAGATTGTTTAACTTGGCATATTCTTCTGCGGAGGAACCCTTATAAACGGTTAAAACCGAGCCTGCAGGAAAGGCGTTCTCCCCTATGGTAACTTTACTTGAGATAATGTTTGCTTCAACGGAAGGGAAAGCATCCTTCTTTATTATTCCCACATTATCGCCAATCTTTACCTTTGTAAGTCCGCTCTCTACGAACGCACCCGCTCCTACAGCCTCAACTCCCGCAGGAATGGAAACTTTCATTAAATTGGCGCAGTGAGCGAAAGCAAAATCCTCAATCTCCTTAATACCTCTGCTCAATGTACAGCTTACTATGCCTGAGTCATAAAACGACTGAAAACCGATTTTACTTACGGACGCAGGAATCTTTACCTCTCTTAAAGCTACCGTTTTTTGAAAAGCATACGCCTCAATAGCCGTCACGCTATTCGGAATACTTACACTCTGAACATTCTCAAGATAACAAAAAGCTCTTCTTCCTATTGAAGTAACACCTTTATTTATAACTATTTTATAAATATCACTCTTTTTATTGTTGAACCATTTATTGTAATACATGGAAGTATCTTCAGTATCATCCCACATGTTTCCCGTTCCGGATATCGTAAGAACTCCCGTGTTGTCTAAAGAAGCGGTTACATTCGGTCCTACCTGCAAAGGCTCACCTACCGTGATGTCCGCTTTTGCCTCTCCCTTAACCAAAAGAACTGCCGCAAGCGCAAATGCGCAAATTCCTACGCCCATCTTAGCAATTTTCTTAAACATAATCTTTCTTTCCTCCTACGATAACGTATGTTTTTGAATTTCCAAAAATTATCTTTTATAAACTCAACTCAGATTTTATCAGAAATCATTTTACCGTTCAAGCATAAACTCAGTTAATTTTTCGATTCAAACAAAAAGACTGTTACTACTCCGGTAACAGTCTCACATTTTACGTTTTAATTTAATTAAGCACGCTCTACTAAATTACTGCGAAGACAGGATGTGCAAACGTTCATTCTCTTTCTTCCGCCTGCCGTCTTAACCCTTACGCTCTTTACGTTGGCTTTCCATGTCCTGTTGTTTCTTCTGTGAGAATGGCTGACAGCTATACCGAAGCTGACACCCTTTCCGCAAACTTCACACTTTGCCATTCCAGCACCTCCTCTATCTACAAGGATAACTACAAGTTAAACTAATCACACAAACACACAAGCTACATTCTAACAAACCGGAAAGGAAATTTCAAGTGTTTTACTTGTAATTTCGTAATTAACTGCTACAATGTAATTTACAGTTCAGGTAAGCAGATATACCTAACGGCAAACCCTATCATTCATAAACAAGGAGAATCCCGATGTACATCGCAAGACAACCGATTTTCGACAAGACTAAAAATGTATACGGATATGAACTGCTTTTCAGAAACAGCGATACTGCGTCTTCCTACATCGGAACAACCGCGGAAAGCTCTACAGCTGTAGTGATGGGCGGTCTTTTTGAACTCGGTGTCGATAAAATAGTAGGCAAGAAAAAAGCATTTGTAAATTTTAATTATAACTCGCTTCTTTCCGACACAATAGAGCTTATCGATCCTTCCACTCTTATAATAGAGGTACTTGAGGATGTCATTGCGGACAGCAAAATTCTTGAGCGAATCGGTTATTTAAGAAAAAAGGGTTATAAAATTGCTCTCGACGATTTTGAAAAGGGTATTGAAAGCTTCGAAATAGTACCTATGGCTGACATAATAAAATATGATGTGCTTTCAACCCCTCTTGATACTATAGAGGAGGAAGTTAAACTTGCTCTCGGCAAAAAGAAAATAATATTAGCCGAAAAAGTCGAAACCGAAGAAGCTTTTATAAAGGCAAAAAAAATGGGGTTTCACCTGTTCCAGGGCTATTTTTTCAGCAAACCGTCCATAGTGGGTAACCTTAGCGGCAGAAGACCGGATATAGGCTCATATCAGCGTATCCTCAGCGAGCTTCACGCGGATGATCCTTCCTTCACGAATCTTGCCGAGATAGTCGAAACAGATGTTGATTTGGCTTATCGCCTTGTTAAAATAATGAGTATGAGAGAAGATTACGATATACAAAACAGCATAAAAAGAGCCCTTACCAACATGGGCTTGGTTGAATTTGAACGTTGGATTCATATTATGATGCTCCAGGATATTTCCGCAAAGAAGCCGAGAGAACTTGTACGCTCCTCTCTCATACGCTCCAAATTCGGTGAGCTTATAGCGGCGAAAACGTCGACACTTCGCCACAGAAAATCCGAAGTATCTCTTATGTGTCTTTTCAGTGTAATCGACGCTATGTTAAATATGCCTATGGATGAGGCTATGAAGGATATAAATGTAAGTAAAGATATTAAAGACGCGCTCATACACAGAAAAGGCGTGCTTGAACCTGTGCTTTCTCTTTCCGAAAACTATGAAAGAGGTGAATGGACGTCTATCGACAATATAACGAAACAAATGGGTATAGACAGCGGAGCGCTTATGTCATGGTACATAGACGCTATTAAATGGGCGGAAAATATTGTTGAGAATTATTATGTTTGAAATGAATTTCTCTGCGACAGTCACCGTTCAGTAAAAAAAGCTTGTCTATATAACTCACCTGCCGCAGAAATAATTTCATATAAAAATCCTCTGTTAAGCATTCCTCGTATACCTGCACTCCGGGTATGAGCCGCAGCCGAAAAATTTACCGTACCTTCCATTCTTTAAAAGCAGAGTGCCGCCGCACCTCGGGCATTTTTCCTGCATTTTGGGCGACTTTTTAAGCTCCTCTCCAAGCTTTTCAAAAACAAGCTGATTCATCCTGCAATCATTTAAAGCCCTATGAGCTCCCTCTATCGATATTTTGTAGTGGGCGGCAAGGTCGGTGAGCCTGTGGCGGTAAAGCTCCGGCAGACATCTCCTTGCCAACGGCAGGGTATCTATATAGTCATTTCCGAGGAACATTCTAAAAAAAGCTTCGCAGTCCCTGTGTATAAATTTCATGTCAAAATCGTGTATATTGTGACCGACGAGGATATCATCACCTATGAAATCAAGAAAATCCGCCAAAACATCTTCAAATACCGGCTTATCCGCTACCATTTCATTTGTAATTCCGTTTACCTTTGTCGCGCCGTAAGGAATATCCCGAAGCGGATTGACAAGGCTTGAAAACTCTGCTACAGACTTCCCGCTCCTTACCTTTACCGCCGATATTTCTATGACTTTATCCGTTTGAGGAGAAATTCCGGTTGTTTCTAAATCGAATACGACATAATCACTTACATACTTATCTAAATTATCACCTGTTCTAAGCCCTAACATCTTTCCTCCATATACATTCAGCTCTTTATAAACACGTACTTATTCTCTTTTGAATACTTCTCACTAAAAATGAATCCCAGTCTGTCAAATTCCCTCAACCTTTCCGGTTCTTTTATATTCCTTTCAGCCATAAATCTGACCATCTCTCCCCTTGCCATTTTGGCATAAACTCCTTTGGTTACAGGCTTTTCTTTTATAATTTCCGCAAACACGCAGTTTATGAAGGTATCCTTATCCGTTAGATATTTCTCTATGCATTTTGAATATTCTTTTGAAGCAAGATTTATTATAATTCCATCCTCAGACCTTACCGCGTCATAAAGAGTCCTCCCCCAAAACGCGTATAAATCTTCATATCCCGAAATTTTTGCCTTTGCCTGCATTTCAAGTCTGTACGGCACAACTCCGTCCATAGCTCTTAAAATCCCGTAAAATGCTGATAAAATAAGCAGATTTTCTTTGATGTAATTAAGCTCGTCTTCACAGAAAACGGCAGGCGCCATATACTTAAAGGCTATCCCCTCATAAGAGAGAACAGCCGGCGTAAGATTTTTATTCAAATCGGTTTCTTTTAAAATTTTATAAGCCTTTTCTCCTATGGCATCGCTGCACTCCCATATCTTTTTTAATTCTTCATAATTCCTTTCCTTAAGCCATGTAAAAATTTCCTCGGCTCGCTCGGAAAACATGGGAAGTGAACAAAACGGCATGCTGTCTGTATCGACCTTCATCTTTTTTGCGGGAGAAAATATAATCTTCATTAAAATTCACCGAGCATTCTTTCGGGCTCATCCGCAGCCTTGACTTTATCGTTAGCTCTTATTATAATTCCGTTCTCATCTATAAGATATGTTGTGCGGACAACTCCCATATACTCTCTGCCCGCCATCTTTTTCTTATGCCATACATCATAATCCTTTATCGCGGTTAATTCAGTATCGGAAAGCAGAGTAAACGCAAGAGAATTTTTTTCCTCGAATTTCTTATGCGAAGCCACGCTGTCTTTGCTTATACCTATAATTACCGCCCCTTTTTCATTAAACTGAGGCCTTCTCTCGGAAAAACCGCAGGCTTCCTTGGTGCATCCGGTCGTATTATCCTTCGGATAGAAATACAGTATAACTTTTTTACCTCGATATTCTTTTAACGTATGAAACTTTCCGTTCTGATCCGGAAGCTCGAAATCCGGCGCGGTACTTCCTGTCTTAAGCATAGTTTCCTCCCTTAACGTACTCTATGTAAAAAATTTCCTGTCCAAAATGCAAGCCTTGCGTAAATCGCCGCAAAGGCAATTCCTCCTAACACTTCGCTCACTATAACCGCCATAGTCGTATTATGAATCAAAACCGTCACTAATGCCGAAATGAGTAAAGTTGCTAAAAATGCCGCCATATTATGCAAAGTTAAAATATTCGACAGCTCTTTTCTGCTTACATCATTCATATTCATAAAATCCTCTTTTGAAATAGAGAAAAGATTAAACTGTATAAAGCTGAATCTGTAAAGCTTAAATTCAATCGCCGGTCTGAAACAAATTGTAAGCGTTAAAACGACTATGGGAAGTATAAAATTTAAGATACTCATAATTATAAACCTCCTCAAAAATCCTTATTTCACTTACAATTACGATATAACATTTAATCCCGAAACACAATAAGAACTTTATTAAGGTTTTATTACAATTTAGTAAATTATTCATGTTGCAGGTCATAGGTTTTCAAAAGTTCTTTATGAAAATATTTTAATGGAGAAAACTTATATCGTCTGTCAAACTCACTTCCATGTAATTTTTTAACTTCCGTTATATGCCCGATATAATCTTCAACAAATTTCAATGCTTCCAATTTTATCTTTTCAAGATTAATTACCGTTTCATTAAATTCATCTTTATCAATTATAGCATCTTCCGATTCTATATATTCAGCTTTTTCAATAATAACAATCTTACTGTAATCCAGTCCCGATTTATGTATTACAGATCTTTCGGTGTTCTTAAAACAAAATGCGTATTTATGATTGATTTCACTCCTATACGGTATACAGATAAAATAATTATAATGAGATTTAAACAAAAGGCAATTATAAGCTCTATGTCTTTTTTCCAATATTTCTTTATACGGAGGATTGGGATACGCATCATAAAACGCATTTGTGAGTTTCAATATCTGATAATCACTATTGGGCAAAGCCATATATACTTTTCTCCTTAAATCAGAAATACGAGAGGTCTTTAAAACCTCTCGTTAAAAGCTTCATCACTCGGTCAATTTTTAGTTTACCGTCCTGTCGGAACCGTCACAGGACTCATCACTCGGTCAATTTTTAGTTTACCGTCCTGTCGGAACCGTCACAGGACTCATAGTTGATGAAGAAGAACATTGCTGCTCTTAGTCTCATTATATCTGAAAAACTTATAAATATCAATAAATTTTTTAATTCACACAACCCCCTGAGACTTCATGGCATCCGCCACCTTTAAAAATCCGGCGATATTCGCACCCGCCACATAGTCACCCTCCTTGCCGTACTTCTTTGCCGCCTCGTTGAGATTACGGAAGATATTCACCATAATCTGCTTCAATTTATCATCCACTTCTTCAAATGTCCAACTTAAGCGCTCCGAGTTCTGAGTCATCTCAAGTGCGGATGTCGCTACACCTCCTGCATTTGCTGCCTTCCCCGGAAGAAAAAACACCTTGTTTTTCTGCAAATATTCGGTAGCTTCCATAGTGGTAGGCATATTTGCTCCCTCGCATACAGCCTTGCAGCCGTTAGCCGCAAGCTTCTTAGCGTCCTCAAGGTCAAGCTCGTTCTGTGTGGCACAAGGAAGCGCAATATCGCATTTTACGCCCCATACGCCTTTTCCTTCAGTATATACGGCATTTGGACGCTTAGCCGCATATTCGTTAAGCCTTGCCCTCTTTACCTCTTTAACTTCCTTTAAAAGCTCTACATCTATACCGTCAGGATCATAAATCCATCCCGTGGAGTCACAGCAGGTAACAGGCTTAGCTCCTAATTCCAAAGCTTTTTCTATAGCATAAATAGCAACATTTCCGGAGCCTGAAACAACAACTGTCTTTCCTTTAAGCGAGTCTCCGTTATTTTTTAACATTTCCTCCGTAATATAAACAAGTCCATAGCCGGTAGCCTCTTTTCTTGCCAAAGAACCTCCGTAGCTTAAGCCCTTTCCGGTAAACACTCCCTCATAAAGTCCGGTAATTCTCTTGTACTGTCCGTACATATATCCGATTTCTCTTGCGCCGACACCTATATCTCCGGCAGGCACATCTTCGTCTTTTCCTATATACTTATAAAGCTCGTTAATAAAGCTTTTGCAAAAAGCCATTACCTCTCTGTCACTCTTTCCCTTAGGATCGAAGTCCGAACCGCCCTTACCTCCTCCTATAGGAAGCCCCGTAAGTGAATTTTTAAAACACTGCTCAAAGCCCAGGAACTTGATTATACTCTGATTTACGGACGGATGAAACCTTAATCCCCCTTTATAAGGTCCGATAGCATTGTTAAACTGCACTCTGAAGCCTCTGTTTACCTGAGCCTGTCCTTTGTCGTCCACCCAAGGTACGCGAAAAGAAATTATTCTGTCAGGCTCCGTCATTCTCTCAAGCAGAGCGTCTTTTCTATAACTGTCCTCTTCGTTTTCAATCACCGGACGGAGCGACTCCAAAACTTCTTCTACCGCCTGTATAAATTCCGGCTCATGAGAACTCTTACTTCTTACCCTTTCAAGTACCTCATCAACGTATGACATAATCTTTCCTCCTCGGGTTGTGCCAATCTGCTATTTTTCGTTTTCTTAAATCTTTTTCACAGTATAAACAGACGGATTTTGACTGTCAATAGTTTTAAAAGACCTTTGTATAATTGCATACAATGATGCAATCAATTTTTCATTTTACTTTCAGCCTTTAAATTATTTATTACGTGCTAAAAACAGCATTTTCACTTTTATTCTTATTTTCTGTAACTAAATTTTCGTTATATCAGCTATAAAAATACAGCATAGCCCAATCATGACTTTCTTGATTTCGTTACAGCAAAAAGGCAGCTTCTTAAACAAAAGCCGCCTTTATATTTATTTCAATGTCAGTAGAAACATAATAATACTGATAATCAGAAGCAAGGGAAAAAACACTATTACCGCGGAAATTATCATTGCCAAAATATCTTTAGGCTCCAATTTAAGTCTCTCTCCGGTTTTATCTTCGTCCTTATCTTCCGCTCCGAATTTTTCATCGTTTATATACTTTTGTGTTTCAAAGCTTCTTCTTAGCTTCTTTTCGAAAAACATCAGTTATTTTCTCCATACTTGCCTAATTTATGATGGCAGGCTACCCTGTGTCCCGGCGCAACTTCTTCAAAAACAGGAGTCACATGCTTGCATATTTCGGTACAGTAGCGACATCTTGTGTGAAACTTGCAGCCCTTAGGAGGATTTATAGGACTCGGTATATCTCCTTCTATAAGAATTGTTTCCTTTTTGTCATGATCCACATCTGTAGTAGGAATCGCCGAAAGCAGAGCCTCAGTATACGGATGGCTCGGATTGGCGTAAAGCTCTTCCGTATCGGCTTCTTCCACCATGTTTCCAAGGTACATAACTCCTACCCTGTCGCTAATATACTTAATTACGCTGAGGTCATGTGAAATAAACAAATAGGTAAGATCACTCTTTTCCTTGAGGTCAAGGAGAAGATTTATAACCTGCGACTGTATGGAAACGTCAAGAGCCGAAACAGCCTCATCGCATACCACAAATTTAGGTTTTACCGCAAGCGAACGGGCTATGCCTATTCTCTGACGCTGTCCGCCCGAGAACTGATGAGGATATCTGTGAAGGAAATACGACGCAAGGCCGCAATCCTCCATTACCTTAAGTACATAGTCCTGCATCTTCCCGTCATTTTTATCAAACATATCATGGGCAAGTAAACCCTCTCCGATTATCTGACCTACGGTCATTCGAGGATTAAGCGATGAATAAGGATCTTGGAAAATAAGCTGCAAATCGCTTCTTAAAAGCCTGATTTCCTTGTCCTTAAGCTTTGCTAAATTTATGCCGCCGTCTCTGTATTTCTCATGTTTTTCAAAATCGGGATGAGAGCTTACCTCTTTACGCTTTTCCTCTATTTTCTTTCTTATCTTACTAAGCTCATTTTCCTCAGAGTGCCTTGTCTCCTGAAGTTTATCAATTTTATTTCTTAAAGCTTCTTTAGGCTTAAGGTCATACTGTTTCTGAAGCTTCTGTTCCTTCTCTTTAGAATCGAAAATTGCCGCGGCATGATGGTGCTCCTCAAGCAAAAGAGAAGATATTTCAGAAAAATCATCTAATACGAAGAAGCCTCCTATAAGCTCTACAATCGAAAGATAAGCATCCTTTGTATTCTTCTTTGCCTCGTTTAAATGCTCGAGCGCGACAAACTTTTCCTCATCCGTAGAAGCCTCTTCATTCTTCTTTACCGCCTCGGCTTCCTCCGCAGTAAGCTTTTCCCATGTTTTTTTGAGTTCGGTAAGCTTCTTTAAGGTTTCAGCCACATAGCCCGGAGCGAGGTCGTCCAAATCTCTGCCGTAATACATGGTACGTCCCGCAGTCTGCTTATAAAGCTGCAAAATAACCCTTCCGAGGGTGGATTTTCCGCAACCCGACTCTCCTACGAGACCGTAGGTTTCTCCTTCTCTTATATCTATTGATATGCCGTCATTAGCCTTTACATATCTCTGCTTCTCACCGAAGCCTTTTTTAATAGGGAAATACTGCTTTAAATCCTCTATATGAAGCAGCACATTATTTTCTTTATTCTTTTTATTTTGCATTTCTTCTCTCCTTTTTCTCCGGATAGAAGCATCTCACCTGATGTTCAGGCTCAACCTCGGTTAAAGCAGGTTCCTCCGCATGACATTTTGCCGTAGCGTATTTGCAGCGAGGAGCGAACTTACAGCCCTTAGGCAGGTCAAGAGGATGAGGAACAGCTCCCGGAATAGCCTCAAGCCTTACTCCCGAAGGAGTATCAAGCCGAGGAATGGAGAGCATAAGCCCCTCCGTATAAGGATGAGAATAAACCCCGTCGGTGAAAATGGTTTTTGCATTTGCCATTTCCACGACCTGTCCGCAGTACATTACAGCCACATCGTCCGCCATTTCATTTATTACACCGAGGTCATGTGTAATAAAAAGAATCGAGGTTCCGTTTTCCTTTTTAAGGTCGTTCATAAGCTTAAGGATTTGAGCCTGTATTGTAACGTCAAGCGCTGTTGTAGGCTCGTCCGCTATAAGAAGCTTAGGTCTGCAGGCAAGCGCCATGGCTATCATAACGCGCTGTCTCATTCCTCCGGAAAGCTGATGCGGATATTGCTTTGCCACCGCTTCAGGATTAGGAATTTTAACTGCACTTAACATCTCGACAACTTTTTTCTTAGCCTCTTTCTTTGACAAATTCTGGTGAATGATAAAAGGCTCCGAAAGCTGTCTTTCTATCGTAAAAATAGGATTAAGGCTCGTCATAGGCTCTTGGAAAATAACCGATATTTCATTTCCTCTTACCTTGCACATTTCGCTTACTGAAAGCTCAGCCAAGTCTTTACCGCCAAAAATTATTTTTCCGCTCGCTATTTTGCCGTTTCCGTCAAGAAGCTTAAGAATGCTCATTGCCGAAACACTCTTTCCGCTTCCGGATTCTCCTACAACGCCAAGGGTCTTTCCCGCTTCCACATGATAGGTAACTCCGTTTACAGCCTTGACAGTTCCCTTTTTGGTTTTAAAAAAGGTATGTAAATCCTGTAATTCAAGTAAATATTTATTTTCTTCCACTTCTCTTACCTACCTTTCATTAGACTTAGGATCAATGGCATCTCTAAGACCGTCACCTATAAGGTTGATACATATACAGCAGGTTCCGAGGAGCACGGACGGAAGCACCCACCTCCACCAGTAGCTTCTTATAACTACCGAATTTATACAGCCGTTAAGCATATTCCCCCATGTAGGTCTCGGGAGGGTTACACCGAAACCTAAGAAAGAAAGTGAAGACTCCGTAAGCATACAGGTAGCAAAATCAAGTGTGGCTGTAACTATTATTACCGAAATAACATTAGGTATTATATGCTTAAATACAATTGTAAGCTCTTTAATTCCCATCGCCCTCGCGGCGGTTACAAATTCCTGCTCACGCTCCGCAAGCACCTGCGCCCTTACAAGCCTTTCAAGACTCGTCCATGAAAGCACGCCGAGTATAACCATTATCATAAAAATTCGTGTATTTTCAGGAAGCTTTCCTCCCACTATGGAAGAAAGAATCATCGCGAACGGCAGGAAAGGTATTGATGAAACCATCTCCGTAATACGCTGCAGTACAAGATCCACGGCTCCACCGAAAAAACCTGAAATACCGCCTATTATAACTCCTATAATGGTAGAGATTATAACCGCCACGGCTCCCATTGTCATGGTCATTTTTCCACCGTTTACTATACGATTAAATAAATCTCTTCCAAGATCATCCGTACCGAAAAGATATCCCTTAAGTCCGAAGGTCTTTACAGTACCATCCTTAAGAAGAGCATAGTTCTGATAGTAGCCCGTAAATACCTTTGTCACGCCGGATTTAAGCGAAGAAGGAACATCCGTCTGTCCAAAATTATTTTTACCCCATGAAATTACGGAACCGTCCTCAAGCACTCCTGTATAGTGATAACGTCCGCCTGAAATGGATATTATCTTAGATTTTGTTTCCGGAATCTCATTTTCTCCGTTCTTTATATTTCCCCAAACAACAACTCTTCCGTCATCAAGAAGAGCCGCCGCAGTCACTGCCGTTGCAGCTATATCTACAACATGAGCGTTTAATTCTTCCGGAATTTTAGCCATAGCGGTATCATTTTTACCTAAATAAACTACGGCACCGTTCTTAGTTAGACCTATCATAGCATCGCCTGTAAAAGCAACCTTTGCTATAGTTCCCTGATACTTATTCTTTACTTTAACATCATTTACACTTGTATTTCCCCAAGGATAAACATTTCCGTTATCCATAACAGCTGCGGAAATCTGATAACCTGCGGCAAGCTGTACCACCTTCCCGTCATCATACTCGAAATCCGAATTTATCTCTGTCTGCTTAAGTCTTGAGTTACCCCATGATATGAGCTTACCCTCGGTGGTTTCAGCTACTATATGATCAAACCCCGCCGCCGCTCTTACAAACTTCTTTCCTTTAACCTCCTTAGGGAACTTTCTGAGGTTTACGTTAGGAAGCACCTGAGGTTTTCCCCATATATAAAGCCCGCCCGTCTTGCTTACTCCGACCGAGAAGCTCGGACCTACCGATATATCAATAGCCTTGCCGTTTAATGCGCTCGGTACATCCATCATATCAAAACCCGGAGCAAGATTTATCTGGGTGTTTTCCTGATACGAAAGATCCTGCTTTACAATAAGCGGAGCAATGAGTACAAATAAAAATATACAGAGGAAAATTATAAGTCCCGCCATGGCAAGCTTATTTGAGCGAAAATTACGCAGCACCGTCCGTCCCGGCGACTGCATCTGTTCTTCTTTAAAAATGTCAAGATCCTGCTTCTCTATCTCATTTCTCGGTAACAGCAGCCTCTTTAATAAGGAGGCGCGTTTTCTTTTTTTATCCGACATATCTATCTCCTCCTTACTTTGAAATTCTGATTCGAGGGTCAACTATACCGTAGCTTAAGTCTATAACAAGATTTCCTATAAGAGAAACCGCTATATAAAACATCTGTATCCCCATCGCAAGATTGTAATCAAGTCCGTTAAGAGCTTTAAGATATACGGTTCCCATTCCGTTAAGGGCGAATATGGACTCCGTTATAATAGAGCCTGTGAATATGGCTATAAACCAGCTTATTATAAGGGTTATTATAGGAAGAAGAGCATTTCTCCAAGCGTGAGAATAGATAACAACTCTTTCCTTAAGCCCTTTTGCCCTCGCCGTCCTTACGTAGTCCATTCTGAGAGCGTCTATCATAGCGGCTCGCACATATCTTGTCATTCCTCCCAAAGCCGCCATGGTAAGTACCATTGTAGGAAGAATCATATATTTTACTCTGTCAAGAAAAACCGCTAAAGCAGTCCCCTTGAAATTCGGCGTGTTCATACCGGATACCGGAAGCCACTGCAAATTCACCGCGAATACATAGATGAAAATAAGCGCAAAGATAAATACAGGCAAGCTGTAGCCGACAATTGTAAGCACCTGCACAACAGTATCAAACTTCGAGAACTTCCTTACGGCACAAAAAATACCGAGCGGTATGGTAATAAGCAGGGCAATGAAGGTAACCAGAAGATTTAAAAACACAGTATTTTTCATAGGTTCTACCAAAACCTTGGTTACAGGCTGCCTATAAATAAGAGAATCTCCGAAATTAAGCATAACCACGGTTTTTATCCACTTGCCATATCGAATCACCACAGGGTCATCAAGTCCCAACTGCTTCCTCGTGTTCTGATAAACTCTGTCAAACTGTTCGGCTGTCAGTTTATCCCTTTGAGGCGCCACCTGAACCATTGCCGGATCTCCCGGAATGGCGTTATACAGGGCAAAAATCAAAATTGACATGGAAAAAAACACAAATACCATGTAAAGGATTCGCTTAATTATGTACTTCAGCATATTCCTTACCTACCTTCGTTTTTTAATAGTTTCATTTCTGTTCACTGCATACAGGACGGTAACAAAATCGGCAAAAAAGGCACCGATTCCCATCCTCAGTGCAGTAAGCAGAAATACTCTTATAACAGGGACAAAGTCCGGGAAAGATTTTTCCCGGACTGAGGTCCCGAATATATCTGTAGCAATACTCCCAAAGTCTTATTTTATGAGATTTTATACAAATCCGCAAGTATATTTCTTTGGCGCTTCCGTTTTTAATTACTTAACCCAACAATATGAAAGCTGATCAACCATTCCCCATACACCATCCTTGATTCCCTTATATCCGTGGAGACGGTTTGTAAAGAAATCATGATACTGGTTTGAGTAAAGAGGAAGATCAGGAAGCAGATCATTCCATCTTTGCTCGTAAGCTACCCACTTATCAAGGAACTCTTCCTTATTCTGAGAATCAATAAGAGTCATATCCTTAGCAAGTTTGGAAAGCTCCACATCATTTATCTGGTTCTTGTTCGCAGGACCCGGCTTCTTTGTCTTAGGATCTACCTTATACTCGTTGCTGTGGTCAAAAACAGGAATGAATCCGGCTCCAAGATTATACATATTGAAGTCATTTTCTTTCAACTGATACAGGTTATTTATAAGCTCATCAAAGGTAACAGTCGTCTGCTTGATTTCCATTCCGGCTTTTTTAATATCCGGTCCGTTTACAAGAGTGGTTGCAAGAAGATCGGAAACAGGGTTATTTTCGGAAGAACACCATTCTATTGTAAGAGGCATAAGCTTTCCGTCATCAAGCTTCTTATAACGAATTCCCTCACCCTTATACTCTTTTCCGTCCTTACCAAGTGTCCAACCGCCTTTTTCAAGTTCGGCGATGGCGTTGTCGAGAGAGTAGCTGTACTTATTAAGAGCAGCTATAGCGTCTTCTCTATCCTCAACCATCCACTGAGCAAGACCGTAATCGCTGTCCACAACCGAGCCGTGTCCGCCTGTAAATGTCTTGGCGAACTCGTTACGGTCAAGAAGATAAGCGATTGCGTGACGAACCTCTATAAACTGTGTAGGTCCTCTGTCACAAACAAATGTGAGCTTTCCGAATCCGTTTCTCGGATAATCGAAATAATTATGAGTTCCTTTCGCTACAAGATCAAGACCGGAGTTTATCTCGTCACCCGAAGCCATTCCTTTGAGAATGTCTACACTTCCGGTAGCAAGCTCGTCCATCTGTGTCTTATCCTGAACATGCTTATATATAATAGTGTCGATATATGGCTTCTGTCCCTCAAAATTACCCTTATACTCAGGATTTCTCTTTAAAGTATAGGTATTTGAGGTTTCATCATAGCTTTCCTTCATATAAGGACCGCTGTAGGCATCAAAATTCATACGGTAGTTTTTGGCTTTTTCCTTAAGCTTGTCATTCTTAGACGAGAAATCGCCCGTGAAATGCGCTCCCTCTCCGTCATCTGCCACATCAATTCCTTCAGGAAGCCAACCCTTTGCATAAGAAGGTATCGTTGCAAGAGGATAAAGCTCATAGAAATAAGGATTATATTCTGCCGATACTGTAAGAGAAAACTCATAATCGCCTAAAAGTCTTACTCCCTTAAATACATCGGTCTTTCCTTCATTATACTCGTTGTATCCTTCATAGAACTGTCCTGCCGCCACATCGGAAGCTCCAAACTCTACAAGTACCGGATTTGAGAAATAAAGTATATGGAATACATAATCCTTTGCCGTTATCTTATCTCCGTTACTCCACTTAAGATCTTCAGCAATTTTTATATCATAAGTTATTGTCTTGTCATCGTTTACCGTCTTTTTGATATCGCTTTCGTTTACAACCATTTTATTGAGGACAAATTCGCCTCTCTGGTCAATAGCCGAAATAGAGTAACCGAAAGTCAAATCGTAAACCGCCTTATCCGAAGAGTTATTTGTCCAGTTAGGATAAATATCTCCGTTTGACTGTGTACCGTCACCTATAACAAGCTGTCCTCCCTCAACAGGGGTCTCATCCTCCGTAGCGGAAGCCTCGCTTGTACCGCTTCCCGTACTGCTTGTCATTCCGCTTGACATATTACTTGAAGCCTTGTCGGAACTGCCGCTTGAAGCATCTCCCTCGGTTGAAGCGGAATTGTTTCCACAGGCCGCAAGCGCAAAAACCATAGCGCCGGTGAGTAAAAGACTTAAAAGCTTTTTCTTCTTCATAACCAATCCTCCTGTAATTTAATTTTCAGATTTCATTTGCGTCCCGATTCGTTCGAGCCTACTCTCTCTTAATCCGATGCTTGATATTATATTTGCCATAAAGACAAATGTCAAGCCTTAGCGTACACTATGAGAAATAAGTTTTAAAAAGTCTGCATATTTACTGCATTCTGTGATATAATGTCTCCATATTCGTTAATATGATAAAATACAATTATAATTGTATACAGGAAAGGAAATACAATGACTGAAAATAATATCAACATGCCGCTTCCCGAAGATATATACAGGCATTTTAAAGGCGGTTTATATCAGATAGTGACTACGGCAATACATAGTGAAACGGGGGAAAGTCTTATAATTTACCGCTCTCTTTACGGCGATTATAAGACCTACGCAAGACCTCTTTCAAATTTTACGGAGGAGCTTGATATAAAAAAATATCCCGAAGCCGTCACTAAATATCGCTTTACAAAAGTTGACAGAAGCTCTCTTATAAAAAAAGTCGGAGAAGACAAAGCAAGTACGGATTCCGCTATTTCAGTCACCGGGGCGGAAGAAACTCCGCATATCTCCGAAAAGGCTTCGTCCGGTAAACACGGAGAAAAAAACTCGGCTCTTTTCATGGAATTTTTAGATGAAACCGATTTTAATAAAAAAAGAAATATTCTGAGAGCGATGTCGGAGACTGTAACCGAAGGTATGCTTAATAACATGGCGGCTTCCCTTGATTTGGTGCTTAACGGAATTTCAAAGGAGGCGGATATAAGGGAGATAGACGATTATTTAGGCGCGAGAATTCATTTTGACGGCAGAAAACAGGAAAAATAAAGGCTCGTTTTATAACAAAAAGGCATACCTGCCATAAATACGAATAATAATTAAATCTTATAATTACGGAGGAAAAAATGAGAGCGGTGATAACAGGAGCAAGCAGCGGCATGGGTATCGAATTTGCAAGGCTTCTTGCAAAAGCAGGATATGATTTAATAATAACGGCAAGGCGAGAGGACAGATTAAATGCTTTAAAAACGGTAATCGAAAGAAAATACGGAGTTTCAGTAACCGTTTACACCGCCGACCTCTCCGTCCCCGAAGAAGCAATAAAATTTTCTGAATTTTGCTTTAAAGCCCCCGTAAAGATACTTATAAATAACGCGGGTTTCGGAAATTTAGGGAAATTTGAGGAAATACCTTTCGGGAAGGAGACCGAGCTTGTAAACACAAATATAACGGCTCTTACTATTCTTACAAAGTCTTACATAAAATCGGGAAATGACGGCTTCATATTAAATATAGCGAGTATAGCTTCCTTTATGCCCGGTCCTCTGCTCTCCTCTTATTATGCCTCAAAAGCCTATGTACTTAGACTTTCAACCGCTGTAAACGAGGAAATGAGACATTCCGGGCGCAAGGCGCATATAACTACAATGTGCCCCGGTCCTATGAAAACGGGCTTTTTTAAGACTGCAGGCGCAAGCAGGGAATTTGCCGTGGCGACACCGAGGAAATGTGCCGTAAGAGCGTTAAACGCTTTGTTCGCAAAAAAGGAAATCGTATTTTCAGACTCTTTTACGCATCTGCTTGCGGTAGTTGCAAAATTCATGCCGTTAAGAATCGTCACAAAAATATCTTATATGGTGCAGAAAAGTAAGTTTTTGGGATGAAACTATTGTGGCATAGACAATCAGTTTGTAAAGATAAAAATACCTGAGAGCTCTCCTCCCAGGTATTTGTGTTAACTGCTGTTTGTTACTTTATGTATTTATTACGCCCCGACATTATGGACAAGTCTTTTTTAAACCCGCTTGTCTTCTATTATCTCACAAGCGGAGCGCAAGCCTCTTTAAGCCAATCAGCCTCTTTCCCTTCAAAATAAGGAGATATCTTCTCATATACCATCTTATGATAGTCGTTAATCTGCTCTATATCCCGGTTTTCAAGATATTTAAGATCTATCACTTCCTTATCTATAGGTACGTATGTGACGGTTTCAAATGACATAAACTGCCCGTACTCATTCTTTATATCTTTCCTGCAAAGCAACTCGTTCTCTATTCTTATTCCGTGGCTGCCCTCCGTGTAAACACCCGGCTCGTCACTCGTAACCATGCCTTCCTCAAGCACTGCGCTGTCGTTTCTCTCAGGTACTACCCTCCATCTGATACCGTTAGGCGCTTCATGTACATTCAAAAGATACCCTACTCCGTGTCCGGTGCCGCAGCGATAGTCTATTCCTATATTCCAGAGCGGACCGCGACTTAGAATATCAAGATTTATTCCGGTACAGCCGTATAAGAATCTGGCATTCGCAAGATTCATATTTCCCTTCAAAGTAAGAGTGTAATCCCTTTTCCATTCATCAGGAACCGCTCCGAGGGTTATCGTTCTCGTAATATCCGTAGTTCCCTCATAATACTGACCGCCCGAGTCCACAAGAAAAAGTCCCTCAGGCTTAAGCTCCGCGTCATGCTCCGGTGTCGCGCTGTAGTGCATCATTGCCGCATTGGCGTTGTAGGCGGCTATCGTATCGAAGGACGGCTCTATGAAGCCCTCCTGCTCCCTTCTTCTGTCCTCAAGGTACTGAGCCGCGCTCATCTCTGTAATTTTTATTTTACCCACATTCCGTTTAAGCCAGAAAATAAACTTGCATACCGCTACTCCGTCCTTAACGTGAGATTTTCTTATATTTTCAATTTCAGTCCTATTCTTCTTAGCCTTCTCGGGAACGGTCGGATTTAATTTGTTTATTTTTTCCGCGTTTTCAGGCAGATTCCCGTAAATCTTATAGTTTACCTTATTTAAATCAAGGAGAATTTTGCTATTTTTATCAAGGCTTTTTACATAATCGTAAATATCGTTATAAGCCTTAATCTCCACGTTATTTTTAGCGAATTCCTCTCTCAGTCTTTCGTTAAGCACGCTCTCATTCAAGAAAAGCACAGCCTTATCTTTAAATACTACAGTATAAGAAAGCACTACGGGATTGCACGGAATATCGTCACCCCTCATATTATAAAGCCATGCTATATCATCAAGCGAAGTGAGAATAAAAGTGTCCGCCCCGTTTTCTTCCATAGATTTTCTTACAAAAGAAAGCTTGTCGGCAGCGCTTCTGCCGGAATATTTTTCTTCAAGGAAAAACGCGGGTTTTGCTGAAAGGGCCGGTCTGTCATCCCAAAACTCATTTACCAAATCTTTATCATATTTTATTTTCGCTTCTTTTTTAGCCAAAATCTCGGCAAATTTAAGTCCGAGCGAGGAATTTATTACCCTGCCGTCAAAACCTAAATTTCCTTTTTCGGGCATCTTATCTTCAATATATTTTTCGATGGTAGGCACTCCCTCGTTTCCCATGCGCATAAGCTCTATCGTGCTGCCGTTAAGCTGCCTTTCCGCCTGTATAAAATATCTGCCGTCCGCCCAGAGCGCCGCCTCGTCTTTTCCTACAACCAAAGTACCCGCCGATCCTGTAAACCCCGACACATACTTTCTTACTCCGAAATGCTCCCCCGCATACTCGGATTCATGAAAATCGGCGGTAGGAATCACGTACATATCAATTCCCTCTCTTGCCATTCTCTCTCTTAAATTTTTAAGCTTTTCCTTAACGTCCATATCTATTTACCTCCATAACGGTTTTATACCGCTAACCAGTCTACCACAGTTTGGAGAGTTTTTAAAGTCGATAAGTTCGGAGAATTTTGCAAATACAGTCTAAAAACGGAGAATAAGACCCGTGCCCAAGTAATTAAGGCTACATCCCATTCTCCACTCCGCTTTAAAGCACAGCCGTATCATCAACCTGCGTTTTTATCAAAACAGTCCAAAAGATATTTTTTGGTTTCCCTTTCACTGTCTCCGCTTTCAATGCCCCGCGCGGCTCTCCTCATCATAGACGCAAGCCCCTCAGGCGCTTCATTTATCTTTATCAGTCGTCTGAGTATTCTTATTCTTTCCAGTCTGTCCTGCTTTTCAGACTCGGTTTCATCAAGAGAATAATAATTGCTAAGCTCCGCCAACATTTCCTTTCTGCTCTCCTGCATTTTCTCTTCTTTTTCAATAAAATAGTCAACGTATTTGTCAAAAGCATCACTTAGCATCCCCATATATTCACGCTTGGTAAGAAGCCTTTTTCCTCCCTCGGCTGATGAATCTTTTACATATATTTCACCGAAGTTTTTTTCTTCCTCCTTATACAGTTTTGAATAATCCTGAAGAGTCTTTTCCACCTTGTCCATTAAAGGAGCGAAGTCATATATATCATAATTACGGTCTACCCTATTAAAAATCTTATGTCTTAACTCTTCACGCAATTCGTCCATAGTTTTAGGCTTGGATTCAGGCTTTTCATTAAGCTTATCAAACCCAGCTTTTGAAATTTCTACGCTTGCGGCTAGTGTGTTCTCGTTTTTTATATCTTCCTTAGAGAGCGGAGTATATGCCTGCGTTCTCATTTCGGTTTGTTCAACGGGTGTGATGTTGTTGTTTATTTTCATATAGCCTCCCTGCTTATCCTATTGGTTCTCAGGTTAAAACACTTACATTCCTTATAATTATATATCGGTTTTTTCGCTACAATATTAACTTCATGCTTGAGTTTCCGCATTTTTTCATTAACGGTACAAATTCTATATATTAAAGGATGTAAATCTCATGTTGAAAAGTAAAGAAATTATCATTTTAGATTTAATTTTCAAGGAAACTGTTAAAGAAAAAGAATATTTATCCGCAAGTCGGGAGTATAATTATGAAGATGTAAGAGAAACGGCGTCCGACAGCGATTTGATTGCTTTAGCTATTGCGGCAGGCACGGAGAAAAAAATAATAGAAATTGCCGATGACCCTCTTTTACAAACCTTCGATAAAATTTTGGTTTTCTGCAAAAAAATACCGATGCGGATAGCATGATTTCCGAAATAAAAGAATATATACTTCTGAGATAATATTTTTTAATCGAGCAGGGGATAGTTCCCCTGCTCCGCTTTAAAGCATACCCATATAATCAACCTGCGTTTTTATCAAAACAGTCCAAAAGATATTTTTTGGTTTCCCTTTCACTGTCTCCGCTTTCAATGCCCCGCGCGGCTCTCCTCATCATAGACGCAAGCCCCTCAGGCGCTTCATTTATCTTTATCAGTCGTCTGAGTATTCTTATTCTTTCCAGTCTGTCCTGCTTTTCAGACTCGGTTTCATCAAGAGAATAATAATTGCTAAGCTCCGCCAACATTTCCTTTCTGCTCTCCTGCATTTTCTCTTCTTTTTCAATAAAATAGTCAACGTATTTGTCAAAAGCATCACTTAGCATCCCCATATATTCACGCTTGGTAAGAAGCCTTTTTCCTCCCTCGGCTGATGAATCTTTTACATATATTTCACCGAAGTTTTTTTCTTCCTCCTTATACAGTTTTGAATAATCCTGAAGAGTCTTTTCCACCTTGTCCATTAAAGGAGCGAAGTCATATATATCATAATTACGGTCTACCCTATTAAAAATCTTATGTCTTAACTCTTCACGCAATTCGTCCATAGTTTTAGGCTTGGATTCAGGCTTTTCATTAAGCTTATCAAACCCGGCTTTTGAAATTTCTACGCTTGCGGCGAGTGTGTTCTCGTTTTTTATATCTTCCTTAGAGAGCGGAGTATATGCCTGTGTTCTCATTTCGGTTTGTTCAACGGGTGTGATATTGTTGTTTATTTTCATAATAATCTCCATTTCGCTGCCAAGCGGTGTCACAAATAGCAATAGAAAGCATTCTCCACGCCATCGTACCGGTACTATCTGTTATATATATCGGTTTCTCCTCCTTCAATCTTAACTTCACATTCTTGTATTCCCTCCCTCTTTCTGCTAAACTCTATTAAAATCGGTAACCGATAATTTTAATCCGAATACAGGGGTATAAATATGGCAGGTTCAAGTTTCGGTACATTGTTCAGGGTAACAACATGGGGAGAGTCACACGGAAAGGCTCTGGGAGTCACGGTTGACGGTTGTCCGGCGGGGCTTTCCTTAAGCGAGGATGATATAGCTCCTTATATGAAAAGAAGAAAGCCCGGGCAAAACAGATTTACCACGCCTCGAAGCGAAGCCGACGAGATTATAATACTCTCCGGCGTTTTTGAGGGAAAAACCGCCGGCACTCCCATTTCTCTTATGGTGATGAATAAAGATCAGCACTCCTTTGATTATGACGAAACAGCTTCGGTTTACAGACCGGGACATGCCGACTATGCCTTTGATAAAAAATACGGTTTCAGGGACTACAGAGGCGGCGGCAGAAGCTCCGGCAGAGAAACTCTCGCGAGAGTAGCTGCAGGAAGTATAGCCGCAAAGCTTTTAAAGGAGTTTAACATAGAAGTAACCGCCTATACCTATTCCATAGGAAATATAGCCTTGCCCGATTCCGTTATCTCACATAGAGAGAATATAACAAAAGAAACAATTCTAAACAGCCCTTTATTTATGCCTGATGAGGAAAGCACCGAAAAAGCTGTCGCCTTTCTTTCCGAAACGACAGAAAAAAAAGACTCGGCGGGCGGTATCGTAGAATGCTTTGTGACAGGGCTTCCGGCAGGACTCGGCGAACCCGTTTTTGATAAACTTGACGCAAAGTTAGGTCAAGCCGTGCTCTCAATCGGCGCGGTAAAAGGAGTAGAAATAGGAGACGGCTTTAAGGCTTCGCTTGCTTACGGTTCCGAAAACAATGACAGTTTCTTTGCAGAAAACGGACATATAAAAAAATCAACCAATCATTCCGGCGGCACCTTAGGAGGTATGAGCGACGGCAGTACCCTTTTGATAAGAGCCGCCTTTAAACCAACCCCGTCAATAGGGCTTCCTCAGCATACCGTAAATAACTCCGGCGAAAACGTAGAAATAAGCATAAAAGGACGGCACGATCCCGTTATAGTTCCCCGTGCCGTTGTAGTGGTTGAAGCCATGACCGCCATCACCCTTGCCGATTTGCTTCTTCAAAACAGCTCCGCAAGCCTTATAAACCTCAAAAAAATTTATTCATAATGAAATGCCGATTTACAGCAAATTACAACTTAACATCATTGCAGTTAAATCCTTGCTACAATTTATGCCTAACAGCATCTCGATTAGATTCTTGCTTCGATTTAAATAGTCACTCTGAAAAGCATAGTTAACGTCGGCATTTCTATTTCTACTCCCCTTTTATTCCATACACCTCAAGCAACTCCGAAATCATCCTGCTTTCATTCGGATTCTTTTCCATAAACTTCTTTAACTTCTCTATGCAGCCTTCCACAATCTTCATATTATAATCAAGCCCGTCTCTTAACTTCTTTCTGCGCTCGTTAAGCTTGTGCCTTATCTCCACCATCTCCTTCTTGTCTATTATAGCTCCCGCCTGATACGACCAAACCTCAGGATCATGAATATGATAATCCTCAAGAGTCTGCTTGAATTTTGCATTTAAAAAATCATAGCTTCCCGAGGTTTTCTTCCTCTTTGCCTCATCCGCCTTAAACGCCTTATACTTCTCGAAACGATATTCAAGCTCCCTTACATTATTTATAGCATACTTGTCGTTACTGTAGTCTAAAGACGCTGTCTGATTTATGTACTTCACCTTTACCTTATTTGTCAAAAGAGTGAGCCTGTTCATCTTCGCTACGTTTAACTTAATAGCCTTCTTATTTCTGTCCGTCTCAAAGAAAATATATCCCGTAACAAAAATTCCTCCCGCTATCGTCAGTAAAAACGGAATATCGGCAAAGGTATCGAAAACCATATATAAAAGCAGGTACATGATAAGCAAAAGCCCTATAACTATACCCGATATTATACCTAATTTTATCAAAAACTTTGCCCTGTATGCTTCGCTGTCCGCTTCATGCCTTAAAACTCCTTTTTCTCCTGCCAGTTTTCTTAAATCATCCTTAATCAGGGTTCTATATTCCTCCTCTTTTTTAAGTCTCTCTATTTCGGACGGAATTATATCCTCGTATCTCTCCATTATGCCGAATTGAAATTCAGTAAGCTCGGTACGCTTTTTGCTTAACTCCGACATATCCCGCCTTAAAGAAATCAAATGTTCGGCGCTCTCCATAAGCTCCGCCTTTACTTCTTCGGGAAGCCCCGCAATAATACCCGCGTCCTGCAAAAAATCGTTTACTTCTTCGTATTCCTTTTTTATAAGCTCAATCTGCACATTGGCATTATCTACAGTTTCGCAAATCTCCACTATCAGCTCTCTGCTGTTTCCTTCCGCAGCGCTTTCCGCCTTTTCTTTCTTATGAAACAAGCCCATTACGGCTTCCCTCCCTATACTCATGCTTAAATTCGCTGAGCTTTTGCTCCGTTTTCTCGTAACCCTCTTTAATTTTATTTGACCTGGTTAACTCGAATATACTTTCAAGTTCCTTATATTCACTGCTCAAAAGCGCCTTTTCTTTAGCCGCCTCCCACATCTCGTTTACTTCCTTTATTATAGGGTCATCCTCCGGAAAACTCCCCGCCTTTTCATCAAATTCCTTTTCCAGATCGCCAAGCTTTAATGAAAGCAGCGTGAGAAAAAGTGACTGCCTGTTTCTGTTGTGCATATAAGCCTTATAAAAACAGTCCGCCGCCGACTTAAAGGATGAAGTGTAAATATAGCAGACTCCCATTTCCTTTAACACCTCACCGTAATCCTTTTCCGAAAGGCTTTCCTCCTTTAAAATCCCTCTGAAACACTTTAAAGCCGAAAGATATTTTTCTTCTTTAAGAAATCTGTAGCCTATATGCGCCCGTCTTTCCCAGCTTTCCATACCGGAAATGCTGTCTATAAGCGCTAAAGTTTCTACAATCTCATCCTTATCATATAAATCGGTACCGCACAAAAGCGCCGTAATAACATCTTTAAGACCGAAGCCGCCCTGCAAAAGCTTTCGCAGCTTATCCGCCATATCCTTAAGGCACAGCTCTTCTTCTATAAAATTCATGAGTTCTTCGGAAAAAAAGCCTATATCCACACCGTAAATATTAGTTCTTACATAGTAGCAAATTTCCTCGAAGGAATACAAGCATCTCTCCGTTCCCTGTATTATATAAGGGTTATCCGAAAGCCTGCCGTTACATATTACTATTTTTCCCATACTAACTCCCAGACTCTGTTTGTGGTGGGAACAAAGCTCCCGAAGCCCAAATCCGAGGCCTTTACTATACAGGTATCCTTATCCTTAAACTTTATATTCAGTCTGATTCTTGTTATACCGCTTTTTTTCGTATTTATTCCGGAAAGCGACAAAAACCTCTGGGTTATTTTTTTCGTTACAAAGTCCTTAAATTTTATGCTTAATTCTTCCTCTCCTCTTACTATAACGTCTGCGGAAGTTTCCGCCTCATACCATTTAAGCGTAGGCGCCACAAGCAGTGTCTCCTGCTCCTTCCCGTCCTTTACCGCAATTATCGAAACTCCTGCGGAAATTCTGTCCTCTCCCAAAAATATGACTTCTTCCTCTCTGCCCGCATTCTGGTTTCTCGCCTCGAAGCAGGCTCCCTTTGCGAAAAGATTTTGTCCTCTGAATACATGCCTTCCGGGAGAAAGTTTTGAAAGCTCCTTATCAGCCCATGAGTCGCAAAAACCTCTGCCTGTCGCGTATATTGTGGAAATTATCTTCTTTTCAACCGCAAGTACTGCAAGATTTCCGAATACCGTTGCCGCGGAAACTCTGTCCTCCTCCACCATTTTTCTCGTCAAATTTTTATTTATATACTTTTTATCCATCTTCGCGGTAACAGGTACAGTGCTGTCATCTATCTCAAGTATTCCGAGATACATGCCGTCATCATTTAATTCAAACATGGCGGTATCGTTAATTCTAAGCTCTCTTTTCTGGTTAAGCGTATAATAAAGCAGTGCCTCATCATGGTTTAAAAGGCAGTATTTATCCTTGCTTAAAGCCAATCTTTCAGCCATATCCGCCATTGCCTCCGCAAGTTCCTTTTTCACCCTTTCAAAGGTAAAGCAGATATATTTAATGTCGTTATACGGATAATATGTATTTAATATATAGAGCAGTCTCCTTACAAAAATCTGCATCAGATGCCCCGCTCCGTAAGATTCACCGCCTATCACCGCTTCTTTATTCTCCGACACAAACTTTAAAAAATCCTTTACCTCTTCCGTCTCTTCTTCGCTATCGTCTAAAGCTTCCTTAGCCTCATCGCCTATTACCCATTCGTGTTTTTTTAATTTCAGAGCAAGTCTTGTAGGTATAAGATACTGCTCCTCGTCTTTATATCTGCATACCGACTCCGGCAAAAGTCTTTTAGGATCGAAGTAGGTCAGCTGTGTATAATCCGCGCATATATCGACGCCTACCATAAGCTCGCCGTCACCTGCCATAAGCGTCTACCCCTTTCTCTCCCAAAGAAGAAAACAGTCCCTTTACCACTTCCTTTTGAATTACATAATTTTTCATATATTCCTGCAGGGTTTTCGTGTCATCAAGCTCTTTCGCGACAAACATCATATTTATCTGAGAATACAGACTCACGCAGATATCGTTGTCAAGCAACTCCTGAATATCAAGAGTCAGTTTATCGCTGCTTACCGGTCTGAATTCTTCTTCTCCCCGTCGTTTTATGGATATATAATACTGGGCTTCCTCATCGGCAAAAATCAGAAATTCCTTTACAAAAATTCCCATATACACGTTTTTCATCCATTCGGTAGTAAAGCCCTGTTCCTCACCCGGAGCGTTTACTCTGTAATGAATTTTGACTTCGTCCTCGTTATCCGCTATGCATACTGCAAAATTCAGATTTTCTATTTCTGCCGGAATCCTGCATTTATTGACAAAATTCTTATAAAAGGGAAGTATTATTCCCTCCTCCGCAAGCTTTTCAAGATGAACTCCGGCAAATTCCTTTTCTTCGACTGAAAGCTTCATTTTCTTACTTAAAAGCTTAAGATAACTTATCGCCGGAAGTCTGTTTTTTCCTTTTATCGCTTCTTCATAAGCTCTTTTTTCAAAATACTCGCTTAATCTTCTGTCCTTTACAAGCCATGCGTAAAAAACGTACGACAAAAACGCTTTTACTAAAATCCCGTTTTCCACATTTCTGTAATAATAAATAAATATTTTATCCGTTTCTACCGAAAGCTCCTCCGAAAACAACATCTGCTCCAAAAAGCGTTCGGCAAATTTCGGTGTCAATAAATCATTGTCTCTTATCTCTCTGTAAAGCTCGTTAAACTCGGAAACGCTTCCCTCAAAATTGTCCCTGAGCCAAATTAAAACCTCTTTTTCCGCTCTCTTGCCTATCATCAGCCTGAATGTCGCGGATATCATAAAGCGTCTATCGGTCTCTGATATCTCTCCCCCTGTAATCAGTGAAAGCACCGGTCCCCGCAGTTTCTTTATATCGACATTATCTATACCCGTGTATTTTACGGCAAACGCGGATAGCGGATACAAATCGGTCGAAATTGCTATAGCCGCAAGCCTGAGACCTACTTTGCGCGTGACCTTCAAAAAGTCAAAATCCTCAAGCAAAGGCGTAAACTTCTCTATTTCCGCCCTTTCAAAGTAATATTCAATAAGCCTGCTTTTTATATACAGTCTGTAATCTTCTTCAAGCTCTCCGCTCTCTAAAAGAGTTCTGTATATCTCAACAAGCTCCTTTACTTCTTTATGATATTTCTCATTTTCATCAAACAGAGCCAGTGTAAGCGGAAGTCCTCTGTCACCCGCCTCATAACAGATGTCCATGTACTCGTAGTGCTTTATAACCCTTTCACGTTCGGAAAAATTCTCCGCGGGATAAAAATTTCCCTCCGTATCAGATAAAAGAAAAAAAACCAAAGCCCCGCATTCGTCCGCAAAAGAAGTTCCGTCCTGAATAGGTATCGGTTTTACCGCCTTTACTCCCTTCGTTACCGTTATAAGCGAAGTCATATTCTTGTTATTTATGTCAAAACAAATCTTAAAAATTATTTTTGAAAGCTTTGAGGCTGATTTTTTTACAAATTCATCATCCTTTATAACTTCCTTATATATAAGCGCAAGAGGACGGCTAATCTCTCCTTTGGCAATTTCCATTAAAGCAAATGCCTGTATTTTCCCGATATAATCCTCATATACCGGAGCGATATCCTGCTCCTCCCTATGTCTTATCATATAGGAGTACATAAGCGCTTTTTTTCGATTATTTAACTGGTTCCCGTACTTAAAATATGTGAAGGCGGCAGGTTCTATCCGCTCGTCCGAATCCTCCGAAAGGGTATCCATATAAATCTCAAAAATACCGGTAAGCTTTATTCCTTTGTTTACCGCAAGTCTGAACCATTCATGCGCGTCAAGAGGTTTCTCTTTCCTTTTTAAAAGCTGTAAGCAGATATCCGTTATAACCTCATCCTTTGCCCATTTTTTATAAATTTCCCTTAAAGCATTTAAAATAACAGGATTATATTCCTTTACTGAAGCCGCCAGATATACAAATCTCTCTCTTACAGTCTTATTGCTGAAAAATCCGTTTTTTATCGCAAAGTTTACCGTCCTTACTGAAAACTCGTCAAGTCTTACGAAAAGTTCCGGCTTTTCTTTATATATACTCCATGCCTCAAAAAATATAAAAGGACTGTTTGCTCCGCTCTCATACAGCTTCATAAGCGCGCCGAGTCTTTTGGCCGGATTGCTCATAAGTCTCTCATCGGTATGTAAAAGAATAAAATACGCAGGCATATATCCGTTTACTTCCGCCGTTTCTTCTATACTCTTTACAATCCTTTTTTTATTCACGTCATCCGCCGTCAAAAATTCAAGATAAAGCTTTGCCGTTTCAAGCAAAAGATTGCCGCTTTCATTTTTTGTCAAATTAAGCGCTTCCTTCGCTTCTGAAACATTACCCGTCAATATATCAAGATAAATACCTATATACTTTACTTCCCCGCTCTCTCCCGAGCTGTCTATGCCGTATAATGAGGCTCTTACACTCGTAGCGGCAGCCTTTGCCGAGATTGTGCCCGTTTTATACAGGAAATAATCTTTTATTATTTTTTTCAAATATGCGAATTTTCTTTTTTCTCCGGTCAGGGCATTTCTTCCCGCGGAAACATTTATCATATTTATGTCTATTACTATATCCTCATAAACAGTATGTATGATTATTTTTCCAAAAGCCTTAGATACGGATGTCGGCAAAGCGCGCAGCTCTATATTAAGCTCACACTCATCCTCTGAAAAATCCGCCGGCGTAAGCTCGGTTTTATCTACGATTAAATAATTTCCTTCCGTTATTATTGTCGCTCTAAAGTATCCCCAACTGTTCTTTTTTACTATTATCTTGTCTTTAACAGCCTTTCCCGCCAAATGATAATCATTTTTTCTTTTTTCCACGGTAAGTCTTACAGGCTGTTTCATCTTTGTATAGCAAAGAAACTCCTCTAAAGCATGATATTTATTTTTACTATATTTCAGCCCTCTTTTTAACAGGGCTTCTTTCTCTTTTCCCGACAAAAATACTTCATCAAATCCGTCATCAAAAAAGAGTTTAACCGCCTCCCTTGAATTTTCTTTAGCATAAGCGGCAAACTGATATAAATCCTCCAACAGAATATCTTCTTTAACAAAGCTCTTTTTCCGCACTTCCACCTCATACGGAATGCTGTACTCTCCGCAGTCGCTTATAAGTCTTATTACTCCGCTAAGCCTTGTGCCGGCTTCTATAAATGAAGCGTCAAAGGTATATCTTACCTCTTTTTCCTGCCCGGCAAAAGAAACCTCGTCAAATTCCATTCTGTAATCAAGACAGGTAAGATATCCTCTGAGCCTAAGTCCCCTAAGGATGTCCTCCTCCGATAAAGATACTTTAAAAGAACCGGCAGCCTTTGCTCCGGTCCCTACTGTTATATTTAAAGAAGCGGGGGAAAAGACCGGCTTTGGAAGCTCAAATTTGAACTTCTCTTTGGAAAATTCTTCTATCTTTTTTTCCATAGTCATCCCCTTTCCTGTATCAAGTATTCGGTCTACATCTCTCTATAGATAATATCCTCTCTGCCCGGTCCGTTACTTATCATAGTTATAGGCGCATCCAATTCTTTTTCAATGAAATCTATATATTTTATACAATTTTCAGGTAAATCGTAAAAGCTCCTTATTCCCCTTATATCACATTTCCAACCCGGAAATGTTTCATATACCGGCTTAGCCTTTTTTAACATAGCCGTAACCGGAAAATCTCTTGTGACTTTTCCGTCAATTTCATAGCCTACACAAATTTTAAGTTCATCAAGATACCCTAAAACATCTATCACTGTAAGCGCCACTTCGGTAGCTCCCTGCATTCTGACTCCGTAACGGCTTGCCACCGCGTCAAACCAGCCCACTCTTCGAGGTCGTCCCGTAGTAGCCCCGTATTCTCCTCCGTCGCCTCCTCTGCAGCGTAATTCCTCCGCCTCTTCTCCAAAAAGCTCGCTCACAAACTCGCCTGCTCCCACTGCACTCGAATAAGCCTTTACTACTGCCGTAATGTCTTTTATTTCATAAGCGGGAATTCCCGCTCCTACCGCTCCGTATGAAGCCAAGGTCGATGATGACGTGACCATAGGATAAATTCCGAAATCCGTATCCTTAAGCGTACCGAGTTGTCCTTCAAGCAGTACATTTTTTCCGTTTTTAAGAGCTTCCTGTATGAACAACGCGGTATCGCAGACATAAGGCTCTATCATATCGCGATACTCATGAAGCGTATTTAACAGCTCGTTCTTATCTATTTCAGGTTTATTATACAGATGCTTTAATATTATATCCTTCTGTACGCATATCCTCTCAATTTTCTCTTTTAAGACTTCATCGCCCTCAAAAAGCTCCGATACCTGAAACCCTGTTTTTGCGTATTTATCCGAATAAAACGGAGCTATACCGGATTTAGTGGAACCGAAAGATTTCTTTCCGAGCCTTTCCTCCTCATACTCATCAAATTTTATGTGGTAAGGCATAAGGATTTGCGCTCTGTCGGAAACCAATACTCGCGGCTTCGGTACTCCCTTCTCTAAAAGCGAGTTTATCTCCTTTACAAGATACGGAATATTAAGCGCGACTCCGTTTCCGATTATATTTGCGGTATGACTATAAAAAACTCCGGACGGAAGCAGATGGAGCGCGAATTTCCCGTAGTTGTTGATTATAGTGTGACCGGCATTGCTTCCTCCCTGAAATCTCACTATGATATCGGAGGTTTCAGCAAGCATATCGGTTATCTTTCCTTTACCCTCGTCACCCCAATTGGCTCCCACTATCGCTCTTACCATTTTGATAAATTCCTTTCTTATTTTCCTATCGACTCATCATAAGCAATTTTTCCAAGCTGCATGGCTCCAAGTATACCCTGATTATCATTAAGGCTGTTAGGTACTATATAATTATCAAGGTCCTCAAGCTCCGGTGTCTTAATATAGCCCCCGAGAAGTTTTTCCACCTTTTTTCTTATCATAGGGAAAAGTCTTTCCTGATGCATAACTCCGCCGCCTAAAATTATTTTTTTCGGTGAAACCGTAAGTATATAATTCATAAGCGCTTCGGCTATATAATGGCTTTCTATCTCCCAGACTAAATCTTCGTCCGCAAGCTCGTAAGCCTTTTTACCCCATCTTTTTTCTATGGAAGGTCCCGCAGCAAGTCCCTCAAGGCAATTTTCGTGGTAAGGACAGATACATTCACCCTTATCCTCAGGATGCCTTATCACCAAAATATGCCCCGCCTCCGGATGCAGCATTCCGTGAACCAGAGTATTCTGTATAGATATACCGGTTCCTATCCCCGTTCCGATTGTTATATAAAGCACCGAATCTATACCTTTGGCACATCCGAAAGTCATTTCTCCGAGGCATGAGCCGTTTACATCGGTGTCTATTTTCATAGGAACGTTAAGCCCCGGTAAGAATTTTTCACCGCCATACTCCTTCATTCCGTTTTTTAACGCCGCTAAAATATCGAAGTTTACCCATGGAAGCTTAGGCGTGGCAAGGATTGTTCCGTAAGTTTTTGAAATCTCGCTTACATCAACGGGACCGAAGCAGGCTACTCCGAGCGCTTCAATACCCTTATCCGAAAACCATTCTATAATTCTCGGAATGGTTTCTTCAGGAGTGGTTGTAGGCATAGAAATCTGCTCAAAAATCTCTCCCGTTTCATTCCCCACGGAAAGCACCATTTTAGTTCCGCCGGCTTCAAGTCCTCCTAATCTCATAGTCTTAACTCCCTTTAATCTGATTCATATTTCCGTCATAAACGGTCGATTTTTATTATACCATTTTAAATATGTTTGTTCCATACCTTTTTGCCACCCTTCTTTTTTCGAAATGTAAATGGAAATAAATACAAAGGACTCAAAGTGGAAAATTTCCCACCTTGAGCCCCGCTTGGATTTTTATGGTACTTTTTAAATCATTAATACAGACATACTCTTTTATACGTCCATATTCTTACATTTTCTGTCAATGCTTCTTCCTATCCAAATAACTAACGGAACACCAATCCAATAGCCTATCAAAATTCGATTTATTACTTTCCTTGCTTCTCCACTATTCTCAAAAGTAAACGCTGCCACTATTATTGCTACGGCAATCAAAATATACACAAATAAAACCATCCACTTTATTTTCTTCAGTTTAGCCTTACTCATTACTCACCTCTTTACGTCATCTGTGTTAAATAAATATACGGACCATATTTATCACCTGTACTGGCTTTAAAAGACCAATCATATCTAAATTGAGTTAGTAGTGTACTGTTGAACTTATACGTTGTATAATATACCGTTCCTCCAACCGCAGATGCTGCCAACACAGACAAGGCTGACGTTCCCATCGCTGCAATAACTACTCCTACTCCTCCTGTTAGAAAACCTAATGCAGCTGTGATAGCCGCAGCAACAGCTCCTAAAAGAACTCCTTGTCCCCATGATATATAAACCTTTGTCGAACCCATGTATATCCACAACACATCATCATTATTCATCAAACACTCGTCTTGATTATATAAATTCTCATCAACTCTGAAAGTACCTAACACTTCATCATTCATATATATGATCCCATCATCACTGTCACAAGACACAACATCAATGCCTCCGTTATATCCGTTGCGTACCTCTATAGCTCTGTTGCCATTTGAGTCATAGTAATAATGATAGGCATATTCAATTCCATCAATAATAATAGTTTCCCTCAATCCTTCCATATAAATGTCAACATCTGTATTACTTGCCGCTTTTATTGTTACAGCAGGAATACTTGACATCACTAATGCCAAAACAAGCACTACACTAAAAAACCACCTTATTTTCTTCGTGTTTCTACTCCTTTAACACTTAGTTTTTTGACATATTGTTCGTTTGAAAAGCAGCTACTAATCATATATATATTGTGACATTTGTTGTTAAATTTGTCAATAGATCGCAAGTTATTTTTGTTATTTATAGTGGGTTATTCCTATTTTTTTTATTTTTTTTACTACATTTTTTAGGATAAATATATAGAAATCCAAGAATTTTGCTCTCAGGAAAGAATTGATTCTGTACACGAAATTCAATTTTCAAATGCATTATAAAAGTTACACGCCGAACTATAAATGCCTTATGGTTCGCCGTTTTCGCTCTGACTTCGAAGGAGCGCGTCAGGTTTTCGCAGAAAACCGGGGCGGGTCCGGACATTTATAATTCGGTGTGTCATTTATAAGTTTATATAGTAAAAATGTGATTATCGCCTGTATCGTAAAAAGTGAACCTTATTCTTTACTCTTATTTATGTAATTTATCAGTCCGCCCTCTTTTATTATATTCTTAATAAATTCCGGAAAAGCCTGTCCCGTAAAGCTGTCTCCTGTAGTCTTATCCGTTATTATGCCGGTATCGAAGTCTATTTCCACCTCGTCGCCGTTTGCGACGGCGTCCGCCGCAGCCTCACATTCTATAATCGGAAGCCCGATATTTATAGCATTTCTGTAAAATATCCTGGCGAAAGTTTTCGCTATAACACAGCTTATGCCCGAAGCCTTTATGGCGATAGGGGCGTGCTCCCTTGACGAGCCGCAGCCGAAATTATCACCCGCGACCATAATATCGCCCTTTTTCACCTTATTTACAAATTCCTTGTCTATATCTATCATGCACTTTGCCGCAAGCTCCGCCGGGTCCGAGGTGTTCAGATATCTGGCGGGAATAATAACATCCGTGTCCACATCATTTCCGTATTTATGTACATATCCGCAAGCTTTCATAAACCCCTCCTATAAACCAAGTTCTTCCGGTGTGCTTATTTTCCCCGTTATCGCGCTCGCCGCCGCCACTGCCGGGCTCGCTAAATAAACCTCGCTGTCTACATGCCCCATTCTTCCTACAAAATTACGGTTTGTAGTCGAAACCGCTCTTTCTCTCGCCGCAAGCACTCCCATGTGCCCGCCCAGGCACGGACCGCAGGTAGGGGTACTGACTATGCAGCCGGCTTCAACAAAGGTCATTATAAGCCCTTCCTTTAAGGCGGTAAGATAAACCTCCTGTGTCGCAGGTATGACAATAGCTCTTAAGCCTTCAGCAATTCTTCTTCCCTTCATTATCTCCGCCGCCACTCTGATGTCGCTTATTCTTCCGTTTGTACATGAGCCGATTACAACCTGATCGATTTTCACCTCTCCCGCATCCTTAACTTCTCTTGTGTTCTCAGGTAAATGAGGAAAAGAAACCGTAGGTTTTATCTCCGAAAGATTTACTTCAATAATCTCGTCATAAACCGCGTCATCATCCGCTTCATAAATCTTATAAGGCTTTTTCGAGCGTTCGTTTATATATTCGAGAGTAAGCTCATCCACCGGGAAAATGCCGTTCTTTGCTCCGGCTTCTATCGCCATATTCGCTATGGTGAATCTGTCGTCCATGGTAAGCTCCGCCACCCCGTCTCCGACAAATTCCATAGATTTATAAAGAGCCCCGTCCACTCCTATTCTTCCTATTATATTTAAAATAACGTCTTTTCCGCTTACCCATTTATTAAGTTTACCCTTTAACAGAAATTTAATTGCTGACGGAACCTTAAACCAAGCTTTGCCCGTAACCATGCCGGCTGCCATATCCGTACTTCCCACTCCTGTGGAAAACGCTCCTAAAGCTCCGTAGGTACAGGTGTGCGAATCCGCACCTATAACACAGTCTCCGGCAGTAACTATTCCCTTTTCAGGAAGGAGGGCGTGCTCTATACCCATACAGCCCACTTCAAAATAGTTGGTTATATTGTTTGAAATTGCATAATCCCTCATACATTTGCAGTTTTCCGCCGATTTTATATCCTTATTCGGCGTAAAATGATCGGGAACAAGAGCTATCTTATCCTTGTCAAAAACCCCTGCGTTTTTAAATTTGGAAAGTTCCTTTATGGCAACCGGCGCCGTCACATCGTTGCCAAGTACCATGTCAAGAGATACTTCTATAAGCTCTCCCGCCTTCACCTCAGGAAGCCCCGCGTGAGCCGCCAAAATCTTCTGTGTCATCGTCATTCCCATAAAAAGCCCCCTCGTCAATATAAGCTGACATCTGTCTGCGCTCAAAAGTGAATATCCCTTTTTAACTTTCCCGGTTTTTTCATCAAAACATCGCCTTGCCATCTATTTATACCATATTCAGGATAAAATAATCTTTTTTGAAATATGCCCTGAAACAATAACTTTATACGGTGTTTATGAAAAAACGGGGAAAGTCAAATATCCCTTGCATTATATCAAAAGCGGGACTATACTTAAAATACATATTAAATATATATTATTATAAATTCAAGTTATGGAGATTTTTATGGAGCAGAATTTGTCTTTATATCATATTTTTAATACGGTAGCCGAAACCGGAAATATCTCTCATGCCGCAAAAGAGCTTTACATAAGCCAGCCCGCAATAAGCAAGGCGGTTACCAGACTTGAGCAGAATCTTGATACCAAGCTTTTTACAAGAAGCTCCAAAGGCGTTACTCTTACCGACACCGGCAGACTCCTATATGAGCAGACGAGTGCAGCCTTTAAGCATTTGGAAAGAGCCGAAGCGGGTATAAAGAAAAATAAAAAACTCGGCGCAGGGCAGATAAAAATAGGAGTTTCAAATACTCTATGCAAATATGTTCTCCTGCCGTATCTTGAAAGGTTCACAAAGACATTTCCTCATATAAATATCTCAATAAGCTGCCAGTCTACCTACCAGACTATTGCTCTTTTGCAAAGTCATAAGGTGGATGTCGGACTTATCGGCTATTCGTCACGTGCCGCAAACATGTCGTTTTCAAAAGTCGGCACTATAGAGGATATATTTGTTGTCACCCCCGACTACCTTAAAAACCTGAAAAAGAGGCATAAAGAAGCGGCGACAAATCCTTTTGAGTACGCAAACCTTATGCTGCTTGACAGGTATAACGTTTCCAGAAGATATATAGACGAATATCTCCGCGATAATGAAATTTTTACAGATTGTTCTTCAGACAGAAATATTTTGGAAGTTAGCAGCATGGATCTCTTAATAGAATTTGCCAAGGTGGGCCTCGGTATCGCCTGTGTAATCAAGGAATTTGTCCGTGACGAACTTGAAAAAGGACTTCTTAAAGCGATTCCTCTGCCCGTACCGATACCCGAAAGGGAAATCGGATTCGCCGTTTTAAGGAACAGACCTTTTAATGAAGCCCTTGACTCTTTTTTAGAATTTTGTAAGTAAATTGCCCGAACACAGGTTGTTTTTTAGAAAGCTCCGCATTGTTATAAACATTATTATTGTATATGCAACTTGTAATGTTACGCTCCCTGAAAATTTTGTTCCCGCGGTTGATGATTTCATACAGTAAGCCGGCTTACGGGTACGCTACAGCCACAGGTATTTTACTTAATATTCCATAACCTTTCTCGGCTGTTTACGTTTCATACTCTTTATCATACGCTCGGACGGCTCGAAAACTATCTGATATAAATTACCGTCCTTACTTAAAATCATCGAAAAGGTTTTTGCCTGCGGATCGTATGAGGTAAAGACCTTTCTTTTTATCCTGTTATTATTATCGTATGCCTTTATAGCTGAAGAATTTGTAGGTGCCACAACCTCCGCATTCTCAATATCTGCACGAAAAAGCGTCTTTCTCTTTGCATTACCGCTTATCCTGTCAAAATCTATCTGTCCGTCCGCATAAATGTACTCATACTCTATATGCAGTCTCGGAAATATAAATATTGCAGCCGCCACCGCAATCACCGGTAGGATTATAAGAAACGGTAAAATCATGGGAAAAATAAACGAAATAATAACTCCGAAAATAAGTCCTATCCTTATTAACATATTTTTAGAAGTATCTCTGCATTTTATACCTTCTTCCATGTACTGATCGTTCATAACTTTCTCCAATTCTTCATTTTCTATACTTTAAAGCACGGTAATGCCTATATCTTACCCGCTTGCGAGCGTCTTTTCAATACCCTTAATCCTATTCCTGTCAAAGTCTCATAAAGAAATCCGATTTTTTCTCAGGTTCCTTTTTTTCCTTCACCTTCTCAAGCCCTTCTACAAAGTCAATTATTATAGGCTTGCTGTACTTGCCCTTCCAATAACCTCTTACAGGCGGCTCTCCGCCGGTTTTTCCGTCTTTAAAATGCTCCGCGAATTTTTTAACCTTTTTCCACGGTCCCACAAAACAGCTCCGCCTCGTGTCGGAAAGCATGAGAAGTCCGTATTTCTCCGTTTCAACAAGCCTGTCAAGCACCGACGCGGGACTTGCGTCATGCATATCCACAACGGTCACGCTCCCTATAAGATATGATTTTAATACCGCTCTTTCCGCCTGTCTTTCCTGTTCTATCGTGATACCTCTTGCCGCGCGGTCACGTTTTCTTATATTTTTTATCACAAGTCCTATGCCTGCGCGGTACGGTTCTGGAATTATCTCCATTCCCGCCTCTCCCGAGTCATAAAACTTCTGTCGAAAATCCTCCATTTCAAATTCCGTAACTTCAGCTTCGTCCATGATTTTATTATATCTTGATTTTGCTCCGAAGCCCTTAAGTATCTTAGCCGCTTCTTCTCTCATAGCGACTATAAAGCCTCTTCCGTTTGCGGAAATCAGCCTGTGATAAGGAGTGACCTCTTTTTCCAAAGCCATATCAAGCTGTTCTAAAGGCGAATACGGCTGATTTTCATCATCATAGTGATAGGTATCTATGGAAAGCGCTTTTTCCGGAACATTGCCCTTGATGCAAAACAAAACAACCTCTTTCCCCGAATTAAGCGCGTCATTTACTAAAGCCTTAATATCTTCAGGAACTTCCTCCCAGTAAGGGCTGTCGTAGTCGAGGTGAACACTTGTGTATTTTTTTTTGACATTGCTTAGCAAAGAGCAAATCTCCTCGCCTTCTATTCCGCTTATGCCCACAATTATAAGCGGTTCTCCTTTAAGCGCCTCTTTTAATTCGTTTGAGGTTTTATTTCCCTTTCCCATAATGCCCCTCGATTCTCTGATGAATTCAGCTTTGCAAGTTTCAGCTTGAATTCGAGTTTAGGATACAGGTAAATTTTAACACTTTTTCATAAAATTTTGAACACTTTTTCATAAAATTTCAAACTTTTACAGAAATCCGCTTTTTCCCTCTTCCCTTAATCTGTTTTTAACGGTCTGCATCCTGAAATCGAGAGCGGCACTCTCAGCCGCGCACTCGTTAAGCTCCCTTGAAAGCTCGTCTAAAAGCTCTTTTGAAATATTTTTGTTATACCTCATCTTATGCTCAAGAGAAGCCCAAAAGTCCATGGCTATAGTTCTAAGCTGTACTTCCACCTTTACCATTTTCTTTTCATTTACAAGAAAAATAGGCACGGAAACTATTAGATGTAAACTCCTGTAACCTGAAGGCTTCGGATTCTTTATATAATCCTTGATTTTAATAAGCGTCACATCGTCCTGTTTCAAAAGGCATTCCGCAAGCATATAGATATCATCTATAAATGAGCATATAACACGCACTCCTGCAATATCATCCAGGTTTTCTTCTATTGAATCAAGGTCGAACGGAAGCCCTCTGCGTATCATCTTCCGCATTATACTGTCATTACTTTTTATTCTCGACTTAATCGTCTCTATCGGGTTCCCGTCATAAAGAAGCGAAAACTCCTCGTTAAGCACCCTGAATTTGGTTTCCACTTCCATTATCGCGCATTTATAGCTTGCAAAAAAGCGCTGTATAGGCAGGGTGTTCTGCCTTATAAGCTCAAGCATTCTCTCTTTCATTTCCGGAGAAAACGCGTCAAAATCTATATCCGCGAGGTTTTTTATCGCCTCCGCCATTTTGTTCTTGTCATCTTTTTCCAAAACATTCATAAGAGCCGTTGCTTCCGACATATCAATATCAATTTCGTTTTCCATGCTTCACCCCCTGTGTTGAAAACTGACAGCTCGGGTCAAATACATTTATTTCCCTTTAAAAATTATTATATCACAAATCATTGAACAAACTGTGTCCAATCCATTACTAAGGGTTTAAGGTTTTTAAATTAAATTTAGGATTTAAAAAAGAAATTTGTCTGTCCATGTAAGAAATCTTCTCCGCTTCTCTTATAATATCGCCTTCTTTTAAATTGCCCGTGATTAAAGGCGAATTTACATCCGCAAGCTTCATATTTCTTTTCACTGTTTCGATACTCGAGTTTGCGTAGCAATATTTACAAAAATGACCGCAGGTGTCGTAAGCTCCTATATCATTACTTAAATAACAGGCGCAGCCCTCCCTTGCGGGCTTAAACTTCGGTATGGCAAGCTTTTCTCCTATTGCTGTTTCCATTATTTCCGCCGTCATACAACCGTTGCAGTTCGCTCCGTATTTTTCAAGGTTTTTTCCTTCCGAGCAGGGATAAATCGTCATTCCGTTATTTTTAGCGATTTTTATAAATTCCTTGCCCAATTCTTCCTTAATCCTGTCAGGAACGGGTTTCACCTCGGGAAAATTTCTTAAAACCTTACCGTATAAATCTATAAAGCTTATAACACAGACTTTTGTATATCCCGAAAGCTTTTTCGCCATCTTCTCAAACTCTCTTATGTGCAGCTCCACCGTATATATTTCATTTATAAAAATCGGATCATAGCGCCATCCTGTTGAATTTATTCCTACCGTTTCCGACAGCTTTATAAAACCTTCAAGCACTCTTTCCTTATCCGGCGCATTAGGCTCTATCTCTTTACCGTAGGGCGTTATACTTACATACCAGAATTGTTTATACTTTTTAAGTTCATCCATATATTTTAGCATAGGCTCCGGATTTTTGGTGCAGAAGTTTATAATATCCACATAATCGGGCGAAAGATAATACTTTGTTACCCGACTTTCATTAAAGGGATTCCTTGTCATAACAAATCCCTCTCTTATCCTGTTTATGAGCCATTCCGCGTAAAACGCCGGAATATCGGTCCTCTGCCCCGTGTTTATTATCAACTTCCTACCTCCCCGCTTAAACTTTTATCCGCATCGTTACGCGCATTTTAACATAAACCGTCTTAAAACATCAAAGCGAAATTTTCCGTTCTTTTTTCATTTTATAATATTTTCGATTAAATCACGGAAGTTTAACTCGGATTTCTATTCGAACGCATTAAATCGAAATCTGAATATAATTCATTTATACTGTCTCCTGAATTTTGTCCGCCCTGTCCGTTGCTTACGCGGATAAAGATAAGATATTGATTCGGTCATGTGTTCTTTTGCGCGGCTTAATTGAAGTAATCGGCAAGCTTATACAGAATACTGGAAATAACTGTCCGTTTTTGATAGAATTGATAATGAAACCGTGCGAAAGGAGTACCCTTATGGATTCATATATTTCTTTAAAAAATGTTAAAAAGACCTATAAAATGGGTGATATAAGCATAAATGCCTGCGACGGTATAAGCTTTGACATTGATAAGGGCGAGTTTGTAATTATAGTGGGGCCGTCCGGGGCGGGAAAAACCACGGTTCTTAATATCCTCGGCGGAATGGATACCCTTACCTCCGGCTCCATATCGGTTGACGGAAAAGAAATCAGCTCGTTAAAAAAGAGAGGTATGATAGCATATCGCAGAGAGGATGTGGGCTTCGTATTTCAATTTTATAATCTCATGCAAAACCTTACGGCACTTGAAAATGTGGAGCTTGCACTTCAGATATGCAAAGAGCCTATGGACGCGAAAGAAGTGCTTGAGGAAGTGGGACTTGCGCACAGGATGGACAATTTTCCCGCTCAGCTCTCCGGCGGCGAGCAGCAGAGAGTGGCAATAGCGAGAGCGCTTGCCAAAAATCCTAAACTGCTTCTCTGTGACGAGCCTACGGGCGCGCTTGATTATGTCACCGGTAAAGAAGTACTTAAGCTTCTTCAGGACACCTGTAAAAAAAGAGGTATGACAGTTGTAGTTATTACGCATAATTCGGCGCTTACTCCTATGGCGGATAAGGTAATCAGAATAAAAAACGGAACGGTTAAAAGGATAGAAAATAATCCTTCTCCGGTTTCTGTAAATGATATAGAATGGTGATGTTTAAGAAAAACGGTACTTGCTATGAAAAATAAACTCATGCTTGATTTCTTCAGAGAAATCCGAAAAAATTTCGGAAGATTCATATCCATCTTCTTTATAGTAATGCTCGGCACCGCTTTTTTCGCGGGACTTCGTTCAGCCGGAAGCGATATGAAGCTCTCCGCAGATAAATATTATGACGATACGAAGCTCATGGATATAAGGGTTATCGGTACCCTCGGGCTTTCTGAAAGCAGCCTTGAGACAATCAAAAAAGCAAAAAATGTCGAGCTTGTAAAAGGTGCTAAAACCAAGGAAGTTATCTGGAATACCGATGAGGCCGGACTTGTAGTAAAACTCATTTCCCTTACCGACGACATAAACAGACCTTATCTTGTAAAAGGCAGACTGCCCGAAAAGCCCGACGAATGTCTGCTTGACACAAAAGCCTGTTTACTCGGAAATCATAAAATCGGAGATAAAATATCAGTCACGTCGGATGACGATTCCTCTCTTTCTGACGATCTTACAAATACCGAATTTACCGTAACGGGAATAGCCGATCTGCCTTATTATACCGAAATAGGCAGAGGTTCCGGCTCTATAGGCCACGGCTCCATAGACTCATTTTTGGTAATTCTTCCGGAAGTTTTTAAATTTAAGGTCTACACCGAAGCTTATCTGAAGGTTAAAAATGCCGACTCACTTATGACTTACAGCGATTCTTATAAAGACTTTATAGCTCCCGTAACCGCCGAAATTGAGAGTATGGAAGAAGAAATAAGTGCAGAACGCCTGAATTCGGTTAAAAGCGAAGCCGAAGAAGATATTAGAAAAGGCGAGAAAGAAATTTCAGATGCCGAAAAAAAGTTGGCGGATGCCAAAAAAGAAATAAATGACGGTAAAAATAAACTTAAAAAATCCGAAAAAAAGGTCTCGAAAAAGGAAAAAGAGTTAAACAAAGCCGTCTCCAAATTTAATGACGGAAAGGCAAAGCTTGATAAGGCTAAAAAAGAACTAAATGACGGAAAGGCAAAGCTCGCTTCGTCCGAAAAGCTCTTAAATAAAAATAAAAAAGAGCTTGACGAGGCTAAAAAGGAATATAACAAAGGCTTAAAAAAATATAATAAAGGACTTAAAAAATATAGCGCGGGACTTACGGAATATCTTGTCGGCAAAAAAACATACGACGAGGGTTTAGCGAAGTATAACACCGGGCTTGACGAATATAACAAAAATTTAACAGCCTATGAGGAAGGGATAAAGAAATATGAGGCGGCAGCTTCCCGGTACGAAGCGGCAAAGCAGGCAGGCTATTCCTCTCCCGAAACCGAGGCAAGGCTTAGTGCTGAAAAAGCCTCTCTTGATGTTGCCAAGACGGAGCTTGATAAGGTAAATACCGAGCTTATAAAAGCTAAAACCGAAATTGATACTTCCAAGATAAAACTTGACGGAGTAAAATCGGAGCTTGATTCGGCAAGAGAGGAGCTTGATTCTTCAAAGGAAAAGCTTGACAAAGCTGAAATTAAAATTAAGGGCGGTGAATCCGAACTTGGCAAAGCTTTGGAAACACTTGAAGAAAAGAGAAAAGAGCTTAAACATGCCGGAAAAATCATGGCGGAAAAAGAAACCGAGCTTGCGGATGCTAAGAAAAAGCTTGATGACGGCGCAAGCGCTCTTAGTGAAGCTAAAGATACTTTAAGTGAGAAACGGTCCGAACTTGCCGAGGCTGAAAAAGAGTATAAAGAAAAGCTTCCCGAGGCGACCTCGGATATAAATGAAGCAAAGGAAAAGATAGCGGATGCGAAAAAAGAACTCAAAAACCTTTCCATGCCTGATTTTTATGTGCTTGACAGGGATAAGATAGAAAGCTATGTAAGCTTCGAGCAAAATTCGGACAGAATGGATAATTTAGGCAATGTATTTCCCGTGATATTTTTCCTTGTAGCCGCCCTTGTCAGTCTTACGACAATGACAAGAATGGTTGATGAACAACGTCTTAACATGGGCATTTTAAAGGCTTTAGGTTATAGTGATGCTACAATATCCGGCAGATATATTTTTTACTGCATGTCAGCCACGATTTCGGGAAGCCTTATAGGAATAGCAATCGGTGAGAGATTTTTACCTCTCCTCATCATAAAATCCTACGGCACGCTGTTTATAAGTATGCCTTATTGCCTTACGCCCGTTAATTACGAGCAGGGGATTTTCGCCTTAGGGGCTGCAACTCTAAGCACGGTAACAGCTACCGTCGCTTCTTCCATAAAGCAGCTTTTGGAATCCCCCGCCGTTCTTATGCGTCCCGAGCCTCCTAAACACGGAAAACGGGTTTTACTTGAAAGACTTTCCTTTATATGGAAAAGGTTAAATTTTACCGGGAAGGCTACCGTAAGAAATTTAGCCAGATACAAAAAAAGGCTTTTTATGACGGTAATAGGCATAGGCGGCTGTATGGGTCTGCTTCTTGTAGGCTTCGGGTTAAGGGATTCCATTCAGGAAATAGCAAAAAAACAGTATATAAATATCTTTACATACGATGCCGCCGTGTCTATAAAATCCAAGTCATCGAATGCAGAAAAAAATGAGCTTAAATCTTCCGTTTTAAAATATGACGGCATAAAAAATTCGGAAAATGTATACCTTTTATCGGCGGATCTTACTCATGGAAGCGCCATGCGAAACGCTATTTTATTCGTGCCGAAAAACATGGAAAATATTAAGAATTTTGTAACCTTAAAGGATAGGATAACCGGTGAGGATTACGGTTATCCCGAAGGCGACGGAGCGTTTATATCCGAAAAAACCGCCGCCATGCTTTCTCTAAAGATCGGCGATACCGTTGACATTAAAAGAAAGGGTGAGAAAACCGTTTCTGTAAGGATAGAAAAAATAGTGGAAAATTATGTGTTTCATTACCTCTTTCTTTCACCTAAAATTTATAAAAATCTCTACGGAAGCGAACCGGAGTATAACACGCTCTACCTTAAATACGGTGACGGCCGGATTTCGGAAGACTCTTTAGGAAAGTTTCTTTTATCCGCTCCCGCCTGCGCAGGCGTAAAATTTACTACGGAGCTTCAGGAAAATATTGACAGTATGCTTAAAGTGCTTAATCTGGTTATTTATGTGTTGATTATTTCAGCGGGGCTTTTAGCTTTTGTTGTGTTATATAATTTGAATAATATAAATATACTTGAGCGAAAGCGTGAGCTTGCCACCCTTAAGGTTTTAGGATTTTTTGACGGCGAGGTTTCCTCATACGTTTATAGAGAAAATGTTCTCCTTACTGTTTTCGGTATGATATTCGGCGTAATTTTCGGAACAATCTTACATCTTTTCACTATAAAAACGGTCGAGGTCGATCTTATGATGTTCGGCAGGAAAATAAGTCCGGAAAGCTATCTTTTAAGCATACTTTTAACCATAGCCTTCTCACTCGTCGTAAATGCCGTAATGTACATGAATTTGAAAAAAATAGATATGATAGAGGCGTTAAAGAGTATAGAGTAAAAAATTAGAAAAAACAAACCTGTATAAACGACTAAGACAAATGGAAACGGTGTCCCGAAACTTCGCTCACCGTTTCCATAATATCCTTTCTTACATACTTACTTTTTTCAAGCTCTCTTTATGGTCTTTTTTCACTTCGTCAAGCAGATTTTTATTTAAAATCAAGTCGAGTCCGGTGTACGCAAGCGCTTTCGAACAGTTCCTTATTGCCTCAAGCCCATATTCGCTGCATGCCGCCTGTTTAAATTCCTCCGTATGTCCTATAAGCTTTCCCTCCGATATTTTAAAGGTCGGCTGTATGGTAGGTACGACATAAGACACATTTCCCACATCTGAAGATCCTATGCCTTTCTTAGGCACACGCTCTATTTCCTCACCGATTTCTTTTACATTTTTAATATATATCTCATCCAATGTTTTCGTTATTACCATATCATCAACATTATTTTCTTCCTGCAACAGCTCCGGTCTCGCTCCCGTCTGAAGCCCTGCGCCGGTCACTATATCCGCAAATCTTTTTCTTAAATCCTCTACCCTCTTTTTTGTACCGGCTCTAAGATAAAATTTTGCCTCGGCATACTCGGGAACAATATTGGGAGCATCACCTCCGTAAGTAATAATTCCGTGAATCCTTACGTCAGGTGTCACATGCTGGCGGAGGGCATTTACTCCGTTAAACACCTGTATTACCGCATCAAGAGCGTTTATTCCCTGCTCCGGAGCCGCAGCCGAATGCGCCGGCTTTCCATAAAATTTTACTGTCAAAGGAATGATTGCAAGCAGACTGCCTGTTGCGGCATTATGGTCGGCAGGATGCGCGCAAAGAGCGACATCTATATCGTTAAATAATCCCTTTCGCACATAGCTTTCCTTTGCGGCGCTGTTTTCTCCGCCCTCTTCTCCCGGTGTTCCGTACACCCTTATTTCCCCTCCGACTTCATCAATTACACTCTTAAGCCCTGCCGCCGCAAGGGAACTGTTCGCACCGAACAAATTGTGCCCGCAAGCGTGTCCTATGCCGGGAAGTGCGTCATATTCCGCCAAAAAAGCGATTACAGGTCCCGGCTTTCCTGATTTATATGTAGAAAGAAAGCCTGTCCTGTGACCTCCTATGTCCACCTTCACATCAAAGCCTTCCTTTTTCAGCCTTTCGGATAATAACTTACAGGATTCAAATTCATAATTGCTTACTTCCGGATTTGAGTGAATTTTAAGTGCAATTTCCTTATATTCATCAATATGCTCGTCTATAAACCTGTTTATTTTTTCCTTATACTCCATAATCATTCCCTCCTTCGGCAATTTTTCCTCATTATACATCCAAGGGGATTTTTTTAAAAGTAAATCTCAATGCTTCATAATACAATCATACGTATAAAAAAATTTAAGCAATTTTATTTCCCCTTTCTTTCCCTTTATTTTATGCTATAATCTTCATATTAAAGGTCAAGGAGATTTACTTATATGAATTTAAAATCGTTTCTTAAAGGACTTTTCGTCGTGGTACCTGCCGCTTTGTCGCTTACCGGCTGTGCCGTCCGTCCCGCCGTTACCGGACGAAAGCCTTTAAATGTTCCCGATGACAAATACCGCACCTCATATGAGGTTTTCGTCTATTCCTTTTATGACGGCAACGGCGACGGCATAGGCGATTTAAAAGGGCTTACCGAAAAACTCGACTATATAAATGACGGCAACGCCGATACCGATACCGACCTCGGAGCAAATGAAATCTGGCTTATGCCCATTTCTCCGTCCGACTCATATCATAAGTATGATGTTATGGACTACATGGCAATAGACAAGGATTACGGCACTCTTGACGATTTCAAAAAACTTTTGGACGAATGTCACAAAAGAGGTATTAAAGTAATTTTAGATTTGGTAATGAACCACAGCTCCTCCATGCATCCTTGGTTCATCTCCGCCACGGACTATATTAAGGGACTGTCTGCGGGTGAAAAGCCCGACGCGTCCGTATGCCCTTATTTTAATTATTATAACTTTACCAAAGAATCGCAGGGAGGCTATGCTCCGATAGACGGAACCGAATGGTTCTATGAGGCGAGATTTTCTCCTCGTATGCCTGATTTTAATCTTGATGAGCCTGCTGTCAGGGAAGAATTTAAGAAAATAGTAAAATTCTGGCTCGACCTCGGTGCGGACGGGTTCAGACTTGATGCCGTAACCTATTATGTGACCGGAAACATAACCAAAAATACGGAGATACTTACATGGCTTAATAAGACTGTAAAGGAGGTCAACCCGAACGCTTATATTGTAGGCGAGGCATGGAGCAATATAAATGAGTATGCCGCCTATTACGAAAGCGGTGTTGACAGCTTTTTCGACTTTGATTTCTCCGGAAACGAAGGCGTGATAGCTAAGGTTTTAAAAGGCGTTTTGCCCGCCTCCGATTATGTTGACAAGCAAGTTAAATCCGATGAAATTTTCGCTTCAAAGAGCGACAGTTATATAAACGCTCCTTTTTACACGAATCACGATATGGCCCGTTCCGCAGGCTATTATTCCGGAGAACATAAAGTAAGCCTCACAAAACTCTCCGGCGCTATGAATCTTTTTATGCGCGGGAATGCTTTTATCTATTACGGTGAAGAAATAGGCATGAAAGGCTCGGGAAAAGATGAGAATAAAAGAGCTCCTATGCAATGGAGCGCCGACCCTTCCGCCAAGGGAATGTGTGTCGGTCCTAAGGATATGGAAGAAGTTAAAATGATGTACGGCGACCTTGAAAAACAACAGGGAGATGAGCTTTCCATCTACAATTACTATAAAAAGGCGATAAGGATTCGAAATACCTATCCCGCAATAGCAAGAGGCGAAACCGCCTCCCTTTCCTCCGTCATTAAAGCTTCTTCGGGCTCGGTAGCCGCTTTCACCCGCCTTGTAAAAGATGAAAGCTTTGAGCCTGTGGCGATATTTATAAATGTTTCCGAAAAAGATACCGAGATAACTCTTCCCGACGGCTTTGAATTTAAAAATTTAAGCGACGAGCTGACAACCGAAGGTGAAAAGGTTATCTTAGAGAGCAAAAAGCTTAAGCTTCCTAAATTCGGAGTGGCGGTTTTGGTAAAGTAACTCCGGATACTCCATTTTAAAACCCTGCCATCCGACATATTACACGGTGGCAGGGTTCTATTTTTTATTACTTATCCCGAATTATTATTCTTAGTTACTTCTTATAACCGAAATCAGGAATGTTCGTCCATCTTTCTCTGAGGTAATGCGCCACCAATTTAGGCTTGCGATCCCTTGTGAAAATTCCTTTTTTATTGCCGTTTACACGGAAGATTCCCTGAGATGTTGCAAAATCGGCAAAATTCCATACCTGCTCTCCCACGAAACTCTCCATGGAATCCACCACTCTGTGGTTAGCCTTATAATATTCCACCTGATATTCCTCGGTAAACATAGTTTCCGTTGTTTCGTGCAAGCCCATTACAGTATCAGCTCCATACTCGGTAAACATAAAAGGTTTACCCTGCGCATTCCAGAAGCTCAATTCATCCCTACAATACTTCTCTGCGGCTTCCAAATCTCCACAGCACGTATACCAACCGTAATAACGGTTGAGACAATAAACATCACTGAGTTTAAGAGTGCAGTCCTCTTTATAATTTTCCATCTGAAGGCATACAAGAGTACAAGGTCTTTTCTGAGGGTCGGTTTCTCTTGCCAAATCGAACAAAGGCTTAAAATACTCATACGCTCCCTTGCTGCCGGTATCCGCCTCATTAGCTATACTCCACATAACCACGCAGGCATGATTCTTATCTCTTGTTATAAGTTCTCTTACAACATCTTTATGATGCTCTAAGGTACGAATGCCTCCCTCTTCCGGCGGATCAAAGGTATTTATTTTCTTGCCGTCCTTTGTAGCCGCTCCGCCTCCGAAATTAAGATGAACGCCTACAGCCGTAGTTTCATCAATAACTACAATTCCTTCCTCGTCGCAAAGTCTCATCATTTCCTCGCTGTAAGGATAATGGCTGGTTCTGAAGCTGTTTGCCCCCTGCCATTTCATAAGGCTTATATCTTTTGCGTTCATAGGCATATTAAGACCTCTGCCCGCAGGGAAGGTATCCTCATGCTTTCCGTAACCCTTGAAGTAAAAAGGCTGTCCGTTTATAAGAAATTTATTACCCTCAACCTTTACGGTTCTTACTCCGTAAGGAAGGGTATAAACATCATCTCCGCATTCCACTGTAACATCATACAAATACGCTTTTAAAGGCTGCCAGAGAGTAACATTCTCAATAGTCAACGTTCCTTTTTCCCCTGTACTCTCCGCTACCGTTTCACCTGTACGGGTACGTACCGTTATTTTTACTTCCGCCGTTCCCTCTTTTTCAACAGTATAAGCGATACGCGCTTTTTTTCCTTCCACTTCACTTATAAGGGCAACATCCTTAACATAGTTTTCCTTAGGAGTGGTATAAAGCTTAACCGGCCTTGTAATGCCGCAATAATTAAAGAAGTCGAAATTAGGGCTATTTCTCTTTTTACTTGGCTTGAACTTAAAAAATCCGGAAGTAAGCATGGAGCCGCCACTCTCATTTCCTACAGGAAGCGTTGAGTAATCTATTCTGTTGTCTACCGCTATAGTAAGCAGATTCTCACCCTCTTTAATACGCTCGGTCACATCAACCTCAAAAGGAAGAAAACCGCCCTTATGCTCACAGATAAGCTCTCCGTTCAGATAAATTTTAGCAATATGCGTAACTGCAGCCATACGAAGCACTAATCTCTGTGACATAAGATATTTAGGTATATTTAATTTCCTCTGATAAAATACGAAGCCGTAATGCTCCTTGAAGTCGATACCTTCTTTAATATCGTTGTAAGAGGACGGTACAGGCATGGTCATATAATCCTCAAAAGGCTTTTCATACCATTTATCTTCAAAGCCCTTTCCGTCATCAAGCTTAAACTTCCATATTCCGTCAAGGTCTATAAGACCTCTGCTTTCGGTAAGAATCGGATATAACATTTTTTCCTCCTTTTACTTTACGAATTTATCTTTTACACATCTATCTTCCCTTCACCGTCGGCGGTTTTGGGAACAGCAATCATGAGGTCTATAAGAGTCATGGCGAAAGGAATACCCGTCCAACAAAAGAGCAAATACAATACACCGCTTATATAGTGTCCGGCGTAAAATCTGTGTGCGCCGCAAAGCCAACCGCAGCATAAGGCAAGCCTTATGTATTTTTTTCTGTCCACTACGGCTCTCTTTTTTTCCTTGTAATCCGCAACGGCATCACCTATACGCACCCAAAGAGGTCTTTTTTCTTCGTATCCGTGTTCTTTCTTTAAAGCCGCAAGCTCCTCTTCTAAAGCGATAAGCTCTTTTATATCCTGAACGTCAGACATTCTCTCCGCCATCTTTCTCTCCTTAAAACTTACTCAGCCATAGCCTTTGCCTTTATATCGGCTATCTCTGCCTGTATCTCTTCCATTTTTTCCTTTGTCAAAGGATAGAATTTCATAGCTACAACGTTACATAAAAGTCCTATAATCAAAAGTCCGTAAAGACTAAATACGCCTACAAATTTCAGCTCAGGCGAAAACGGCGTATCAACTGTAGGAAGCGCTTCCTTAAAGCCGATTGACGCGCAAAGAACTCCCACTATCGTTGCTCCTAAAGATGAAATTATCTTGTCCACAGAGCTGAACAGAGTTCCCATAAGACCCGGAACATAACGACCCGAGCGGTAAACTTCATAATCCGCACAGTCCGCCGTCATAGGTATTACTATATTTCCTGAAACTCCTGTAAATCCCTTCATTGCGACAAAAAGTATCAAAAACGCTATAGTAAAGAAATTCCAGCCTGAAAATCCTTCTATTCCCGGAAGCGATAAGGTTGTAGGGTCTCCTACATAGAAAAGTATTATCTGAAGTACGCAGCACACCAAACCTCCGATCGTACCGAATATCATAGCCTTTCTCTGACCTAACTTTCTTGCTATAAATCCCACTCCGAAGAAAAGGAACAGCATTGTAGGTATACTTGTGTAAGCAGCCATAGCTCCGCTTAAAGCAAAGTTACCGCAGATAATGGCATATAAAATAACCGTCACGGTACCGTTACTTTGTGTAGTAAGCGCAAGCTTATCCGTACTTGCGGAAACTACGAGCATCTGGATGGCTCTGTTATTTTTAAGCACGTCCCAGTAATCCTTAAAAGTAACCTTCACAGGCTTTCCGGTACCGAAATACTCGCTTCTGTCCTTTGAGGATATGGAAATAATCGCTATTACGGTAAATATAGCCGAAATCGGAGCAGTTATGAGCCACGTATCCATAAAGAATCCGTCTGTAAATCCGCCATGCTTAGGCACAAGCACGCCCGAAACCAAAATCGGAACAACCGCAAACAAAATCATGTTATAAATACCGTCAAAAATAGAGAATAACGGTCTCTGCTTAGGGTCATTGGTTAAGCAGGTTTGCGCCGCCTTGGTTACTACGCACTGGAAGGTATAGCCTATAATGTATATCATATACATAACTATAAAAAACGCAAAGCGCCCGCCTTCAGGCAGTTTATGTGTAACTGTTATCATAATAAGACTTGCACCCGCCAATATCACATTTCCTATTACCATAAAAGGTCTGTTTTTACCGAATTTTCCGTTCGTCTTGTCCACAAGGTAGCCTATGAAAGGATCGGTAACACCGTCCCAGATACGCATGGCGGTCAAGAATGTGGAAGCAACCACCACTCCGACTCCTACATAGCCTGTAAGGTAGTAGGCGATGAAATTCATGAAAAATAAATAGAAATTTGTCGCCGTGTTGTTTAGGGCAAAGCCTCCGATCTGCCACAGCTTCGCTCTGTGAATCCCCTTTACTTCAGTTTTCATATCCATTTTTTCCTCCTTTTTTGTGTAAATTCATGTTTTATCCCGAATTATTTCATCATCATTATAAGGTTATTTATGACCTTATAAGTGAATAATAAGGGATTGATTTTCTTTACACACTCTGAATCATATTGTATCAATATACACGGATTATATTCCAGCACTATTTATCTTGAAAGCAAGATGATTTTATGCTAAATTACATTTAGTATACATTTTGTGCTTGTTTTTATAAAAATCATCTTCATCTCATGGAGGTTCGTTATGTCTGAAATTTTAGAACTGATGACCGAGCTTTTCAAAATTCACGGAGTGCAGATTATTGTTGTTTCGTCCTCCAATGATATAGAAGAAAGACTTGATTACGGATTCAGAGGCAATTTGTTTAAGGACTTTTCCTACAGTGCATATACAAAGGAGCTGTTTAAAGATTTTATTCCCGATACCTTATACAGTATAGAAGACGATTTCGGTTTTTTTTATTCGGTATTTCGCTTTTCAGATGTTTCCGAAGAATATATGAATAAATACATTTTTGCCGGTCCCGTGCTTTTAGGAGAAATGACCGCCTCAAAATTTGACGGCATCATGGAAGAAATGCATATACAGCCCGATTTACGAAATAAGCTTGTCGAATTTTACCATCGTATGCCGACATATTCATCACTTGATAAGTGGATAGCCACCTTATCCCTTTTTTTGTCAAAACTCGTAAAAAGGAATATAAACAATATATCTCTTATTTACAAAGATAAAAATCTGTCGGATATTTTTCCCGAAAATATCTCTCCGAATGATAATATCCTGTCCCGCAACACTATAGAAGCACGCTACAAAGCGGAAGAGGAGCTGATGCTTGCCGTAGCCGCCGGAAACACCGAAAAGGCGCTCTTAGGCTTCAGCAATATTAAATGCTATAAAATGCTTCCGCGAACCCCCGATGTTATAAGAGACTTCAAAAACGGTCTTGTAATACTCAATGTCCTTCTAAGAAAGGCTGTGCAAAGAAATCATATTCATCCTCTATACATAGACAATCTTTCAAGACAGTTGGGTGTAAAAATAGAAGGCACTTCATCCTTATCCTCGCTTGAAGCCATGCCCGGAGTCATGATAAGAAAATACTGTCTTTTGGTAAAAAATCACTCCAGAGCTTCGTTTTCCTCTTTAGTACAGTTTTGTTTGGATTATATTGATTTTCACTACACGGAAGATATCGGGCTTTCGGTCTTGGCTGCGGAAAAAGGAGTTACAAAAAGTTATCTTGCGTCGTTATTCCATAAAGAAACCGGAATCACCGTCACCGACTATATTTTTCAGACCCGTATAGAGCGCGCGCTGTATCTTTTAAACACAACCAAACTCTCCATAAGCGAAATCGCTTTAGGCTGCGGCTTCTCAGACCCTAATTATTTCAGCAGAGTATTTAAAAAACTTCAGGGTAAATCGCCGAAGAGTTATAGAGCTGTAATTACCTGATAAAAACCGGCATTCGTAAGAAAATTATAGATTGTATATAGAATTTTATATGTAATTTCAAAATACATTTTTGTATTCTTTTAATATGCAAAAGTGTATTTTTTATATACCCAAAATAATATGAATTTATAGGTAATTGTGAAACTCTAATATAAATTTATATAGAAAGGAAGGAAAAATAAGTATGAAAATGGAATTACATGTATCGGTAACAGGAAATGATCATGCCGCCGGAACTGCAAAACAGCCTTTAAAAACTATTTCGGAAGCAGCAAAAAGAGCTATGCCCGGAGATAAGGTAATTGTGCATGAAGGTGTTTATCGCGAATGGGTAAAGCCGCAATACGCGGGTCTTAGTGACAATAACAGAATTATTTATGAAGCTGCGGAAAATGAAAAAGTCGTAATTAAAGGTTCAGAAATTATAAAGGGGTGGGAAAGTATCGGAAACGGCACCTGGAAAGTAGAGCTTCCCAATACAATGTTCGGTGAGTTTAATCCTTATAAAGAGACGATTTGGGGTGACTGGATTGTAGAACCGGTATCGGGCACTTTACATTTAGGCGATGTCTACCTGAATGGTAAATCATTTTTTGAAACATTTTCAATAGAACAGGTTAAGAATCCTGTTATGCGTGAAACAGGAGTTAATCCGCCATGGACAAAACATCCCGAGAAAATTTCAAATCCGGAGCAAACCTTATATCAGTGGTATGCGGAAGTAAATGATGAAACAACTGTTATTTATGCAAACTTTCAGAACTATGACCCTAATAAAGAAACAGTAGAAATCAATGTGCGCCGCTCCTGTTTCTATCCTGATAAGACAGGAAGAAATTATATAACGTTACGAGGCTTTGAAATTGCACAGGCCGCTTGCCCATGGACTCCGCCTACAGCGGATCAGCCCGGCATGATCGGAGCCAACTGGTCTAAAGGTTGGATAATAGAAGGAAATATTATCCATGACGCAAAATGCAGTGCTGTAAGTATCGGCAAAGAAATCAGTACCGGGCATAATCAGTGTACAACAACACGTCTGAAACCGGGATATATGTACCAGATGGAAGCCGTATTTAAGGCCTTATCCATCGGTTGGAATAAAGACCGTATCGGTTCTCACATTATCAGAAATAATGTCATTTATGATTGCGGACAGAACGGTATTGTAGGACACATGGGATGTGTATTCAGCGAAATATACGGAAATCATATCTACAATATTGCGACAAAGCATGAATGGTTCGGCTATGAAATTGCAGGAATTAAATTACATGCTGCAATAGATGTGCAGATTCATCACAATAATATCCACGATTGCAGTCTCGGAACTTGGCTTGACTGGGAAGCTTGCGGTACCAGAGTAAGTTCAAACATTTACTACAACAACGACAGAGATCTTATGGTGGAAGTAACTCACGGGCCTCACTTAATTGACAATAATATTTTTGCGTCTGAGTATAACTTTGATAACGTAGCGGAAGGCGGAGCATATATCCATAACCTTTGTCTCGGAACCATGAGAAGAGTTCCTGTTCCTGATCGTTCTACGCCTTATCATGTGCCGCATTCCACTATGGTAAAAGGCACAATTACAGTATTCGGCGGTGATGACAGATGGTATCAGAATATCTTGGTGGGCGGAGCCGAAACCTATACGAAAGAATCTTCCGTCGGAACCGCAAGCTATAACGGAGCACCTACATCTATTGATGAGTATATTGATGAAATCAACCGCAAAGGAAACGGTGATCACGAAGTATACTCCGAGCAGTTGCAGCCTGCATATATCGACAGAAATGTGTATTATAAAAACGCTCCCGCTTTTGAAAAAGAAAAAGTGAATTATACAAGTGCTTTTAATCCGCAGGCTAAAGTTGTGGAAGAAGATGACGGCACTTATTTAGAAATCAACATGGAAAAGGGGGCTTTCGATATTCCTACAAATATCATGGAAAGTTATGATTTGCCTCTTGTCAGAATGCCTGAAATTGCTTTTGAGGCGCCTGACAGCAGTAATATTATTTTCGATACCGATATGTTGGGGAATAAAAGAAACACAACCCCGGTATCCGGTCCGATTGCCGTATTGAAGGAAGGATTTAATAAGATTAAAATTTGGTCAAAATAACCGGCACTTTTTCAAAGCTCAAAGATTAACCCAAATTATTCCCATAATATCACAAACTTCTTTAGGTACATAATTTATTTATCTATAATTTTCTTGCCAAGTAAGAAAATTATAGATAGAAGAAAGATATTTATATGTCAGATTAGTGTGCAATTTGCTAAGATGTTTATATGAAATAATGATAAGGAAAATAATCCATATTTTAAAAAGGAGAAGAGTTTATGAGAAAGAAAATGTTAAAAGTAACAGCATTGACATTGGCAGCCATGATGCTTCTTTCATCTTGCGGCAGTACCGGCAAAACAACAAGCGCAGATTCCGGTTCCTCTTCAAAAATAGAAAATTCAGCAGCAAACACAAATGCGGGCGGCGATAAAACCATCACTTTCTGGAACTTAGGTACTGAGGGTACGGATAAGAAAACTTATGAAATCGCCATTAAGCAGTTTGAGACAAATACAAAGAGCGGTTATAAAATTGAAAATATCCCGACACAGAATGACAAATATAAAGAAAAACTTGTTATCGCAATGTCATCCGGGGAATGCCCTGATATGTATACATCTTGGTCAGGCGGTCCGATGAATGAATACATTGATTCCGGATATGCCCAACCGTTAGATGATTTATATGAAAAATATAATTTAAAAGACAGATTTATTGACGGCGCTCTTGCTCAAGCAAGCTATAATGGAAAGATTTATGCAGTACCTGTAAGCAATATTGCAGTAGCCGGTGTTTACTACAACAAAACGATCTTTGAAAAATTCGGACTCGAAGTTCCGAAAACGGTAAGTGAGCTTGAAAAAGTCTGCGATACTTTACTTGAAAACGGTATTACTCCTTTTGCTCTTGCAAACGGTTCCAAGTGGACAGGTTCCATGTACTTTCAGCTACTCGCCGCAAGAAAGGGCGGACTTGAGCCTTTCCAAAAGGCCGCGTCGGGAGAAGGCTCTTTTGAAGATGAATGCTTTAAATATGCAGGAGATAAAATACAGGAATGGGTAAAAAAAGGTTACTTCCCTGACGGCTTTAATTCTATGAGTGAAGATGACGGTCAAGCTGCGGCATTGTTTTATCAGGAAAAAGCGGCAATGTACCTAATAGGCTCATGGAAAACAGCAAATTTTAAAACGGATACAGAGGACGCGGGGTCCGATCTCTATGACAGAATCGGATGGTTCAGCTTCCCTGCGATAGACGGTTCGAACGCCGATCCTTCTATAATGTGCGGAACTTTAGGAGATCAGTTTATTTCATTTAACTGTACAGGAGAAAAACTTGATGCAGCTTTTGAGATGGCTACATACCTGTCAAGCGAAGAAACTGTCAAGCTTATGATAGACGAAGGTCGTATACCTCCTGTAAAAGGAATAGACAATGCAATCTCCAATCCGCTCTCAAAAGACATTCTCAATGCGGCCAACAAAGCCTCGGCAGTTCAGCTCTGGTATGACCAGTACCTTTCACCAAGCGTCGCAAACGCTCATCTTAACGGAAATCAGGAAGTGTTCGGTCTTACAAAGACCCCTGAAGAAGCGAACGCCATGATGCAGGAAGCTATGAAAGTCTTAAATAAGTAAAGAATATATAGGACTGCTGCATTTTAAGGTGTAGCAGTCCGTTTTAAAAGGGGTGATAGGGTGAGTGAACAGAACAATACTAATATTTTAAGAAAAAACAGGCAAAGAAGCATCAATATCGCCGCAATAATTTTTTTGCTTCCCGTATCTGTTCTTCTTATTGTCTTTATTTTTTATCCGATTGTGGATTCTTTTGTAATCAGTACTTTTAAATGGAACGGATTCTCAGGAGAAAGAACCTTTATAGGAATAAACAACTGGCTTACATTGATTAAAGACATGAACTTCAGGTATGCTTTCAAAAATAATATTACAATTATGCTTCTTTCCATTATAATTCAGATTCCAATCGGGCTCATGGAAGCGACTTTTATCGAATTTGCCGGAAAAAAAGCGACAATTTGTAAAGTATTATGGTTTATTCCGTTGCTTATGTCATCTGTCGCCATCGGTTTTCTCTTCACTTATGCTTTGGCTTCAAACGGTGGAATTGTAAGTTCTTTCTCCAACGCTTTAGGCGGAGGAAATATAGACTTACTCGGAAACCCTAAAACAGCCCTTTTTACAGTTATTTTTGTAATTGCATGGCAGTTTACACCGTTTTATATGGTATACAGCATGGCGGCGTATACAAACATATCTGAATATGTATATGAAGCGGCTATAATAGACGGTGCCACCAAATCTCAATATTTCCGGAAGATTGCTCTTCCGTTACTTATGCCTTCTTTAAAAAGCGCCGCAATTCTTTCCATGGTCGGCTCTCTTAAATACTTTGATCTGATTTATGTAATGACGGGCGGCGGTCCCGGCACGGCAACCGAGCTTATGGCAACATATATGTATAAGCATGCCTTTACACAGTTTAATATGGGATACGGTTCTACCGTAGCAAGCGGAATGTTTATTTTAATTACGACCTTGTCTTTATTTACCATGAGAGCAATAAACAGAAGGGAGGATAAATAAGTTTTATGCAGGATAAGATTGAAAATAGCTTAAAGAAAAATTCGAAAACCGAACAATCCGTAAGCAGAGTAAAAAGTATAATTTGCCGGATTATTGCTATTGTTTTTGCTTTTGCGGCAATCATATCTTCAATACTCCCTTTCATCTTTATGGTATTAAACTCTTTTAAAGGCAAATTTGAAATGTTGACAAAGGGCGTATTCGCACTTCCCGAAGGGTTAAAATTATCAAATTATCAAGAAGTATTAAGCGGCGGATTTATAAGATACTTTACAAACAGTGTTATAATTTTACTTGTTTCACTTACGCTGATTCTTTTTATTTCAGCCTGTGCTTCTTATCCGCTTGCAAGATTCAAATTTAAAGCAAATTCCTTTATTTACGGGTTAATCGTTGCATGCATGGCAATTCCGATTCACATTACACTGATTCCCGTATTTCAGCTTACGAAGAAGGTAGGACTTTATGATTCTATCTGGGCTATGTTAGGTCCTGATGTGGCTTTTGCAATTCCGATTTCCGTGTTTATATTAACTACCTTCATGAAAGGGATACCGAGGGAGATAGAAGAATCCGCGGAAATTGACGGCTGTAACAAATATAAGATGTTTTTTAAAATGATACTTCCGTTATCAAAACCGGGATTATCTACATTAGCTATTTATAACGGTGTTAATATCTGGAATGAATTCAGTTTTTCTTATACCTTAACACAATCTCCCGTTAATCGTACATTACCTTTGGCGGTGTGGGACTTTCAGGGACAATACGCTATGAATACCCCAATGATTATGGCTGTACTTACTCTCACAGTTTTGCCTATGATTATTTTATTCATTTTTGCACAGGATAAGCTTGTAAAAGGTATGACCGCAGGTGCCGTAAAAGGTTGACGATTACCGTATTCCCTCAATGATTATATCGGGAATACGGTTTTTACGTTATACAAAAGCATTGAGTATATTCAGTATGAATACTATAATAAAATCGGTTATCAAACCGGAAACGATAAAAGGGATTTATTTCATGGGATGGTTAAAAGTATTCAGGACAAATTGGAACAAAAAATGGACCTTTGAGAAAAAAATGAATATTACTGTATTTATCACGGTCAGCATGACTATGCTTTTAGCCATGCTTATTTCTACAATTTCTTCAATTTACGCGCAAATCAGGCAAAGCAGCATGTCAGCCGAGGATCATTTAAGTATTCTTGCCGCATCATACGAAAACAATATTAATCAGTACAGAAATCTGATCAAGTCCACAATTATGAATGAACATGTTCAAGCATACGGTAAGAGCAGGAATACGGTAGAAATGATTAAAAATAACTGGAAAGTTTATATGGTTCTACGAGATATGATGAATATACAAAATGATATAAACTTTATGACTGTTATCAACCGTAATATGGAAAATTATGTGTACTGCGGCAATTTTGCCGTATCTCAAAGTCGGTTTGACAGAAGTTTTGAAAACGATTTTAAAAATTCCGTTCCCGCTATAAAAAACGGAACTCTGAGGATGAATTTTTCGAATAATTATTCTACACAGAATCATTATTCTCTTTCCTTATATTTTCCAATATACTCTGTTACAAGCGTCGGAAAGCAAAACGGATATGTATTGGCAAACATTAATTATAATGAGCAACTTAATTTGGAAAATACAACTCTTTACAAAAATCCGAGTCTCTATCTTGTAGATATATCCGGCAAAATCATGGCGTCTAAGGATGCGAATGTGCCGGGACAACATATAGATATATCGGATAGACTTGTCGGTGAAAAAGGCAGTTTTATTGCTCATGGCGATTATGTGATTTATCAAAGCGTCGGTAAGTGGAATCTTTACTTAGTCAACAAATTTCCCATATCCGATCTCGCAAGGTATTCCATTATTACAGTAATAATTATGTTGCTTGCGCTTGTAAACCTCATTGTGTTATCCCTGTTTTTCACAAGGCGAAATGTCAAAAAACTTTTTAAGCCGTTCAATAAAATAGTAAACAAGATGAATGAAGTGTCAAACGGAAAGCTTGATATTCGAATTGACACAAACGATATGAACTGTGATTTCTTAACAATGGCGGACGGTTTTAATTTAATGATGGATAAAATAGATCTGCTCATGAAAAAGGTTCAGAAAGAACAGGAAGCTTTAAATCAAATGAGATTGAATGCACTGCATTCCCAGATTAAGCCCCACTTTCTTTACAATACATTGGAGTGTATTCACTGGCAGGCTGTATCAGACGGTAATAAGGACATTTCAATCATGGTTAAAGCATTAGCTCAGTATTATAGAATATGTCTTAGTGAAGGACAGGATGTAATCACTCTCGGAAAAGAAATGGAACATGTTCAAAATTATGTGATTATACAAAATATGCGCTACGATAATATTATCACCTTGAATATAAATATTCCTGAAGAATATAAAGATGTTCCGGTCCCTAAGCTGACTTTTCAACCGTTAGTGGAAAATTCCATTTATCATGGAATCAGAGTAAAAGAGGGCAGAAAAGGATGTGTCAATATATATTATAAAAAAGGCGAAGATATTTGTATTGTTGTTGAGGATAACGGAAAAGGTATCTCAAATAATGAACTGAAAAGAATCAATCAGGATATATCATGTTTTGATTTAACTGTCGGATATGGTATCAATAATGTGAACAAACGAATTGAGCTTATGTGCGGCGACAAATATGGACTAAAATTTTGCAAAAACATAACCGGCGGTTTGTCCGTAGAAATTCATTTGCCGGGAAGGAGAAAAGAAAATGTACAAAATACTGATTGTAGATGATGAAAAAATGATCAGACTCGGCATTGAAAAGTCCATGGATTGGAAAAAACTTTGTATTGATGAAGTATATACGGCAGCTTCCGCATCAGAAGCGCTACAATGTCTTAAATCGCATAATATCGATATTATGATAACTGATATCAGTATGTCTGAAATGACGGGACTTGAATTGGTAGAACAGTGGAAGAAGCAGTCCACAGCCCTTAAAATTATTGTTTTAACAGGATATGACAGATTTGACTATGCCAGAACCGCATTAAAACTTAGAGTAAATGATTTTTTGTTGAAACCGATTGACGAGGATGAATTATTTAAAAGCATTCAGAAAATGGTTGTCGAGCTTGATAAAGAAACATACTTTAAGAAAAAAAATCTAACTGAAAATGATATTTTTGAAGATGTGTTTCATGAATTTAAAATTGCCATGATCAACAACATTAATGATATGCCTCAGTTTGTGCATGTCTTTGAAAGATTTACCACCGCTATGGAAACTAATGAAATTTCTCCACAAGATACAAGAAAATATTGTTTTGAGTTGGTTTCCGCAATTTATTTTACTTATAATCTCAAAAACGAAAAAATCACCGGTGAAAGCCTTATTGCTTTTAATGACAGTATCAGTATGTGTGACAGTAAAAGTGCCTGTGAGTTAACGTTAAACTATCTGCAAAAGCTTATTGTAAGAGAAGATTACACGGAACACGATTTAATTCGTCAGGTAAAAAGAAAAATTAACGAACACCTGTCCGAAGATATAAGTGTCGCCGGAATTGCAAGAGAGCTTTATATAACTCCGAATTATTTATCAAGGTTGTTTAAACAGGAAACCGGAGAAGGCTGCAACGAATATATAATCAGAAAACGTATTATGAAAGCAAAAACTCTGCTTGAAACAACCAATTTGAAAGCGGGGGAGATTGCAACTATGGCAGGTTATCGCGATATGAATTATTTCTCGCTTGCTTTTAAGAAACATACCGGAGTTTCCCCTACACAATACAGAAAAAAGGATTAGATAATGAATCGCAAAACAGTAAATATATTAGCAATTATATTTTTAGTATCCATACTTTTAGGCTGTGCAAAAGAGAGATTATCTGTCATAAAAGAAACCTACGGTACAGAAAAGAACAGCATTAAAGAATGGATGGAAAATCTTCCCCGGAAGAGCAATACACAAATTAACGGTATGGCAATCAGAGGTTTGGAAATTAAAAAAGGAGAAACTACTGTTTTCGCAGTATCTTATGAGCCCAGAAAATATAAAAATACTTATGACTGTTGGGCAATTTCTAAACCATATAAAAGTCTCACTTACACCGATACGGAAGCTATATATGAACTGTTTAAATTGATAGGAAGCCTGACCTTTAAAAAAAGCAGTAGAAAAAGCAGCAGTTTCCAAAAAATCTCCGAGTTATTCATAGCCTATAATTCCTCGCAAACAGGTGATAAAGGTGAGGTCGCACCGGATGCAACGATGTTTATTGAATTCGGCAGTATAAGCGACGGAAATATGGCGGTACGAATGAACGGCGAATCTTCGCTTTACGAAACTGATGCTGAAATCGTATCAAAAATTCTGAATTCGGATCCATATCAGTATGTTTTGAAAGTAGTAAGTGTTGTTGACATTGACAGTGTTGCAAAACTTGAGCTTGCTTGGGAAAATAACCATTCATGTTTGGAAATTAAAGAAGGAGACTATTACTTTAACGGAAAACGGATAGAGTTTGAAAAATACAATAAATTATATACGGATGCT
>CAUUHV010000005.1:0-79969 GCA_963545085.1 uncultured Catonella sp. | reverse complement strand
TTCCTATCATTGATGAAGATTTGAATATAGGTTTGGACAATGGTGAGCAAGTTGATACTATAAACGTTGTTGCTAATAACATTCCAAATAATTTTTTTGTTACATTTTTCATTCCTGATCCTCCTTATTTGTTTTATATTATTTTTTAGACATTTTCGTTTTAATGTCCAAAATAACCGCAATTACAATTATCATCCCTGTGATAATCTGTTGATAGTATGACTGAACGCTTAACAAGTTAAGAATATTCTTAATCACTCCGATGATAATTGAGCCGCAAATTGCTCCCTGTACTGTTCCTATGCCCCCTGAGAAGCTTGTTCCTCCGATAATTGACGCCGTAATAGCATCAAATTCCAAGTTAACTCCTTCAGCCGGTTGACCCGAATTGATTCTTGTCATATACAGCACACCTGCAATACCGATAAATGCTCCATGTATCATAAAAGTTTGAATTTTTACACGCTTCACGTTAATGCCTGACGCAATCGCCGCTTCCTCATTTCCGCCTGTTGCGTAAACGTATCTGCCAAATCTGGTTCGATTTAATATCACCCATGTTATAATTACAATCACAATCATGATAATTACGGAATAAGGTAAAATACCGCCTATTCTTCCCTGACCGATTACCGCTATTGAGCCTACATCATATATTGGCTGCCCGCCTGTATAAAGATATACCAAACCTCTTGAAACTTGAGCCATTGCTAATGTGACAATAAATGCAGGTGCATTATATCTTATCGTAATCATGCCTGAAACAGTATTTATTAAGAAGCCTGACAACATTGCGATTATTACGCATATTAAAACTGCTATTACACTATTCATACCGGATCCGACAAAGCCTTTATAAACACCCACGCACAAACAGCCTGTTAATGCCACTGCCGATCCGCCGGATAAATCTGTCATGTTTTCAATTATCAGCATCGTAATACCGCATGAAATAATTGTTACAACAGCTATCTGCGTTAATAAATTCATAATATTGGCGCTGCTTAAAAACACCGGCGATACTACCGATGAAACAATAAGCAGTGCAAGTAAAATCAAGTAAATTCCGCATTTCCTATAAATAGTGGTAAGCTTATTATTCATCCTTGCCTCCTGCAGCAAATTTCATGATGCTGACCGGCGTCACCTCTTCCTTTGACAATTCGCCGGAAATTTGACCGCCCTTTATAACTATTATTCTGTCACTCATTCCTAATAACTCAGGTAATTCCGAAGAAATCATTATTATTGAAACACCTTGCTCGGTCAGATTTCGCATAATTTTATATATTTCATGTTTTGCGCCTACATCAATACCTCGAGTGGGTTCATCCAAAATCAAAATTTCAGGTCCCGCAAGCAGCCATTTACCGAGAACAACTTTCTGCTGATTTCCTCCGCTAAGGTTTTGTACAACGGCTTTCATATTATTCGGTTTAATATTCAGTCGTTTAATCATTCCCTCTACACCCTTATATTCCATTTTTAAATTAAGCCATTTCTTTTTGTATGTATGTTTCAGCGCAACGAGACTGATATTTTCACGCATATTTCTCGTGGTAATCAATCCATATTTTCTTCGATCCTCAGATAACATATTTATTCCATGTTTAATTGAGTCATTAACATTTTTAATACTGATTTCCTTTCCCTTCATGAATACTTTTCCGCTGTCTTTTCTATCCAATCCGAAAATCGCCCTTACTATCTCCGTTCTTCCTGCTCCCATCAAACCTGCAATCCCTAAAATCTCCCCTTCTCTCAAATTGAAACTTATATTTTCAAATTTACCTTTTGATCTGAAGCCTTCAACTCTAAAAAGTTCTTTTCCGACTATAGTATGACTTTCCGGATAAACCTCACTCATTTCACGACCGACCATCAACTCCACAATTCGGTTGACACTGAAGTCTTCAGCTTCTCTTGTTTCAATATGCTTTCCATCTCTAAAAACGGAGATTGTATCGGCAATTTTAAATATCTCGTCCATTTTATGTGATATATAAATAATTGTTACTCCCGCTTTTTTCAGTTCGCGTATTTTATTAAATAAGTACTCTACTTCAGTTCCGGTAATTGCCGATGTAGGTTCATCCATGAGTATCACTTTCGCATTACATGAAATAGATTTTATAATCTCTATCATCTGTGCCTGTGCTACCGAAAGAGTACTCATTTTTGCTTTCAGGTTGTAATTCAGCCCTTGTTCTTTCATATATAACTCAGCCGTTTTCAATAACTTTTTGTCATCTACAATAAAACGATTTTTCATTATTTCACGACCAAGATAAATATTATCCGCAATAGACATATTAGGGACAATATTCAGTTCTTGGTAAATCATTGATATGCCAAGCTGTCTTGCTTGTGTAGGATCGGATACTTTTAACTCTTCTCCGTTATAATAAACAGTTCCTGAAGTAGCTTTATAAAGACCGTTAATAATTTTCATCAATGTTGACTTTCCGGCGCCGTTTTCTCCGCACAGCACATGTACGGTTCCTCTTTTAATTGAAAAAGACACATTGTCCAACGCTTTTACACCGGGGAATTCTTTTGTAATATTTTTAAATTCTAAAATTATGTCGCTTACCGTTTTTTCATCTTTCACTTTCCGCTCCTTTTAATTAAAGATTTATTCTTCATTATATAGAATCGACATGATTAAATGATTATACATCATATGTATATCTTCCGTAATCTGCATATCCGAAACCGGAACATGTAATTTAATATCAGCCAACTCTTTCAGTCTTCCGCCATCGTATCCTGTCATTCCGATTACTAAATTTTTCTTTTCCTTTGCATATTTTACCGCTCTAATTATATTCTCCGAATTTCCGCTTCCGGAAATACCAATCACTATGTCTCCCGGATCCATGAAATTTTTTAACTGTTGAACAAATATTTCCTCATAGCAAACATCGTTTGCAAGACTTAAAACAGTAGCTGCATTATCATTCAAACAATAGAATCTAAATTTCTTATCTCTATTCAAACTTAAACCTTTGTTGAAATCTCCTGCGTAATGTGATGCGGTAGCGGCACTGCCGCCGTTTCCCATGATAAAAATATGTTTTTTTTCATCTCTCGCTTTTAATAGAGCGTTCATCGCTTCATTGATTGTTTGAAGCTCCAAGCGGTCTAAAACCTCTTTTTCTTTATCAATATAATTTTTTATTTTTTTTATAAAATTCATTTTTCTCCTTATTTTATCGTTTTCGATTTAATTCACTAAAAATATTATATAGACTTTATGTTGCTTTCTTTTTGACTTTATTGGATTTTTTATATTTTCTCTTTTATTATTTTCAAAAACATTCACCTCTTTCTTTCCTGAATTCAGTCTTTTAAAACATTATTTTCAATATATCCGACTTCTGTGTGTAAATTATTCATTTCAAATTATTCTTGCATTTTATCAATAACAATATTGCAATAAAGTTAAAACAAATATATTTAATCGTTTTCGATATAATAAATTTACTACCAACAGCTTTTCTTGTCAATACCGTTTATTATTATAAATTTCAATATCTTTTTTTGTGCTTTTTTTACAATTATGTTATAATCCTTTTTAACAAAAACCAACCTTTTTATAATGCATTAAATTTAACTAAGGGGGCTATATGACACTATCTATTACTGCACGGCGAAAAAATTATAAAAAAAATCATATTTTAAATTTAATCAGATATAGTTCTTCTAATATTTCTCGTTCCGATATAAAAAGAAAAACCGAATACAGTATGACAACCGTTCTGAATACAGTTGCGGAATTGTTAGACGAAAAACTGATTTATGAAGACGCTCCTGATCAAAGCGAATTATTAATAGGCAGAAAGCCGACCTATCTTCATTTAAATCCTGCCGGAGGCTATTTTATCGGCATAGAATTTAACATTCAAAAAATGCATTGGGCAATTTTAGATTTCTCAGGAATCGTGATTTATTCAAATTATCTTAAAATCAAAAATGATGTTACTTCCGATGAAATCTTAACATGTATTTATTCCTGTATTGATGACGCAATGCAGAATTTGGGAGTAAAAAGTTCAAAATGTCTCGGTATCGGTATCGGTATGCCGGGATATATCGATTCCGAAAAGGGAATCGCTCTTCACTACGCTTATATAGACGATTGGGTTAATCTCCCTATAACCGGTCAAGTTGAAAGTAAATATAATATTCCATGTTATATCCTTAACAATTCAGACTGTATGGTACTTGCCTATAAATGGTTGGCTTTTAAAGGAAATTCCGATGATTTTGTTTTTATTTCCATAAGAACCGGAGCCCGCGCAATTCCGGTTCTTAATAATCAGCCTTATTTCGGTAGTAACGGAACTGCGGGCGAGCTTGGACATATTCCTGTTCCCGGAAACAAAAAACAGTGTTTTTGCGGAAAAACAGGCTGTCTAAATACAATTATCGGTGATTTTAGTGTGAAAAATTACTTGCTTTCCGAAATTGAAAATGGACGTTTTAAAAATTTATTTACTTTAAGCGAAAATAATATAAATAATATTTCAACTTCTTTGTTGGTGCAATCAGCTCTTTCCAATGATCCCGATTCATTGTCCTACCTATATTATTTAGCATCTGTTTTAGGAAATTCGCTTATACCTGTTGTCAATCTTTTTGCGCCGAAAAAAATAATACTGTCCGGCAGATTGGCAGAAGCAGGAGACCTTTTTATCGATGCCGTTTCAAGAATACTAAAAGAGGCGGCTGTTGACGCGAATGCCGAACAATTGGAAGTGCTAAAATCTATTTATAATGACAATATAGGCGCAATCGGAGCTGCAATGCTTGTGCTTCAAAAAGAATATGATATTGCGACGACCGTTATTTAACTATAAACTCTTGTAAACGCTATTATATGAGGCTAAAGTAGCAAATTGTCTCCATATGCCTGCTATACAAGTATGTTTAATATTTAATACAATGTACAACTTCACAAAGTTCTATATAGCTTATATTTCAATCAGTTTAACATTAAAAATTTCACAGAATTATGAATACTATTTCTCAATTAACGGCAAATACACCATTTAGACAATCACTATATTTATATTCGGAAATTCGGCACTTCATCCCAATCTCAAAACTCTACACTTCTTTATCAGGGCCAACCACAGCTTATTTTTTTGTCAATTTTTTTAATTTTCAGTAATGTTTTTTGGTATTTTATGTTATAATCCCATCTTTGACATTTACAACAATGAAAAAATGCGGAAACTCAAGTATTTTTATACTAACTTTCCGCATTTTTTATAGAACAGCGCATATAATCAACGTTTCAGGGCATAATTGCAAAAACAAATTGTTTTATCCTTAATATGCCATAAACAACGGATAAGGCGGTGTTTTGATGAAGAAAACGAGGAAAGCTAAATATATTTATTTGACTTTTCTTCTCTTCTGCTCTTAAGCAGAGAGGCATTATTCTCAACCGCTTTTTTAGATAACGGATACAGCAACATAAGGAAAAACCCTATAACAAGAAATCCTATAGCGGGAATCAGTGTGGAAAAATCATATATTTTATCCACTACCGACTTATCAAAGGCTGTAGCCGCCGTGTATCCCGCAAAAGACAACAGCAGTCCCGTAAGTCCGGAGCTTGCAGCCTGCCCGAGCTTTCTTGCGAAAGAATACACCGAGTAAACCGTCGCATCGCTGCGCACTTCCCTTTTAACTTCAATATCGTCTATAACGTCCGTTATCATCGCCCAACACACAAGACTGAACAAACCCAAACCCGCAGATGCTATTGTCGATAAAATCACATATACAGCCACGTGTTCCGTGTGCAAAATATATAATAATATTAACGCCACAGCTCCTAAAAACGCTCCGAACGCCGCCAGCTCCTTTTTCCCGAATCTCGCAGCCAACGAATTCACAAAAACCGATAATACTAAAATAACTCCGCTTCCGATAAACGAGCTTAGTGACAGCATTACAGTATTGTTAAAATAATTAGGATATACATAATTTCCCATACCGCCCGATGTGAGCTGTACAAGCAGCAATAACAGTGATGCTGTAATAATTCCTATAAACGCTCTGTTTGTAAACAAAATTCCGAACAGCTGAAAAATGTTTTTCCGCCTTTCCCTTTTTGTAGTAAGAACGATCCTTTCAGTACACATGCGCGCGCAGGCAAAATAAACCAAACACGCCAATATTCCGCATACAGCCGCGGCAATCATAACATAGTTTCCGTTCAGTACCTTATTTCCTTCCGAATTGCTCGTATATACCACAAGGGGAAGCACTACAACAACCACAACCTGCCCTACAACCATTCCTCTATTTCTCCATGTGGAAAGATGCTGACGATCGACAGCCTTATCACTTATTGCGGAAGCCATGGAGCCGTAAGGAATATTTACTCCCGTATAGCAAACCGAGCCCCATAACAGATAAGTAAAAAACATCCAGAAAATTTTAAACCCCATCGGCTTGTCCGCAAAATACGGCGCAAAAATAAGAAAGCACGAAAGAGATACGGGACCTGCAAAACGCCTTATCCATGGAGAAAATTTTCCTCTCACCGTATAAGAACTTCGCTCCACTATCTGTCCCATCAATACATCCGTAAAGGCATCAACCACCTTGGCTATCATCATCAAAGCTCCTACAAGTGCCGCCGATACGCCCATAATATCAGTGTAAAACTTCATCATGAACATAGCTACCAACACAAAAGTAAGGTTGTTTGCCAAATCTCCGAAGGCATATCCCGCTTTATCTCTTATTCCGAAAGGTCTTTTAGCTTTTTTTCAAACTGTTCCATTATATTGTCTTTTTGCTTAATATTTTCCATATTACAATCCTCTCAATATCAATCCGTTTTTATCCGCTCTAAAACTTTTTTTATATATGAGTCCCAAAAATCCCATGTATGAGCGCCCTCTCCTTCCTCAAAGGCAAGGTTTGCTCCCCTTTTTTCAAGCTCCGCCTTTATTCTGAGATTTCCCTTATACAAAAAGTCATCATAGCCCACAGCCTGATAAAGCTCGGGAACCGTGCCTTTTTCCTTAGCCCTGTCATAAAGATATAAAAGGTCATATTCGCTTCCTTCAGGCGTTGAAATATCTCCGAAAGAATCCGAAAGATTAAACGGTCCCGCCGAAGAATCCATATTAAAAATCTCCGCTATATCAACCGCTCCCGAAAGAGAAGCCGCGCCTGCATAAAGCTCGGGATGAGACAGTCCCAAGTACCATGCTCCGTAACCGCCCATTGAAAGCCCCGCTATATAGGTGTCTTCTCTTTTTTTAGATGCCGGAAAAACATTTTGTATAAAAGTCGGAAGCTCTTCGGTAAAAAATTTCTCATATTTCTTACCGCTTTTAAGATTCTGATAAAACGAATTTTCCGCCGAAGCCATTACCGCTATAATGCCTTTTTCCTGCGCATATCTTTCGATATTGCTGTACCTTATCCATGAAAAAGCGTCTCCGTACGCCCCGTGCAACAAATAAATTACAGGCAATCCTTTTTCATACCTATACTTCTCTCTCACTTTCCGGTCTGTAATTTCTTCATTCGAAGAAGGAGTAGGAACAAATACGTTTAAAGTAATGTTGCTGCCCAAGCAGCTGCTGTAATAATGTGTTTCCATCAAAGCCATAGTCAACCTCCTTATAAAATCATCTCAAGTTCTTCAAGTACTGTGTCGGCGTCATACCGTGGATACGGCGAAAGCTCCTTGTGAAGCTTGAATAGTCCGAAAACCCGCTGCCCTCACATGCTTCCATTATACTACATCCTTCGGAAAGCTGCTGGTGAAAAAACTGCATTCTAAGCTCGGTAACATAATTATGAATACTCTGCATGGTATATCGTTTGAATACTCGGGAAAGATGCTCCCTACTGGTGTAAGTATGACGAGCAATATCAAGAACGGTCAGAGAAGGGTCTGTAAACTCATGCTGTATATACTGTACCGCCTGCTCAACGATACTGTTCTTCGGCAGTTTTCTGGAGTGTTCTTCACCAAGGCTCTCCATAATGTAAATTTGCAGAGTTTTCATCATTACTTGAGAAAGTACCTGCCTGTTCTTCTCTTCTTTAACACTTCTAAGCAAATCAATATGTTCAAAAAGACTGCGAAAACCCCATGACGAAACTGATGAAGCGCTGATAACTAAAGGTACATACAGATTGCAAAGCTCCGAAAAGCACAACTCTTCCGCAGTTTTATCCCATAAGAATCTGTCAATCTGCGCAAGCAGACGTTCGGAAACGCTTTCTGAAATATCATATTTTCCATAATGAAAAATCTCGGCAGGCAGTATAATTAACTCTCCTTCCGAAAGTGAAATCAAGCTGCCGTTCACGGAATACATAACGCTTCCCCGAATTGGAAGTACCAACTCATAATACGGATGAGAATGCAATACGGACTGAGTATTAGCGCGATTTGTATACCACGTGATTTCTATAGGAGTCGGAAGTTGCTGCATCGCCTGCCGCTGTGTCAACAGAGAGTCCACAATATGATTCAGTTTATGATGAAAAGGCATGAAACACCTCCTTTTTCTTTTTTTAAGGATAACATCAGTTATCACATTTTACAATATTACAATCACATTCAAACACACTGTTTTCTCCTCGTCATGCTACTATTAGGAAAAAGCGATATAAAAGAAAGAAAGCAGTCGAAAAACAAAGCATTTTGACGAAAGGAAGTTTGGCTATGTCTAAATCTCCTATCCGATTTGAAGCGAAAACCGTCTTTAATGACGAGACTATTCATAAGATGTTCCGGGCAGAGTATTTTGCCTATGAGCGTCTTAGAATGTTATTCCGATTCGGGCTCGGAGCGTTGCTTCTCATAACCGGACTATTTTTCATATCATGGCTTCCGCTTAGAAGCATACTTATGCTGTTCGGATGCTGGTTCATAGTCAGCACGGATTTTCCGAGCAGAATGCGGGCAGAGCAGGTACTTGCGGGGCGAAATGGACAAAGCAGCACAGTATGCTACCGTTTTACGGATGATGCTATCCTTATTGAGCAAAACGGCGGACAAATCCTTTACCGTGAACTTGATCGACTGATTTTAGATCGACAGTATTTCTATCTTTTTGAAAGCCGCCGGAATGCGGTGATGGTCGCTCGAAACAATTGGAGCATGGAAGGACAAAAACGTTTTGCGGAATTTCTTTCTGAAAAAAGCGGAAAGGAATGGGGGCAGAACAAAAGTATTCTAACCCTTAATCTGAAAGATGTAAGCAAGATGTTAAAAGATCACTTTCATGCGTAACAAGTACTATAGGGAGGAACTTATGAAAAGAAAATCACTTTTAACAATGGCAACAGCTATTTTCATGGCGGCAAGTCTTGCTCTCTCAGGCTGCGGCGCAAAACAGGACGCTTCTAAAACAAGTGCCGGCAGTACTTCCGGAGAAAAGAATTTCACGATGAAGTTGGGGCATAATATGGCTGAAGATCATGCCGTAAATATAGCATTAAAGGCATGGGCTGAGGACGTTAAGACAAAATCTAACGGCAGCATCACAATCGAAGTTGTTGCAAACGGTGTGCTCGGCTCGGAAACAGATATGATCTCACAGATTCAGGGCGGCGCTCTCGATATGGCTAAGGTTTCCGCGGCTACACTCGGCAACTTTTCCAAAGAATACAGTGCCTTCTCCGTGCCTTATCTCTTCAATAACAAGGATGCCTATTTTAAGGTTATGGGGGATGATACCATAATGGATGAAGTTTATGCAGCAACCGAATCTCAGGGCTTCCGCGGCTTTGCATGGATGGATTCGGGTGCCCGCTCTTTCTATACAAAAGAAAAGGAAATCCGTAAGCCTGAGGATTTGAAGGGACTTAAGATCCGTACGATGGATTCTCAGATGGCAATCGATATGATGAACGCGCTCGGCGGTTCAGCGACCGCTATGGGATATGGCGATATCTACACGGCAATCCAACAGGGAGTAATTGACGGTGCCGAGAACAATGTTACCGCGCTCAGAGACCATGCCGACGTGGCTAAGTTTTACAGTTATGATATGCACACAATGATCCCAGATATAGTAGTTATTTCCCAGAAGGTGTGGAGCGAGATGAGTGACAGTCAGAAAGATGTAATACGCTCTACAGCTAAGGAAATGTCCGAAAATTACAAAACGGCGTGGAAGGAATTTGAAAATACCGTAATTGATGATGCGAAAAACAACAAGGGTGTAACCTTCGTAGAAGATGTCGATATACCTGCATTTCAGGAAGCTGTGAAACCTATTTATGAAAAATTAAAGACTGACGAGCCGATAACCTACGCATTGGTGGAAAAAATTCAGGCTGCCCAGAAGTAAAATACCGGCAGCGAATAACGAAGTGCGGAAATTCTCCTTACGCCCCAACCCCAAGGGGCGGAGGATTTCATCCTTGCGACAATCCGTACGGATAGAAAAGCCGGTTATACGGATTGCCGCAGGAATAATTTTATCGTAGCCATGTTCTCTTAACAGGAAAGGGTGAGCATCTTGAAAAAATTTGACAAATATCTGACGCTTATTATGCGTTTTCTCATGGCACTCGCCATGTTCGGACTGCTGATATTCGGAACTTGGCAGATTTTTACCAGATGGATTTTAAGAAATCCGTCTACCTTTACAGATGAATTTCTCAGATATCTTTTGATTTGGGCTTCATTTATCGGATCTGCGTACTGCTTCTATAAGGATCAGCACTTGGCTCTTGACCTTGTAACAAAAAAGGCAAAGGGACCCTTTAAAATTTTTTTGGATATTTTTACGGAAACGGCTATTCTGTTTTTTGTAGGATACGTTTTTGTAATGGGCGGCTTAAGCCTGCAATCCAACGCTACGAATGTTTCCGCAGTAATGCATATTCCGTTCAAGATACTATATGCTGTTTTACCTCTATCGGGTATCTTCATTATTTTAGCCCGTATTCTTAAATATGTGCAGATATTCATGAATAAGAATATGAAAAAGGGAGGAAAGAACTGATGGATGTTATTCAATCTGCTTTGCTGCTTTTCGGCTCTTTTTTCGTAATGCTCTTAGGCGGTGTGCCAATTTCCGCCGGAATAGGTATTGCGTCTATAGTTACCGCTCTCGCGAGCGGCATGGATTTTTCGGTCTTCAGTCTGACCGCCGCACAGCGTTGTTTCTCCGGCGTGGATTCTTTTTCTCTTTTAGCTCTTCCGTTCTTCTCATTAGGCGGCAATATTATGAATAAGGGCGGTATTGCAAAACGTCTGGTACGCTTCGCAAGGCTTTTCGTGGGAAAAGTTCCGGGCTATCTTGCAGCAACCAATGTACTTGCCAATATGTTCTTCGGTGCGGTTTCCGGCTCCTCCGTGGCGGCCGCCTCCGCAATGGGGTCTATAATGGGACCTCTTGAGAAGGACGAGGGCTATGATCCCAACTATTCCGCCGCAGTCAATATCTGCTCCGCTCCTACCGGTATTTTGATTCCTCCATCCGGACCGCTTATCCTGTATTCCATTACCGCAGGCGGCGTTTCGGTGGCGGCACTCTTCATGGGCGGTTACATCCCGGGTATTATGATGGGTGTTTTCGTGGCGGGACTTGCAATAGTTATGGCTAAAAAAATGGGTTACAAGGCTTCGACGATAAAGGAGAAAGACTCCGCTCTTAAAATTGCTCTTGATGCAATTCCGTCTTTACTTGCCGTCATTATCGTTATGGGCGGTATTTTGGCAGGATACTTTACGGCGACAGAAGCGGGCGTGGTTCTCTGCCTTTACTGCGGCGCGCTCGGTATCATTTACAAGGAGTTAAAAGCTAAAGAATTTTATGAGTTGCTTTCCGATACAATGGTCAGCTCATCAACAATCCTTTTCTTAATAGCCGCAAGCTCCATCATGTCCTATGTGATGTCCTATACAGGAATCCCCGCGGCAATCAGCGCGGGACTTATGGGTATTTCAAGCAATCGTTACATTATTCTTTTGATTATGAACGTATTCCTGCTTGTAATGGGAATGTTCCTTGATCTTACACCTGCAGTACTTATTTTCACGCCTATCTTTTTACCGATTGCAAGAAGCATAGGTATGAGCGATGTGCATTTCGGCGTAATGTTAATTATGAATATGGGTATCGGCTCCGTGACGCCGCCTGTAGGCTCCTGTCTCTTCGTAGGCTGCGGTATAGCCAAGGTCGGTATTGAAGGGGTAACGAAATATATAGTTAAACTTTTCGCCGCCATGGTAGTGGCACTCTTTTTAGTAACCTTCATCCCTGTGTTTACCATGCTGATACCGTACCTGTGCGGTCTGGTTCCGAGCTTCTGGTGGTAAACCCGATTTTCGTAAGCAGGCGGATTATATGTCCTGATAACGACTGCTGCCTGCTTTTTTAATATAAAGGAGATATATGGATATTTGTTCAAAATTTCTTAGTTATGAAAAGTTGGAGGGAGCATACCTGCTCCACACGGACAACGCCGATATCAAGCTTTATTTCATGACGGATAATATAATAAGAATCAGAGCCTCCTTCACGAAAAAATTTCCCGAAGAATCTTATGTGCTCCTCACTACGGCATGGACGGACAGACTTGATCCTATCTTTGAAGCGGAAAGAAAAAGAATCGCTCCGGTAGAACCTGCTCTTACGGAAAACTCCGAAAAACTTTGTTTTGAAACCGCAAAGCTAAAGCTCGTAATCGGAAAAGAACCGATTTCCATCATGCTTTCCGACAAAGAAGAAAATATACTTTTCAGTACGGAAAAGCTTTTTCCGTTTACGCTTGACAGTAACCGCCGTATCACCTCCTACTTCCGTATGAAGGAGGATGACTGCTTCTACGGTTTCGGCGAAAAAGCCGGAGAATTGAACAAAAACAAGAAATTTTTAAGAGAGCGCGCTACTGACGCAATGGGCTATGACGCGGAGAAGATGGATACGTTATACAAACATATACCGTTTTTTATAAAGCTTGATCGTGACAGTAAACGCGCGATAGGAATGTTTTATCACAATTTCTATGAATCCGTTTTCAACATGGGCTGTGAAAAGTCAAATTATCTGCCTCGCTATTCCTATTGGCAGGCGGACGGCGGTGACATTGACCTTTTTTTGCTTGCGGGCGGAACAATTCCTACTATTATAGAGCAATATACCATGCTTACCGGACGTCCCGTTCTGCTCCCTAAACGCGCGTTAGGCTATCAGGGTTCTTCGATGTTTTATCCGGAGCTTGAAAAGGACAGCGACGACGCGGTTCTTGACTTTATTGACACCGTACATAACGAGGGTTTCCCTATTGACGGCTTCCACCTTTCCTCCGGATACACAAGCTACAAAAATAAGCGCTGTGTTTTCACCTGGAATAAAGAACGTTTTAAAAATCCTTCTGCCTATTTTGCGGCTATGAATGAAAAAGGAGCACAAAATGTTCCGAATATTAAACCGGGTATCCTGCTTATGCACCCTTACTTTGATGAATTCCAAAAAGGCGATGTATTCGTCAAGGATTCAAAAGAGCCTAATAAGAATGCCGTCGGTATGTGGTGGGGCGGTGAAGGTGTTTTCTGGGATTTCACAAGCGCAAAGGCAAGGGAACTATGGAAAAAGTACGTGACGGAGACACTGATTGATGTCGGTACCGACTCAATCTGGAATGACAACTGTGAATATGACAGCCTGATGGACAAGGACGCAAAGGTGGACTTTGACGGCAAAGGAGGCACCATCGGTGAGTTGAAGCCCGTTATGAGTACGCTTATGTGCAAACTCTCGAATGATGCGGTTATAGAGCATAACAAGGACGCCCGTCCGTACTCGGTCTGCCGCTCCGGCAGCTCAGGTATTCAACATTACGCACAAACTTGGTGCGGTGATAACTACACAAGTTGGGAAACACTCCGTTACAATATCCCTATGATTACCGGCATGGGGCTTTCCGGACAACCTAATGAGGGTGCGGATATCGGCGGCTTCGCGGGACCTGCGCCGGAAGAAGAATTGTTTTTACGCTGGGTACAGCAGGGCATCTTTCAGGCAAGATTCTCCATCCATTCCGCTTCAAATGACAATACAGTGACGGAGCCGTGGATGTTTAGGGACATCACACCGCTTGTTCGTGAAGCGATTTTGCTTCGTTATAGATTCATGCCTTACCTCTATTCCCTGGAATATGAGAGCTCTCAGACCGGCGCTCCTATTATGCGCGCTTTAGTATATGAGTTTCAGAACGATCCGGCTGTTTATGATGAGAGCTTCGACTATATGTTCGGACGCGATATCCTTTTGGCAAATGTCCTCGAAAAAGGCGCAAAGACTCGCAAAATCTATCTTCCGAAAGGTAGTTCGTGGTATGACCTTAATGATAAATTCCGCCGCTACGAAGGAGGACAAACGATAGAAATTCCCGTTACGCTTGAATCAATCCCGATGTTTCTTCGCGAAGGCGCAATCATTCCGATGGCGAAAAACCGGATCTTCTCTATGGAAAAAGATAAGGTGACGGATCTTTTGCTTACCGTCATACCCGGTGAAGAACAAAGCTTTTGTCTTTATGACGACGACGGCAGAACAAACGATTATAAAAACGGGCAATTTTTAAAAACCGACATTCACATGAGCGGAAACAGCATTGTAAAGTTAAATGTTAAACGAAGCGGCAGCTATAAGGATACCGTACGAAATATCAAGGTGGATATGGTGAAGAAAGAACGCAGTCCGTTTTGGGTAAGTCTCTCCGGAAAACGTATGCGGCACTTCTTAAACCGCCGTCTTTTTGAACAGGCAACAGATGGTTGGTATTACAGTCAGAGTAAACGAAGCGTTGAAGTGAAATACCCTAACCCTTCGGATGATTACGAGCTTCAGGTTTCTTTTGAGGATTTCGATTTGATTGGAATGTAAAAAGATACTTTCCCGCTAAAATGCAGGATAAGCAAACGGAGGAAAAGATGTTATTAAAAAGTTTTCAATCTATAGAGCAGACTGACAACGGTTATCTGATACACGGAGATGCTGCCGATATTATGCTGGTGTTTATGACGGACGATATAATAAGAATCCGTGTTTCCTTTGACAAAAAATTTTCCGAACAGTCCTATACGCTTGTGACTACAGCTTGGGAAGACAGCATGGACACATTGCTCCGCGCGGAAAGAATACGTATTACAGCGTTACAGATTCCATACGAGGAAACTGAAAAGGAGCTCATTTTCCGTACAGCTGCACTTTGTCTCCGTCTCAGAAAAAAACCTCTGTCTTTCAGCCTTTTTACAAGTAACGGAGAGCCGATTTACGGCGACCTTACCGAACGCGCCTTTGAAAAAGATCAATTAGGAAGACTCTATCATTTTAATAAAATGGATCGGGAAAAGGATCATTTTTACGGCTTCGGAGAAAAAACGGGACACTTGGACAAAAAGGGACGTCGTCTCAGGATGTCCCCGAAAGACGCGATCGGACATGACCCTGAGACAGGCGACCCGATGTATAAGCATATTCCTTTTTATATCCGTATCAATGAAACTAACCTCCATGCGCTCGGACTGTTCTATCATAATTCCTATGACTGCATCTTTGACATGGGAGAGGAAATTTCCGGCTATTGGGAGCGTTACAGCTATTATCAGACCGACGGGGGCGATATAGACCTTTTCCTTTTAAACGGTCCGTCGGTCAATGCAGTTTTGTCGCGCTATACTAAACTTACGGGACGCATGGCGTTACCTACCAAACAGTCGTTAGGCTACTGCGCTTCCACTATGTACTATGCTGAGCTTGAAAATGACTGTGACAAAGAAATCTATAAGGTCATTGATAAACATGAGAAGGAAGGCATTCCGATTGACAATTTCTGGCTTGCAAGCGGATACTCAAGCGGCGAGGATGACAATCTCCGTTATGTATTCAACTGGAATCATAAGCGTTTCCCTGAGCCGGAGGCATTTTTTAGCGAAATGAATCGCAGAGGCATCAACGTAATTCCGAACCTGAAGCCGGGAATTTTAAAGCGACACCCCTATATCAAGTATTTTGAAGAACAGAACGCTTTTATTAAGAATCCGGATAAAAACGGCGACTATTACGGACGCTGGTGGGGCGGCGAAGGCCGATTCATCGACTTCACAAGTGTAAACGGCAGAAAAGCATGGAAAAAGTTACTTGAAGAAAATATACTGCGAAAAGGAACAAAGACGGTCTGGAACGACAACTGTGAAATGGACGGCGTAGAAGATCGTGACACATACTGCGACAGAGAAGGGTTAGGCGGTACAATGGCCGAGCTTAAAATTCTGCATTCAAATATGATGGCATTTCTCGCTAAAGAAGCTCTGCATGAGGTCTATCCGGGGGAACGTCCTTATATAATAAATCGCGCGGGCTTTGCCGGAATACAGCGTTACGCACAGGTCTGGGGCGGAGATAACCTGACCGACTGGCGTACATTAAAGTTTAATATCGCTACAATATTAGGCATGGGACTGTCAGGCTGTGCCAACACGGGCTGTGACATAGGAGGCTTTGCGGGTCCCGCTCCCGAAGCGGAGTTATTATTGCGTTGGATTCAAAACGGAATTTTTCAACCCCGTTTTACAATCAACTCCGCAAATAACGATAATACGGTAACACAACCTTGGATGTATGAGGAAAATATTCCTTATATCCGTGAAGCGTACAGACTTCGTTATCGCCTGCTTCCATATCTATACTCGTTAATGAACACGGCTCATGAGCACGGAATGCCTGTAATGCGCCCGCTCTTCCTTGAATTTCCGGAGGATAAACGTTGCTACACGGACGAGAACCTCTGCTTTATGTACGGAAGCGGCGTGCTTGTCGCAAATGTACTTGAGAAGGGAGCAAAGCTCAGGCGAATCTATCTGCCTGCAGGCTGTACCTGGTATGATATGAACGACAATCTTAAACCATATCAAGGCGGACAGGAGATTGAGCTTTCCGTTGATCTCGCGTCTATTCCTATGTTCCTTCGCGGCGCGGCGATTCTTCCTACAACCGAGGATGTGAAGCACATTCTTCACGATACTATAAGGCACTTGGATATACTGATCTCAGCGGAGCATAATGTCGATTTTATGCTCTATGATGATGACGGACACACTGAAGACTTTGAAAAGGGTGTATACGCTAAAACTGAAATTTCGGTACAAACAGGTGAGCGAACACGCATCCGTTTCAATACAAGCGGAAGCTACGCTTCAACACTTGAAAGCATAACATTACGCCTTGTAAGCAAGCAGAAGGGTGCGTACTGGGTAACGGTAGACGGGGAGCGAATTCCTCGCCATATCATTAAAGAAGCCTACGACGAGTCGGAAACCGGCTGGTACTACAATATGTCCGACCGTACGATTCTTGTGAAATACCCTCTGCCTAAAAAAGCGGATTATGAGGTTGTTATATCTACAGAAAAATTTGATTTAATCGGAATGAATGAGGACTGAGCGTAAATACCTAACTGCTGTCAATAATAAAAAAACAGATTTTAAAAAAATCAGGATTTACATACCCCGTTACTTATTACACGGCGTGTAAATCCTGATTTATTTATTCTATATAATGTAATTCTCTTTATAAACGTTATATATCAGTATGAGCGTCTCATCTTTAACTATAGACGGTTATTACAAAACAGCTTCATACTGCGCGGTTTTAAATTAAAAGCTTTCCCGTATTCTCTATCTCCGCTATCATCTCCACTCTCCTTGCGTGTCTTCCGCCTTCATACTCCGCTTCGAGCCACGTATCTATTATCATCTTAGCAAGCTCTATGCCCACCACTCTCGCGCCGAACGCTATTATATTTGTATTATTGTGGCGTTTAGACAGCCCTGCGGAGTACGGCTCGCTGCACACGCAGGTTCTTATGCCCTTAACCTTATTTGCTGCCAAAGATATACCTATACCCGTTCCGCATATAAGTACGCCGCCGTCCGCTTCTCCCGTCGCAACCGCCTTGGCTGCCTTATAGCCGCTTATCGGATAATCGAATCTTTCCGTGCTGTCCGTGCCTACATCCATTACCTCTATTCCTTTTTCTTTCAAATATGACTTTATTTCCTCTTTATAATCATATCCTACATGGTCGCTTCCTATAACAAGCTTCATAAAACACCTCCTGCAGATCATTCTTTCATAAATCCCGTACTCCTTAATTCAAAATATTTCACTCACAGATAATCCGGATTCTCTATTCGTTTAACCGCGTAAATTGCGGCACCTATGACTCCGTTTGTCTGTGTAGGATGAGAATATTTTATTTCCATACTTTTTTCGGGATAAGGTTTTCTTGTAAAATAATGAATCTCCTTTTCAAACTCTTCAAAAGGAAAAAATCCGTTCATAAGAAGTCCGCCTCCAAGCACCACGCATTCCGGATCGAAAAGATTTTCCTGAACTGCCACGGTCTGTGCCATTCCTCTTATAAAAGTTTTAATTTCTTTCGTTTTTCCTTTTTTCAAAAATAAATCTTTCATTTCAACATCGGGAAAGACTTCATCTCGCAGAGATTTAAGCGCAAGCCCGGATACTACGGTTTCAAGACAACTCTCATTGCCGCAGGTACATTTTTTCTTATTTCCGTAAACAGGTAAATGCCCAAGCTCCGAAGCAACTCCGTTATGCCCCGAAAATATTTTCCCGTCTATCATTACCGCATTTCCCACTCCCGTTCCGAAATACACTCCGCATACACTGTCATAATCCTCTATCCCAAGCTCTCTCATATCATAAAAAAGCAGGTTATTTGTATCCTTGTTTATAAAAAAAGGAAAATCAAATACTCTTTCAAGCTTGTCCACAATAGAAAAATCATCAGGAAAAACCTTTATATTAGGTGTTTGTATTACCACCCGTCTGTCACGGCTTATTGTAGACGGAAAACCTGCCGACACAGCCTTTAAAGCTCTGCCGTTCAGATTTTTTTCAATATATCCCTTTATAATTTCTTCAAGTTTCTTAATACTGTCACTCTCTTTTGTGAAAATGCTTTCCGTAGGCAGTATTTCAAAGTTCGTCAGGACATATTCTTCATTCACCAAGCCGAAACGAATGTTTGTCCCTCCTATATCCATTCCTAAAATAACAGGCTCCGCCACGGTTAAATCCTCCCTTTCACAGCTTTACTCCCGTTTCTTCCTCAAATATCTTTTTGGCTTTCACGCATGCTGTTCTTAAATCCTCATCTAAGGAAAAAAGCCCGGAGCTGCCGAGTATAAACTGTTCGGCACCCGCTTTATAAAGTTCTTTAAATGTTTTTTTATTACAGGAGCCGTCTATCATTATCCGATAATGCCAACCGTTTTCTTCTCTAAGCTTCCTTGCTTCACGTATCTTATCAAGCATTTCCGTTATAAAAGGCTGTCCTGCGAAACCCACGTCTACAGTCATTATGGTAAGCACATCTATACGCCCTAAATATTCTTTGCAATAAGACAACGGCGTTGCGGGATTTAATGTAACTCCCGTCTCACAGCCCTTATCCCTTATACTGTTAAGAGTACGAAAAGCATCCGTATTTATGGTTTCCGCATGAGGACTTATCACCTTCGCTCCCGCATCCGCGCACAAGCCTATCCAATCATTCGGGCTTGTTGTCATAAGATGTACGTCCATAGGCTTTTCAGCCGCTTTCCCGACCGCCTTTATAATATCCGGGCTCAATGTTATATTTTTGCAAAAATGCCCGTCCATAATATCCATGTGATAACCGTCAAATTCCTCATTTAAAATATCTATCTGATTCCTCATGTCCAAAAAATCCATACACATCAGACTGACCGTAAGTAAAGGCTTCATACAGTAATCCTTTCTGTTAAAGTTATACCTGACACATTCACAAATCTTATGAGCTTTTACGACTCGCTCCGAAAAATCTGTCAAGAGTTACCGCTATAATAAGCAGACAACCCATAGCAAGCTGTTGATAGTAGCTTGATACTCCGCACATATTAAGCCCGTTATTTATAACACCTATGATGAGTCCGCCTATTATTACCTTAGGTATCTTTCCCACTCCGCCGAAAAATGAAGCTCCGCCGATTATTACCGCTTCTATAGCGAAGGTTTCATATCCCGTTCCCGCATTAGGCTCCGCTGCCGCAAGTCTCGCTATATTTACCATTCCGGCAAGGGAAGCGCATAATCCGGATATCATAAAGGCTATTATCGTATGTTTTTTAACGGTTATTCCGGCGTACCATGCCGCCTGTGGATTACCTCCGATTGCGTAAAGATTTCTTCCGCACTGTGTCTTTTTCCCAAAATACGCAAGTATAGCGGCTGCCGTAAGCGCGATTATTACCGGCATAGGAAATATTCCTATGCTGCCTCCTATCGTCTTATTAAAAGAAGCCGGAAGTCCTGAAGCCGCTCTCGCGTTAGTTATTATATATACGGCGCTTCTTAAAATAGCCTGGGTACCCAAAGTTATAATAAATGGCGGAAGCCCCGTTGCCGTTACCAATAAGCCGTTAATAAATCCTACAGTTATACCTAAAATAACAATTCCTATTATTACAGCAGCTATCGGATGCATGCCCCCTTCCGTCATAAGCTTCGCGCATACCGCTCCCGATAAAGCCATAATCGAGCTTACGCTGAGATCTATCCCGCCGAGAAGAATCGCAAAAAACTCTCCGAGCCCGAGCAAAATCGTTATGGAGCTCTGCTCAAGTATTTTAAGCATATTTCCGCCGGTTAAAAAACTCTTATAGCGGAGAAGTCCGAATACAAGTATCATAATGACCAAAATGGAAATTGTGCTGTATTTATCCCAAAAGTCACCGAAAGTCTTTTTTCTTTTTATATCATTTTTTGTACTCAAGATTTTCTCCTCCTCACATTTCCTCTTTAGTCGCCGCCTTTACCAGCTTTTCCTCGTTAGCCTCTCTTACTTCAAACTCTCCGGTTATCCTTCCGCCCGCCATAACGGTTATTCGGTCACAAAGCCCTAAAAGTTCCGGCATCTCACTTGAGACCACGATTATACCTATCCCTTCATCTGAAAGTTTTCTCATCAGCTTATATATTTCGCTTTTAGTTCCTACATCTATTCCTTTGGTAGGCTCATCGAAAATGATAACCTTCATTCCCGCCGCCATCCATTTACCGAGAATTACTTTCTGCTGATTTCCTCCTGAAAGATTCAGGGTAAGCTGCTCATCATCTACCCATTTAATCTGCAGAGCCTTATGTTCTTCCTCCGCCATTTTACTTTCTTCTTTTTCGTTAATTATCCCTGCCATTCCGTTAAGCCCGGATTTTTTTAACTGATTAACTATGGAGATATTCTTTTTGTTGCTGAAATTACTGAAAAATCCCGTTTCCCGCCTGTTTTCCGTAAGCATGCCTATACCCGCCTTTAAAGCGGAATATGGATTTTTTATATGTATTTTCTCTCCGTTTAAATATATTTCTCCCGATTTTACAGGACTCGCGCCGAATATGGCATCCATAAGCTCACTTCTGCCCGCTCCCACCAAACCTGAAAATCCTAAAATTTCTCCCCTTCTTAAGTTGAAAGAAATATTTTTTACCTTTTCATCTTTACGGGTAAGCCCTTTTACTTCAAACATTACTTCCCCGAAACTGAACCCGTCTTCTACAGGATGCTGATAACTCCCCTGTATCTCCCTTCCAACCATCAACCTCACCATATCGTCGGTTGTAAGCTCTTTCACATTATAGGTTCCGACATAACCTCCATCCTTCATTATTGTTATTCTGTCGCCTATTTCCGCAATTTCCGAAAGCTTATGAGAAATAAACACTATCGCCTTGCCCTCTTCTTTTAATCGCCTTATTATAGCGAAAAGCTTCTTAACCTCCTCATCGGTAAGCGATGAAGTCGGCTCGTCCATCACTATTACTTTCGCATTAAACGACACCGATTTGGCTATTTCCACCATCTGTTTTTCACTTATTCCAAGCTTGCCGACACTTGTCGTAGGCTTATATGCCTGTAAATTCACCTGCTCAAGAAGCTTTTCCGTATCTTTATCAAGCTTTTCATAATCCACCTGACTTATAGGACCGATTTTTTTCTTCGGCAATCTTCCCATGAAAATATTTTCTCTTATATCAAGCCAGTTTACCACGCTTAATTCCTGATAAATAATGCTTATACCGCCCTCTGCCGAAATATGCGGAGTAAGCTTTTCATACGTCTTTCCGTCAAGCGTTATACTTCCGCCGTCCGGTTGATAAACACCGCTTAAAACTTTCATCAGGGTGGATTTTCCCGCGCCGTTTTCTCCTAAAAGCACATGAACTTCTCCCGCTTTTACATCAAAACTTATTTTATTTAAAGCGATAACTCCGGGAAAAGTCTTTGTTATATCCTTCATCGAAACAACAGTTTCCATGCGTTCTCTCCTTTATCACGGGATAAGCTCAAAATATCAAAATATTTTATGCGTACACATGCGGACAGAATACCGTATTTTGCAGTAAAGCGCATTGCTTCCAGTAAGCTGCCCGCAGTATATATAAATTCTAATTTATTTTTATTTAAGGTAATCCTTGGCATTGTCCTTTGTTATAAGGACGGCGGAGATACCTGTCTGTGCGACTTCCTTGCCCGCTTCCGGTTTGGCACTCTCTTTAGCCGCCTGTACCATAAGGTTAAGAGCGGTAGCTCCTACCAGCTTAGGATTCTGTGCTACCGTTGCCGCAAGATCTCCATCCGCTACAGCCTGTATGGCGTCATCATTTCCGTCAGTTCCGCAAACCTTTATATCTTTTCCCGATTTTTTTACAGCCTCTACCGCTCCCATTGCCATAGTATCGTTGCAGCAGTAAATTGCCTTAAGGTCAGGATTCGCGCTTATCATATTTGTAGCTACATCCATAGCCTTTGTTCTGTCCCAATCGGCAGGCTGGCTGTCCACTATCTTTGCTCCCGCCGCCTCAAAAGCCGCTTTAGCTCCGTCACGGCGCTGTTCTCCGGATAAAGCTCCCGCCTTTCCTTCGATTATAGCTACTTCCGCGTCATTTCCCACCTGCTTTAACAGCTCTCCGGCTCCGGTTTCACCTACTTCTTTATTATCGGTAGCCACATAAGCGTAAAGTCCGCCTCCAAGCTCGCCTAATGCTTCAGCATCTATCTTCTCATCAATATCAATGAACACTATTCCTTTAGAACACCCTTCCGCAATCGCGTTATTTAAATTTACATCTGAAATAGGTGCCACTCCGATTGCCTTATATGAGCCTGTACTTACGAAATTCTCAAGTATCTGTACCTGACCCTCTACATCATCTTCCGTATTTCCGGACTGAATATCCACCTGCACGCCAAGTTTAGCGGCTTCTTCCTCAATACCCGCCTTCATGTCCTGCCAGAACTGACTGGACTGCGTTTTTAAAACTATAGCGTATTTTTCTTCTCCAGCTGCCATCGATGTTCCGCTTGTTTTGTCACCTGCTGTCGATGAAACCGCAGATGTGCCTGTACTGCTTGTCGCTTTAGCGGATGACTTATCATTCTTTGCCGATGATGTGTCGCTCTTTCCGCCGCCGCAGGCTGTAAGTGAAGCCGTCATCGCAAGCGTAAGCGCCATAACCAAAAAACTTTTTAACTTTTTCATGTTCTACCTCCCTATTTGAGTAACATTTGAGTAAATATTTACTCATACTTTCTTGTTGTATAATAACCCAAACGTATGTACTATGTCAATATCTTCTTTATTTTTCTCTATTTTGTTGGGTAAATATCAGAGTAAATTGTGCAATTTTATACTGTTGATTTAAAAAAGAGAGCTGATTCCTTCACATTACGCAAAAAGAAACACTCTCATAGAAATATCGTATATACACTATTCTAATCTCGAATTATTTACAATTCTTCTGTCTTAAAAACCATATAATCTTTATAATAATAGCCGTTATCAATGCCTTTTATATAGATTTCACGGCTATCCGTCTCACCTGTCAAGGCTTCTTTTTTCAAACAGCTCCACCGCTTTTTTCTTGTTTATACACTCTTTCACGGGCAAGCTTGAAAGAAGCCCTGTAAGCCTCAATTCGTTACAAATCATATCATTTCCGCTTATAATACCTCTCCGAAAGACTCATGTCCGTAGAAGCCCTCCTTGAAAGTGTTACCCTCATCTGCCTTTTGGTTGTAGGAATTTTTTCTCCGTTTATCTGGCGTATAAGCATATCTACGGCTATACTCGCCATTCCCGCCACATCCTGTCTTATGCTTGTAATTCCCGTTCCGCAAATATCCGCTATCATGCAGTCGTCAAAGCCTGCGATTTTCACCTGTTCCGGCACATGTATACCGTATTCTCTGAGGGCAAGATACGCCCCTGCGGCAAGAGTATCCGTAGTCGCGACTATTCCGTCAAACTCAAGCCCGCTTTGGATTACGGAGGTTATTGATGCCTTTCCGGAATAGATGGATACATTTTCATTATTTTTTATGTATTCCTGTCTTTCAGGTATTCCTTTTTCCGAAAGAGCCCTTAAAAACCCGTTATACCTTAATACCTGATTTACATCCGTCCCTCTTGACATAAGAAACACTATATTTTTACATCCCGCTCCCAACATCTCATTAGCCGCCATATAGCCGCCGCTCTCATTGTCCGACTCCACTATGACCGCGTCCCCGTCAGTGCCCATATGCGGTCTGTCTACATACACTACCGGATATTTTCTTAAAGCTTCATGATATCTGTTTCCTGAAATAAGTATTACCCCCGACACATTCTGAGCCCTTAAAGTTTCCACATGCTTTTTCTCAAGCACCTCGGACTCATTGGTATTACAGATTATGGTGGAATATCCGCCATAAAAAAGAGCCATCTGCATTTGAAGTATCAATGCCGAAAAATGAGGATTTGTTATATCGGGAACAATAATTCCTATATTACTGTTCTTATTTTTCCATATACCTTTTGATAAATTATCAAGACTGTAATTATTCTCCTCGATTACCCTCCTTACCCGCTCCTCGGTTTCTCTTGAAAACCTGCCGTTCTGATTTATTACCCTTGAGACGGTTGCTATGGACACTCCCGAGAGCTTGGCGATTTCTTTCATATTTACGGTTTTTGCCATTTATTCACACCACCCTTAATCATTGCTTAAACGCCCTCTTAAGTCTCTCAAGTCCATCTTTCAATACCTCTTTAGGGCAGGCTATATTCATTCTTAAGAATTTCCCGCCGTTTCCCCTGTAAGCCCCGCCCGACGAAAGATATAAGCCCGTTTTTTTTCTGATTTCGCGGGCCAAATCTTCATTTTTCCCTGCTAAGCCGCTGCAGTCAAGCCAGAGCAGGTAGGTCGCCTTTGACGGAACAAGCTTTATTTCGGGTAAATTTTCCGAAAGATAATCCGCCACTATTTTTTTATTTTCATACAAATACACACGAAGCTCGTCAAGCCATTTCTCACCGTACTTAAATGCCGTCTCCGCAGCCAATGCCGCAAAGACATTAGGCTCTGCAACCTCATCCGTATTAAGCCCTCTGTTTACCTTATGTCTCAGGTTTTCATCAGGCACAAATACGGCGGCGGTTTGCAAGCCGGCTATATTAAAGGCTTTTGTAGGCGCAATACATGTAATGCTGTTGTTACGGCATTTTTCAGAAACACTCGCAAAAGGCGTGTATTCCTCACCGGGATCTGTGAGATCGCAGTGAATCTCGTCCGCAATCACCGTTACATGATGCTTAAAGCAAAGCTCCCCTATCCTTTCAAGAGTTTCCTTATCCCAAATCTTTCCTATCGGGTTGTGGGGATTGCAGAGAATCATAAGCGCGGTCTGAGGATCGGAAAGTTTTTTTTCAAGATCGTCAAAATCAACACTGTACTCTCCGTTTTTATAAATCAGCTCATTTTCAACGGGTCTGCATCCGTTATTTACTATTGAATTAAAAAATATATTGTAAACCGGTGTCTGAACAAGCACGTTCTCATTCGGAGTTGTAAGTTTTCTTACTATGCTTGAAATGGCGGGCACTATTCCTGTACAGAAAATAAGCCACTCCGACTTTATCTGAAGCGCGTGTCTTTTTTTCCACCAGTTTATAATCGCCTCGCTCCAGTCTTCTCCTGTCACACTGTATCCGAACACACCGTGCTTGACCCTCTTTAAAATAGCATCGGCTATCTCCGGCGCAGTTTTAAAATCCATATCCGCCACCCACATAGGAAGCTCATTCTCCGCCACATCCCATTTCAAAGAACCCGTATTCCTTCTGTCAATTACTTCATCAAAATCGTAAGCCATGTCAAACCTCCTCGTTACTAAGGATTATCTCAGTCTTTGTTATATCCACCTTATCCGGCTCCATGATAAGTTCTCCGATTGAATCCGCCTTTATCCTGCCGCCCGAAGGATTTTTAACGCTGTCTATCTTACCTGTTATTTCAGCGTCAACCGTACAATACTCAAACGACAAAGTAGTATTAAGCAGCTTGCAGGCTCTCATGGTAAGATTTTCTATATAGCAAAGTCCCTGCAGGCTCTCTATAACACAGTTAATAAAAGTCAAATTTTTAGAATTCCAACCCAAATACTCTCCTGAAATAAATGAGTCATATATCGTTACATTCTCGGTATTCCAAAAAGCGTCCTTTGAAAGCAGCCTGCTGTTTCTTACTTCTATGTTCTTTCCGCCGTCAAAACCGTAATTTCCGTAAAGAGAAAGCCCTTCTATTACCAGGTTTTTGCTGTTCATGGCGAAATAATCTCCCTTTGCCGTAACTTGATTAAGCTTAACTCCGTCACAGCTCCAGAAAGTTTCCGCGGCATTCGGCATACTCACGTTTTTAAGGCTTACTTCCCTGCACCTTCTGAAATTTTTAGGAGCCTCTATCATAGAATCCTCTACCGATATATTTTCCGTATACCAGACTCCCGAGCGTGCCGTCTCAAACCATGTGCATTCTCTGACATTCACATTTTTCGCATACCAGAGAGGATATTTCCACCTGAACATGCTGTTCTTTAAATTTATATTTCTGCTCTCTTTTAAAGGAGATTCCCCGTCCTCAAAAATAGTTTCATAAATATTTAAATCTTCACCCTTAAAAAGCGCCCGTTCTCCCGTTAATACTTTTCCTGCTATATTCTCAACCATCAGCTACCTCCGCTTTACTTCAAAATACTTTTTCCAATTCTACCACAAAGATATGTAAAATGCTTGTTCTTTTTTAAGCTCAAAATATTTGTGAAACATCCGTGCAAGGCGGTCCGTGACCTATAGCGTGAATTTATTCGGGCTCCATTCTCTACCCCTTCGCTCTGCTCTCATGGCATGAAAAATAAATAATCTGATACTCTTTTTCAAGTTCCTTTAAGAATTTAAAGCCGCCTTTAAGCCTTTCTTTATCCAAATTTACAAAGGAATCATCAAAAATTATAAACGGTTTTTCTTCCTTATACATGGCGTCAACCATAGCCATACGTCTGCAAAGCCCTACCAAATCCCTGTAGCCGTCGCTTAAAAGCCTTATGTCCCTGTTCTTTCCTTCTTCCTTTAATGAAAGTCCGAGCTCTGCATCAAGCTCATATATTTTTCCGTCTCCTCCGGAAATAAGGTCATAATATCGGTCAAATGAAGACTTTATCGGATTCATATATTTTCCGGTAAAATTTATCCTTGCCCGTTCAAGATAAGCTTTCGTTTTCTCAAGGATATCGTATCTGTGTCTAAGCTCATTAATTTTCTCGGTAAGTTCTTCTTTTTCCCTTACCTCCTCCGAAAGCTCCTCTATACTTTTCTCTCCCTCGCTTATTTCCTGCAATAAATTTAAGAGCTCCTCTTTCTTTTCCTGTATAAAAAGCTCATCTCTTCTTATCTCATCGCCAAGCTCCTCCGCTGAAACTTCAGCTTCCGTCTCATTTGCCGAAGCCAATTTCAAATCTTCGTTTTCTTTATCAAATCCGGTTATAGCTTCTTCCGCTTCTCTTAAAGAAGAGTAAAGTCCGTTTAAAAAAATAACCTTATCCCTTATCTCTTTAAACTTCTCTTTCATATCCGTATAATCCGAAAAAGAAAGTTCTTTCAAATAGCTCTTTACAAAATTCTCCGTATCGGAAAGTTCCTTTTTGGCTTTTTCGGCATCCGCCGCCTTTTTAATAATTCTCTTATACTCTTCCATATTATGAATAAGGTTTTTTAATAAAATTTCGTATTCTTCCTCATCCCGTAAAGCTCCGTAAGCCTTAAAAAATCCTTCTATCGCTTCGTTCGCTTCCTTTTCCTTTTCTTCGAAGCCTCCGCTCTTATACTCCTCATATCTTCTTTTTAGCTTCAGATATTCCGTCGCCTCGTTTTTAAGCATAAACAGCTCTGCAAAAACCGTTTTTTCGTTATAAGAAACAGTAAATCTGTTAAGTAATTCACATACTTTTGCTTCTTCCTCTTCTATCCGTTCTTTTTCATTATCAATCGTCTTTAAAAGCTCTCTATAAGCCTTAAGCTCGTTCTTATACTTTTCCTTTTCAGCCTTTTTCTGAAAACCCGTCTTGATAAAATAGAATATCGCTCCCGTCCCTAAAGCCGCTACCGCCAAACCTATATATATCAATCTGAAGCTTATAAAAATTCCTGAAACAAATAATATAAGCCCTACGGCAAACATGAAAAAACTTTTATTATTTCCATGTCCCGCCTCTTTAACATCTATTTCTTTCTTAACACGTTCCGCTTCGGCTTCTTTTACGGCTAAAGCGGTTTTTGCTTCGCCCATTTTCTTTATAATTTCTATCGCTTCGTCTATTTCCGAGATATTCATGAGCTTACTTTCAAACCTCGCCCTGCCATTTTTTAAGCTCTCGCTTTCTGCTGATGATAAATCCGAAGCTGCCTTACTCCTTTCAACCTCTTTTAAAGCCGATATATTTTTCCTGACTCCTTCAAGCTCGGATTCTTTAGGAAACCCCTCCTTAAAGCACTCATCCAAATCCCTTTTTCTTTTTTCTTCATCCTCCGTCAAAGACAAATTAAGAACCCCCGCTTTTTTCGCTTCGATTGTTTGAGCTTCATCTAAATATTTCTCAATCTCAGCAGTTTCCGGAATCCGTCCTTTAAAATATCTCTCAGCCAAAATCACTCTTTCCTTTTGCCTGTCTCTCATCGCAATAAGTTCTTTACGTCTTTCGGTTATACTTTTAATATCCTTATATGCAAGAACTTTTTTAAGCTTTTCCTGCAAATTCCGTTTTTCCTTCTCCCTAATACCTATTTCCTTTTTTATATCCTCTCTTCTTTTTTCAAGCACTATTATTTTGTTTTCTTCAGCATTTTTTCTTTCTTCCGATAAATAAAGCGACGACAGCCTCTCCTTAAGCTTAAAAAGCTCTCCTGTCTTTCTTTTTTCTGAAAGAGCGTTAAGCCTGTCCTTAAGCTCCTTTTCAACCTTTTCATAATTTTTCATGTCGGCAAGCTGATCCGTTATTCCGCCTATTTTAGCATTTATACCGGCGGTAACCTCCGCCTCGCAGTCCCCCTGCCTCACAAACACCGTTTTAGCAAATGAATCCGTATCTATGCCGAAAAGCTCTTCTCCTATATTCGAGGAATAGTCATTACTTTCAAGTTTGGTTTTATTGTCATAAAGCTTAAAAGAATCCTCAGCCGACTTTTTAGTGTCAAATATCCTTTCTACCCGATATTCTCCTTTTTCCGTCTCAAAGGTTAGAGTTCCGCCGTATATCCCCGATTTTCTCCACGGAGTATAACGCTTTCTTTCATTTGACACTTCATCCCGCTTGCTCTCTCCGGCAAATCCGAAAAGCATGGTCTTTATAAAAACAGCCAAGGTAGTTTTACCCCGGCCGTTCGCTTCAATAATTTCATTTAATCCGCCCGTAAAATTTCTATCATAATCACTAAGCTTTCCGAAACCGTAAACATGGCAGTTTAAAAGCCTCATACTCCTATCTCCTCTCCGTTAAGGGCGAAAAGACCCGTTCTTATAATTTCCGCTTTTATGTCGTCTATAGGCTCCTCAGCCTGCACAAGCCGTACAAATTCCCCTTTAAGAGTAGCGTCATTCAAATATTTTCTGTAATCCGCTCTGAAACTTGTTTCGTCTTTAACATCAATAAAATAAAACTCGTCCGAAAGCCTTGTCTTTATTAACCCCGTATTTTTATCACAATCTATATCAATTTCCCCCGTGAGAATAATCCTTAGCAAATCCTCCGAAGAAGCCTTTTTCCTGACTTCCTCCTTAGCCCTTTCAAGCATTTCATAAGCCGAAACCGTTCCCGTAACGTCTACTTCCACTTCATAAAGTTTTCTTTTTGCAAACGGTATAAAGCTTATTTCATTCCTGAAATTTCCCTCGTTAATCTCAAGAAGCACAAAACCGCGCTCTCCGAGCTCATCAAAGCCTCGTCCCTCAAGACAGCCGGGATAACGATATTCTCCTCTCGGCGGAAGCTTCCCTTCCCTATATTCGTGTATATGTCCGAGGGCAAGATAATCTATATTCCTGTCATAAAGCTTTTTAATCTCTATGCTTTCGGCACTTCCTTCTTTTTTATACTCCGTAAGCTCTCCGTGAAGAATAACTATGTTGAAATTCTCATAGCTTAAGCTTAATGTAGAATACATATCTCCTTCCGTCCGTTCCTGTTCCACTCCCGCTATTACGATTTTTCTCCCGCCATCCGCGGAATATTCATAATAACTCCATTCTTCTCCGAAAACCATTAAATTATCCGGTATTTCATCAAAATAATTGAAAAATCCCGAAGCATCATGATTTCCCCGCAGATAATAAAAATCAATATTTCTTCTTGTCCTTATAACATCATACACAGCCCGCCTTGCCGCAAGGGAAACAACAGCCGTATCAAACATATCACCCGCTATAAGCACAGCCTTTACGCCGTTTTCCTCGGCAAATTCGGTCATTCTTATAAATGTGCTTAAAAGCTCGTTCCGTCTTTCCTTAGCTTTATTTTTATCCAAATTCGCGGACAGCTTCGAATCAAGATGAAGATCCGCGCAATGTATGATTTTCATTTATTCTCCTTCTCCGCCAATACCTATAAATTTTTGCAATCTTCGGGTAAGGCTCAAAGTATCCTATCCTCTACCTAATTAAACTTATATATCTTCCTTGCAAGCTCATAGCCCCACACAATAATCTTCCTGCCGCTCTTTCCCGGAAAGCTCATCATTACCCCTAAAAGCGTTCTCTTTATCATACGGTTGAGCCTTGAATTTTTGGATTTTAAATACTTCCAAAGCTCCCTTTTCTTCTCAAGATTTTCAGGTGTTCCCGACTTGATTAAAAATACCGTGCATATAGTCATCATCATTGACAGATAATTTACCATATACCTTTTTAACTTCCCGTCCTTTATCTTTGAAACGTCATGAGCATTTATCATGATTTTCGTAACCTTAATCTGTTGGTCTATACGCCCTATCATTATCTTCTCATTTACGGATTGCCCCTCTCTGCCTATGAAATATCGGTAAAAGTCCACATCCATATAATACATGGTTTTTACATAAGGAAGCGGCACATAAGAAAAAACATTATCGACATAAAAGGTATGTTTAGGTAACTCCAAGGCTATATCTTTTAAAAGCTTTGTCCTGTAAAACACGGTATGCATGAGCATATATTGTGAATTTCTGAATTTACGCGTATCCGCCCATGTAAAAAACTCATTTACAGGCAGGCAGTTATTATATCTGATTATCGTCCTCTTATGCTCATACACCTTTTCATACACATAATTGCAGATTAAAAGGTCAAGACTCTTGCTGTCTCTTATTACACTTCTTAAAAAATCCATTACTTTCTTAAGCGCATCCGTGTCCGCCCAGTCATCGGAATCCATTACCTTGAAAAATACACCGGAAGCATTTTTAAGTCCGGTATTTACGGCTTCTCCGTGTCCTCCGTTTTCCTGATGCACAGCCTTGATTATAGAAGGATATTTCCTCTCATATTCCTTAGCTATCTCAAGAGTATTGTCCTTGGATGAGCCGTCGTCCACTACTATTATTTCTATATCTTCTCCGCCCGTAAGCAGAGTATCTATGGCATGACCCATATATTCCGCCGAATTGTAGCAGGGTACCGCAACGCTTAAAACCTTCATATCATCTCCTCCGTAAGCTCCATGGCTCGTTTTGTAATGGCGTCCATATTATAATATTTATACTCCGCAAGCCTGCCCAAAAGCCGAAGTTTTCTATATCCTCTCGCAAGCTCTCCGTATTTTCCGTACAGCTTCAAATTTTCATCGTTAAGCACCGCATAGTAAGGTATCATTCCCTTATTCGGCTCATAATTCACGGGATATTCTTTTACAATCGCCGTACCGGATATTTTCTGCCCCGTCATCCTCTTAAACTCACTTATCCGTGTGTAGTCCTCACTTACCGTGTAATTTATTACAGCCTCCTCCTGATAATAATCCGTATCATAATTTTCAAATACAAAATTTAATGAACGGTAAGGAAGGATTCCGAATTGCCTGTTAAAAAGTTCATCAATCATTCCCGTATAAATAAACTCTCCGTCAAACTCCCTTCCGTCAAAATAAATCTTGCCGTCAGAAAGGCTTATATGCTCCTCCGCCTTGCAGTTAAGTCTTATTTCTATATTTTCGCAGTTTAACATATTTTTAAAAAGCTCGGTAAAACCGTTTTTCGGCATAGCCTGATAGGTATCGGTAAAATAACCGTCCTCTCTCGTGAGAATAACAGGCACTCTCGCCGTAACCGCAGGATCAATTTCATCGGGAGAAACGCCCCACTGCTTCATTGTGTAATGTAAAAATATATTTTCATACACATATTCCGCAAGTTCCCTTATCTCCGCTTCTTTACTCTCTCTTAGACTCAAAACCGGCACTCTCGCCTCTTTTCCGTATTCCGAAATAAGAAGCTCTTCAAGCCTTTTCGCCTTTTCTCCGTCATACACCATATAAAGGCTGTTCAAATTAAACGGCACGGGTATAAGCTTCCCGTAAACATCGGCAAGCACCTTATGGTGATAAGGCACAAACTCCGTAAACCTTGAAAGAAAATCATAAACCTTCTTTTCCGAGGTATGAAAAATATGAGGGCCGTAGGTATGTATGAGCATACCTCTTTCATCCTTTTCATCATACGCGTTTCCGCCTATATGCTTCCTCGCCTCAAGGATAAGCACTTTCTTTCCTTTTTCGGCTAAAATCCTCGCCGAAACAGCTCCCGCGTATCCGGCTCCCGCTATTATATAATCGTACATCTCCTTCGCTTCCTTTCCTATCCTATGACACTTACAAACACATTTCCCGCCTTTTCAAAAAACGCTGCCGCTTCCTCCTTTGACACGGCTTCGGTCTCACCTGTTTTTACATCCATCAATGTTACCGTGTTCGGCGTATATTCCGTTATTATTACAGCGGTTTTCTTATCCTTCACTGCAATTACCGGGTTTCTCTCACTTACATAATACAGAGCCTCATCAAGAGTAACTCCTGTTAAATTTATAGGCTTTATATCGGTCTGATTATTTAAAATATCCATGATTCCGGCGTTTTTAATATGAAGCTCACTATCCGGAATATAGATGCCTTTTGCCGTAAGAAACAGTCTCACGGCGGATTGCATGCTTGTATCCGTTTCATAGATATAATCCGCATCCACCTCGTCCGCCTTCGCGAAAATCTTTCTGTTGCCGCGTTCCCATACGGTTTGATTATATCTGTCCACCACATAGCCCATATTGCCGTCGGCTGAAATTATCATGTCGGATGCCTTTACGGAAGAGCCTGAAAGGCTGCCGTATGTATTGGCATAATACCTGTTTCTTCTGTTTTCCTCTAAAGGAAGCTTTACCGTAGTATCCGTTGTAATGACCGTATTTTTAACGTCATATTCCGCAGCGGGAATTTCTTTTATTTCCACCCCTTTAGGAAGCCTTAAATAATATTCCTTGAAAAATTTCTCCGTCCGCCTTTCAACTATTGAAACAACCGCTTCATTTTCTTCAAGATTATTTAATATCTGGTCTCCTGAAATTTTTTTGAAGCTTTTCCCCTTCTTTTTTACCCTTGTCAAATATATGACATCATTGGTGACCTCAGCCTCCGTTACATATATATTTTTCCGGTCATACTCCTTTAAAACATTTCCTGCCGTATCGGTTATAATCACTTTTTTATAAGGTACAAAAAGACTGCCGTCATTATTTTCCGAAATATCCGAAGGCTTTGCCGTCGCATATATTATATTCCCGTATATTCTGCCGATTAACGCCGTTACACTTCCATTTTCCGGTTTTATAAGCTTCTTTTCTCTCGTATTTAAATTCATAAGCGTAATAAATCCCGATTTTCTTACATCCGGTTCCGCCTGCCATGCAATTACCTTTTCATCGGCAATACACGTATAGGATGAGCCGTAAACATTATCCGCTATGACTTCCGTTTTTTTCTTTACAAGGCTATATGCGTAAATTTTATCATAAATTATAAAATAGAAGAAAGAATCGCCGCTCACATAACTGAATTTGTCCAAATCCTCATTCAACATCTGAAAAGTAGTTTCTACCGGAATATGTGCAAGCTCTTCTATTCTGTTCTCCTCACTATAATATTTATATAGGAGAATGGCGGTTCTGCCCTCATATACTCCCCTGTTCATATAGCCGTAAACCGTAAAATACAAATCTCCCGAAATATCAAGCCTTAAAGGTTTCACTTTATGATTTCCGTTTAAAAGTCTCTCATCGTCAAAGCCTTCCTTTCTGAACGAAAAAATTCTTTTCAGCTTATTTTTATCCACATCGTAAAGCCAAAGCTCTCTTTCCCTTACAAAGCTTATATATTTATCATTTTCTGATGTTAAAAACTCCTTCGGTTCTCCTTCGCTTATGCCGAATTTAAGCTGGCTCCTTGTCATGGAAGTGTTTTCAGGCGAGTAAAATTCTTCCGTTTTTCTTTCGAATGCCAGAAGATACATAGCTCTCTCCGTATAATTTACTCTATAATATTCCTTTACATTATAATAACTTTTTGTTTCACTGCCTATTGACATAATATACTCATAAATAAATGCCGTTATATTTTCTCCGTTTTCGGTGACTCTTACCGATATATCCGTTATTTTTTCCGGCTTAAGTTTTCCCCATGACACGATTTCATAAGAGGAATGTATATTGGCATAGCCGAAACTTGTATTCTCCATGCTTCGGTTAGATTCAAGATACGGCTTTACCGATTTCTCACTCTTTTTTGAAAAAGCGGCGCTTTCAAACTCCTTTACAAAATTGTAATTTTCTTTAAAATGATCTCCATCCGTATATTTCACTGTAGTAAAAAAGTATGTTTTTCTTCCCGAAGCGCTTACTAAAGTGCTTTTAAGTACATACTCGGTGTCGGAATTAAGCGCGGTTTTTAATGAAAGCTCTCCCGCGCATTCGTCCTCTCCGTCGATTTCTTCAAATTCCGAAAGTTCTCCCGTTTCAACCGCTATGCCGGAGGCTCTTTCCCTCACCTCATATTCGAGCCTCGTTATCTCGTTTTCATGCTTATGAATAATGAAATCTATTTTATTATTCTTCTCAAGCGGAGTAAGCTCCTCCCTTACTCCGAATCCCGTAAGCTCCCTGTTATAGCCGTAAACGGTATTTATTTCATTACCGCCTCTTAACATTGCCATTACCGGAAATGACGCATCCGACATATCGGTGGTTTCCGCTTCATGAGTATATGAGGTTTCTTTCATTGACGCTATAAAGAAAAATAGTGAAAGTAAAAAAATCACCGTCACTACCAGAAATCTATATAAATACTTCTGCATACCTTCTCCTTTAAGATTTCAGTATTTACAGGAACTCTCCAAATCCCCTTCCCTGCGGGCTTATCTCAAAATTCATCTCTTTTCCCGTTACGGGATGAAAGAACCTTAAAGCGCAGGATTCAAGCATGAGCTCCGGCTTTCCTTTCTCATTCTCATAGTCCTTATTATACTTGGCATCTCCTGCAATACCGTTAAAAACCTTTGCCAGCTGTACTCTTATCTGGTGATGTCTGCCTGTCAAAAGTTCGATTTCCACAAGAGCTTTATTCCCGCTTATTTTAATTATCTTGTATAAAAGCTCGGCTTTCTCCGCCTCTTTATCCGTTTCATCTTCCGTTATATATGAATAATTTTTGCTTTTATCAAATTTTAAATAATTTATAAGCTTTATAAACTCTTTGTCAGTTTTACCGCACGCGTCTTCTTCAAATGTAACTACACAAAAATATTTTTTCTTTATCAAACGCTCTCTTAGCTGCCTTGAAAGCTCTGCTGCCGCGCGCTTCGTTTTAGCAAATACCAAAAGTCCTCTCACGTTTCTGTCAAGTCTGTGTATAACACCTATATACGGCTCTTTATCAGTATTATTCCCCCTCTTTTTTATTTCGGTGAAAAGCCTGCTCTTTAAAAGTCTTACCATGTCGGGAGTGCCGCCTTTATCCGGTTGTGACGGTATTCCTGCAGGTTTTACACAGACCGCTATGTCATTGTCCTCAAATACAACTTCAATTTCCTGCTTCATGTCTTAAACCTGTATCCTATCCCCCATATCGTTTCTATATATTGCGGATTTGAAGCATCATCCTCAATCTTTTCTCTTATCTTTTTAATATGCACCGTTACCGTAGCTATATCTCCGAGCGCCTCCATATCCCATACCGACTTAAATAATTCTTCCTTTGAAAATACGTGGTTCGGATGCTCCGCCATGAAGACTAAAAGATCAAATTCTCTTGTGGTAAATCCGATTTCCTCATCCGTCTTATAGACCTTCCTCGCGGCTTTATCAATTTTTATCTCTCTTATCTCTATTTGATTCCCGGATGCCGCTCCTACGCTTACCAGTCTGCTGTATCTGGCAAGATGAGCCTTAACTCTTGCAACAAGCTCGCTCGGACTGAACGGTTTTGTTATGTAATCGTCCGCTCCGAGACCGAGTCCCCTTATTTTGTCTATATCATCCTTTTTGGCTGAAACTATCATTATCGGAACATCCTTTTTGGCCCTTATGCTCTTACACACCTCAAAGCCGTCTATTCCGGGCAGCATAAGGTCAAGCAGAATAAGGTCGAAATCTTCATTTAATGCCCTTTTAAGCCCCTCTTTACCGTTATTTTCAATATCTATTTCAAAATCCGACAACTCAAGATAATCCTTTTCAAGCTCCGCTATGGCGTCCTCATCTTCAATAATAAGTATTCTGCTCATTTTTCTTTCCCCCGTTCACAGTAACTGTTGCTTCACAGCTTATGCTTATATCCTGCAAGGTCACTAAAATCTGACCGTGCACATTATTTTTAAAAGAATGACTATTGTTGTACCTTCTCCCGGCTTACTTTCAGCCCAGACTTTCCCTCCGTGACTTTCGATTATTTTCTTCACTATCGCAAGTCCTAATCCGCTTCCTCCTATTTTCGAGTTTCTTGACTCGTCCTCTCTGTAAAGCCTGTCAAAAACTCTTTCAAGGTTTGTCTCCTTTATCCCTTTCCCGTTATCACTTATGGAAATTTTCAATTGTCCGTCCGATTCTTCGGTAGTTATTTTTATAATTCCCTTTACATCTTTTCTTCGATATTTTTTTGAATTTGAAATAATATTATTTATGACTCTGTCGAATCTCTCCGTATCTACCGCCGTTTCTATCAGCTTATCCGCCTTTCTTATATAATAAATCTCCATATTTTGAAGCTCGACATCCGGTTTCAACTCTTTTATTTTATCTTCAAAATAATCATTTATATTTATATTTCTGAATTCATACGGCACGACATTCATATCTATCTTGGCATAGGTTGAAAGCTCCTCTATAAGTACATTCATTTCTTTCGCTTTCGTATTTATGGTATCGAGATATCTGCTCTGCTTTTCAGGCGTGGATGCCACTCCCTCTATCAGACCGCAGGCATATCCCTGTATGGCGGTAAGCGGAGTTTTAAGATCATGGGAAATATTTACCACCAGCTCTCTTATCTTCCTCTCATTCTCCTTCCTTTCATCAAGCAGGTCTTTTATATGTTCCCTCATATTGTCAAAATCTTTACAAAGTTCTCCAAGCTCATAAGTATTGTTTTTTTCAATAGGAGTTTCAAGATCTCCCCTTATTATCCTGTTTGCCGTCCTTCTCAGGTCGTTTATAGGCTTGATAAAGCTTCCGTAAATCCAAAGCGCAAGCACTACCGCAGTAAGAAACATGCTTACTATCATGGATATGAAAAGCCATGTAAGCGCAATCTTTGAATCCTCCTCAAGCTCCGAGATGTCGGTTACCATATACACACTCATTCTGCCCGTGCTTTTCTTTTCAAATGACACCTGTCTTATAAAAAGCTGTGTATTACCGTTTTCAATATATTCTCCGTTATTTACCTTTTTAACCATATATACCGGCAAAACATCTTTTATATCACTGTAAAGACTCTCATTTCCGATGTAAACAGGTTTTCCCGAAGCGATTATAAAAAAATAAGTATATTTGCTTTTAAGCCTGGCAGAAATCTGTCCTCTGTATTCCTCATCCCAAAACTTATCGGGTGTATTCTCCGCACATAGTTTCAGCTCTTCATAATCTTCCTTCGTTATCCTGTTTATAAACCTTATCGGGTTCGCTACCGATGCGAATACATTTTTACTCATTTTCAAACTGCTGTCCACAAATAAAAACTGAGACCTCAGTATCATTAAAAAGGCAAAGGTTATAAGCAACATCGGAATTACCATAACAACGGCAAAAGCAACCGCGATTTTCCCTCTGAATCTCATACCTTTTCCTTTCATATTAAACGAACAGCATACTTTAAAGCTTATTACTTTTTAATTATACCATACTAAGAAGGCTATTTTAAATACTGCGAATCAAAAATACCTCCTCGCCATGTCAAACACGGAAAGGAGGTGGTAAAAAGCTATTCTTCGGTCACATTTCCGAACTCTGAAAGCTTTAATCCCTCATTTCTTTCAAGCACGGTCTGTACACTCCAAGGATGGGTGAAAAGAATAAGAGGTCTGCCCTTCATATCTTTTATCTTTTTAGCGTCCATCGTTAGAGAAATTTTGTCAATATCCATGTCCGTATTCTCTATCCATCTTATATGCTCATACGGCAGGGTTTCAAGCCTTATTTCCACATTGTACTCTGACATCAGCCTGAATTTAAGCACGTCAAACTGGAGCTCGCCAACAGCTCCCACAAGGATTTCCTCAAAGCCCGTACTGTATTCCTGAAAAATTTGAATCGCTCCCTCTCTTGCAATCTGCTCTATTCCCTTCACAAACTGCTTTCGTTTCATTGTATCCGCCTGTCTTACCCTTGCGAAATGCTCCGGCGCGAAGGTGGGAATCCCTGCGAATTTAAAACTCTCTCCCTTACTGCATACCGTATCTCCTATTGAGAATATGCCCGGGTCGAAAATTCCTATTATATCGCCCGCATACGCTTCCTCGACTATCTTTCTCTCCTGCGCCATCATCTGCTGCGGTTGGGCAAGTCTTATGGTTCTGCCTTCCTGAACGTGGTTTACCTCCATGCCCGCCGTAAACTTACCCGAGCAGATTCTCATAAAGGCGATCCTATCTCTGTGCATCTTATTCATATTAGCCTGAATTTTAAAAACAAAGGCTGAAAAAGTATCGGAAAGCGGGTCTATGCTTCCTTTGTCGGTACTTCTTGACGAAGGTATATAAGTCATTTTAAGGAAATGCTCCAAAAAGGTTTCCACACCGAAATTGGTGAGAGCGGAACCGAAAAATACGGGGCTAAGCTCTCCCCTGCTCACCTTTTCCTGGTCAAACTCCGGGCATGCTCCGTCAAGAAGCTCAAGCTCCTCCCTTAATTTATCATAGTTTACCATGCCGAGCGAGGTTTTCGCATCCTCGTCATTTATATTAAAATAAGTAGCTTCCACCTCTTTCGAGCCCGCATGAGCCGCTTTAAACTCCATAACGGTTTCGGTGTTTCTGTCATAAACTCCTTTGAAATTTTTACCGCACCCGATAGGCCAGTTTATAGGGCAGGTTTTAATTCCCAAAATATTTTCTATCTGGTCCATAAGCTCGAAGGTGTCCATAGACTCCCTGTCAAGCTTGTTTACAAAAGTAAAAATAGGAATATGCCTCATCACGCATACCTTAAAAAGCTTTATGGTCTGCGCTTCCACACCCTTGCTCGCATCCACCACCATTACCGCCGAGTCCGCCGCCATCAGCGTACGATAGGTGTCCTCCGAGAAGTCCTGATGCCCCGGCGTGTCCAATATATTTATGCAATATCCCTCATACTCAAACTGCATTACGGAAGATGTTACAGAAATACCTCTCTGCTTTTCTATTTCCATCCAGTCCGAAACCGCATGTCTGCTTGATTTTCTCGCCTTTACCGAGCCGGCAAGATTTATCGCGCCTCCGTATAAAAGCAACTTCTCCGTGAGCGTTGTCTTTCCCGCATCCGGGTGGGATATAATCGCGAACGTTCTTCTTCTTTCTATTTCCTTAATCAAATCGGGCATATAAACTGAACTCCTTATTATATATGAAGCAAAATTTTAATGTTAAAGTATGTTCATAACATACCTTGTGAATTATAGCTATGGGCGATTTTTTTGTCAATATGACGGATGCTTACTTTTTTGTGGCAGAACAAAACAATTAAGCCTATAAAGCAGATAGGACGGATTTTTCAGTATTATATTGATATATAGCGAAAAAAAATATGTGAAATATAATTCAGTTATTAGAAAAAATAAATGCAAAAAAATCAAAATTTGATTATTACAGTCTTAGATGAATTTATGGCTTTAGAGGTTGAAAAAGTTATTCCGGTTATTAAAAGATAGAATCATCTAAATTAGAGCACCCGCTACTACGCATGGATGCTCTAATTTGCAAATCGTCACCACTCCTTAATAAGGAGTAAACACGCCCTTTTTATCCAAGCGTCCTAATTTACCGTCTTTCATCACATCCGCATATCCGTCTTTGAACTCGGGATTTTTAATATAGCTTACCTGAGAATATTCAAATGGAATTACTACTTTTCCTTTCTTATTTATAAACCCCCATTTAAGGGAACGAAAATCCTGAGCTGCAATAAGACCTTCACTAAGCTCTCCGACCCATGCATATTTAAGAGGAACCACTACCTTACCTTTCTTATTTACAAATCCCCAGCCCCAAGACAAGAATTCAAAATCATTTTTTACCGCTATAAGGTCCTGATTTTCATAATATCCACCCAAATCACTATACTTAAACGGGAATATTACCTTACCTTTCTTGTTTATATACCCTCTTTTATCTCCTTTTTTTACAATCGCCATACCTTTGTAAAAATTATCCGCTCCATCATACTTAAACGGAATTATTACTTTGCCTTTCTTATCTATGTATCCCCACTTACTGCCTTTTTTTGCCGCTATAAGACCTTCAGATAAATCATTTATATCATCATACTTAATCGGAATCACTACTTCATCCTTCTTATTTATATATCCGAATTTATTGCCTTTTTTTATCGGTGCAATGTCTTCATTAAAATTACCCAATACATCATACTTAAATGGTATTACCACTTCATTTTTCTTATTTATATATCCAAATCTGCTGTCTGTCATATCCAGTCGTTCGCCTACAATCTTACTACCTTTCGCTGCCTGAGCAATGTCATCTATAAAAATACCTGCATCATCATACTCAAACGGGATTACCTGCTCATTTTTCTCGTTAATATAACCCCAGTAAAGACCTCTTTTTGCTGCAGCAAGACCCTCATTAAAAAACCATATATCATCATATTCAAACGGGATTACTATACGTCCTTCCTTATCTACAAGACCAAATTTCCCTGCTTTACTCATTCTCAATAAATCCGCATCTACCGTTTGATCTATATAGTCACATTCAATAGGCAGTATGATATTCTTTTTATCATCTGTTATTCCATATTTTCCTTCTTTTTCCACAATAAAATAACCGTTGTCAAATCTCTCTATTAACGTAAAATCCGCTTTTTTCGCAAGTACAACCTCAGCATGAAAAAGCCCTGTCACCAAAGCAAAAATCATAAAAACACTTAATCCTCTTAAAATCTTAAAACCGGTCTTTTCTTTCTTAGCAGCATTCATAACTATCCCCTTTCTTTTCTAATCCCGAATTATTCACGCCATAATCTCGACAATCAAACTTCTGTCAGAATTAGCCGTCTCCGGTGTCAATCGCGACATAAACCGATGCTAAAAAACGCCCGTTCCTTGCCTCAAATTCCGCTATACCCTGATGTTCCTGTGCAAAATACTGAATGCCCGCTATGCCGTTGCCGCTTCCTGCTGTATTTTTTGAAGACAAAAACAGCTCTCCCTGTCGTCTGATTGTACCCTCTTTATAAAAGTTCTCCACGACAATACCGAAAGAACCGCCCTTAACCAGTAATTTCACCGTAATACGCCGTTCTCCTTCCGTTATACGGCAACTGCCCTCTACCGCATTTTCCAAAAGATTCCCCAAAAGAACCCATAAATCCGCATCAGTCAGCGGTAAAACAGGCGGAGCGCAGGCGGAAATATTGATTTCAATTCGCTCCCGTTCGGCATATTCATAATAATATGATAAAATCATATTGATTGTTGAGTTTTCACAAAAAGAAAAAACTTGTTCAAGAGTATAGCTTTTGACGCTTTCTTCCACATAACGCGCCAAATCGGTATAGTTCTCCTGCGCCAAGTACATCTGGATTGCCGTAAAATGATGCTTTACATCATGCTTGGCTCGTCCGGCTTCGGCAATTTTTTCCGATAAAGCCAAAAACTGCTGCTTGGAAACGGCTAACAACATTTCCTGCGAATGCTGCCGCTCCTTTAAATCACTCATCCGCTTACGGTTATCCGTCATTTTTTTAAATAAAACACACAATATAGCCGTCTGTAAAAATCCGATCAGTCTAATGCACAGCAAAGCCATCGGCGACATCCCCATACGACTTTCCCATGTCAGACCTCTGACAGTAACGAGTATTCCAAAATAAACCGGCAGCATAACCAAAGTAAAAAACCGGGTATATTCCTCCGGCTCCTCCGTCAAAGGTACGATTATTTTCTTCAAAAAGCAAAAACCCAACCAGATATAAGGCGGCATAAAAACAAGTATAACCGTTACAAAAACCAATTCATTAACCTGCAGTGCCATCGAATCTTCCAAAAAAGCGGCTACCGTCAGCGGAACAGCTGCAAAACCGGTACTGATAAGCCAGACAAGTATATGGCGAGACAGCTTTTCTTTAATAACAATACAGGAGAGCATAAAATAAACCAGATAAAAGCCGCTCCGAAAAAAATCGGCATTCTCTATACCAAACCAGGTTCCATGCTCTACAATTTGCAGATATCCCCACGTTTCCAATAAAATCAAGGCTAAAAAAATAATTCCCAGAGTCCTTATCCGAATCCGCAGCTTACCTAAAAACGGATAATAGCGCAAGGCGGCAAAAGGCACAATCCCCAGTGCTATCGCCAAAAAAGTCAGACCGTAAGTTACCATTCGCGCTCCTCTCGTACTTTATCCATAAAATAGTGGTAATATGTCTCTTTCAGCTCCTTACGTCCCTCTCTGCGTAACAAAATCCGCTTTCCGTCCGTCATCACAAACGAGTCATCCTCCACCCGCGCCACCGCCTCCAAATGAACTATCGAGTAACGATGACAGCGCAGAAAATTATCAAACCGCAGGCGTTCCATTGCCGCCGAAACGGAGCAACGCGCCGGAATCGCTTCTTTTCTGCAATAAATCATGATTCCGTTGCGAATGGTTTCAATATATAAAATCTGATTTTTGGGGATTAAAATTTCTTTGCTGCCGCTTGGGAAGGCAATCACGCTTTCTTCTTTGGCAAAAAAATCCCGAAGTCTGTGCATTGCCTCTCTAATTTTCTCCTCCGTCAAAGGCTTAAATAAATAATGTGTCGCCTCGACCGCAAAGCCGTCCGCCAAGTGATCCGCGCTGGTAGTCGTAAAAAACAGACGCACTTCCTCGTCCTTTTGTCGAATTGCTTTGGCTGTTTCCACCCCGTTGATACCGTCCATATAAATATCCAAAAAAACAGCCGAAAACTTCCCTTTTTGAAATTCCTTTAAAAAGTCTTCTCCGCAGGTAAAGCCTTGAATATAAATCGCCCGATGATGCTTTTTCCCGTATGCTCCGACAAGTTTCAAAAAAAGCTCCAAATCCGTTTTACTGTCATCCACTACCGCAATATTCATTATTCGCCCCTTATTTTTCCGCTTTCTTTCGAAATTTTCTATATTATAAAAAATTATTGAAACAGTTGCTGAAAAGCTGTAATTTTTAATTTTTTCAAAAAATCTCCCAACATATTATATCATCATTTTACAGCTTAAAAAAATACAATCCGGCACAAAAAAGGACAATCCGGCACAAAGCTATTGCAAAATCCGTATGGCGGCTTTAAAATTATGTCGACTGACTACGAGAAAGAAAGGAGGAGAGTAAAATGTTAGGAATTAAAGTAAAGAATATAACATTCAACAATGAATATTCTGTGGAAGATCTTTACGAAGCGATTAAAAATCATCCGTTCAGCGCCGGTGAGCCTTCACTGACTAAACACGGTATGGCAACCATTATCACTTTTCCACCGTTAGACCGACAAAATCAGGTTTGGATTATGAAAATCGGATTCAAGGAACGTTCCGCTAAATTTTCCGTTCAAAAAGGCGAACAAGCCGGTATAAGTAAAATGGCAGGTAATATGGTGTTAAACGAATTGACCGGCGGAATTTTCGGCATGTTCGGCGCAGTTGGTAAAACCGTTAAAAAATGTGAGCAATTAGTTGAGGCTACCGCTAAAGAACTTGCGGCTATGAATCTGTAGATTGTTTAATCTTTTATTTTGCCTGACTGTGTTCTTATACCCTAAATCTTAAAACAACATCAGAATAACGTATTAAAAAGAGGAGTTAAAAATGAAAAAATTAAAAATATTAGCATTATTACTTTCAGTTACAATGATAAGCGCAAGTCTTTTCGCCTGCGGCGGTAAGAAAGATGAAAAACCGGCTGCTCAGAGTAAAACATCAAGCGCAGCGGTTCAAAGTAAGACCGATGATAAGAAGGATGAAACCCCGTCTGTAACAAGCAGCAGTACCGATACAGAAGATAAAACTTCATCCGCTGCGATAAGCAGTGCCGTCACAAGTGAACAGCAGACTGAAAATACTACAACAGAAACTGCTGAGAAATTAAAACAAATTCTTACTATCGGTTATATCGGTACTGACAGTTATGGTTCTACTGTTTATTGGGCTCTCAGCGCAAAGGGCGATTTTGGAGTTTTATTGGTAGTTTCCGCTGATGGGACAAACAAAATTTCTTTTGTCGGCAATATTATATCTGAAGGCAGTAAGATGACAATTACTGATGAAAGTAGTGGCAGGGCTAAAACTGTAGATGTTCAGCAAATCACCACTGATGAGGGTGAAGCAGGAATTCAGCTGACGGATGAAGACGGCGATAAAACTGTTTTATTCCCTGTTGAAGTTGACCAGGTTATTGACGTTATGTTTGCGACAGATGCAGAATAATTTGTTTTCTGAAAATTTATATAAAGTTTGAGAGGGATTGTGCGGTCGAAAACTCTTTCTCGGATTATCGACCGCCACTAAGCTAAAGTGTTCGGTTTTATTTCGAACACTTTATTTTTTTGAAAGAAAGGATAAAAAATGCTGAAAAAATTAAATATTAGTTTTCTATGCTTTATTCTTGTCGTTACATTCAGTCTTTCCGGTTGCGGAGGAAAATCGGATGATGACAAATCAAGCAAATCAAGTGTTGCCCATGTCGAAGCTTCATCCCAATCTCTGACAAAAAATAAAATTCCGAAAGAATCGGACGACTCCGAGGGCAAATCTTGGGTATTTTACTGGTATCTGTGCGGAAGTGATTTGGAAAGCGGCGGCGGCTGCGCTTCAGATGATTTGGAAGAGCTGACCAGTGTAGAGCTTCCTGAAAACGTTACAGTAGTCTTTGAAGCAGGCGGCGCATCCTCATGGCAAAACGGCTTTAACCCGGAAGTCTTAACCCGCGGTATTTATAATTCCGACGGTCTGCAAATAATAGAAGAACTCCCGTCCGCCAATATGGGCGATCCTGATACTTTGACTGATTTTTTAGATTTTTGTAATACCAATTATCCGGCTGACCGCAGGGCTGTCTTTTTCTGGAATCATGGCGGCGGAAGTGTTGCCGGCGCAGCGTTTGACGAGCTTTATGATTCCGATTCCATTAAGCTGCCGGAATTGATTCAGGCATTAACCGCCACCGATACCGGCGAAAAGTACGAGCTGATAGGCTTTGATACCTGTCTGATGGCAACCGTTGATGTAGCCGATGCCTGCGATGATTTTGCAAATTACCTGGTCGCTTCTGAAGAATTGGAACCCGGTTGCGGTTGGAGCTATGACAAGTTTATGAGTTCTTTAGCGGAAAACCCTTCGATGAACGGCGCGGAACTCGGTAAACATATCTGTGACAGCTTTTATGAAGGCTGTGCCGAGATCGGACAGGAGGACTCAACTACACTTGCGGTCATCGATTTATCAAAAATACCCGCACTGGTGAAGGCTTACGATGTCGTCGGCGCGGAGGCTCTGCTTATGGCAGGCACAAGCGAAGACAACTCTTATCTCAATGAGTTTGCCCGCTGCGCCAATTCCTCTGAAAACTACGGCGGCAATAACGATTCTGAAGGCTATACCAATATGGTTGACTTAGGCGACCTCGTCCGCAACAATATGGAGCAGGAGCTTATTTCCGAATCCGGACAGAAATTATTGGACGCTTTAAACGACGCGGTTGTCTATAAGATTAACGGCGAGCTGCGCAGCCAGTCTACCGGTCTTTCCTGCTATTATTCATATAACGGTGACTATAAGGATTTTTCAGGCTTTGCCGATTTAAACACCAGTCCGGCTTTCGGCTATTATTTTGATTATATGCTGCGAGGTGAACCGTCCAAAGAAATGTACGACTACGCCATTGATGCCGTCACTGCCGGCGGTCAGGAAGAACAGCCTGCCCTTCCCGACAGTGAACTGCATCCGGTTGATACTATTAAATCCGAGGATTTGGAAGATTTTCCGGTTGAAGTAACCGAAGATAACTCCGCCGTTTTGAATTTGGGTAAGGAAATTGCCGACCGGCTGGCAGGCGTTTACTTCAATCTGGCTTATTTTGATGAAAAAGATAATATGGCTATTTTCTTAGGAGAAGATAATGACTTGGACAGCGACTGGGAAAAAGGCGTTTTTAAAGATAATTTCCGCGGTGTTTGGGGCAGCATTGACGGTTGCCTTGTCTATATGGAGCTGTCGGACGAAACGGACGATTATCAGATTTACGCCGTGCCTATTTTGCTTAATTCCGAGGAATATGTCCTGTCGGTCAGCTATGACTACAAGAGCAAAGATTACAAGATTTTAGGCGCCAGAAAAGCGGTTGACAAAAACGGTATGGCTGATAAGCTTTTAAGAAAACTTAAAGTAGGTGATGTAATTGAGCCTATCCATTATGTTATGCCTGACCTTAATAATACCGAAGATATACGGACAATGCCGATTGAAAAGCTGACCGTTACCGCCAATACCAAATTTGAGGAAACCGAACTGGGCGACGGTAAATATATGTTTATGTTTGAAATGAAAGATATGCGCAATAACAGCTATGACTCCCAGTCCGTCCTGTTCAATGTAGAAAACGGTCAAATCGAAATCATTAAATGAATTCTCCCTATGTAGAAAACATAACATAAAAACAGCCCCAAAATGACTGCTTTTCACAAGCGTCTCGGGGCTGTTTACTTTAGTGAGGATCGTGTACTCCTTTTTTATCAATAGTATAATTTTCACCGTCTTTTATTACCGATGCATAGCCGCCGTTAAAGCTCTCGGCCGAATCGTATACAAACGGCAGGACTACTTTGCCGGTTTTATCTATAAATCCGTATTTTCCGCCTATATCGTTGCTCACTGCGGCAAGACCTTCACTGAAAGTATCGGCATCCGCATATTTAACAGGTATAACCGCTTTTCCTGTTTTATCAACAAAACCGTACTTCCCGGATTTTCGGACTAATCCGAGTCCTTCACTAAAATCGTAAGCGTATTCATACTTGGCGGGCAATATTACTTTACCCTGATCATTCATATAGCCATATTTATCCGATTTTTTTACTACCGCAACATTTTCACTAAAAGGATATATATCATCATATTCAAGCGGCAGCACCACTTTACCCTGCTTATTTACGGCGCCGTACTTCCCGTTCTTTATCACTACTGCAACATCATTAACAAAGGCGTATGCCATGTCATATACAATCGGCGTAACCACTTTCCCTTTTTTATTTATATAACCATACTTATTCGATTTTTTTACTATCGCAAGCCCTTTGTCAAAATCGACTGCCCCGTCATACACGGGCGAAACCGGTACTTTAAATTTCTTATCGATGTAGCCGTATTTTTCACCCTTTTTCACTACGGCAAATCCTTCTGAAAAATCATTTATTTCATTATACTCAACAGGTAAAAGAACTTTATTTTTACGATTTATAATGCCGTATTTCTCATTTCCCGAACCGTCCTTTTTAACGACCTTATATAATCCTTTGTCGTATTGCTGTATATCATCATAAAAAACGGGAATTAAAAACTTGCCGTTTTTATCGGCAATACCCCATTTCTCCCCGTTATTTACGAAAAAAGCATCTACAAAATATCCTTTGTATGTTTCTCTGCTTATATTATCATACTTAATCGGGATTGTTATCTGTCCGTTCTTATTTACAACACCGTACTTTTCTCCGTTTTTTACAAGAGAGTAACCGTCATCATACTGCTCAAACACCGTATAACTCTTTTTAGCGGCATAAGCGGAATATACCGGAATCATCCCTATAACAAGCGTAAAAATAATTAACGCGCTTAAGCCTTTTAAAAGCTTAAAAAACATACCGCTTTCTTTTCCAATATTCATTTGGCTATACCCCCTCTCACTATTACAAATGTCTGAATACATATACATTTTAACAAAATTCATCATACTGTTCAATGATTACAGCTGAATTTGAGCTATTCAAGAGTCCTGCTTTACATGATTCACAGCCTTAACGCTTCCGATTTGTAATTTCTATGACTTCTTCCAATGGAATGCTTCTTATTCCGCTTATTATAATAATTCCTTGTTATCACAGAAACAACGGTCAATGTTTTTAGCGGGCGACTTAATCTGCCGTTCGGTTAAAAGGGTTGAAAAAAATCAGGGCATCTGCTTTGAACAAACGCCCTGATTTTCATTTTCTCAAACAGCAGGTATTTCATTGTAAAGTTTTTTTATCTTTTAATTTCCCTCAACCTCAATATCGTAGCTCTCGGAATAAGAACCTGTTTTTGCCGTTACGGTTATGGTTGCGGTTCCTTCCGACTTCGCCTTTATATCGCCATTTTCTGAAACCGATAATACATCATCATCGCTTACCTCATATTTAAATCCGTCATTATTGATTGTAGAGAATAATATATAAGGCTTTATCTTCGCCTTATCCCCTATCTTCATTCTGCTCGGAGTTGAAGCTACAAGGAAAGGCGTTCTCGTTTCACTTTCTCTTAATTCCTGCTTACCTATATCGTTATCTTCCTTTTCCATTATAATATAGGTACCCGACCTGTAAAGATAAAACCTGTAGGTCGTTTTCGATACAAGTCCTCCCGGCATCTGTACCATCACCTTTTTCCTGTCCGGTGTGTAATATACCGCCACTCTCGCCGCGTCAAAGCCTTCCGGTATTGTGACTTCCGTTATCATATATTTGTTTTCATCAAACTGAAAGCTCTCGACCTCAAGATCAAAGCCCAGATATTTTTTTGTTTTATTTACCCTGCGTACAACTTTACTTAATGTAGCGCCTTCAACATCCTCGGTTTCAAGCTTTATATTCTCACCCACAAACTGATCCTGTATATAAGCCGTTATTGATGAAGAATAATCACCGTCACTAACTTCACCCTTTAATGTGCCTCTGCCGGATATTATTCTCGGCGTTGCAGTCACCAAAAGTTTCGCGGTTCTTCCTCCGTAATTTATAATAAACTCGTTTACTCCCAATTTTGTGGCTACCGTGCTGCTTAATATATAGTCGGACACATTTGATGTTGTACCGTCATTATATGTGGCGGTAACCACTATTTTCGATCTGTCTATGGAATTATTCTGTATAACACTTCCGCCGTTATATACCGCCGTTATGGAAGTAACCATCTTCGCCGTCACGGGAACATATATTGTAGCGGTAAGCTTCTTATATTTAACTATAACCTCCTGCATCCCTACGGTGTTCATCGTTTCCGCCGAAAGCTCAAAATCCGTAACCTGCTTTGTCGTTCCGTTCGGGTAATAAGCCGTCACCGTTATGCTCGACTTATTTACCTGTGAGCCTTCTATAACTGTACCCCCGTTATAGATTGCGGTTATGCTTGTAGGCATAATCTCGGTAGCCTTTATGTTTATCGTATCCGAATATCCGTTATATGTAACTGTTATTGTATTGGTTCCAACCTGTGTTACCTTTGTGGGAGAAATTGTAAATCCGCTGCTTATAACATCCTTGGTCTTGTCATTGTAAGTGACAGTGACCGAAATTTTCGTAATATCAATGGTGCTTCCTACGGAAAGCTCTTCTCCGTTATATTTTGCGGAAATTTTTTCCGGTGCCTTGGCAATACCTGTAACCGTAAATCTTGCAAAATATCCCAGATACTGTACGGTTACTTCAACAGGTCCGGCTATATTTACATCAAGTCCTGTAACGGTACAGTTCTTTATATCAATCTTTTTTGTTTTGCCGTTGGTATAAAGCATTTCCACTTTAATTTTCTTATCGTCAACCTTTCCTCCTACAACTATGCTCTTATCACCGCTGTAAGTTACTGTAAGCGCCTTAGGTCCATACCCCTTTACCTGCGCGACAGTCGTCATTTTTCCGTAAGTTACGGTAATATTGTTAATTCCGTCCGCTTTTATTGTTTCCGGCTCTATAGTAAAATAATTCGGCCTTATTGTTGTAGACTTCGCGGATGTATTTCCGCTCGTGTCATAGGTTTTGTATACCGCCTGAAGTGTAATCTCTCCCTTTTTAATCTGATCTCCAATGTAATACTCCGAAGCTCCCGTCCATGACGCTTCTATTCTTTCAATTACATCATGTGTAACCATGATTACTACATTCGCAGTCTTTACATGTCCGTCATCCGTATTATCGGTTTTGTTATATGTAACAGTTACCGTGAGCGACCTTCCGGTATTAAAAGGTACTGTAGAATGAGAAAGCGTTATATTATTCGCTACCTCGTCATTAGAAAGCTCCGCTTCTGAATTGTCGTTATATTTTGCCTTTATCTTAAAATCACCCTTCTCTATACTCTTACCCGTAAGCAGCTCCTTATCTTCATTTAACTTCGCTCCGTTCGTATACTCCGCCGAAATTGATACTATTTTTTTATCTTCAGCCCTTGCGGCAATTCCACTTCCTACAAATATTCCGATAAATAACACCAGCGCCGTAAGTCCTGAAATTATTCTCTTATTCATAGCATTCTCCTTAAAATTCCTTATATAAGCATTATCCGCTTCTTGATTCATATCTTTAATATCGTCATTAACTCCTGCTTATTTTAGCACATTCTCGCTTCTCTTACAAATTTTACCGTGATTTTTCTTGATAATTTCAAGCCTCATGCTTATAATAACGTTATTATGAATAGAAAATTATTATTTTTTGACATCGACGGCACCCTGATGGGTGCAAATCATTTCATTCCGGAGAGTACGGTTATCGCTTTAAAAAAAGCGAAAGAAAAAGGTAATCTCCGCTTTATCTGTAGCGGCAGAAGTGCCGCCATGCTTCCGAAAAAAGTGCTTGATTTGGATTTTGACGGACTTATTTGCGGTGCCGGAACTTATGTAAACCTTAACGGCGAGCTTTTACTTGATTATTCTCTGTCTCCCGAAATCCTTAAAAGAATACTCAAATGGTTCGTAGGAGTCGATTTTGCGCTTATTTTCGAGGGAAAAGACGCAATTTACCATCTGCCTCTTGAAAGCTACCGAAATCCCGACATAATAAAGTTTTTCATGAACCTTTTTTCCGACAGGCAGAAAGTCATAACTCCGACAAACTTATCGGAGGTTTCAGTCTCCAAATTTTCAGGACTTGTAAGCCCCGAGCAGTGGGATTACGCAATGAGAATGGCGGAAGATATAAAGGATGTTATGTCGCTCATTATACCGAAGTTTCCGAATCCTGCCGAATTTAATGATATAAAGCCTGAAAATCGCGGTGATAAGCTGAATACGCTTTACCGTTTTCCGGGCTACGGAGCTATAGAATTTTTACCTGTCGGTCATAATAAATACACCGGAATAAAAGTTGTACTTGATAAGCTTAACATTTCAGAAAATGATGTTTATGCTTTCGGTGACAGCGCAAATGACTTTGAAATGCTTTCTTCTTTGCCTAACTCGATTTGTATGGGAAACGGCAATGAAGATATAAAAAAGATTTCTTCATATATTACCGCTTCGTTAGATGAGGACGGTATATATAAGGCAATGGAACATTTTAATCTGATATAAACAAGGCTGTTAAAAAGTCCCACAAAAAAACCGGCTATGAACCCGTGCTCATAACCGGTTTTTTTCGTCGGAATTAAATCTCATCCTCCGAAACGGGTTCTTCCTCCTCCGTTTCACGTATGGAGTTAAGGTTAAAATAACCTCTGGAATGAGGAGCCGCTTTTTTATGGCAGCCTTTCTCCTCGTCCTCCTCAGGTATATCACATTCATCTTCCGTTCCGGGTTCGGTCTTTAAAGCCTTATAAATATAATATACCATGGTAATTACAAAAGCCAAACCCACAAGTCCGAAAAACGCTTTCAGAAAATTTTTCATAAAGCCTCCTTCTGAGCCGATCATCCGTCGGCTGATTTTAAATGATTCCCGCCTTCTCAAGTTCTTTTTTGAGCCTGTTTCTTTTATCTTCCGACATCCCGGTAAGAGGCTTTCTGTAGCCGCCAACCTCACAGCCCATCATATTAAGCGCTTCCTTTACCGGAATAGGATTTACATCCATAAATAAAGCGTTCATAATATCCAGATATTTATTATGAAGCTCAAGCGCGCCTCCGGTGTCTCCCTCAAGGAAAAGCGTTACTATATTATGCATCTCCTTAGGTATAACATGTGAAGCAACCGAAATTATTCCCTTTCCTCCGAGAGAACATACGGCAAGCCCCTGGTCATCATTTCCCGAATATATTGTAAAATCCATTCCTGATGTAAGAGCCGCAATTTTAGCTATCTGTGATATATTTCCCGACGCCTCTTTAATTCCTACTATGTTATCTATATCTTTCGCAAGCCTGTATACGGTTTCGGGTTCTATATTTATTCCGGTTCTGCCCTGTATGTTATAAAGCAGTACCGGAATCTTTATTTCTCTTGCCGTATCCGCAAAATGCTCATAAAGCCCCTGTTGATTTGTTTTATTATAGTACGGCGAAACCAAAAGTACCGCATCCGCGCCGACTTCTTCCGCCTCCTTGGACATTTCTATACAGGTTCTTGTACAGTTTGAACCTGTGCCGGCAACTACGGGAACTCTCTTTTTAACAATCTTTACCGCTTCTCTTATAACCTCAAGATGCTCTTTTTCGGTAAGCGTGGAAGCCTCACCCGTAGTCCCGCAGATTATAAATCCGTCAATTCCGTCCGCTATCTGCCTTTCAATAAGTTCCTCAAGCTTTTTATAGTTGACCGATCCATCATCTTTAAACGGTGTTATAAGCGCGGTCGCGATTCCTTCAAATATCGCCATTACCTCACCATCCTCCTTCCGAGTTCTATCATCCAAGGATCCATACTCTTTGTCATGGCAAGAGCCTCAGCCATATCATAATCGGCAAACTTTCCCGCTTTCATTCCGACCACTCTGTTACTCTTTCCTTCAAGCAAAAGATCCACCGCTTTTGCTCCGAACATGGTGGCATAAACTCTGTCTCTTGCCGTAGGACTTCCTCCTCTTTGAATATGTCCGAGTACCGTCGCTCTTGTATCCATTCCGGTAGCTGACTGTATTTTTTCCGCCATAGCCTCTGAATGTCCCACACTTTCAGCATTTATTATAATATAGTGCTTCTTTCCTCTCGCGCGAAGCTCCTTTATTCTTTCTATTATGCCGTCAAGATTTCCGTCATAGGTTTCCGTAGTAAGTATTTCCTCAGAACCGTTTGCTATGCCGCACCAAAGCGCTATATATCCTGCTCCGCGCCCCATAACTTCTATAATGCTGCATCTCTCATGAGATGTCGATGTATCTCTTATCTTGTCTATACATTCCATTGCCGTATTAACCGCAGTATCAAAGCCTATAGTATAATCGGTACAGGCGATATCGTTATCTATGGTTCCCGGAAGCCCTATTGTGTTTATTCCTCTTTCCGCAAGTTTGCCGGCTCCCTGAAATGAACCGTCTCCGCCTATTACCACAACTCCGTCTATTCCGTGCTTACGACATATCTCCGCCGCTCTGTCCTGAACCGCAGGATCCTTAAACTCCTTACATCTCGCCGTATAAAGCACCGTTCCGCCGGTTTGGATTATATCCGATACGGAATGTGAATTCATATCCACTATATCTTCTTCAAGCAGTCCCGCATAACCTCTTCTTATACCTTTAACATTTTTTCCTGCCGCAAGGGCGGTACGCACAACTCCTCTTATGCAGGCATTCATGCCCGGAGCGTCTCCTCCGCTTGTAAGTACGGCTATTGTATTGATTTCTTTCGCCATTATATTATCCCTCCGTATGTCAGTCAGCTTAAACGCTACAGCAATTCTAATACATTTTGTGTCTTTCTTCAATGCTCTTTACTACAATTTTTACGTTATCTTCGCCGAACCTTTTGTACATGACATCCGTCAACTCCGGCGATATGAAAATTCCTCCACCCGAAAAAAACTTTCTCTGCATCTCTTCTCTGCAATAGATGACTAAATTGTCCTGTCCTTTAAAATTTTTTATTACATCTAAAAGCTCCTCTTCTTTTTCTGCAAGCTCTTTTTTATTCGCGAATTGAATCCAAAGCTCCTTCTTAATATCCTCAAAGGGAATTATCCTGCCGGCAATAAGCTTGGCATCCCTATCTTCCTCAACCTGCGCTCTTCCTTCTATCACAAATTTTCTTCCCTCGGAAATAATTCCCGAATATTTTTCAAAATCTCTCGGAAATACTATAACCTCCACATTTCCCATAATATCCTCAAGGGTTATAAATGCCATTCTGTCATCTTTTCTTGTTAATTTTATTGAAACCGTTTCGGCTATACCGCCTATTCTGTAAAGCTCTCCGTTTCTCACCTTTACATTCCCGCTTTCCTCATCAAGCATAAAGTCTGTGGAGAACGCGGTACAGTTTTTATCTAAAATTTTTCTGTAATTTTCAAGAGGATGCCCGTTTATATAAATACCGAGCATTTCCTTTTCAAAGTTAAGCAGATCCTCTTTTTCAAATTCGCCGAGCACCGGCAGCTTCACCTCAAACATTTCCGACGCTTCCGGTTTAAGGTCGAAAAAACTCATCTGACCCGCCATTTTGTTGCGCTTTTCATGAGAAACCGAGTCCATCATCGACGCATATACGCTCATCTTCTCTTTTCGTGTGCCGGGAAGGCAGTCGAGCGCCCCGGATTTTATAAGTCCCTCCATGCTCCTCTTATTAAGCTCTCCGTTTGCAAATCTCTCTATCATATTTGAGAGCGAGCGAAATGAACCGCCTCTTCTTCTTTCCGCAAGAACTTGCTCAACAACGGCTCCTCCAAGACCCTTAATGGCGGAAAGCCCGTATCTTACACCTTCTGCTGAAACGGAAAAACCCGACTCTCCTTCATTTATATCCGGAGAAAGAACGGTTATTCCCATTTTTCGACAGGTATCGACATATTCGGCGATTTTTTTAATATTTGTAAGCACCGAGGTTAAAAGAGCCGCCATATATTCCTTGGTATAATAATATTTTAAGTACGCCGTCTGATAGGTTATTACCGCGTAAGCCGCCGCATGGGAACGGTTGAAGGCATAGTTCGCGAAGTCGAGCATTTCGTCATAAATTTTGCTCGCCACCTTTTCAGACACTCCCCTTGACAGGCATCCGGGAATACCCTGTTCCTTATTACCGTAAACGAAATTTTCCTTTTCTTCTTTCATTACAGCGGCTTTTTTCTTTGACATGGCTCGCCTTAAAAGGTCGCTTCTTCCGTAGCTATATCCCGCAAGATCCCTTACAATTTGCATTACCTGCTCCTGATACACTATACAGCCGTGAGTCGCTTTAAGTATAGGCTCAAGCTCTTTGCAGTCATAGGTTATGGTTGCCGCGTTTTTCTTTCCTTCTATGTATTTAGGGATGAAGTCCATGGGTCCGGGTCTGTAAAGTGAAATACCGGCAATCACATCTTCAAGATTATCCGGCTTAAGCTCCTTCATAAACTCTTTCATTCCGGAGCTTTCAAGCTGGAAAACCCCCTCCGTTTTGCCTTCACCTATCATATCAAAGACATTTTCATCATCCATATCCGCGGAATTTATGTCAAACGGCTCTTCACCGTTTTTCTCTTTGTTCTTATTTATTATATCAACGGTTTTTTGAATCACAGTAAGGTTTCTGAGACCTAAAAAATCCATTTTCAAAAGTCCCAATTCTTCAAGAGTTACCATAGTGTACTGTGTGGTAACGGCTCCGTCGCTTCCTACAGAGAGCGGCACATATTCCTCTACAGCCCTTTTACTTATAACCACTCCCGCCGCGTGGATTGAGGTATGTCTCGGAAGCCCCTCAAGTCTCCTTGACATGTCTATTAAATACCTTGCCTGTTCGTCTTCCTCGTACAGTTTCTTAAAGTCCGGATTTTTATCAAGCGCTTTATCTATTGTCATCTTAAGCTCAAACGGTATCATCTTGGCTACCTTGTCGCAGTAGCTGTAAGGCAAATCAAGCACCCTTCCCACATCTCTTATAACCATTTTCGCAGCCATAGTTCCGAAGGTTACAATTTGCACAACTCTTTCTCTGCCGTACTTTTCCGTAACATAGTCGATAACCTCCTGCCTCCTAAGGACACAGAAATCAATATCTATATCCGGCATGGTTAGGCGTTCCGGATTTAAAAACCTCTCAAAAAGGAGATTATAGCTTATAGGGTCTATGTCCGTTATTCCGAGGCAGTAGGAAACTATGCTGCCCGCCGCCGAACCTCTGCCGGGTCCTACCGCGATCCCGTTTTTCTTCGCGAAATTCACATAATCCCATACTATAAGAAAATAATCGACAAAGCCCATACTGTCTATCGTATTAAGCTCATAATCAAGTCTCTTTAAAAGCTCCTCCCTGCTTGTGCCTTCAGGAAGCTTTTCCTCATATCTTTTTTTGAAGCCTTCCGCGCACAGCTTATTTAAATATTCTCTTGCCGTATAGCTCTCAGGCACCGGATATTCCGGCAGATGGTATTTTCCGAACTCTATTTCCACATTACAACGCTTAGCGATTTCTTCCGTGTTTTCTATCGCTTCCGGAATATAATGAAAAAGCTCTTTCATTTCCTCCGGTGATTTTATGTAATACTGACCGCCTTCATATCTCATTCTGTCTTCATCCGTCACCTTTTTCTGTGTCTGAATGCAGAGCAAAATGTCATGAGCCGGAGCGTCGTTCGCATATATATAATGACAGTCGTTACTTGCTATAAGAGGGATTCCCGTTTCCGAACTTATCCTTAAAATCCCCTGATTTACATATTTCTGTTCACTCAGCCCGTGATCTTGAAGCTCTAAGAAAAAATTCCCGTCTCCGAAAACATCCCTTAACCTTAAAGCCTCCTCCTTCGCCTCGTCATAAAGCCCGTTTCTAAGCTTTGTAGCCACAATCCCCGCAAGGCAGGCGGAAGTTGCTATTATGCCCTCATGAAATTCCGTAAGAAGCTCGTAATCCACCCTCGGCTTATAATAAAATCCCTCCGTAAATCCTCTTGAAACAAGTTTTACAAGATTTTTATAGCCCGTATTATTTTCTGCAAGCAGTACAAGGTGATTATACCTCTCCGCCCCTGTCCCCGGTGTCCTGTCAAATCTTGAGCCGGGCGCCACATAAACCTCACAGCCTATTATCGGTTTAATACCTGCATTTTTGCATGCTCTGTAAAAATCTATAACTCCGTACATGACCCCGTGATCGGTTATGGCGCACGACGTCATTCCAAGCTCCTTTACCCTCTCCACAAGCTCCGATATCTTGCTTGAGCTGTCAAGAAGGCTGTATTCCGTATGTAAATGAAGATGTGTAAATCCCATCGCGGTCCTTTCTGAAATGTTGCTTTGTATATTAACCCAAACCTGAATTGATACAGCGGTATAAAATATTTTCGGTATACAACTGCGCGACTACTTGATACTTTTATCAAATTATAATTCTGTCTGTTTTTACATTGTAAAACAGCTGCCTCAAAGATACAAGGGGCAGCTGTAAGCTTGATTACCATAGAAGCCTCCGTGACAGCTTCCGGCTTTTAAATATCAGGAATCCTTCTCAGTTTTTTATCCGACTTGCCAAATTTATCCATATCAATGCTCCGCTCAAACTTCATTGCGGTAAACGGAATTGACAATTCTTATTAAAAAAATTCAAACCATTTAAAATCAAAATCACTTCCCGGCAGGAAGATAAATGTCACTTCCCACGTACCCCTACGAGTCGAAAGCTCAAATTCCCGCTCTGTCCACTCGCAGGCTCCGGCAAACTCTATTATTTCTCTTTCTTCCTTTTCTCCGTCCGAAAATTTAATATGAATCGTGTTCTTTTTAAGTCCGCTTTTTCCGAGAATACGGATTCCGCTAATACCGTCTTCTCCAAAATTCATATCTTTAAAAATAAGGGAAACGTTATTTCCGATACCTTTCACACTGTTCTCGCATATCCTGTAAGAATCCCCGTAAATCATATCCGCTTCGACGGCAAAAAGACGAAGCTCGGACTTTTCATATTTCCTGAAAGAAAATCCCTTGATATGCATCTTTGCATGTGCTACAAAACTTATTTCAGTATTTCTTTTTATACGCCTTTTAAGCTTCCATGTTTCATGTTGATAGACATTATACCGGCTTTCCTTTTGGTAAACGGCTTTGATAAGAAGCTCAGCTCCCTCTCTGCCGGGAATTCCCTCCCAAATCTCAATAGGATAAGGCTCTCTTGTAAGCGTAAAAATCGGAATCGTAATTTCATCGGAGCCTATTTCCCCGAAATCAAGTCCTGAATATGTCACTCTTGTTATTCCGTCCCTCGCCGTGGCGACACCTCTTTCATTCCCGTTTGACACTTCGCCTTCGCACGAGGAATACATACTCCCGGCTATAAAATCATAAGGATTCTTATAGGCGGTACCGAGTCCCTCTATGCGATATTCAAGCTCCGAAACAATACGGATATTTTCGGTTCCGCTCTTTGAAGTCGCTCGCAAACGGAATTCACCGTCACCCAAGGCGGTCATTTTCACCCTGCCGTCTTTTGCACTTAGCGTTACAAGATTGCCGGTATTTCCCGAATTGTCCACAGCCCTGAATTCAACCTCTTTATCCGTAGCTTCAGCCGGAAATACTTTTATATTGGCGTAAAGAACAGTTTGTTCTTTAGAGAATACCTGTCCGTCCTCCGCTTCAATCGTAATTCGCCTTACAGGAATTTCGGATTCTTTTCCTGACACAATATTTCTTTCTTTATTTTTTTCTGTATGACTTATCTTCTCGTTATATAAAGGAGGTAAGGCGCCCTTCTCACAGGTAAACTTCGCTTCCGCCGCTTCAAGCCCCCGTCCGCTCACTTTTACATGAATTTCTCCGACACTGCCCGCAGGCGCTATTACCGCCAATAATTTACCCGAAAATAACCGTTTGCTTACGCCTTTCATACTGTCATAGTCCGTGCTGTCACCGTTATCAAGGCCTACGAGCCTGCCTGCGCCGGACACATCCACAAACACTCTGTCTACTGCATTTTCTACGGGATTTCCTTCCATATCTTCCGTGCTTATTTCCACAAAAATAAGCTCCTCCGCGCCCGCGTGAATAATTCTTTTATCAGCCTTCAAACATATTTTTGCTGAATCTCCGAAAGAATGTCTTTCAGCCGTCTCGACAATCTCTCCCGTTTCGGAGTAAGCTTCCGCCCGCAAAACCCCCTTCTCATAAGGAACCCTGTAATCGGCTATAATCCTTTTTCCGCTTCCCGGGGCCCTGTTAAGCGTTTTTTTGCCGAGACTTCTTCCGTTTAAAAACAGCTCCACCTCCGGAACGTTCGAACAAACTCTTACATCGACAAGCTGCCCCGGGTTAAAATCCCAGTACGGAAAAATATGTATCATAGGTTTTTTCTTATAATCCGTCCAAGCCGATTTCCATACGTAGTATGAATCCTTAGGAAAACCTGCCGTGTCCGACTGCCCGAAATAGGAATTTTTCGAGTGATACGGCGTAGGCTCACCGAGGTAATCGAAGCCCGTCCAGATAAATTGCCCGAGCGACCACGGTATATCCCTGTCAACCGTTACGCAGTCCTCCATGCTCTTAGCTCCCCAGCTTGTAGGACTGTTCCCGAGCGCGGAGCACTGACCGTCATCATCCGAAAGAATAGATGCCGACAGGGGAAAATGGTAAATTCCTCTGCTTGCTACAATCGACGAGGTTTCGCTTCCGTATATGACTCTTTCCGGATGTTCCTTATGATGTTTTTCATAATGTTTTTCATCGTAATTATAGCCCGCTATTCCCACAATATCCGCGCATATTCCGGCATTTTCCCAAGGCATATAGTTTGATGCTATAGTCGCGCGTCCGTTATAGCGATAATCCCATTTTTCCACCAAGCCTTTTAACTGTCCGGTTAAAAGCGGACCTCTTTCGGCATCCGCATGGGTATCGTAGATTTCATTTCCTATACTCCACAGAATCACGCTCGGATGATTTCTGTCCCTACATATCCAACGCTCCACATCCCATTCTTTCCATTCCGGAAAAAATCTTGCGTAATCATAAGGAGTCTTTGAACGTTCCCACATATCGAAGGCTTCGGAAATGATTAAAAATCCGATCTCATCCGCCAAATCGATAAACTCGGGCGATGCCATGCCGTGTGAGCAGCGTATTGCGTTTACGCCCATATCCTTTAATATGATAAACCTGCGGCGAAGAGCGTCCGTATTAAAAGCGCTTCCCAAAGCTCCCAAATCAAAATGCTCGCATACTCCCTGAAGTTTCATATATTTATGGTTTAAGAAAAATCCTTTTTCAGGGTTAAATTCCGCCGTCCTGAAGCCTATACGGATTTTTTCTTCCTGTAAAACCGCTTCGTTTAATTTTAACCTTACTGATAAAGTATATAAGTACGGTTCTTCCGGACTCCATCTTTTAACATTTTTACATAAGTAACATCCGTCCGAACGGATTCCTTCGGGTGTTTCTTTTCGTATCGCACGCGGCTCAAACAGCTCTATTCTTTCTCTCTCCTGATTAAAAAGTTCAAGCTCTATCTCCGCTTCTTCAGGAGCTTCTCCTTTAATAAGCGTATCGACATAAAGCTTAAATCCTTTCTCCGTCTCCTCAGTGCTCACATAAATCCCGTTTTCCGGAATAAAGGTATTTTCCTTAATATGAAGCCAAACATGGCGATATATACCCGCTCCGGAGTACCAACGGCTGTTCGGAGCCTTAAAAAGCGCGGAAACCGCTATCTTATTCACGCCTTCTTTAAGAAATCCGGTGATATCAAGTGTAAATGTGGTATAGCCGTACTTGCAGACCCCCGCTTCTTTCCCGTTTACATATATACGGCTGTCCATATATATACCGTCAAAGGTTAAAAAAGCTTTTCTATCTGTATCCGTCCAAACGAATTCCTTATAGTAAAAGCCCGTTCCGTCACGGTAAAGCTCCGTAGAGTCATAAATAAGCCAGTCATGCGGAACGTCTACAGGCATGAAACTTTCAAGATTTTCCATTGCTTTCTCGAAAGAAGTGTCCACCGGCATTTCCAAAAATTTCCAATTTCCGTCAAATACATATTTCATTTTTTACACCGCGCCTTTTTTTACTTTGTTATTTCTTCTTCCAAATCAAAATCCTGTTTTCACCTTTATTAAGCTCTTCCAAAGGTCCCGCCTTAGGGCTTTTCTGATGAATTTTCCCCGTCATATCCTTATCCAGTCTATACGGAGTTCCGTCCGGATTTTCATATAGAGCATCGACAAGCCTTACGCTTCCCAAAATCTCCGTTGTAATGATTTTTGTAGCCAAATCCGATATATCTTCAGGCAGATTCATTCTAAGATATACGGACTCTCCCTCTTCCTCTATATCAAACTTCAGGTCGCCGTCAATCATCATACGGTTCTTTTCAAGACTTACGCCCTTTGCTCCTTTTAAATAAATATTTCCGTCTATATATGCAGGCTGCTCTATCTCAAAATACCTCTCATGATCTCTGTCCGTACCCGCTTCAATCAACCTGTCTATATATTCTTCATAAGACGCCGAAACTCCCTCATAACCTTCGGTACCCGTAAAGGCGTTCTCTTCCGGCACTTCTTTTCCTCCTATGAAAATATGATTGTCTTTTATCTCACTGAAAATACAGCTCATGTGGCCTACAATCCTGTTTTGTCCGCAGTCATAAATCTCATGGTTTCTTACAATATGCGAGCCGATTTTTTACTTAGACCAACCCGAGCGGACAGCTTTGCAGACAGCCTCATGCTGATACTGGTACTCCGCCTTTCTCTGCCACCTTGTAGCGTAATTGTTTCCTGTGGTAATTTTCATAGAAACCTTTGTGCATGCCGGCATAGACGGCAGCGTACAGTCCCATCTTCCGTCCTCTCCCGCAAAACAGATGAGTTTTTCCGATATCTCAACCTCATTACCGTCCGTTAAGTAAATAACAATCTCTTTCTTCGGCGCGCTCCGGCCCCAGATATGTGTTTCTCTGTCACATTGAAGCACCATTCCGTCTGAAATCAGTCTCGGTAAATACAGTTCTTTTGTATGCATTATCAGTCCTTCCTCTCTCTCATCTCCTCCGCAATCCGACTTATCTTATTAAGTCTGTGGTTTACTCCGGATTTACCTAAAGGAGGATCTAAAAGCATACCCAATTCTTTAAGAGTCATTTCGGTATTCGCAATTCTAAGCTCCGCAAGCTCTCTAAGCCCGTCCGAAAGTTTTTCAAGCTCATTCCTGTTTTTTAAATATTCTATGTCGTCAAGCTGCTTCGCCGCAGCGTCAGCTGTCTTTTTCAAATTTGCCGTCTCACAGTTTACACCGCGATTTACATTATTTCTTACGCCTCTGAGTATTCGTATGTTTTCAAATTCCATCAGAGAAAGGTTTGCGCCCATAAAGCCCAATAAATCCACAAGCCGATCTCCTTCTTTAAGATATACCGGATAATATTTTTTCCTTTTCACCACCCTTGTATTCAATCCCAAAGAATTTAAAATTTCAGAAAGCTGCCATGCCTTATCTTCACTTCCTGCAACAATTTCAAAATGATATGCCTTATTCGGATCTCCTATCGAGCCCGCCGCCATAAATGCCCCTCTTATAAATGCCTTTTTACAGCATGAATTTTGCACAATAAGATTTGAAATGAGAGAAAGCTCCTCCTTTATATCTCCGTCAGCCGTTAAAAGCTTTGTCACCTCAAGCAAGGTTTTAGCCGTCTTTCCTTTTATAGCCACCGTGCACATAAGGTTTCCGTTATCCATATTCCGTCTTATAGAGATTTCTCCGGCAACTTTAAAAAGACATATCAAAAGTCCCGAAAGCTTCTTTGCTAAAAAAATATTCTCCGTGTGTATTAAAATCCTGTAGCTTCCGGTTTCCGTTACGCGCACCCTTCCGCAAAGCGTAACTATCCCCGCAAGCTCCGCTATAAGACAGTGCCTCGCCTTCGGAAAAACCTGTGAAAGTTCTTTTTTTACATCTGCCGAAAAGGACATATCAAATCTCCCTATGCTCTATCCTTGCGTTATACTCCGTGCCCGACATCCATTCCATAAGCGCGTTCGCGAGCGTCACCGACCTGTGTTTTCCGCCGGTACAGCCTATTCCTATGACAAGCTGCGTTTTTCCTTCCGATATATAATGCGGAATTAAAAAATCTATCATATCTATAAGTTTAGTCAAGAATTTCCCCGCCGTCTCCGATGACATAACATAATCATACACCTCTTTATCATTTCCCGTTTTATTTTTAAGCTCCTCTATATAAAAAGGATTCGGCAAAAATCTTACATCGAAAATTAAATCCGCGTCCGACGGAATCCCGTATTTATATCCGAAAGACAGTACGGTTACAACAAAATTCGAATGCTTTTCATCATTTACGAAAATCTTATAAAGCTCCGTTTTAAGCTCCCTTGTCAAAAGTCTGCTCGTGTCTATTATATAGTCGGCATTTTTTTTGAGAAAACTTAATTTTTCCCTTTCAAGCGCTATTCCCGCTTCAAGCCTTCCTCCACCCGAAAGCGGATGATTTCTTCTGGTTTCCTTATATCTTCTTATCAGGCTCTCGTCTGATGCCTCCATGAAAAGAATTTCCGCATGTCTCTCCTTTAACATAGGTAAAAGCTCATTAAGGCGTGTAAGTCCCGAACCGCTCCTTATATCTATGCCTACTGCCGTACCCGAAATTCTCTCTCCTGATTTTGTCATTTCTGAAAACGATTGCAAAAACTCGACCGGAAGATTGTCCACGCAAAAATAGCCTGCATCCTCAAGCATTTTAAGTGCAGCGGTTTTTCCCGCTCCCGACATTCCGGTAATTATTACAAGTCTGCCGCTTTTCTCAAAACTCATAGTATCTTTACCTCCGGCTCAAGTCTGATACCGCTCTTCTCCTCCACTCTGTTTCTGACATGGACAATTAGTTTTTTGACATCATCCGCAGTAGCTCCGCCCGCATTTATAACAAAACCGCAATGCTTGGTTGAAACCTCAGCTCCGCCGATTCTAAAGCCTCTTAGCCCCGCCTCGTCTATCAATTTTGCCGCAAAAGCTCCTTCAGGTCTTTTAAAGGTACTTCCCGCACTCGGAAATGAAAGAGGCTGCTTTTCCTTTCTTCTTGAATTGAAATCGCTTATCCTTTCTTTTATAAGCTCCGGTTCATCAGGACTAAGAAAAAATGTCGCGGAAATAACTACAGCTCCGTCCATATCCTGTATTATACTATGCCTGTATGAAAGCCTAAGCTCTCCCTTTGTGAAAACTTTTACCTCTCCGTCAGCAAAAACCTCCGCTTCCGTAATCACGTCCTTGATTTCTCCGCCGTAAGCTCCCGCATTCATTATCACGGCTCCGCCTACACTTCCCGGAATTCCTCCTGCAAACTCAAGTCCCGCAAGTCCGGCAGCTGCGGAGATTCCCGTCACATTCCCTATTGCGGCGCCTGCCCCCGCTTTAAGCATGTTTCCCGTTATTTCCGTCTTTAAAAAATCTCCTGAAAGCACAGCCACAACCCCTTTAACGCCTTCATCCGGAGCCAAAAGATTGCTGCCCTTTCCTATGACTAAAAACGGTACATCTTCCGCTTTACAAAGAGCGCTAACCGCTTTAAGCTCATCTATGTTCTTCAATTCAACAAAAAATTCACATTTTCCGCCTATTTTAAAACTTGTATGTTCACTCATAAGCTCGCTTAAAAATATAGCTTCGTCGCATAGAATGCCACGAAGCCCTTCATAAAATTTATTATTCATATCATCCTATTTCTTTCCCTGCTATCATTGCCGCGCAACCGTATATTCCCGCATCATTTCCCAGTGTCGCAAGTCGGAATTCTTTACCCTTTAAAGCCTTCATTACAAAATCATCGTAATACTTCGTTATAGCATCTGTTATTACGCTGCCCGCCTTTGAAACTCCGCCTCCTATTACAAATACCTCCGGGTCAACAATCTGTGCTATATGGGAGCAGGCAAGCCCCAAGCACCAGCCGACCTTTTCCATAACCTCCCTGCCGAGCTCATCTCCGCTTTTCGCCGCGTCAAGAACGTCTTTTGCGGAAAATTTATCTATATCCGAAAGTGAGGTTGAAAATTTGCCCTCAGCCATAGCTCTTTTGGCAACTCTTACTATGCCGGTTGCGGAAGCGTATTGTTCGAGACAACCCTTTTTGCCACAGTTACAGGCTTCCTTTTCATAAGGGTTTACGGTAATATGCCCGATTTCTCCGGCAGCTCCCGCTTCTCCCGATATAATTTTTCCGTTTATTATCACTCCGCCGCCTACTCCCGTACCGAGCGTAATCATTACCTGACTGAGGTGTCCCTTTCCGCCGCCCTGCCACTGCTCTCCCAAAGCTGCTACATTCGCGTCGTTTCCCACCATGGTTTTAAGTCCTGTAAGCTCCTCCATTTTCCCTTTAACGTCCGTTCTGTCCCAGTGCATATTTACGCACTCAAAAACCACGCCGTCCTCTTTAACGGGACCCGGAACATCAATCCCGATACCTATGCAATCTTCTTTTTTAAATTCTTCGGAAAAATGCTCTTTTATAGTCCTCGCCACATCCTCTAAAACGGTATTGTAATTCGTAAGAATTTCCCACTTGCCGAGCAGCTCACCCTCCATGGAAAACATGCCCATTTTAACCGAAGTGCCGCCTATATCCGCTCCAAAACAAAACTTAGCCATCTCCTGTCTCCTCTCAGTTCAGTTTTCTTCCCTGTTTTTCATGATATTTGAAGTAACCCTGTTGTAAAATTCTTTAGCCGCGTTATAACCCATTTTCTTCTGTCTGTTATTTACCGCCGCCGCTTCGCAGATTATCGCCAAATTTCTGCCCGGTCTTATAGGAATACTGTGGCTTATAAGGCTTACACCGAGAATTTCAGTATACTGCTCCTCAAGTCCGAGTCTGTCAAACTCATAGTCCTTATCCCATTCCATAAGCTTTACGATAAGGTCTATATTCTGGTAATTTTTTACACTGGCAATACCGAAAAGAGTTCTGACATCGACTATTCCGATACCTCTAAGCTCTATAAGATGTCTTGTTATTTCAGGCGCCGTTCCTATGAGGGTATCCTCGCTGGTTTTTCTTATTTCGACAACGTCATCCGAAACAAGACGGTGTCCTCTCTTTATGAGCTCCAGTGCCGCCTCACTCTTTCCTATACCGCTCTCGCCCATTATAAGTACGCCTTCGCCGTATATATCGACAAAAACTCCGTGAATGGATATTCTCGGAGCAAGCTGATGGCGCATGTACCTGATGACCTCAGATGTAAAGGCGGATGTGGCTTTTTCAGTTCTTAAAATAGGAACTCCTCTTTCTTTTCCGAGATTTATGACAGCTTCATCCGCTTCTATACCTCTGCAAAAAATAAGACACGGAATTTTATAATCCATAAGCTTGGTCATCATCTTTATTCCGTCTTCTTTTGACATTTTTTTAACAAACGCATACTCCACATTTCCAATCAGCTGGATTCGCTCCGAATCGAAATATTCAAAAAAACCCGCAAGCTGAAGCGCCGGACGGTTTACATCGGCGTGCTTTATCAGTATATTTTCAGTATCTATTTCCGGAGTCAGATTTTCAAGCTTCATTTTTTCTATTATTTCCGACAAAGGCACAGTATACATACCGTTCATAATCCTACTCCTTTAAAAGTTTTAGTTTTTACATAAAGTCTTTTTAAACACCTGTCGCCTATCATTTACAACTGACTTCAATCCTTTTTATTATACCATTAAAGCCTTATATATTCAATTATTAAGGAAATAAGTTTTAGGCCTTATTGTATACAGTAAACTCGAAACAATTTACCTGAGTTGTAATTATCTTTACGTTGCAGTATGTGTATCGTGAGATATTAAAATATACTCATATCATCTCGCTTGCAAAAATCCTCTACACTTAATCCGCACTATCGGGATCCGGCTCAATCTGAATATCATAATCCGGATATACTTCACTTATCGCCTTGTGAATAGTGTCGATCGCTTCCTGCTTTGTGACATCAAAACTTAATACCACATCAAAACACATCTTCCTTTTCTCGGTATCCGCGTAAAATCCGTGCATCTGCAGTACCCAGTCATAAGATTTAAGCTTTTTTTGAACCTCATCCCTAATTTTTGAAACTTCACTGTCGGATGTATTATATGAATAAATACCGACCCCCGTAATAATAACTCCCGTCTCTCTGTATACCTGTAATTTAATATTTCTGGTAATTCTGTCCGCTTCGCTCACAGTCATAGTGTCAGGGAGTTCAACACTTACAGAAACATAATTTTTATCCGGTCCGTAATTAAACAAAACCAAATCACAAACTTCAATAACCCTTGAATCTTGGCAAATGACACGCCTAATCTCCTTACTCAGTTCCGCTTCACCTCTCTGTCCGATAATATCGTTCATTGTCTCTACCATGATTTCAAAACCCGTTTTCATGACAAATATCGAAATAAGAACTCCGACAAAGGCTTCAAGCGAAATTCCGAAACGCAGGTAAATAATCGCCGCGGCAAGCACCGATACTGAAAGAAGCGCATCAAACGAAGCATCCGAGCCTGATGCGATTAACGCTCCCGATTTTACCTTTTTTCCCTGTTTTTTCACATAAGTTCCCAAAATCAATTTTACAATAATAGCCGTGATAATTACAATCAGTGAGGCGGCGCTGTAATCCGCGGTCTGCGGTGAGATAATCTTTTTTACGGATTCTATAAATGCTGTAATTCCTGCATAAAGCACAATCGCCGCAACAGCCATCGAGCTTACATACTCAATTCTTCCATGCCCCAAAGGATGTTCTCTATCCGGCAGCTTTGCTCCGAGCTTTGCGCCTATAATCGTTATTACTGATGACAGCGCGTCGGACAAATTGTTGACTCCGTCAAGTATAATAGCTATGGAATTTGCGGCAAAACCGACAACCGCTTTAAATACGGCTAACAGGATATTTGCCGTAATACCTATAGTGCTTGTTCTTACAATGATTTTCTCCCTTGTGTTTTTGATATCTTCTGCCGCCAAATTCTTATTCTCCATTATGGCACACCTCACCGCCTCAAATATAATCCGGTTCCAAATTCGGATTTCATGCCTCCTCGGCACCGTCACGCTTTCCGAAAAATTCCATTACAGCTGTCGCTGAAGCCTCATTCATGCCTTCTACCGCCATAAGTTCGCTTAAATCAGCCTTTTTGATATCCTCTATCGACTGAAAATGCTTCATCAGAGCCTTTCGCCTTACCTTTCCTATTCCCTTTATGTCATCGAGCACGGAATGCACCTGCGCTTTTCCTCTTAAAAGCTTATGATACTCTATCGCAAATCTGTGGGTTTCATCCTGTATTCTCGTTACTAGCTTAAAAAGCTCATCGTGCGTATCTACAGGCTGCTCTTCATTGTTATAATATATTCCTCTCGTCCTGTGCCTGTCATCCTTTACCATTCCCGCCACCGGTATGTTTATTCCCATGTCCGCAAGCACCTTTAAGCAGATATTAACCTGTCCTTTTCCTCCGTCCATTAAAATTAAATCCGGAAAATCTGAAAATTTGCCTATTCCCTCGGAAACTCCGGTTTCTTCCATTTTCTTTCTTTCCTCAAGTCCGTGAGAAAACCTTCTTGTCAGAACCTCCTCCATGGAAGCGTAATCGTTAGGTCCCTCAAATCCCTTTATCTTAAATTTTCTATAATCGTTTTTCTTAGGCCTGCCGTTCTCAAATACCACCATAGAGCCGACATTTTCAAAACCGCTTGTATTTGAAATATCAAAGGATTCCACCCTGCGTATCTCTTTCTCAAAGCCTAAAAGTTCGGAAAGCTCCTTCATGGCTCCTAAGGTTCTTTCTTTTTCTCTCTTATTCCTTTCGCTGTTCCGATTAAGTTCGATAACGGCATTCTTATAGGCAAGTTCGATAAGTCCCGCCTTTTTTCCTCTTTTAGGCGCAGTTATATGTACCTTACCCTTTCGTTTCATCGTGAGCCACTCTTCAAGCAGCTCCCTTTCCGCAGGTTCTTCGGCAACCATAAGCTCACGCGGTATAAACGGGGTCCCCGAATAATACTGTTTTATAAAACTGTTATAAATAGCTTCGCGTGTCTCCCCGCCTACATCGTCAAGATCAAAATGCTCTCTGCCGATAAGCCTGCCTCCTCTTATAAAGAATACCTGAACCACAGCCTCATTATCCGCCCTTGCAAGAGCTATTATATCCCTGTCATCCGCTTCCGCCTCGGAATTGATTTTCTGCTTGTCGCTAAACCTCTTCACATGCGCAAGCATATCCCTGTACATAGCGGCATCCTCAAACTCCAGCTTTGCGGCGGCATCTTCCATTTTATCCGTAATTATTTTTAGAATAGGATCATAATCCCCATCTAAAAATCCGATTATTTCGTCTATATTTTTTCTGTATGCTGCACTGCTCACATACCCCTGGCACGGAGCATCACACCTGCCTATCTGATAGTTAATGCACGGTCTTTCCTTTCCGATATCTCTCGGCAATACTCTTTTACATGTTTTCAGTCTGTAAAGCTTATGTAAAAGCTCCAAGGTTTCACTTATATACGCCGGATAAGGTCCGAAATACTTTCCCTTGTCATTCCCTCTGCGTCTTTGAAACATTACCCTCGGATAAGCCTCGTCGTAGCTTATCTTTATATAAGGATAGCTTTTATCGTCCTTCAACATGGTATTGTACTTCGGTCTGTGCTCTTTTATAAGGTTACACTCAAGCACGAGAGCTTCAAGCTCCGAATCCGTAACTATATATTCAAAATAAGAAATATTTTCAACCATTCTTCTTATTTTCACCGTATGCTTCTGACTGCTCTGAAAATACTGTCTTACCCTGTTTTTAAGGCTTATCGCCTTTCCTACATATATTATAACACCATTTTTATCATGCATTATATAAACTCCGGGCTTTGCCGGAAGCTTTTTCAATTCTTCTCCGATATCAAACATATCAGCCCGTCCTTTCCATGTCATGCGCGTAAATGTTTGTTATTCGACGATAAGAGCATGAATGAATACATCCATGCTCTTATAATACAATTTTTTCTTTTAATCAGGTTAAAACCGGAGTTTCCTCTCCATCCTCTTTCTCCGGCTCCGGAAGTCCCTTTATCTCACGATACATTGTAATAAATTCCTTGCCTGTAATGGTTTCCTTTTCAATAAGGTACTCCGAAATCTTGTCAAGCACCTCACGATTCTCCTTTATTATTTCTACCGCCTTTGTATAAGCCTCCTTCATTATCCTTGAAACCTCAGCGTCCACCTTTGCCGCGGTTTCATCTGCACAATTCATAACCGCGCGTCCGTCAAGATACCTGTTTTCAATGGACTCAAGCCCTACCATGCCGAATTTCTCGGACATTCCGTACTGTGTTATCATTGAACGGACAATAGCCGTAGCTCTCTCTATATCGTTACTTGCTCCCGTGGTGACCGAGTTGAACACAACCTCTTCGGCTGCTCTTCCGCCGAGAAAAGTAATCACTTCGGACTCAAGCTCTTCCTTGCTGCTTAAGAACTTTTCCTCTTTAGGAAGCTGCATTGTATAACCTAATGAGCCCATAGTCCTCGGAACTATAGTTATCTTCTGAACGGGATCCGTATTCTTCATGGAAGCGGTTATAAGAGCGTGTCCCACCTCATGAAAAGCCACAATTCTTTTTTCCTTCTTACCTAAAATCCTGTCCTTCTTCTCTTTGCCTGCAATAACCACTTCCACGGCTTCAAAAAGATCCTCCTGCTTAACGGTCTTTCTGCCCGCCTTAACAGCCATAATAGCGGCCTCATTTATCATATTCGCAAGATCCGAGCCTACAGCGCCCGCCGTAGCCATCGCAATGGAGTCCAAATCCACGGAGTCGTCCATGAGTACATCCTTGCTGTGTACCTTTAATATGGCAACCCTTCCCTTTAAGTCAGGGCGATCCACTATAACCCTTCTGTCAAAACGCCCCGGACGAAGAAGCGCCTTATCGAGTACGTCAGGTCTGTTGGTAGCCGCAAGTATAACTATTCCCTTTGAAGAATCAAAGCCGTCCATCTCCGCAAGAAGCTGGTTTAATGTCTGTTCCCTCTCATCATTTCCGCCGCCGTATTTTGAGTCCCTGCTCTTACCTATGGCATCCACCTCATCAATAAAAATGATACAAGGAGCCATGGATTGCGCCTGTTTAAATAAATCCCTTACTCTCGAAGCTCCCACTCCGACAAACATCTCCACAAAATCGGAGCCCGAAAGCGAGAAGAAAGGCACATTCGCTTCTCCCGCGACAGCTTTCGCAAGCAAAGTTTTTCCCGTTCCCGGAGGACCTACAAGCAAAGCTCCTTTAGGCAACTTTGCTCCTATTTGCGTATATTTTCCGGGATTATGCAAAAAATCCACCATTTCTCTTAAAGAATCCTTTGCTTCATCCTCTCCTGCCACATCGGCAAAGGTCACTCCCGTTCTTTTTTCCACATAAACCTTCGCATTGCTTCTTCCGACACCCATCATACCGCCTGTGCTTTTGGCTATTGAACGATACAGAAAATACATTACAACCCAAATTCCGGCGATAGGCAGTATATAAGCCGCTATAAACTGCAGCACCCCCGAATACGCACTTGCTGTAGGAGCTCTTAATTTTACCCCCGCCTTTAAAAGCTTAGGAACCAACGCCTCATCACCGACATAACCGGTGTAATAAGTCACGTTATAAATTTGGTTTGTACTCTGCTTAGGGACTATATCTATTCTGTTCGAGTTGAACAAAACGGATTCAACCTTGCCGTCATCAACCATTTTAATAAACTCATTATAGTCTATTTCTCTGTTGGCGCTCTGCTGTATCATATTAAGACCGTGCAAAAATATCAAAAACAGCACTCCCGCAGCTATAAGACTGACTATGCCCGCTCTCTTGTTCATACCGCCGCCGGGGGTTCCGCTTCCTCTATTATTTTTATTGTTTTCGTCCATTCACTCTTCCTTTCATAACCGCTTTATAATAATCAATATTAAACCAAAATTGTGAAAACTTTGTAAAATATGTTATATTATTTTATTATAGCTTTATCAGTCGATTAAATCAAATCTAAACCGTTTTAATCTTCGCTTAATTATATTAGATAACACAACCTTATCCCGGACCTGAAACATTTTATGTCGCCATATCATGCGGATTAAGAGGCCTATGACGTAAAAAACGGGACTTTATGTTGAATTTTTTCTGTAAATTATGCTCAACCCCTTTATAAGCAGCGAATCGTCTACTGTTATTTCCTTCTCGCAATAAGGTACTATGAGCTTTGCAAGTCCGCCTGTGGCTACTACGGCAGCCTTTTTCCCCGTTTCTCTTTCTATCCTGTCTATCATGCCGTCTATCATCGCCGCATTCCCGTACACAGCTCCGCTTTTCATACTGTCCGCAGTATTCGCCCCGACAACCCTTTTAGGCGCGTCAAGGCTGATTTTTATTAACTGCGAAGTGTCGCTCACCAAGGAATTCATAGCGGTAATTATTCCGGGCATTATTGCTCCGCCGCAAAATTGCCCCTTTTCATTTATATAAGAAAAAGTAGTCGCCGTACCCATATCAATTACAATAAGCGGCGGCTTATATTCGGCAAGTGCCGCAACGGCCCCTGTAACAAGATCGGCTCCAAGCTGTGCCGGATTGTCTATTATGATATTAAGTCCGCTCTTAACTCCCGGCCCCACTATCATAGGCGCTTTCCCGCAAACCTTTTTAATAGCCTCCGACACGGTATCCGTAAGCTGCGGAACTACGGAGGAAATTATGCTTCCTTCCACATCCTTGCTGTCTATACCGTAAAGCTCAAGCAAATTTTTAATATCTATTGCATATTCCAGTGTTGTCTTTGTCTGGCTTGTCGCAAGTCTTTCCTCAAGTAAAAGCTTCTCACCGTCCATACAACCTAACACTATATTACTGTTTCCCATATCCACCGCAAGTATCATAATCTCTCTCGTATCCTTATATAATCCAAAGACAGACCCTAACCGTTACCTTACCCGGAGGGTCTGTCATATTCTGCTCCTTATTTTCAGTTTTCCTCTATTATCTTCTCAGCCTTATCCGGATCGCTTGAAACGGTAAGAAAAACACACAAGCCTTTCTTAATAATTCTTGCGTTATCAAGCATTTTTGCTTCATCAGGGTTATAATTCGCAAAACTCTGCTTCTGATACTCCACTCTGCTCTTAAGCTCCTCCTCTACAGCCTTCGCCGCATCCTCGTCCACAGCTTCAAAGCAGGCTATTTCCTCTGCTGTAGCCGCAGATGAAGGAATATAAATTTTCTTAGCCTTTATCTGAGCTTCCGAAATTCCCGGATAATTTATACTCACCATATTTTCATTCATTTCCTGAAGTTCTTCTTTGTATTTAATTTCATTTAAAAGCTTATCCGCAATCACATTTATATCAGTTGCTTTTTCATCTGTCTTAGCCGCAGATGACATATTTGAACCCGAACTCTTTGTCGAACCCGTCTCACTCATAGAAGCCTGCTTACCTGTCGATGATCGGCTGTCGGTTTTACCGCCTCCGCATGAGCTTAAAACTCCTGCGGAAAGTACCAAAGCAGCTGCCATAAGCGCAAATCTCTTATTAATCTTTCTCATTATAAATTCTCCTTTTATTTTCAATAATTATTATTTTGATATCAAATTTCCATATTAACTATATAAGCTATTATTCTCTGACAATAAGGCTTATTCATGTGAACTCCGTCCGGCGTAACGCTCTTCGGCAGATATCCCTTTTTATTTCTGACAGCAGGAGAAAGATCCGCGTAAGTAGCATCTATATCCTTAGCCATAGCCTTTATAAGCTTATTGAACTTTTTGATATTCTTCATATTAAATATCTTGTCCTTGGATGACTTTTTTTGAGTCACCGGCAAAATAGCCTGCACAACTATTTCCGCCTTCGGTTGAATCTTTCTTATTTCACTTATAAGATTTTTATATTCCTTTATGAAAATCTCCGGATACGACCAACCGAGCTCATTTATACCGAAAGCAATATATACTTTTCTATATTGCTTTCCTTTCAGGGCTTCTACAACGGTGATCATTTTATTTTTGGGCTGTCTTATTACTTTTTCCGTAAGAGCGTTTTTAACATTTAATCCTCTGCCCGCAAAAAAATCCGCACTTGATATGTCCGCATTTATCTGAAGTCCCTGTGTTCTGGAATCTCCCACAAAAACCGTATCTTTAAAATACTCCTCCGCGACGGAGTCCTCCACCGTTATAAGCTTCTCAATATCCGGCTTTTCGGGTTTTATTTCCGGTTCCTTGCTGTCATCGGGCTTTACCGTACTATTTTCATTCGAAATATCTTTAGAAGCTTCATTATCGGAAGATAAATTATTCTTATCATTTTTTTCCGCAACTCCCGCTCCGGAAGCTGCATTTCGACCGGCTTCACTTTCTTCGGAGTTCTCTTTTACTGTATTTCTTACATCATTTTCACTATCTGTGGCGGATTTTGTATCGGATGCAGCCGTATTCAAATTTTCTTTCAAATTTGAAAATCCGGGTATCAGTCTGACTATAGCGTATCCCGCTCCTATGCAGACTACCATAAAAATCACCGCAACAAGCGCTATAAGTCTTCTTTTTTCTCTTCTTCTTTTTCTTCTGTAATTGCTGCTTCTATAATAATCGCTCATGGTTCCTCACTTATTCCGACGCTTTAATCTATACTTACTTAAGTTTTTGCATTTTTTTATTAAAACACGGCTATATTTATATAGCACGCTTCAACCGCTCATTATTCGCTTATATAAGACAACAAGCTGATGCATTTTCAATCCGTGACTATGAGTGTCAAAAGATAATAAACTCTCCTAAGAGCAATTTCCGTAAGGATTTTAGTGCTCTCAACACTTGTATTGTAAAATACCGAAACTCAAGAGGAAGTATAGATTTGCGGGAATAAATTGTCAAGGTAAATTCCCTGAAAAAACGAATTTTAAGGATTTTGTAACAAGTAATTAATAAATGAAATTATATATTTATAATCAGCCCTGCTTTCCTGCTGTACAATAACTCCCAAAACCGATGTTTCTCTTATCGAACCCGCCTCCTTAAGCCTTTTATTGTCTTTAAGCACTATTCCGAAGCCGTCGTCAGTAACATCCGCGCCCATAGAACTCAAAACCTCGGCTGACATTATCTCATCTATTTTTATAAAAAAGCCTTTATTTATAAGCTCTTTAAATTTATTTTCTCCGGCGATTATCACTCCCGTTTCTCCTGCCATTATTCTCACATCAAGCTTTTGAGCGACAGCATAATCCGCTTCTCCCGTTTCCTCATTAAAGTAATAGCTGTCATCTACTTCTATCACCTGCTTTTCATTCTCAAGTCCCATTGCTTCGGAAGCGCTTTTTATAAATTCCGCCTTTTTTTCACCATCCCAATAATCACTTAAAACCGCGACGGAAAGCACGGTATCCGGCTTCGGTTTAAATATCGTATAAAGAAAAGAGCTTAAAACCGCTATAACTGTTATAACGATAATAACCTTATTTCTATAATACTCGTTAAAATGCTCAAACTTCTGTTTTCCGTTCATCTGTTGCCATTTTTCTTTTTCACTTCCGTATTCCTTGTGATTATAGATTGCCGAACTTTCTTCCAAAACACCCTTTTTATTCATATTTGCCCCCGATATAATAATTTTAAAATTATTTATACCGATTATTATAACCCATACTTGCGAAAAAATTGTGAAAAAACAAAAAAAATTTTATGGACAGATTGCCGTAAATAGTCTATTCTTCATATATCTTTAAATTTGGGAGGTGGGTAATGATTTCCGAAAAAATGAAGGAGCTGATTAAAGGCAGTTCGATAATCAGGGCTATGTTTGAGGAAGGAAAGAAAATGGCTCTTAAATACGGCAATGAAAATGTTTATGATTTCAGCCTGGGCAATCCATGCACCGCGCCTCCCGAAAAATTAAAAACGGTTATTAAAGACCTTTTTGAAAATGAAAACTCAAAGCTTTTACATGGATATATGAATAATTCCGGATTCGAGACTGTGAGAAAAAAGACCGCTCTTTCATTAAATAAGCGTTTCGGTACCGATTTTTCCGAAAAAAATATTATTATGACTGTAGGCGCGGCGGGCGGTCTTAATGTAATACTTAAAACTCTTTTAAATCCGGGTGATGAGGTGCTTACTTTCTCTCCTTATTTTTCGGAATATAAGCATTACACCGAAAATTTCGGGGGCAGACTTATTCCGCTTCCCGTTACCGAAGATTTCAGACCCCATGCCGATACTCTAAGACAATATATTACGCCTAAAACAAAGGCTCTTATAATAAACACTCCTAACAATCCTACGGGTGTAGTATATTCGGAAAGGGATATAAAGGCCGTGGCAAAGGTTCTTTCAGAAAAAAGCGCCGAGCTCGAAAGTCCCGTATTTCTTATTTCGGACGAGCCTTACAGAGAAATCGTTTATGACGGGATAACCGTACCTTTTATTACAAAATATTATAAAAACACGGTTATCTGCTACTCTTACAGCAAATCTTTTTCCCTGCCGGGTGAGAGAATAGGATACCTTGTAATACCTGATGAGGCGGATGCTTTTGATGATATGATTGCCGCAGCGGGTACGGCTACAAGAATTTTAGGCTTCGTAAACGCTCCGTCTCTTATGCAGCTTGCCGTAGCGGAATGCCTTGACGAAAGTTCGGATATATCGCTTTATATAAAAAATCGCAACCTGATCTACTCGTCACTTACGGAAATGGGCTTTACCTGCGTTAAGCCCGAAGGCGCTTTTTACCTATTTATTAAAACTCCCGAAAACGATGAAAAGTTTGCTGAAAAGGCAAAAGAATTCAATATTCTTTTAGTGCCCGGCTCCGCTTTCGGGGCTCCGGGCTTTGTAAGAATAGCCTATTGTACGGATACCTCTGTAATAGAACGCTCCCTGCCGGCTTTTAAGAAGCTCTCGGAATTTTACAAACTGATATAATGATACAAGTTTTCACAAAACGGAGGTTTTTATGTTAAATGAAAAAGTTAAATCGAGAATACGTCGCACCACTCCGTACACCCCGGGAGAACAGCCTCACGCTGCCGGAGTAATAAAATTAAACACAAACGAGAACCCCTATCCGCCTTCACCGATGATACTGGCCTCCCTTGATAAAATAAAAGCGAAATATGCTGAAATCAGGCTTTATCCTTCTCCTGACGCCTCTTCTCTAAAAACGGCGCTTGCGGCTTATACCGCGGAAAATTCCGGTGTGAATTTGTCAAAAGAAAACATCTTTATCGGTGTAGGCTCCGATGATGTTTTAGCTATGGCTTTTATGACCTTTTTTAACAGAGACGATAGTGTATTTTTTCCCGATATTACCTATTCCTTTTATGACGTGTGGTGCGATTTATTTAATATTTCATATAAAAAAATCCCGCTTTCCGATGATTTTAAATTAACACTTTCCGATTATACAGAACTTTCCGCGAAAAAAAATGCAGGAGGAATAATAATAGCAAACCCGAACGCCCCTACCGGAATTTACGAATCTGTTGAATTTATTGAAGAGATAGTAAAAACAAATCCTGATTGCATAGTAATGGTAGATGAGGCTTATATAGATTTTGCCGGAATTTCCGCAGTTTCGCTTATAGACAAGTATTCAAATCTTCTTGTAATCCGTACCTACTCCAAATCAAGAGCTGCAGCCGGATTAAGGGTCGGTTATGCATTGGGACACGCGGAGCTTATAAAAGCGCTTGAAAATATTAAATATTCATATAATTCCTATACATTAAGCTCTCCGGTTTTAAGTATGGCTGAGGAAATTTTAAAAGATGAGACTTATTTTAAGGAAACATTAACTAAAATAATCTCCGAACGTGAAAGAGCAAAAGAAAAGTTAGCTTCTTTAGGATTTTCTTTTCCCGACTCAAAAGCTAACTTTATCTTCGCCTCACATAAAAGTGTGAAGGCGGATTATATATTTGACGAGCTGAAAAAACGAAAAATTTATATCAGATATTTTAATTCCGCACGGATTAACAACTATCTGAGAATTACCGTAGGCACGAAGAACGAAATGAACCGTCTATATGAGGCTTTATCGGATATACTTTCTTAATCCTCACTCCAAAGACTTCCGATAAACGATATGAATGAGCCCAACAGTACCGCCGCATCTCCAAGATTGGCTACTATCCCTTTAAGCGGCTTTATCCCCGCAAAATCCGTAACTCCGCCTTTTACTATTCTGTCATAGAGGTTTGAGGCGGCCCCTCCGATTGCTAAAGCCAACCCGAACCTCTTTACCCTTCTTCGTTTTTTCCCTAAGGTCATTAAATACATAAACACAGCCGCTCCGAATACCGCCGAAACAACAGCCAATACCCACTTAGGCTCATTTTCAAATTTATTAAGGATCAATCCTTTATTTACATGCTTTTTTATTACTATATTACCTTTTAAAAACTCCCGTCCCTCGGACAACTTCCCGTCCTCAACCTGCTTTTTAAGAAACTGGTCTCCACAGAACACCCCTATCGCCGTAAGTATAGAAAACATAGCCCCTCCTTGCCCCGATATTTATCGGAATCCAAACCTTTTTCTTTCAGTATAAGCCCCTCATTTAATAAAATCAAGTTTTGTAAAATTTCATATTATATAAAAAAGACGAAGCCTAAACTCCGTCTTTATAGAGGCGACAACCGGATTTGAACCGGTGATCAGGGTGTTGCAGACCC